>NZ_JAPCZO010000001.1:0-761366 GCF_025941625.1 Rhizobium acaciae
CGAAATTGCACGCCTTGACGTGCTTCGGGATTCCGAGATCAACGAAGCAAAAAAGATCCTTGCCGACCAGATCACCAGTCTGTGCCAGGGGCCGATGCGGCAGTACAAGCTTCCGAAACTTCCCGGCGCATCTTCGAAGCGGGCGAGGTGCCGGCGGGTCTTCCGACGGTGAAGCTCCCCGATAGCCTTCGCGGCGATTTTCCGCTTGTCGACGCCATGGTCGTTACCGGGCTCGCCAAGTCGAAAAGCGAAGCACGTCGATTGATCGGCGGCGGCGGTGTGCGGGTGAACGGCGGCAGCGTGAGCGATGAGGCCATGCGGCTTGGCGACTTCGACGTCCAGGACGGCGTGATCCGGCTCTCGGTTGGCAAGAAGCGACACGTCCTGCTTCAGCCTGTCTAGCGTTGTGTATTCAATTCGGGGAGCGGGACAAACTCGAAACACCTTGTCGCGCTCCCCGCGATACTCCAGAACAGGATGATTTTAGGCCTGTTCGGCCTAAAATCTGAATCCTGTTCTGAATTAAATAGTTAGAGCATGATGTCGTCCGAAAACCGCTCACACTTTCGGCATCATGCCCTAGGCAATCAGCGAATAGGCGTGCAGCTCCCAACGTCATCAGGCTTGACGCGGCCGGATTGAAGATCGCTCCATTGCGGTATCGACGGGTCAGGGCCGCCGATCCTCGCCTCGAACGTGGCACGGTCCACCTTGATGAGCCGTCCAGACGCCGTGATGCTCACCATCTCCTTTTTGCTGACATAAGCCAGGCTGGCATTCAGGCGGCAGAAGAACCGCTTATTGCTGTTCGAGATGACCCAGCCGTAGCCGCCGGCCTTGCCTTTGGTGAGTTTACCGATGGCATAGCCCTGCTTTTCAAGCTTCGAAAAGGATTCCGCCTGCGCAATGCCCGGCATCAAGTCAAAGCCGATCACCGCGCCGACGACCAGTCCGACAAAGCCCTTCCAGCCGGCACGTGCACCCGTATTGTTTATATGCTTCAACGCCATAGTTCCTCTCTCGTGCCACTTGCCTATGGGCACAAACATATGCCGATTGCAGAACGGCAAGTAAATTGAGGTGAATGCGAAATTTTGTGAGAAAGGGGACGTGGATGTGGACGGAGCAGTTGCGCGTCACAGAAATACCAGCGGCCGACAAGCATCCGTGAAATCAGCGGCGGCTGCATGATGCTGACGGAGGCTGTCAGCAAGGGTGGTTGATAATCCTGAGAGCGCGGCTTTTGAGCCAGAGCATGATGCCGAAAAGTGTGAGCGGTTTTCGGACGACATCATGCTCTAGCTATATGATGTAGAACAGGATTCAGATTTTAGGCCGACCCGGTCTAAAATCACCCTGTTCTAGCGCCATTTTGTCGGAAAGTCCGGCTATCTGCGGGATCGCTCTGCTTCGATCCCGCTCCAATCGGAGCAGAGTGCCGAGATGAAGCCGCACCACCGCATTTTCTTCATCCAGTTTGCCGTGGCCCTTTCCTTAGGTGCGTTTGTTTCGCGGTTGCCCGACCTTCAGGTCAAGTTCAGCCTGACCGAGGGAGAGCTGGGCCTTTTGCTCGCTGTCATGTCCTCCGGGGTTCTCTGCGGGTTGACGTTCTCGGTGAGGTTGATCGAGAGGCTCGGTGCGCGCACCACGGCTTTCGTCACCGTCTTCGGTGCGGCGCTGTTTTTCGCACTGATCCCCTGGATGCCTTCAGCTCTCCTGTCAGTGCCATTGTTCTTCATTGCCGGCGTTTTCACCGGCGCGTTCGAGATCAACGCCAATATCGAAACCGATCGCCGTGAGGCGCTGCTTGGGTATCGCATCATGAGCCGGGCTCACGGCATGTGGAGCCTCGGCTTCTGCATCACAGCCCTCGTTGCCGCCGGCATGCGGCAGGCTGCCGTCTCCATCGAACTGCATAGCTTGATCATCCTCGTCACCGTCTTGATTGCGGGGGCGATCGTTTTCGCCGGGATCGAGAATGCGCCCCAACGGCAGGACGCGCACCCGGGAGATAGCCCGCCCATCGCTTTTCCGACGATCGGGTTGCTACCTCTTTGCCTGATAGGCGCAGCTCCACTTCTCGCCGAAGGCGCGAGCGTCGATTGGTCGGCGATCTATATGCGTGACGTATTCGCGGTCGAACCCTTCATCGGCGGGCTCGGCGTGACCATTTTCTCCCTGTTCATAGCCATCGGACGGCTCGGCATGGACCCTCTCATCGACCGCTTCAATCCACGCCCGGTCGCAATAACCCTCCTCGGGATCGCGACCATCGGCCTCGTTATGGTTGCGACGGCGACACATCCTGTTTTCGCGCTCGCAGGCTTTGGCCTGACGGGTATCGGCTGTTCTTCGGTCTATCCGCTTGCCATCTCGGCTGCGGCCCGACGTACGGATCGACCCGCACCCGTCAACGTTGCAGCGCTGGCGCAGACGACGTTTGTCGTGTTTTTCGCCGGGCCGCCGCTGCTCGGTTTCGTCGCCGAACATTTCGGCATCCGCTTTTCGTATGGGATGGTCGTCCCGGTTATCGGTGCCGCACTCCTGGTCACCAGGGCGCTTACCACTGATCCTGCCCTCATGGGCCAGCCCGAACCGGTGCAACCCCACGGTTGATACGCCGCACCGTCCATCTGCTGTCCGAAAGTCGTTATGTCGGCGACCGGCCGTAAGTAAGCCCGGCCTCCGCCGGCGAATGGAGCGAGCGCAATGTATTGTCCGTCACGTCGAAGTATTGTGAGGGATCCTCATAAATATAACTCCTGCGGGCGATGACCTAAGTTTGCGCGCGGTGGTCCGCCCTTGGCAAATGGTCTTGCCGCTCAAGCACTTGAGGCGCGATCCATCTCCATCTGAGTGAACCCGGTTTGGACGGCGAACTGCAGCCTGTGGCACCTGCATAATAGGCCTTTTCGGAGTTTTCTGTCGCCGTGTCAGGTCATAGAGAGAGGCTCGCCAGCGGTGGTAGACGCCTCGTTTCGGACAATTTTTTGCCGCCAAAGTGCCAGTATTAGTTGTTTCTAAATCACGCCATAATTCGCATCTACGTTGCCGCGCCTGTTTTATTCTTCGCCACATTTCGGAATTTCAACATTATACAAACAATGGTGGGTAACTATGAAGGTTATTCTCGTCATCGTCCTCACGGCGCTTGCCGTGCCCTGTGAGGCGGACATGCTCGGCACGGCGTCCCGATACAAAAGCATGCATGAACGCTCCATCTCGTTCCTGAGCATCAATCCGCGCCGGGTATCGTGGTGCGGCGCATTTCTAGCCTTTGTCGCCAAGCGATCTTCGCGACAGCCGCCGCCCAACCCCAACATGGCGGCGTCCTGGAAGAAATTCGGCAAGCCGGTCGGCGTCCGCTCCGCCAGGCGAGGGGATGTCGTGGTGATCCGCACCGGCCGGCGCTTTCATGTGAGCCTGTTCGATCACATCGACCAGCGCCGGCAGTACGTCTACCTGTTCGGCGGCAACCAATCCAACCGGGTCCAGCTGTCGCGCTATCGCGCCAGTTCGGTGGTCGCCGTGCGACGATGATGTTGGGTGAGAACTCACCCTCCTTCCAAACCTCGGTGGCGGCGGGAAAACAGGCCTTACGCCTTGCGCGCCCTGATGTGGAGGAAGATCGGCGCGATGCGGGTGTCGGCGACTATTGGCTCGGCGAGCGCCACCTCGACTGACGCCATGGGCTCGCCGAAAGCTTCGATCGTCAGCCCCGCTTCGACGATCATCGACACCCAAGTCGACAGCGTCCGGTGAAAACGCGGAATGGCGAACGGCGTCAGCGTCGCCCGTTCTTCCTTGGGGATGGAGGAAAAGATCCAGCGCTCGACCCGGCCGTCGCTCTCGTCGAAATAATCGGCGATCTCCACAGCGACGGGCTTGCCGGCCTCGTCACGGATATTGCGGCGTGTCGGCGGCACGAAACAGGGGTGCAGGATCGAAAGCTGCAGGAAGCCGCCCGATTTCAGGACGCGGTGGATGCCCTTCAGCACCTGGCGCTGATCGGCCATGTCCATCATCGACATGAAGGCGGTGACGAAATCGAAACTCGCCTCGGGGAAATCGATGCCCTGGCCGTCGCCGAGCACGTAGTCGATACCGAGCGGCGCTTGCGTCTCGGTCTCGCGGGCAAAACGAATGAAGGTCGGGGCGATGTCGAGACCGATCATGCGGGCGCCGAGGCGGGCGACGGCGCGGGTGTTGGAACCTTCGCCGCAGCCGAGGTCGAGCCCGGCAAGGCCTGCCACCGGCGGCAGCATCTTGAGAAAGGCCGGCGTGTTCAGCGCGTCGCGATATTTGTCGTAGCCGGCGCGGCTATAGATCGTCCAGGTCTCGGCATTGCTCTCCCAATGGGCGGCGACATCATTGGCGTTCATGGCTCTCCTCCATGTGCGATCGGAACGGGCGGGGAGCTATAAGCGCAGCGGATTACAATGGGAAGACAGGCAGTCTGCTGTAAGTGGTTCACGCCCATGGATCATGACCAGGTTCGCGTGCACTATCATGCGACAGAGAGGATAGGGGGCTGCTGTGTCCGACGAAGTGATCATCCGCGAGCTGGTCGGCCTCGATCAGACGATGGCAATTTTCCCGCTGTACAGCCAGGTTAGTCGCCTGAGTGAGGCCGTGGTTTGCCAACGACTTTCAGCCATGTTCGCACAGAGCAACTACCGCTGCATAGCAGGATACATCGACGAACGGACGGTGGGTGCGTCGGGTTTCTGGACGGGCACTCAGTTGTGGTGCGGTAAGTATATCGAGGCGGACAATGTGGTGGTAGACAGCGCCGTGCGCAGTCAGGGCATCGGCGGCAAGATGATGGCGTGGATCGAGGCGGAGGCGGAGCGGACTGAATGCGCGGTGGTCCGTATCGCCATGGTTCTGGGAAGGGAGCGTACGCACCAGTTCTACGCGAGAAATGGCTACTTCGACGACGGCCTGCTGATGGTGAAAGCCCTAAGTCGCGGTGCGGCCGAGTTTCCGGAATATGTCTCTCAACAAGTTTGACTGTCGGCCCCGCAGATTGGCGCAAGTTGCCACCATTGGCACGCGCGCCTTCTTGTTCGGGGCGGCGATTTTACGGTCGCATGACCGAGCTTAGAGATGCCGAGGCACCTTTGCCTTCAGCAGCTGCACGAGCGCGGGATCCATGAAATCGTAATCGTCAGGAATATGAAGGCAGATCAACCGCTTGTCCTTGAGAGCTGACCGGTACTTGCCCTGGACTTTCGAACGGTGAGCCTTCTCCATGACGAAGACGACATCGGCCCATTCGATCAGCTCGTTCGATAGTGGGTTTTCGGCATCCTTGTTGGTGCCGGCCGAGGAGACCTCTATCTCCGGCCAGCCCGCGAAGACCTGTTCGGCCGTCGGGCTGCGAAGTTTGTTCTGACTGCAGACGAACAGGACGTTTTTCACGTTTCGATCTCTCTTGAAGCGAGCGAGGCCCGCGATAGCACAATTTCACTCGCTAACGAACCAGGTATCCATCGACAGAATACCGGCGGCCCTGCGTCCGTTGAGGTCGGCAGAAGAATTGCCTTCGCTGTCGCGCGTTGCGTCAGCCGCCGCTCACACTCTTGAACGCAGCGATGATGCTTTGTGCGGCGCGTTGCGCCTCATCTGATGTCGTCTGGAAATTGGTGACGGAAAGGCGCAGCACGTCGCGGCGGCGCCACTTGGCGCCGCCGGCGAAGATGATGCCGTCAGCTTGGATCTTTTCGATCGTCTTTCGGGTCAACGCGTCGCCTTCTTCGGAGGGCAGGTCCGCTCCGAAACGGATGACGAGCTGGTTCAGCGTCACCTCGTTCAGGATGGCGATGCCCGGTTGTTGCGACAGGAGATCGGCCACCAGCCGCGCTGAGGCGCAGCACTGGTCGATCAAGGCGGCGATGCCGTCGCGGCCGAGATGTTTCAGCATCGCCCAGGTGGCAAAGCCGCGCGCCCGTCTCGAAAGCTCGGGCACGTAGTGTGAGGGATCGCGTTCGCCTTCGCCGGCGAGCGGCAGGTAGCTCGCGGCGATCGTCATGGCGCGGCGATGGGCGAGCTCGTTGCGGACGATGGCATAGCCGCAATCATAGGGCGTCTGCAGCCACTTGTGGCCGTCGGTCGCCCAGCTGTCGGCCGCTTCGATGCCGAGGCTGAGGTGGCTGGTCTTCGCTGATGCCTGCGCCCAGAGGCCAAAGGCGCCATCGATATGCACCCAGGCGCCTTTCGCCTTCAACAGCGGGATGATGGCGGCGAAATCGTCGAAGGCGCCAGTATTGATCTGCCCCGCCTGTAGAACGGCGATGACGGGCCCAGAGACAGTATCGAGCGTGCCCGCCAGCGCGGCCGGGTCTATCCGTCCCATCGCGTCGGTAGGCAGGCGCAGCACGCGATCATGCCCGAGGCCGAGGAACTGAAGCGCGGAGAAGACGGTCGTGTGGGCATCGTCGCCGATCAGCACGGTAATCTCAGGCGCTCCGAACAGGCCCTTTGCGTCGGCATCCCAGCCCACCTGGCGCAGCACCTCGCCGCGGGCGGCGGCAAGGCAGGTAAAGTTCGCCACCGTTGCGCCGGTGACGAAGCCGACCGAGCTTTCGGCCGGCAGCTTCAGGAGATCGAGAAGCCATCTCGCCGCGACGGTCTCGACGGCTGCTGCGGCCGGGGCGGCGGCATGGTTTCCGGCGTTCTGGCCCCAGGCGCTGGTGAGGAAATCGGCCGCGACGCCGACCGGATGGGAGCCGCCGATGACCCAGCCGAAAAAGCGCGGCCCAGTGGTTGCATGCAGCCCGGGTTCGGCGCCGTCCGAGAGACGCCTGATGACATCAAGCATATCGGAACCGGCCGCCGGCAGCGGCTCTTCGAAACAGGCAAGCGAGGCTGCGTAGTCGTGGGTGGGCATATGGCGGGCGGGCGCTGCCTGCCGGAACGCGGCCGCAAGGCGGGCGGCTTCCTGAAACACAGATGCAATTGCCGTCATGCGGATCCCCCTTCCGCTACCGATCCTGGAGGGCCTCACCCTCGAAAGCAGGCTGCCGGCACACGCAATCTAGCCCATATCGCCGAGGCTGTCTTCGCCTGACAGATCTCGGATCTGGGTTCCGGGGCCCTCCCTGGGCTTGCCGAGACCTCAAGACAAAGTGAGCATCGGGGAGGCGCTTCCTAAACATCTACAATAACTACCTTATCCCGTTCTGTGCATTTTTGAAATTTTGCGGCTCTTGTTGAAAATGATTGCCTTCGTCTCAAGTATCGTTCAATGATGTGGAAATATCATTTGCACCATTGTCAAGTTGGTGCTGCCAATCAGCGAGGGATATGCACTGAAATATTTCCTTCTCTACGCGCTGACGTGCACGTTGGTCGGGATAGTTCTTCTCTTTATCATCCGTGAAGTTGTACCGTTCACGATCGACAAGCCAACCGATCAATCGGTTGCCGACTCAACTGATGAGCCAGTTGCCGGGCCAACCGAGCAATCTGCGGCCCGACCAACGGGTGAGCCATTGAGCGCGGCAACCGGCAAGCCGGTGCCGGGGGCAACCGGCAAGCCGGTGCCCGGGCCAACAACCGATCAGTCCGCCGTCCAGCCAGCCGATCCCCTGGTCGTCCGATCCACCGGCCAGCCGGTCGACGGGCCAGCCCGTGAACCGGTGGTCGGCCCAACTGGCGAACCGGCAGCGAGGCCGACCGATCAATCGGTGGTCGGTCCGCCCGGCGAACCGGTCGTCCGGAAGGGTGGCCGGCTGGGGAGTCCGGCGCAGTGACCGGCGCCTGAGACGGCGGATTTCCGTTCGATCTCGTCACTTCGAGCATATGCTGAACTACGAAGCTTCCTGACACCGGTTGCATCGGCTGAGGCCATCTGTATTGACAGTACCTCTCATCTCGCAGGAGGTCCCGATGGATGGAAGTGGCACGACGATCAGGCATGTCAGGGCAGACGAAGTGGAGGCTTTCCGGCGCATCCGTCTGGAAGCGCTTCGCACCGAACCGTCTCTTTTTGCAAGCCGCTACGAGGACTGGGAGGCTCTTTCTCTTGAGGAGTGGCGCAATCGCCTGAATGAGCCGGTTTTCATCGCCTTTCAGGGTGACGAACCCGTCGGCATAACCGGCCTGGTTCGGCAGCGGTCGAGCAAGATGGCCCATCGCGCGACGATCATCATGGTTTACGTGAGAAGGAGCCTGCGCGGAACGGGCCTTGCCGGCAAGCTGCTCGGCGCGGTGGCCGATCACGCGCGCGATATCGGCATCCTGCAGCTGGAACTCTTCGTCAGCGCAGAGAACCCGGCGGCAATACGCTTCTATCAGCGGGAAGGCTTCTCCGAGATCGGCAGGATTCCCGGCGGGGTTCTGGAGGAGGGCAGGGAGATCGACGACGTCATGATGGCTCGCCGTCTGGTCGGTTAGGTCTCACGCCGATGTTTCAGCGCATATCGGTTTGCCTGGCCTATTGACCTCAAGCGGGGTTGGGGTTGCAGCATGCCGGCATGGGCTGGAGGTTTGGCCGTGACGAAAATTCTGAAAGACGAGGAACTGGTTGGTAGCGCGCTGATGGTGGTTGCAATCGATGCGCTCGATACCGCTTTTCTCGCGAGGGCCGGCAATCGACTGATCTCTCCACCCCGGCATCATGTCTCGTTTCCCGATCGAGGCGATCTCGTCTTCACCATCGGCGGCATCCTCGGCGAGAAACCGCTTGCGGGCTTCCGGGTCTATGAAACATTTGACGGGGCTGAGCATTCGCAGATCGTCGCTGTGTGGTCGGCCGACGACGCGAAGCTCAAGGGCATTATTCTCGGAGAGCGACTCGGCAACCTCAGAACCGGTGCGATCGGAGGGCTCGCCATCCGGCATCTCAGCGCGCCTGACGCCAGCATCGTCGGGATCCTCGGCAGCGGAGCGCAAGCGCGAATCCAGCTTGCCGCGGCGGCTGCCGTTCGAAAGCTGGATCGCGCCCGCGTCTATAGCCGCGACGAGAAAAATCGCGCTGCCTTTGCAGACGAGATGCAGCACGCCTTGGGTATTGAAGTGGAGCCTGCCGGCAGCGCCTCCGAAGCCGTCGATCACGCCGACATCGTCATCTGCGCGACGGCGAGCCGAACGCCCGTCATTCATGCCAGGGATATGAAGCCCGGCGTGCACGTCAACACCGTCGGCCCGAAAACACATGGGGGATACGAACTCGGCCTGGATATCGCCGATGTCGCAGCCGTGATCGCGACGGACTCTCCCGAACAGACGCGCACCTATGCTTCGCCCTTTTTCCTGGCCGGCTCCGGCAATGAGCACCGTATGACCGACCTTGCAGATATCATCGCCGGGAAAGTGGCCGGGCGAGGATCGCCTGGCGATACGACGCTGTTTTGCTCCGTCGGCTTGGCTGGAACCGAAGTCGTCGTCGCCTCGGCAATCCTCGATATGCTGTGAGCCTGTTTTCCTTATTCACGCCAGACCCAGCACATCCCGCATGGCGTATTCGCCGGGTGCGCGTCCTGCGATCCAGCGGGCGGCGGCAAGCGCGCCGCGGGCGAACATGCCGCGGTCGAGAGCCGAATGCGAGAGCGTCACGACTTCTTCGGCGGCGGCAAAGAGCACGCTGTGTTCTCCGACGAGCCCGCCGGCCCGCAACACGGCAAAGCCGATTTCGCCGGGCGGCCGCTCGCCGGTGATGCCGTCACGCCCGCGCCGCTCGACGGATGCAAGGGAAACTCCACGGCCTTCGGCGGCGGCTTCGCCAAGCATCAAAGCCGTGCCGGACGGCGCGTCGATCTTCCTGTTGTGATGGGCTTCGAGGATTTCGATATCCCAGTCATGCGCGGGAAGGGCGCGGGCGGCCTGGGCGACGAGGCCAACCAGCATGTTGACGCCGATGGAGAAATTGCCGGAGCGCAGGATCGGAATTCTGCGGGCGGCCTCTGCGATCCGTTCGAGCTCATCCGGCTCGAAACCCGTCGCCCCGATCACCAGGGCCGGTCCGCCGGCCGACGCGCACAAGCCGGCAAGTTCGGCGGCAGCACGTCCCGTCGTGAAATCCAGGATCACATCGGCCGCCTTAATTGCGGTTGAACGGTCGATCAGCCCGGCGCCCATGGAGCCCTCACGGCCGATGCCGCCGACGAACGCGAAATCCGGATCGGCCGCCAGCAGCGGCAGGATGGCGCGCCCCATGCGGCCGTTCGCGCCGGCGACGGCTATTTTGATTGGTGAGGTCACGGACTTTCCTAACTCAGGAGGGCAGGTGTGGTGGGGAGGGGTTTTGGCGTTTTGCGCGCAGACCAAGCAAAACGATAGCATAAACAACAAGTACCGTTGGCGTTTCCCACAAGATCGGAAGTACGATGAAGCCGTCGCCGGGAGCGGCAACTTCGTCTGCCGCCATGGTCGGCGTCGTCAATACGGCGAGCGTCAATGGCGAGAAGAACACCCATAGAAATGCGATTGTGTGTGGCAGCCATCTACGCCGCTTGAGCCTTCGCGCAGCGAAAATTGCTGAAACAGGTATCAGGATGTTCAAAACGAAGACGAGCGAAAGCGCGATGAACTCCGGCAGGATTGTCGGGTAGTGCGGATCATATTCCATCAGGTTTTCTCAAAGACTGCTATCGATGGGATGGCGGCCAGTCCCAGCGGGTCAGTTGAGGTTTACCAGTTGCCGGGGTCGGCGGTGTGATCGATGCTGGCGAATTCGTCTGCCTTTTCCCGGTCCAGCTTCACCTCCGTGGCAGCCTTCGTCTCGTCGGAGACCGAGTAGCGGTCGGGGATCGGTCCCCTTGATAGTTCCTGATACAGGAGCAAGGCGGCCTCCTCGGCGGTGTCGGCCTCGATCTCCCGAGTGATTGATACGGTGAACTTGTGCATGGCTTCGGCCCTCTCGATCGGTGCGCCGGCGTGTGCGTGGCTTGCACAGTCTGACACGAGTTTTGTGTCGATGACACTAAAACTGCTCGCTTAGAATTTGATTCATGCGACGGCTTCAGGTCTTTGTTTTTATGAATGTCGTGGTGCCAAGCCGCCGCACAGTTTTGGCGAACTCAGCCGAGGAGGTAGATCATGCGCCTGAATCAAGTAACCGTTATGATGCCTGACCTTGATGCGGGCTGGAACTTCTACTGCGCTCTCGGTCTCAAGCCGGTCGTCGACGCCCGTCCTCGCTATGCGCGCTTCTTATGCCCGGACGGGGACAGCACCTTCTCCCTGCATCAGGGCGAAGGCGGCGGTGGCGGCACCACGGTCTATTTCGAGTGCGAGAAGCTGGACGAGACGGTCGGCAGTCTCAGCGAGGCCGGCCTTCGTTTCGTCACCGGACCGGAGGACAAGAGCTGGCTCTGGCGCGAGGCGGAGCTTTTCGACCCCGGCGGCAACCGCATCATCCTTTATTTCGCCGGATCTAACCGCACCGATCCGCCGTGGCGCGTGGATAAGGTGGACCGCCCGAAGTAGGCAGCCTCGGCGCCTGCCTATCCCGGCCATTCCCCGAATTGACGAATCGCGGTTGCCTCGGCATCTTTGTGTCGGCGTGGCCTAACGCCGAACCTCCCAGGACCTTCCCCAGCAGGGTCTTCAACCGGAGGCAAAGGGACTTTCGTCTCGGGTCGTGATCCTTGGTCCTGATGTTTCGGGCCTGTTGCTGGGGAACGATGTCCGGAACGTGAGAGGCCCTGATATGACTGAGAATGGAAATTTCAAGCGGCGGGTGCGTGCACGCGCCGCCAAGACGGGTGAATCCTACACCGCCGCCCGCATGCATGTTCTTCCCAGGTCGGCGAACGATGCACTGCCTGAGGCAAGACGCTTGCGTCTCGCCGTGGCCCAGACCACCCATGCAGACGATCCCCGCGATGCCGACAAGCTTCGCCAGAGCGGACAGGAGATACGCCTGCTGATGCGG
The DNA here is from genome assembly GCF_025941625.1 of Rhizobium acaciae. Lineage (NCBI taxonomy): Bacteria > Pseudomonadati > Pseudomonadota > Alphaproteobacteria > Hyphomicrobiales > Rhizobiaceae > Rhizobium > Rhizobium acaciae. The sequence continues at coordinate 11,882 of NZ_JAPCZO010000001.1, forward strand.
CAGGCGCGAGAGGCAGGGGCGCGGCTCATCCACTTTCCCGAAGGAACGACATCATCGCCGAACAAGCGCATCATGTCGGAAATCGGGCCGAGAGAGATCGGGCCGTCCGATTGGCGGCGGTTCGAATGGGCCGTGTTGCGTGAGGAGCTGGATATAACGCGCAGACTGGCGCGCGAACTCGGCCTCTGGACGGTCATCGGCTCGGTGCATCCGCTGACGCCGCCGCACCGGCCGCACAACAGCCTTTATGTCGTCTCCGATCGCGGCGAGCTGGTGACGCGCTACGACGAGCGGCTGCTGTCCAACACCAAGATCTCCTTCATGTACACGCCGGGTTCGATCCCCGTGACCTTCGAGGTCGACGGCATCCGTTTCGGCTGTGCGCTCGGCATGGAGTGCAACTTTCCTCAGATTTTCACCGAATACGAGCGGCTCGATGTCCACTGCGTGCTGTTTTCGTCCACTGGGGGGACGTCGGCCAATGATACCTCCTTCGCCGCCGAGGTGCAGGGGTATGCGGCGAGCAACAGGTACTGGGTGAGTTTCTCCATACTTGCACATCCCGGTTTAGCCGATCCCGTGTCTTCCGGGATCGTCGCTCCCGGTGGCCGGTGGGCAGCGCAATGCCCTGCGGATGGAACGGCCGCGATATCGCTCGCCGATATCGACGACAATCACGGCGATATTGCCCGGCCGTGGCGGCGCAAAGCGCTGGGCGGCCTCTACGAGCCGCACCGGGTGGCCGGCGATCCGCGCAGCGACGGGCGGGATATGTTTTAGAGCCGTATCGAACCTCATCCATGCGACGCGTTTGCCCAGTGATTTTCCAGTGGCAGGTCAGCCGCGTTAAGTTATCACCGGTGGGTCGACTCCACCGGTGATGCAGCACCAAAAGAGCCTCACTCTGAGGGGCCTGAAGGTCGATGTTCGCAAGTCGAGGCGTCAATCTCTGGCATCGAGCCGCGTTATAGTCAGCATTGGCGGTCGGGCCGGCACTCAGGGAGGAACCCTTCCTAAGCGACCACGTCGGATATCATATCAGCCGAACCGCTTACCAGACCGAACCCACCGTCGCAAAGACAATAAAACCCGTCTTGGGGAACGGGCAATTCCAACATTTCCTGCTTTGAAAGGCCGGCATATACACCACGCACCAATCTGCCAAACAGCCCGTGAGAAACCGCAACTGTCGGTCCATGTATGCCTACGATCCAGTCCTTTGCTCGAGCACAGGCGGCATCGAAGCTCTCCCCGTCTGGAGATTTGAAATACCAATCAAAAGCGTTGGACCCGTCCAGCATTCGTTGGACCCGTCCAGCATTCTTGGAAACTCGTTGTCGATCTCGAACTTGGTCATGCCGTCCCAAGAACCAACGGTCACCTCCATTAGCCGCGATTCCGGACGGGCCGCCAGTGGCACACCCTTTCGATGCGAGCCGCAGTCTCTTGCGTTCTGCCGAGAGGGCTGACATGGAGTTGGAACGATTGTTCACTTCCTGCCATTTCCTTTTTCAGAAGCTTCGCCATTTGTTCGGCCTGTTCGATGCCGCGCTCTGTAAGCGGTGAATCTTTTTGGCCCTGGAACCGACCTAAGGTGTTCCAAATGGTCTCGCCGTGACGAAGCAGGTAAATCATTGGCGTTGTCCTAAATGAATTGATGAAACAATTAGCTTCGCTACCCGCCCGAGGAACGGTTGTAGCAGCTAGGTCATGCGACAGTTCAATGATGACCGCAATTGGAGCGATCCAGGCGAACCCGATCTTTTTTCTACTGGCTCAAAGCTACCAAGGAACTCACTGGACCGCATCGACTGAAGCCTCTGGCTCGACACGCAACCACGGCCAGCGCTGCTGATATTGGCTGCATTTGCGGGCGAACAATTCGGGCTGAGCGTTGAGCGGGTTCATCCTGAGGATGCCGTCCCACATGTCGTCGAGATGATCGGGTGCGTAGAGGCTGCCGTCATGAACTCTCACCCCCAGCCGAGTACAGGAGATAAGATAGCGATCAACGCCGTCTTCAGTGCATTTGAAGGCAGGGAAGTCTTTGCCAAATTTCTCGCCATACCAGAGGTGGACGCGAGCCTCGTTCTTTATGTCAACTTTGTCTGCGAGGTCTCCCAGCAAAGCCTTGCCACGACGGATTACTTTGTCCTCGGCTTCCCATGAGAGATCGTGGTCGTCAAAATAAAAAATGTCATAATCTTTGATGCCGTGCTCTGGATCATTTCCGGTCTTCAAGTTCCATACCGTCTGAAAGAGGCAGCCAGCCGTTAGCATACATTGCGGCAGGCCCAGAGCCGGCAATTTCTCCAGGAGCAGATGGTTGAGCGGATTAAGCCGAATGCGGGCTAGAAATTGTTCAGTGGTGATGGTCACGCTTATCCCTTCCTCTCTGCGATCATAGTCGATTCTCATCTCGCAATCGTCCGCGTGAAATTGCTCCCATGGGCTGGAGAAAGACGGTTTGCCTCTTATTTCAGTGGGCAATGCGAAACGAAGAGCGAAAGGACAGCGCAATGGCGAAGAACACGATCTGCGTATGGTACGACAAAGACGCTGAGGCGGCTGCCCGCTTCTATGCCGCGACTTTTCCCGACAGCGCCGTGGGTGCCGTCATTCGTGCACCGGGAGATTATCCTGACGGCAAGCAGGGAGATGTCCTGGTCGTGGAATTCACCGTTGCGGGTATTCCTTGCATCGGCCTGAACGGCGGTCCTGCGTTCAAACACAACGAAGCCTTCTCATTTCAGATCGCAACCGACACTCAGGAAGAAACCGATCGCTATTGGAACGCGATCGTCGGCAATGGTGGCCAGGAAAGTGAGTGCGGCTGGTGCAAAGACAAGTGGGGTGTATCCTGGCAGATTACGCCGCGCGTCCTCTCCGAAGCCCTTTCGGCAGGTGGTGGCCAGGCAAAGCGTGCTTTTGACGTGATGATGACCATGAGGAAGATCGACATTGCGGCGATCGAGGCGGCGCGGCGCGGCTGAGGTAGCCTTGCTCAGAGCGATCTTTTACCAGGGCTCGCATCTGGCGCGATCCGGCCCGGGGCGAAATTCGCAGTCGGCTCAGAACCAGAGATCGCGCACGCAGCGCCCCTTGGATGGAAGGTCTTCAAATGTGTCCAGGCCGTCGAAATGATCGATGGGCAGATGCTGAACGAGATCCGGTGGCGCAAGCCGCATGTTGACGGCCATGCGCCTGCGGCCATCCTTTGGAAGCCGCAGGCCGCGCCAGCTCAAGACACAGGCGCAGGATGGGCAGAACAATATTTCGAGAGACGGCTCGTCGCTGTCGCCGCGGGTGTAGGAGGCGGTCTCACCGGCGAGAGCGATGCGCTCTCCTTCGTAGTCATAGGCCCACAGCGTGCCGTAGCGTCGGCAGAGCGTGCAGTTGCAGGCGGTGATCGAGCCGGGATCACCCTCAAGTGTCCAGCTTGCCTTGCCGCAATGACATGAGCCCGTCAGCATGAGCGTCGGTTCGATCCTGCACCATACAACGATGGCATCCTGCCCCAATCCCGTGATGATCGCAATTGGCGCTTTTCGCCGCCGCCTGCTTCCAGCGCTTGCGAACCAATACCTCCTGTTGGCGGATTTTCTGAAATCTCTAATTGAGTTCGCGGCTGGAGGATGGTTTTCTGCGACCCAGCGTAGCTGAGTCCACGCCTCCTCCCGATTTCTGATCCGAGTGGCCCATGTCGATTTCAGATGCGATCTATCGTCCTTTCGAAAGCCTGATCCGGCCGCTCGATATCCCCTACCGGCCACTGCCGTCGAAGGGGCCGGTGGCGGTACTCCTGCATTTCATCTCGATGTTTCGGGGTGTGCTGATTACGCTGGCATTTTGCTCCATGGTGTTCGAGGCGATCAACCTGACGATCGTCTGGGGACTTTCGGTTATCGTCGATGGTGTGACACAACACGGCGCTCCCGCCTTCCTGCGCGATGAATGGCTGCTGCTGACCAATCTCGGCTTACTGATTTTTCCGGTCATGCCGATCATGTCCTTCATGCTCAATACGCTGAAGTCGCACACGCTCGGCATCGGCATGCCGGCTGCCATTCAATGGCAGGGCCATAAGGCTGTCGAGCGGCAGGACCTTGCCTTCTTCCATGATCTCTATGCCGGCCAGGTTTCCTCACGGCTACAGCAGGTCTCTTCCGCCGTCCAGCAGCAGATCCTCGCGGCCTTCCAGTCCATCCCACGCTTCCTGATGCAGCTGGTTGGCTCCGTGATCCTGCTGAGTGCGCTCGCGTGGCAGCTTGCCCTGCCTGTCGTCATCTGGATCGTGCTCAATGTCGTATTCACCGCCAGGATCGTGCCGACCTTCGTCGAGCGCTCGCGCCGCACCGCGAAGCAGCGCAGTCTTGTCGCCGGCGCCATCACCGATCTCTATACCAACATGCAGATGATCAAGCAGTTTGCGGCTGAAGATAGCGAGGCAGGCGCGATCCGCCGCATCATAGGAAAGGCTGTGCAGACGCAGCACAGCGAACAGCGCATCTATCGTTCGTCGGAATTGACGGTCGTGGTTCTCAACACGCTGCTGTGGCTGACCATGCTTGCGATTGGATTTTCCGGCCTCGTCAAAGGCTTTCTCACGATCGGCGAATTCGTCGGCGCGGTCTACATTCTCAACCGGCTGTCGTCGCAGATCTTCGTTTTCCTGCAGATGGGCCAACAGATCTTCCAGGCAATCGGCACCATCAAAGATGCCATGCCTGTTATGACGACACCGCCCAGCATCACCGACCGGACGGATGCGAAGAACCTCGTGGTCGAGCGTGGTGAAATCCGTTTCGAAAATGTCGGCTTCGCCTATAAGTCCGTCAAGCCTGTCATCGATGATCTGTCGCTGACGGTCCAGCCCGGCGAGAAGGTCGGCTTGGTCGGCCTCTCCGGAGCCGGCAAGTCCACGCTCGCCAACCTGCTCCTGCGCTTCTACGACATCAAGGACGGCGCGATCTTCGTTGACGGGCAGGATATCCGCGCCGTCACCCAGGCAAGCCTTCGCCGTGCCATCGGGGTCATCGCGCAGGACGTCGCGCTGCTGCACCGTTCTGTCGGCGACAATATCCGTTACGGCCGGCCGGAGGCGACGAGGGACGAGATCGAAGCGGCGGCGAAGATGGCGAGTGCCGATGTCTTCATCGCCGACCTTTCCGACGGCGAAGGCCGCAGGGGCTATGACGCCTTCGTCGGCGACCGCGGCATCAAACTGTCAGGCGGCCAGCGCCAGCGCGTGGCCATCGCCCGCGTTCTCCTGAAGGATGCGCCGATCCTGGTGCTCGACGAGGCGACATCCGCCCTCGACAGCGAATCCGAAGCCGCCATCCAGGAAAGGCTTAATCTCGTCATGGAGGGGAAGACGGTGATTGCCATCGCCCACCGTCTGTCGACCATCGCCAGAATGGACCGGATCGTCGTGCTCGATCACGGGCGCATCGTGGAGGAGGGCAGGCCGAACGAACTGGTCGAAAAAGACGGCCTGTTTGCCCGCTTGTGGAGACGCCAGACCGGCGGCTTCATTCCCGAAGATATCGACGAACCCTTGTCGGCCTCGCCTACGACCTGAGTGGCTGGTCCTTACGAAAACCGGGATAACATCAGCGGACTTGGAGCAGGCGACCGGGACCTTCTCCATCGCCGCGCCCCTTGACGATGGCGGCGACCGTCCTGCTTATTGCCGGCAAGGGAATCGGGGGCAGGCTGGTCATGATGAATCCGTCGAGCAGGTCGGGCAGGCGCGACCCCGATGTCACCATCCGTCGTATCCTGAAGGTCAACCATGCGGGCGAGTTCGGCGCTATCAGGATCTATGGCGCCCAGATCCTGGTGGCCCGGCGGCTGTTTCCCGACATCGTGCCGGCGCTTGAAGAGATGCGTCGGGACGAGATCGACCATTGCTGCCTGTTTCGCGCGGCGATGCCTGCAAGGAGCGCCAAGCCTTGTCGTGTCATGGCGTTCTGGAGCCTCGGCGGTTCTGTGCTTGGCCTCCTGACGGCGCTTGGCGGGCGCAACATGATCTGGATTTGCACCGAGGCGGTCGAAAGCACGGTCCATCGCCATCTCGAAGACCAGCTGGCTTTCCTTCCGCAGCGCGATCCCGGGCTTCATGCCCTCATCGCGTCGATCCAGGAACAGGAACTGGCGCATCTCAGGACGGCCGAAAACAGCCAGAAAGGGCGGGGCCTCAGCCACGCCCTGCTCTTGCCCGTCGTTGGTGCCCTTACCGATTTAATGATCTGGCTCTCCACATGGGGAGATTCGAGTTGGATGCGCGCCGAAATGGTGCGTGCGGGGAGGAGCTAGCTTTGTGGAGGACGGCGGCTTCCGCTGCCGGGTCTTGCTGTGATCGGATGACGGCTGGCTCACATGAATTAGGAACTTATCCTCAAGTTTGAGAAATAGGCCTGCGTTCCGATGTCGACGAACAGGCCGATGCGGCCGGCCGAAGGCGGTGACTTGGCCTTCGTTATCTCCAGAACCGTCTCGCCGTTTACGGACGCGGCGACGTGATCATCCTGAATCCGAAGTGTCAACTCTATCCATTCGCCGGGTCTGATATCGGCTCCGGCCTCATAGCGTCCGTCTGGATATTCCTCGCGCAGACGCTCGAACCGCCAATCAGGATAGGAGAAATACTGGACGGCCCGACGCGAGCGCGGAGGATTAGGCTCAAGCCGGAGACCATTCAGAGGCCTTAGGTAAACGGCTTCGAATCCGATTTCGGTTATGCGATAGGCGACCCCGGCGAATGCTCTTGCGTAGTCGGGCGCATCTGCTCGGAGCTCGCCCAGGATGTCGACCGAAATCTCGCCGTTCTCAAACTCGATCGGCAGTTCGAGAAACGTCGGCATGTCGATGTAGTCGATATTCGGGGTGCCTCGGGCCGTGCGCTCATCGAACGTCACGCTCAGAGCCGTCCGTCCGACCTTGTCTGCCGTCGCGACCTCGACTGATCTTGCTTTGGAACCCTGTGGCACCGTGGCGAGAACAAGGAGCATCGAAGCTGGATCACTCACACTCATCTCCTCCTGAGGACTTCCAATCGATCAGCCGATCGACGTTAGAATCGCCGCGCAAAGAAAGACATAGGATCGTAGCGATTGCCGCCATTGATTTTCAAAGCGCCTCTTCCAGATTTTGTTTGCATATCGGGCGGAACAGCGGCCGCTCCGCGTCCGGCCAGATCCAAAGGCCCGCTGACGGGATCGCGGGCTTTGATGAAGACGACTCCCTCATGCGCTATTCGACAAGCCCAAAGATAGGGCCGTAGCCGCCGTGCCAGGACCAGTCGTTACGGCCCATTTCAGGATTGTAAAGTCCGACGCCTCGTCCGCCATCGAGAAACAAGGCGTCGGGGCATTTCAGATGGTCGCGGAAGAGCCGTGCAAAATCGTGGAAATTCACCCCGTCTTCGCTGATCGCGAAACGAACCGCGCCACCGTCGCAGACGCCGACACCGCTGCGGCGGGTCCGGTCTGTCGAGCCGACGATGAAGATCGGGTTCAGCTTGTTGGCGATGACAAGCATCGGGCCGGATTGCGTGGCGAACCGCACCTTGGGCCGACGCTTCAGAAATTCATCCGTCGGCAGTATCGCAGCACCTGCTTCACCCAGAAAGAACACGCCGTTCGGCTTCTTATAGAAATTCGGCACCTGACCGGCGGAGCTTTCGGCCTTTGTCGTATTGGCGGGTTTCAATTCCCTGCCGTTTTCGACATAAAGTCCCATCGGCGAAAAATCGGCCCGGTACATCCCGGCGTTGACGGCGAAAGTCAGCGTTCGCCCCTCGGCGCGAACGGCTTCGGCAAGGCTTGAAAAAGTGCGGTATGGCGCGCCGTCGGCATTCTTCCAGAACAATCGCAGGTCGGCTTTGCCCGGTTCCAGCGTGCAGACGACGTATTTTGCCTCTTCGAAGCTTTCCTGCTCACATTGTTCGGCATGCGCCTGATGCAGGGATGTCATCATTGCTGCCAGCGTTATGGCCGCCGCGAGCACGGGATGTTTGAGATAGGTCATCTGTGCCACGTCCTCGCGCTGCTTACCATGTGCCTGACAAAGCCGTGCAGGCGAGCAATACCCCGGTCAAGATATTCGCCAGGAACAGGCGATAATTCACCTCCGGACGGGCAAGATCGATCCGCTGTGTCTGCCAGGCAAGATGGACGGCGATTGCCAGCATTCCGATCGCATAAGGCGGCGACATTTCCAATAGCCAGCCCCCGAGTGACCACGCGCCGACCGCCAGAGCATAGAACAGGCCGATCAAGGCCTTGCCGTGCCGGCCGAACAGGATTGCCGTCGATTTCAGGCCAAGGCGGGTGTCGTCCTTCAGATCGACATAGGCATAGATCGTATCATAGCCGATCTGCCAGGCGATGGCCCCGGCCCACATCAGCACGGCGCCAGCCGGGATATGTCCTGTAGCCTCGGCCCATGCCATCAGCATCCCCCAGTTGAACGCCGCGCCCAGGATAGCCTGGGGCCAGTGGGTGAAGCGTTTGCAGAGTGGATAGACGAAGACAAGCGGCAGGACACATATCGCGATGAGGCGCGTGTAGGGCGTCAGGAAAAACAGCAGCGAAGCCGCCAGTGCGAGTTCAACGGTCAGGAAGATAAAGGCCTGTAGCGTGACGATCTCTCCACTTGCCAGAGGTCGAAAGCGGGTCCGCTCGACATGGCCATCAAACTTCCGATCGGCGATGTCGTTGACCGTAGAACCGGCACTTCTCATCAGAAGAGCGCCGAGAGAGAAGATCGCCAATTGCCTGAGATCTGCGAGACCGTGCGATGCCTGGATAAGGGCGGCCCAGCACGGGAACAGCGTCAGCCATATTCCGACCGGGCGATCCACCCGCGCCAACCGCGTATATGGCCGCCATGCGGCCGGCAACCGGCGATCCACCCAGTCGCCACGGTGGATATCGCTGAGATCAGGGCGGCTCACAGTCGTCATGATGATCCAAATTCCCTGTCAGAATAGCCGTGAAGCCTCAGGTGCTGTCGCCATCGGCGGCGCCCAGAATAGGAATTTTTGCAGACACGGCAATAACCATCGGCTGCGATTGGTCACCGACCTTCCGCGGAAAATGCAGCTTCCTGTTCTTGTTGTGTTCACATATTTGCGATATGGATTCTTCCGATCTTGGAGCAGGGAGGAAAGATCATGAGCGTCTACGCAACCGTCGGTGCAATCGATTCCGTCAAATCGAATGGCTTTTATGATGCGACCCTGGCAACGATCGGATGGAGCAAACATCGGGAATTTCCCGGATGGAGCGCCTATTCCCAAGGCGGGAAGGGTGATGGTTTCGTTTTATGGGTTTGCAAGCCGATTAACGGCGAGCCGGCGAGCGCCGGAAATGGCTCGATGGCTGGTTTCATGGCCAAGTCTCACGCCGAGGTGGACGCTTTTTACGATGCGGCCATGACAAATGGCGGAGCGGACGACGGCGCGCCTGGTCTACGTCCGCACTACGGGCCGAACTGGTATTCCGCTTACGTGCGCGACCCGGCTGGGAACAAGATTGCTGTCGTCTACGACGGCTGAGGCCAGTTTGATTGCCGCAATTCGACGTCTCGGGACTACCAGGCGGTACGGGCGGTGCCGAGCGCGGTCGTATGAGAGGATGAGACCTGGGCGACGTGCGCCTTGAGCGACACGACGCAGTTTCCCGGAACGCTGAGATTGTGCGACGTCAAGTGTTTCAGCAATGTCTCGGCGTCGCGCTTTTCGGTTAGCGGAAATGTCACAGTCATGCGAGTTCTCCAACGAATAAACTGAGCATCTGCAAAAATTAATGTCTAAATTCTTTTGCGCTGCAACAAGAAAATTTTAACGATAAAATTAAAATCGATTAGCTTTCGGAGTGGCTATTTTAAAAATCGTTTGAAATCGGATTTGGGGCTTCTCCATGGATGCCTTGACTGCTTCGGCCAACTGCGAGGGAAGATGCCGTCAATGTGGGCATTGACCTATCCGCCCATCTGACCCTCGCAGCTTTCCTGCCGGTCGAAGTGAAGGCGTTTGGAGCGTCGTGAGCGTTGAGTGCTCTGGCTGACGTAAGATCGGGCGGTCATCTGCCGTTGCGGGCGGCCCAACTCCTGAGCCGTAGTCCGTTAAGCCTGATGAAACCTTCCGCATCGTGATGATCGAAGGCGATGGTGCTTTCTTCGAAGGTGACGAGGTCGGCGGAGTAGAGTGAGAAGGGGGAGGCGCGGGAGATGACCGAGGCGCTTCCCTTGTAGAGCCTGAGCGTCACTTCGCCGCTGACGAAAGCCTGGCTGTGGTCGATCAGCGCTTGCAGCATTTCCCTCTCGGGCGCGAACCAGAAGCCGTTGTAGATCAGCTCGGCGTATCGGGGCATGATCTCGTCCTTCAGGTGGGCGGCGACGCGGTCGAGCGTGATCGATTCAATGCCGCGATGCGCCGAAAGCAGGATCGTGCCTCCCGGCGTTTCGTATATTCCCCTCGACTTCATGCCGATGAAGCGGTTTTCAACGAGATCGAGCCGCCCGACGCCGTGCCGGCCGCCCAGTCCATTGAGCTCGGTCAGCAATGCGGCCGGCGTCATGGCCTTGCCGTTCACCGAAACCGGATCACCCCTCTCGAAACCGATGGTGATGATCTCAGGCGTGTCGGGAGCATCGACCGGATCGACCGTGCGCTGATAGACATGATCGGGCGCGACCTCCGCCGGATTTTCGAGGATCTTGCCTTCGGTCGAGGTGTGCAGCAGGTTGGCGTCGATCGAGAACGGCGCCTCGCCGCGCTTGTCGCTCGGCACCGGGATATGATGCTTCTCGGCATATTCCAGAAGCTGCATGCGGGAGCGGATGTTCCATTGGCGCCAGGGAGCAATGACCTTAATCGATGGGTCAAGCGCATTGACGGCCAGCTCGAACCGGATCTGATCATTGCCCTTGCCTGTCGCACCGTGGGCAATGGCATCCGCGCCGACCTCCCGGGCTATGTCGACCAGACGCTTGGCAATAAGCGGCCGTGCAATGGAGCTGCCCAGCAGGTAGTGCCCCTCATAGAGCGCGTTCGCCCGCAGCATCGGAAAGACGAAGTCGCTGACGAATTCCTCGCGCAGATCGACGATGCGGATGTCCTTGACCCCTGACATCTCCGCCTTGGCGCGCGCCGGCTCGAGCTCCTCGCCCTGGCCGAGATCGGCGGTGAACGTCACCACCTCGCATCCATAGGTTTCCTGCAGCCATTTGAGGATAATCGAGGTATCCAGCCCGCCCGAATAAGAAAGCACAATTTTCTCTATCTTCGTCATTTAGCCATCTCCATCTCGATGCTGGAACGATAGGCCAAGCTCTGCGCAATGAGCTTGCGAAGCATCCGCAAAATTGCGAAAGTTTGGCATATCATGCCATTCCAGCATGAATCGGAGCTATGAAATGCCAGTGATCCTGGACTCGATCGACCGCCATATCCTGCGCGTACTTCAGCGTGACGGGCGTATTTCGAATGTCGATCTGGCGCGGGAGGTAGGGCTGTCGCCTTCGCCGTGCCTGCGTCGCGTCCGGCTCCTGGAAGAGGCCGGTATCATCGATCGCTACGTTGCCGTGCTGGACCCTGCAAAGGTCGGGGCGGGACTGACGGTTTTTGCCCGCGTCTGGTTCAAGACCCAGGATGCCGAGGTCACGCTCCGCTTCGCCGAAGCCGTCCGGCGGTTTCCCGAGGTGATGGAATGCTACCTGACGACAGGAGAATGTGATGCCGTGCTTCGGATCGTCACCGCCGATCTGCATAGCTACTGGCGTTTTCAGGCCGATCACCTGACGCGCATTCCGAGCGTCCTCAGCGTCAAGACCGACGTGCCGATGGAGACGCTGAAGCGAAGCTTCGAACTGCCGTTGAGATAGGCGTCGTGCTCGATCCCTATCCCAGGGGAGAGGCGTTCCGGTTCCTTGCCAGCAAGACGAGGCCTGTGACCAGGAGCAGCATCATCACGGCATGGGTGATGTAATCGAGTGTGGTTTGCGGGCCGACGCCGATGGCGATGGTAAAGGCGCCGACGAGGGTGCCGAGGAGGGCGAAGGACTGGGCGGGGCGAGAGGATCACTCGACCTGGATATGAATATGGTCATCGTGGCGGGCGGCGCGGCAGCCTTGAAAGCGGACATGGCTGTCGGTGATGCCGAGCGCGTTCTTCAGATGCGGCTCGATGAAGATCTTCTGCAGGCCCAAACGCGCAACGCCTTCGCTCGTCAGCCAGCCGATCGCTGCCGATGTGCGCTGCTCCTCGATCCGATAGGCCGGAAACAGAGGCTGCAGCGCATCGAAGTTCCAGCGGGTGGTGAGCCAGTCGTTGCGCCCTTCGCATGGCAGTTCGTCGCCGGGGGCGGGTTGCTCGAAGGCGAAGTAGCCGATCGGGGAGCGGGTGGCGCCATTCAGGAAGGCACCGTCGGCATCCTTGTAATAATAGGCGAAGTCTAGCTTTTTGCCATCGGCATGCGACAGATGCGGCAGCAGCGGAAAGCCGTTCAAGAAGGGGAAATTCGCATCCAGCGCGACGGTGACGGTTCCGGGGAATTCCTTGTCCATGTGGGCGGCAAGCGCCTTTGCCAGATCGCGCACGTCTGGGGTGACGTAGTTGCGGTTCAGTAGGCAATAGATCGGGGAGCGGACCACGAGCCTGTCTGCAGCGTCGGCGACGCAGGAGAGGGCAACCCGCCCGAAGATCGGCGCGGCGAGGCTCGCGGTAAAGGTGGCGCCGGCATAACAAAGCAGAAAGATTGCAAACTTTGCCGGAAGCCGCCGCAAGCCCCAGCCGCGCGATGCGGCCAGCGCTACGAGATAGGCGATGCCGCCGATCTGCGTCAGCAGCGTCAGGATGAGAACGATCAGGGCGTGAAGGGCAAAACGGAACACGGGAAGGCCTTGCGGACGTTGTCGTTCCCATAGGCGAGGCGATGCTGCTGCGCAAGGCGGATGGCGGGGAAGTGCGCGGCTCATTTATGCCCTTCCTTTGAGTGCTTTGAATTGACAGGATCAATTATCTGACTAAAGTCAGATAATATGACTTACGATCCTGTCGCTCGTGTCCGTCGCTTCAACCGTGCCGTCACCTCCGAAGTCGGCGCTCTCGATACGTCGTTCCTCGGACGCGGTCGTCCGCTGGGCGCAGCCCGCGTTCTCAATTCGATCGGCCGGGGACAAACGGATGTTGCGGTGATCCGCGATTATCTCGGTCTCGACTCGGGGCTGATGAGCCGTCTGCTGCGCAGTCTGGAAGAGGAGGGGCTCATCGAGACGGTGCCGAACCCTCAGGACGCGCGTCGCCGCGTTGCCAGGCTGACCGAAACCGGCCGTTGCGAGTTTCAGGCTTATGAAGCGCTTTCCAATGCGCAGGCGAAATCGTTTCTGGCGCGCCATCGCCGCCCGGACGAACTGCTGCGCGCCATGGATATCGTCGCTTCTTCGCTGAGGCGTGAGCAGATCGTGCTCGAGGAGAAAGATCCGCGGCACGAGGACGCCAGCTATTGTCTCCGCGAATATTACGGCGAACTCGCGCGCCGCTTCGAGAAGGGTTTCGATGTATCGCTTTCTCGCGATCCTGACGCCAAGGATATGATCCGTCCGCGCGGTGCGTTCCTGGTGGCCATGTCGGATGGCCTGCCGATCGGCTGTGTCGGGCTGAAGGGCAATGGCGGCGAGGTTGCGGAGATCAAAAGGCTCTGGGTCGCCCCATCCGCGCGTGGCCTTGGGCTCGCAACGCGCCTTATGACGGCCGCCGAGAACATCGCCCGCGAGTTATCCATCAAGCTCCTGCGTCTGGATACGAATAGTGCTCTGCCCGAGGCAACGCAGCTTTATCGCGGAACCGGTTGGAATGAGATCGATCGTTTCAATGACGACCCATACCCGGACAGGTTCTTTGAGAAACGTCTTTAAGTGACGCTCGCTTTGAGCTGTCCAAATTAGGGGAGGCGCCGCTGTCCGGCGCCCTTCGCATGGCTCAGGGCGTTCGGCCCTGCGATCGATTCACTGGATCGATCGCTCCTGCTTCGCAGGACCGGGCCTCACCCCCTGCCGGTCAGGCGGCGAAGCGCTCCGTTATCGGGCGGCGGCGCAGGTTCGGCTGCGTTACCGCAGGCGGGTTATAGGCCGCTTCCAACGGGCCGGTGTCGGTGCCGGGTGGGACGATCGCGTCGATCCGGTCGAGGATTTCGTCCGTCAGGCTCACCCCGGCGCCGGCAAGCAGATCGTCGAAGTGCTCCATCGTGCGCGGGCCGATAATCGCCGAGGTGACGGCGGGATGGGCGATGGTGAAGGCCATCGCCATGTGCGCCAGAGAGAGCCCTGCCTGCTGGGCGAGCGGGATGAGCCGTTCGACCGCGTCCAGCCGGCGCTCGTCGTTCATCTGCCTGGGGAAGCGTTTGGCGCGGGCGCTGTCGGGTTGCGGGGCGCCCTTGCGGTATTTGCCGGTGAGCATGCCCATCGCCAGAGGGCTCCACACCATCGCGCCCATTCCGTAACGCTCGCAGGCGGGCAGCACCTCGCGTTCGATGCTGCGGTTGAGGATTGAATAGGGCGGCTGCTCGGTGCGGAAACGTGCCAACCCGCGGCGCTCGGAAACCCATTGCGCCTCGATAATTTCCGAGACGGGGAAGGTCGACGATCCCACGGCACGCACCTTGCCCGCCCGCATCAGGTCGGTGAGGGTCGATAGTGTCTCCTCGATGTCGGTATCGGGTGCCGGCCGGTGGATCAGGTAGAGATCGATATGGTCGGTCTGCAGGCGGCGGAGCGAATCCTCGACTGCGCGGGTCAGCCAACGGCGTGAATTGCCCTGCCGGTTCGGGTCTTCGCCCATCGGCAGATGCGCCTTGGTGGCGAGCACGACGTCGTCGCGCCGGCCCCTGAGCGCCTTGCCGACGATCTCCTCGGATTCGCCGCGGCTGTAGATATCGGCGGTATCGATGAAGTTGATGCCTGCATCGAGCGCCTTGTGGATGATCCGGATCGAATCCTCGTGGTCGGGATTGCCGGCGGTGCCGAACATCATCGCGCCGAGGCAATAGGGGCTGACCTTGATGCCGGTTCTTCCAAGCGTGCGGTATTGCATGGTCTGTTCCTTTTATTGGGAGACGAACTTCGTGCGCATCGATGTGGCCAACATCGTCGCGCTGTGTTAATTTGCATAAACGGAACCGTATTCCGTTTACATACGGAACAACGTTCCGTTTTGCAAGTGAGTGAATGATGAGCGACGACAAAAAAGAGCAGGAGGACGGCCTGAAGCCCGGGGAAAGGGCGGACAGGCGCGTGCGCGCCGACGCCAAGCGCAATCTCGACGGGCTGCTTCAGGCGGCATTGACCGTGTTTGCGACCTCCGGCGTCGATGCCCCGGTGCGTGAGATCGCGGAGAAGGCCGGCGTCGGCATCGGTACCGTTTACCGGCATTTTCCCGAGCGTTCCGACCTCGTCGTTGCCGTCTTCCGCCGCGAAATCGACGCCTGCGCCGACGCTGCGCCGATCCTTGCCGCCGAGCATGCGCCGGGCGAAGCGCTGGCCAGATGGATGCAGCGTTTCGTGGATTTCATTGCGGCCAAGCGCGGGCTTGCCGCGGCCCTGCACTCCGGCAACCCAGCCTTCGATGCCTTGCCCGCCTACTTCCAGCAGCGGCTGCAGCCGGCTCTTCGCTCGCTTCTCGACGCCGCCGCTGCCGCCGGCGAGGTCCGCACCGACATCGCCGCCGAGGATCTTTTGAATGCGGCCGCAAGCCTCAGCATGCACGCCTACGCCCAAGGGGCCGAACATGCCCGGCGTATGGTGTCACTGCTGGTCGACGGGCTGCGCTACGGCGCTGTACTGCGGTGAAGCTCCGACAATGAAACGGGCCGTTGCCCGGCCGGCACGCGCGCTCGGCCGGGCAACGGCCTGGCGTCATCAGGTCCGCATCGACAGCTCGATATCCTCTTCGAATTGACGCCATGGCCGATATGTTTTGCGCCTACCTTGAACGGCTTGGGTTTGGCCAGGACCGAGCATAACGTCCCGGCGGCACACCCGCTTCGTCCTTCGAAGTCCCTCAGGATGAGGCTCTCTCGGGCGCTGATGCTTATCGGCGGTGACGCAACGGGGCGGCAAGGGAAAGCGCGGCATCCTCAACATCGGTCATTGGAGGGCGCCTCTGGATGGATGTCGAGTCCTAGTCCCGAAGAGGCTCGCTTATTTCGCCAGCACGATATGCGTGGCGTGTTCGGTCGCGACATGCTCGGCGACGCGGAAGCCGAGGGCCGGGAGGTCGATGCCTGCAAACATCGCCTCGCCCTTGCCGAGCACGACCGGCGAGACGGCGAAATGCAGTTCGTCGATCAGGTCGGCCTGCAGATACTGACGGACGGTGCTGACGCCGCCGCCGATTTTCACATCCTTGCCGCCGGCCGCAGCCTTCGCCTTGTCAAGCGCTTCCTCGACGCCGCTGGTGACGAAGTGAAACGTCGTGCCGCCCTCCATGACGATCGGTTCGCGGGGATAATGCGTCAGGATATAGGTCGGCGAGTGATAAGGCGGGTTCGGTCCCCACCAGCCCTTCCAGGCATCATCCGGCCAATCGCCGCGGATAGGGCCGAACATGTTGCGTCCGAGAATGAAGGCGCCGAAATTCGCCATGCCTCTGGCCGCATAACCCTCGTCGACGCCTTCAGAACCGCCGTCCTTTCCGATCATTGCGCGGAAGGTGCGGGTACGGAAAAACCATTCGAACATCTCCGTTCCCCGCTTGCCCAGCGGATCGTTCATGCTTTGCTCCGGCCCGGCGCCGAAACCATCCACGGAAAGGGAAAATGCTGCGACACGCACCTTGGACATGCTGCTCTCCTCCACCTGATTGCATACCGAAACTAGTTGCGTTGTCGCATAAGTGATCCTATATTGCAACCAGTTTTAAGGAGAGAATTCGTGGATATTGAACTGCGGTCGGGCTGCCCGATCAACCTGACGATGGAAGTGCTGGGCGACCGGTGGAGCCTCATCATCATCAGGGACATCATGTTCGGCAACCGCCGCCATTTCCGCGACCTTCTGACCCATTCGGAGGAGGGGATTGCCTCCAACATTCTGGCTGCCAGGCTGAAGCGTCTGCTCTCGCTGGGGTTCATCAGCAAGCGAGACGACCCGAGCCACAGCCAGAAAGCGATCTACAGCCTGGCGGAGCCAGCGATACAGCTCGTGCCGGTCTTTGCCATGATCGGTGCCTGGGGACGGCGGCATCTGCCTGTGAGCGAGGAGTTGAGCATCCGTGCGCAGCTTCTCGAAGAAGGCGGGCCGCCGCTGTGGGACGAGTTCATGGAGGATCTCCGGCAGATCCACATCGTCGACCCGATCGGCGGGGCCAACGGTACATGCACCTCACCCGTACTGGCCAAGCTGACGGCGGCGTTCCTCGAGGTCCGCGCGAGATCGTTGTCGCAGGCATCCTGATATCGAGGAAGGTCGGTCCCCCGATCAGCCGCCGGCACCCTGGTACTTGCCGGTGGCATACCGCCAGTAGGCGATTGATATCAATACCCAGATCGGGCCGGCTGCGAGAGCCACAGGCCCGGCCCAGTCCCCGAGGATCGGGATGGGCTTGCCGAGCAGGGCGCCGACGGGGACCGAGCTGGTGAGGGCGAGCGGGACCGCGGTGATCAGGATGGTCTGGATGCCGCCGGGGAAAATGTTGAGCGGGTAGCGCGTCAATTCCCAAAAGCCGAAGAAGATCGAGAACAGGTGGTTGGAGCGCACCCAGATCAGCGCCGTGGCGCCGATCATGGTGATGAGGGCCGCGGTCAGCAGCGTCGCGCTGAGGAGCGCGGCTACGAGGAACGACACGGACCAGACCGACCAGGAGAAGTCGACGGACAGAACGGCCCAGCCCATCAGCGCTACCGCGAGGATGACGTGGCCGGTATAGCCGATATTGAGACCGGAAAAGACCAGATAGGCCCAGGGGCTGAAAGGCTTGACCAGCAGCGTGTCGAAAGTGCCGAGCCGCACCAGTTCTTCGAGGTCGCGCAATTGCACGAAGCTCATCGCGGCGCCGAGCGAATAAGCCAGCAGTTGGAAGCTGAACAGCAGCGCCAGCTCCGGCCAGGTCCAGCCGCCGAGCGTGTCGAAGCGGGCAAGCAGGATGCCGATGGTGGCGAAGACGCTGCCATAGGAAAGGATCTGCGCAAGACGGTCGAGCCAGAAAGCGCCGCGATATTCCATCTGGCAGCGGACATGCATTCGGACCAGCAGCGGAAGGACGCGTAGGTGATGAATGAGCACGATCAACCTCCCTGCACGGTGATGCGGCCGGAGGCACAGCGCCACAGCCAGAGGACGCCGGTAAGGAACAACGCCGCCCAGGCAAGGCCCAGGCCGAAATGGAGCCAGACATCGGCCGTGGAAAGCCTGCCGAGATAGATCGCATTGGGATAGTAGACCACCCAGGCGAAGGGCAGGTGGCGGGCAATTGTGGCCAGCGGTTCGGGGAAGAACCAGAACGGTATCAGCAGGCCCGAGAACAATTGCAGCAGGGCGCCCAGTATCCAGTCCAGCGAGAAACTTGTCATCAGCCAGAAGGCGACGAGGCCGAAGAGCGCCGACATCAGGAACAGCAGCGTAAAGGATAGCGCCCAGAAGGCGATGAACATCAGGCCATCGAACAGGGTCGCCGGCGGCAGCATGCCGTAAAACAACGCGGTGAAGGCGATGGTCGGAATGACCTGGGTCATCAGGCGATAGCCGAAGCTGCCGCATTCGTTGGCGAAGAGATAGAGCGGATAGGACAAGGGCTTGAGCAGCCAAACCGCGATATCGCCTGTTTTGAGCGACCGGCCGATCTCGCCGATGATCCTTTCAGGGCGGGTAGCGCCCATCACCGCGCCGCCGAGCAGGGCATAGGTCACCATCTGCTGCAGGGAGACGCCGTCGACCACGATTGCGCCGATGCCGGCATAGGCCGCCTGCCAGATGGCGACA
Source organism: Rhizobium acaciae (assembly GCF_025941625.1). NCBI lineage: Bacteria > Pseudomonadati > Pseudomonadota > Alphaproteobacteria > Hyphomicrobiales > Rhizobiaceae > Rhizobium > Rhizobium acaciae. Next base: position 30,864 of record NZ_JAPCZO010000001.1, read on the forward strand.
CGCGCGAAGACCTGCACGAGTTTGCCGAAGATATTGGCCCATACTTCATTGCGGTAGGCGAGTTGCGAATGGAAGGAACTGCGCGCGAAGGCGAAATAGGCGCTCATGATGCCAGAGCCTTGGCATTGCGCCGCTGGTAGAAGGTGCGGATGACCTCTTCGATGTCGGGCTCGTGCAGCGCCACATCCTTGAGACCGCGCCCGCTGCCGACTTCCGACAGGATAGCGACCAGCGAGATGTCTTCACGCTCGATGAGATAGTTCTTGCGCAAGCCCTCGTCGCTGACGAGTGCGGCGGTGCTGAGCGGCAGTGGGCCAGGGTCGCTGGCAAATTCGAGGGTCAGCCGCCGGGCCGAGCCCAATGCCGCGCGCAGGCTCTTCAACTCGCCATCGAAGATGAGCCTGCTGTGATCGACCATGATCAGCCGCGGGCAGATGGTTTCGATGTCCTGCAGGTCGTGGGTGGTGAGAATGATGGTGACGCCGCGCTCGCGGTTGATCTCGGCGAGAAAGCGCCGAACCGCATCCTTGGCGACCACATCAAGCCCGATGGTCGGTTCGTCCAGAAAGAGGATCTTGGGATCGTGCAGCAGCGACATCACGATCTCGGCGCGCATGCGCTGGCCGAGGCTGAGCTGGCGCACCGCGCGGTCGAGAAAGGGCGTCAAATCAAGCAACTCGCTGAAGCGTCGGAGATTATCCGCATAGCGGGCGGCGGGGATGTCGTAGATCCGCTGGTGCAAGGTAAAACTGTCGACCAGCGGCAGGTCCCACCACAGCTGGCTGCGCTGGCCGAAAACGACGCCGATCTCGCGGGCATTGTCCATCCGCCGCAGATGCGGCGTCCGGCCGAGCACCGAGAGCGTGCCGTCGCTCGGCACCAGGATGCCGGTCATCATCTTGATCATCGTCGATTTGCCGGCGCCATTTGGACCGAGATAGCCAACGGCTTCACCTGCCGCGATGTCGAAGCCGATGTCGGAAACAGCCAGAACTTCCGTATATTCGTTGGTCACCAGCGTCTTGAGCGCGCCCATCAGGCCCGGAAATCTCTTGTGCTGCCGGAAGCGTTTGCTGACGCCCCGCGCCTCGATCAAAGCCGACATGTGTATTTCCTCAAGGGGTAATTCCAGCCGATTCGGCAGCAGCATCCAGGCTAACGCGGGGCTCGGCCAGTTCAAGCAAAAGTCGCTTTTTGGGGCGCTACTCAATCGCGCCTGGCGTAGCCTTTTGCGTTGACAGCCACGATCAATCATTTCCTGTTAGGGTCATGAAGATTCTCGCAATATCCGGCAGCGCCCGGCGCAATTCCACCAATACGGCCATGCTGCAGGCTGTCCGCGCCGTTGCGCCAAATGAGATCGAGATTTCGATCTTCGACGGCGTGGGGCGATTGCCGGTATTCTCGCCCGATCTCGAGGGAGAATGTCTACCGGAGGCGGTGCGGGATTTCATCGATGTGATCGCTCAGAGCGATGGGGTGATCATTACCAGCCCGGAATATGTGCGATCCATCCCCGGCGGCCTCAAGAATGCGATCGATTGGCTCGTATCGGGAGATGAGATCGTCCATAAGCCGATCGCCCTGCTGCACGCATCCCATCGCGGCGACGAGATGCTGGCCGGTCTTCGCACCGTTCTTGCGACCATCACCGACCGGTTCGCGGGCGATATTTTCCTCAGGCTTCCTCTGATGAAACTGGAGCCGGCCGAGGTGTTCAAGGCCGTCGAGGCAGCGGAAAACCGTTCCAGGGTGCAGGCCTATCTTCAGGCATTCTCGGCCTATTGCATGGCAGACGGTAAGACCGCCTGAGGTTCGCTCGCTGCATCATCGGACATCCATCAGCAGGCCGTTCTCGAATGCCGTCTTTTCGTGAAGCGTGTGCAGAATGACGAGCGGGGCCGCGAGCAGCGCGGCAAGGATGAAGGCGGAGAAGAAGTGTCTCGTCAGGAGACGAAGGATATGTCGGATCATCTTGATCTCCAGCTGCTGCGGATATTCGTTGTGCTGGACCCCAACAATTGCGGCAGCATGACCGGCTGCCTTGCAAGCTCCGCAATGCTGCCGCAACCCTTGTGGCGGACAGAGGGGAGAGCGAGACAATGGACGGGCGATGCGGATACTGTTGATAGAGGATGAGAGGGAGTTGGCGGAGGCGCTGTCGGCTGCACTCGGCAAACATGGGATCGTCACCGACCACACGGTGCATCTGGTCGATGCGGTCGAGCTGACGCGGCAGAACCTCTACGATGCGATCCTGCTCGACCGGCGCCTGCCCGACGGCGAGGGGCTGAGCTTCATTCCCGAGCTCAGGCGGACGGGGAAGGATACGCCGATCATCGTGATGACGGCGCTGAACGAGCCGAAGGAGCGGATCGAGGGCCTCGACCTCGGGGCGGACGACTATCTCGGAAAGCCGTTCCTGGTCGAGGAGCTGATGGCGCGGCTCAGGGCCGTGCTGCGGCGATCGCCTGAACTGGCCGAACTCAGGATCACGGCCGGGCGGATGGTGATCGACCCGCTGCATCTCGGCGTCACCGTCGATGCCGTGTCGCTCGACCTGCCCCGGCGCGAACTTCTGGTGCTTGCAGCCCTTGCCAGGCGCAAGGAGAAGACGGTGCTGCGCTCGACGCTGGAGGCGGCGGTTTATAACTACGAGGAGGAAATCCAGTCGAATGCGCTCGACGCGCATATTTCACGGTTGCGCAAGCGGCTGATCGATGCCGGCGCCGGCGTCGCGATCCATAATATCCGCGGCGTCGGCTATCTCATGAAGGAAGAATGATGCGCGAGGCGACCAAGTCGAACCTTTCACTCTGGTGGACGCTCAGCTGGCAGCTCAGTATCCTTTTCGTGGCTGTTGTTGCGACTGTCATCATCGGGCTTTGCATTTACGCCACCAGCATCCTCTCGCCCAATGAAGGAATGCAGGTTCAGCTGACTGCAGCCCTCGAGGAAGCTCTTACGCGTGACTCGCAGGGCAGGATCGCCATAGCTGATAGCCCGCGTCTCAGGTCGTTCAAGGCTGAGAACAACAGGCTCTGGTTTTTCGTCGCAACACCCAGTGGAGAAACGGCCTCCTACGGCGTAATACCGGCGCCCTATGCGGACCTAGCCCGGTACGTCTACCTCATCAAAGACGCCGACATACGAGGGGCGTCTGGTACGACCGAGGTCGCCTCCATCGACCGTGTCGATACTGCAGAAGGCGAGTACAGAGTGATGTACGGCGGAAACGCCAGCAGAAGCTCCGCATTCCTGGCAATACTCGGCAAAACCTACCTCATTTACACACCACTTTTGGCCATCGCTTTGCCCGGGGTTTTTCTAACGATCCCCCGCGTCGTAGCGCGCGCTTTGGCCGGCGTGAAGGATATAGCGAGCAAAGCATCGGAAATCGAACCCCGTCGGCAAGGAGCCCGATTGCCGGTGGATGGTATTCCCACAGAAATCGCACCATTGGTGATTGCTTTTAACGGAACGCTTGAGCGGCTTGAGAACGAGTTTAAGAAACGCCAGCGTTTCCTGCTCGACGCGGCGCATGAGCTTCGGACCCCGATCGCTATCATGCAGACGCGGATCGACGGGATGCCCGATGGGCGCGAGCGGCAGCGGCTGCTCGACGACGTGGCGCGGCTCGCGCAAGCGGCCGAGCAACTGCTCGATTTCGAGCGCAACGATCAGGCGGCCGATCTCGACGAAATGGTTGATCTCGTCGAGATCGCCCGAATGACGGTTGCCGATCAGGCGCCGCTGGCGATTGCCGCTGGCTATCAGATTTCGTTTCAGAGCGAGGTCAAGAGCCTGAAACGCAAGGGCAGCCCGTCGGCGCTACCGAGGGCGGTGAGCAACCTTGTGCGCAATGCCATCGACCACGGAGGCAACAGCGGCATAATCACGGTTTCTGTGTCGGGCTCACCTTCCGGCGGCGGTCGGATCACGGTCGCCGACGAAGGGCCTGGCATTCCGGCCGAACATCGGGAGCTGGTGTTCGAGCCGTTTTATCGCGTCACCCCGAAGAGCAGGGGCGCCGGTCTCGGCCTCAGCCTCGTCAAACAGGTCGCCGTAAACCATGGCGGCGAGGTCAGCATCGAGAGCGGCGCCGTCGGGACGCGGGTGGTGATCGAACTCGCATAGGTCAGGCTTGCTTGAGCAGCATCCGCCCTGGTTCTGACCAGCAAAGACTCAGGGAAGCGATCTGTAATGTTGCGGCAATTCTCGACCGCCACTTTCGCCCGATACTAGAGCGCCGCGCGTCCGACAGGACGCGCCAAGGACGCTCTAGCGTTTTAAACCTGCGCATAATCCTTTCCTAAAATCGATCTCGATTTTCGGGGTTATGCGCTATCGGCGACGGAGGCCAGACAGCGTGCGCAGCAATCCATTCCTATTTTCCTTCCCCGTGGCGTCGAGAGGCTTGTCCCTCGCTCTGCCGGTGGCGCTCGCCATGGCCGCGGCCGGGTGCAGTTCGGTGCCGCTAAAGGAGGCCGGCACGCTCTCCTCCTACGGCAATCTCGGCGCGCCGAAGGGCAAGCTGTCGAAATCGCGCGTCTATGTCGATGGGACGCGCCTTAGTCCGGCAAAGACGGTCAGCATCGTGCCGACGACCTTCGCTTTCAACGCCGCGACTCGCGTCAAATCGAACGCCGACCGCGTGATGGTGGCGAACGCTCTGGATCGGGCGCTCTGCATTTCGCTGAGCGACAAATACCAACTGGTCTCTGCCGGCCAGCCGGCGGATCTGACGATCCGCTCCGTCGTCACCGACATCGTGCCGACCAACAAGGCGATGGCGGGTGTTTCGACCGTCGTGACCGTCGGCACCGGTTTCGTACTGCCCGTCAGCGTGCCCCGGCTGCCGGCCGGCCTTGGCGGACTGGCGGTCGAGGCGGAGGCCGTCGACAGCGGTGGCGTGCAGCGGGCGGCAATCGTCTGGTCGCGCGGGGCAAACTCGCTGCAGAACAACCCCCGTGTTTCCGAAGTCGGCGATGCCTATAGCCTGGCTTCGAAATTCAGCAGCGAGTTTTCCCGCATGCTGATCAAAGGCAAGGAGCCGAAGGGAATGGATATCTCGCTTCCCTCAGGGCAGCGGATGAAATCCTGGCTCGGCGGCAAACCGAAATACGCCGCCTGCGACGCCTTCGGCCGGCCGCCCGGACTGATGGGGGCGGTAGCCGCCAAATACGGCGCGCCGCCGCAATGGACCGAGAAGAAGCCGAAACCAGCGGCGACCTATTGAGAGACGATGCGCGGCGGCGACTGCCGCCGCGACCAGCACTCAGCCCGCCCCAGGCTGACGGGACGGACGGAGCAAAGGCAGGCAAGGCTTGTGCTCCGTCCGTCTGCAAATCCGTCGCGCGTCACGTCAGCCGGCGGCTCCGGGCTTCAGCCAGAAATACAGTTTTATCTGATCGGGCCTGTCGGAGGGATGCGGGCCGCGCATGAACAATTCGCCGCCATTGCGCTCGATCACGCGCCGCGAGGCGTCGTTGTCCTCGTTGCAGAGGACGACCACGCGGTCGAGACCTTCCTTCGATGCCACGGCCATCAGAAGGCTCAGCGCAGCGGTCGCGTGGCCATTGCGCTGTTTCCACGGCACGACGGAATATCCCACATGGCCCGACACTTCGGGCGGCAACTCCTCGGTGCACGCTTGAAAACGCAGGCTGATGCTGCCGCAGATTTCGCCGTCCCAGATCCAGAACCGACGCGTGGTGAGAGGCAGCGATCCGGATCCGGTGCATCGCCTGCCATCAGGAATGAGATTGCCGAGAAAGCTTGATCTGTCCTGGCGCAGCCGCTGAAGCTCACCGTAAACATAGGCTTCATCGCCCGCGCGGCGCGGATCGGGAGACCAGCCGGCGGCGAGTGCCGCTTCGAAGCCCGACAGGTTTTCCAGATCCGGCGGCAGCAGGATGACGGGACCAGCGGGCATTGCGGTATATGCAAATGTCATCGATCACGCTCTATCTGGCCGCAGGAAATTCAGGGTTCGATCCGCGTGGCTGAAGCCGAAGTCAAGCACGGTTGATGGCCGGTTTAAAGCGGGCGCGCTGGTTCGGAGCAGGCATCAAAAAGCCCCGCATCTTCATGCGAGGCTTGCTGCTAAATGCGGACCGGATTAACGGCACTGGCGGCGTGGGCCGTAGTTCGGCTGGTACGTATTGTCGTAGGCGCGGTACGACCGGTAGCGGCTATAGCAATACTCCGCATGCGAACCAGAACTATAGGCACGTGCGCGCGGTTGCGAAGCAATGATGCCGCCGATTATGGCGCCGGCCGCCAAGCCGCCGATGATGGCACCAGTGTTGTCGTTGCGGCGATATCTGCGATCGTAGCGACGATCCCAGCCATAGCGGTCGTCGCGGTAGTAGTTCCGGTCGCGATAGTTGTGGCGGTTGCGATACCACCTGCGATTATTACTGAACTGCCCCGGGCAGTTCGTGAAGTTGTTGCAGCCAACGGTCATTATGCGGGCATCGGTATTTTGAGGCGCCGGCTGCGCCGATTGCACCGGGCTCGGCACGAAAGCCGGGCCTGCCGAGGCCGGCATTCCGGAGAAGGCCGTCGCTATCGACAGGGCAATGATGGCGAATTTGTTCATTTTACTCACCTTGGGTAAACGGATGTATCGAGAGAATAACGCAGGGGAAGGGAATAGGTTTCATTTTGGGATGGAATGAGGCGGTGTATGTGCGCGATCACGAACGTAGGTAATGATAGGCCTTCGGTTATTCCGTGAACAGCCGCTTCAACCCCGGACGCGCCGCCGCGTCGAGACTGACCTCCGACACCAAAGCCGTCCGGCAGGCATACACCAAATCCCGCAATGGTGGCGGATCAGGCAGGCTTGACGCCGAGGGAAATGGAGAAGCTGCAGGTAACGTGACGTCTCAAGCTATCAGGCTCACCTTCCGCCGGCCAGCAACCGAAGCTGGTTCTCGTCATGCACACCCTGGCGGTAAAGCTCGATGATGAGGGCGCCTAAGCGGTCGGCCTCCCTGCCTGATCGGTCGATCTTTAGCCCGCTACAGAGAGATTCGTGGACACGCCTGCACACATCGAGGTCCTCGGAGGCGAGCGGTTCGTCACGCGTGCTAAACAGCTTGTCTGACATCGCAATCTGCCCTTTTTGGATGCCGTGAATCGCTTTCGTGAAAAAGATAATTTCGCGATCTTTGCTCTGCAAGATGGGCGAAGGTCCGAAATTCAAAAACAATTCTGGGCACGCACTGGAAGATGCGGGCGAGGGCGGCAGGGCTTGGATATGAGACCGATCGGGGTGTCGACCGGATCGTGCGAGCGTGAGATCTACTTTGCGGGGTCCTTGGCGCCCTGCTGCGACAGGCGCAGCTCTTTCAGCCGCTTGGTTTTTTCCCGGCGGGCCCGCTGCTCCGCTTCGATGGTTTCCTTGGCGGCGCGCTCGGTGTTTTCGAAACGATCCTGCCGGTAAGCCTTTGATGAGGGTTCACGTTCTCTTTTCATGGCCGCTAAACGCAAATCGGCGAAAACGGTTTCATGGGAAAATGAGTCACTGGCCATCAATCGATGGACGTGGCCAGGATGCCGGCGTGTAGGATGGCAAGCCATCGTGGCAACCGGGCGCCTGATCGGCGCCCGGTAACATCACGGATCAGCCTTTGATGAAGGCGAGGATGTCGGGGTTTATGATGTCTGCGTGGGTGGTGCACATGCCATGCGGGAATTTCTCGTAGACCTTCAGCGTGGCGTTCTGCAGCAGCTTGGACGAGAGCAGGGCAGAGTCGGCGATCGGCACGATCTGGTCGTCATCGCCGTGCATGACGAAGGTCGGTACGGTGATGATCTTCAGGTCTTCGGTGAAGTCGGTTTCCGAGAAGGCCTTGATGCCGTCGTAATGCGCCTTGGCGCCGCCGATCATGCCCTGGCGCCACCAATTGTTGATGACCGGTTCCAGGACCTTCGCGCCCGGCCGGTTGAAGCTGTAGAACGGGCCGGCCGGCAGATCGTAATAAAACTGCGCGCGATTGGCGGCGAGCTGCTGGCGCAGGCCATCGAAGACTTCGATCGGCAGGCCGCCGGGATTGGCATCGGATTTGACCATGATGGGCGGCACGGCGCCGATGATCACCAGCTTGGCGACGCGGCCCTGCGGCTGGCCGTGGCGGGCGACATAATGGGTGGCTTCGCCGCCGCCGGTGGAATGGCCGACATGGACGGTGTTCCTGAGATCGAGATGCTCGACGACGGCTGCGGCATCGGCAGCGTAATGGTCCATATCATGGCCGTCACCCACCTGGGTGGAGCGGCCGTGGCCGCGCCGATCATGGGCGACGACGCGGTAGCCCTTCTCGAGGAAGTACAGCATCTGGGCGTCCCAGTCGTCGGAGCATAGCGGCCAGCCGTGATGGAACATGATCGGCTGGGCGCTCTTCGACCCCCAATCCTTGTAGAAGATCTCGACGCCGTCCTTGGTGGTAACCGTGCTCATCTTTTGGCTCCGTTGGTTGGGGTTGGTTGGACTAATGCGGTCAGAAGTTTGCGCCGTTGCCGGCAGAATTGGCAAGGCCACGAGCGCCGTTGCGCTGGAGGCTAGGGGCAAGAAGGTCGCGCCTGATCAACCCGAATATGTTGATGTGCTTATTCAATGCCTCTTTCTATTCTATTGATATGACAGAAGTTTGTATGCCTCCGCGACATGGGCGTAGCACCCGCCCATTTCGCATGACGCGAGGGGCTGGGTGATCCTCACCTGGCTGCTTCGTGCTGCGAACATTCTTTAAATCCACGGTATCTCGGCCGTCGGCCACCTCAGGCTGGTTCGTCATGGGTGAGACGAACGTCTGTAATGAGCCATTTTTTTAATATTCGTTCAATATATCCGTCCGGGTAGTTCAATATATCTGTCCGGGGTAGGTGTGTTCCCGTTCTGCCGCCGCGTGCATGCCGCTGCCGGCGCTCACTTGAACGCGGTTCATCGCCCAACCATCTAATCCTCATACAACAGCGCCATGGCGGACCGTCGCAACCGCGACGGCTTTGCCGGCGGCGGGACGGCCGTTACTGCCGCCTGAGGATTCAATAATGGGTTACATGGACAAGCAGATAGTGCCTCAGAATGATGAGGCGCTGATCGATGCCTATTCGCAATCGATCGCAGCAGCAGTCGATACGGTCGGGCCAGCAGTCAGCCGGATCGAGAGGGTGGGAGGTCGGCAGGGGCACGGGTCCGGCTTCGCCGTCTCGCCTGATGGCCTGATCATCACCAACAACCATGTCGTTGACGATGCCAAGGTTGTTCGCATCACCACGCCTGACGGTTTCGTTACCGAGGGCCGGGTGTTGGGCCGCGATGTCGATACCGACATTGCCCTCATTCGCGCCAATACAGGCACCGGCGCCTGGGCGAGGCTCGGAGATTCCCACCACTTGCGCAGGGGCCATATCGCGATCGCGATCGGAAACCCGCTCGGCTTCGAATGGACGGTTACCGCTGGTATCGTCTCGGCGCTCGGCCGTTCGATGCGGGCGGCCAGCGGCCGGCTGATGGACGATGTCATCCAGACCGATGCGGCGCTCAATCCCGGCAACTCGGGCGGGCCGTTGGTGTCTTCGGGCGGGGAGGTGATTGGCGTCAACACCGCCGTCATCCAGGGCGCGCAGAGCATCGCCTTTGCCGTCGCTTCGAATACGGCCAATTTCGTGGTTTCGGAAATCCTCCGTTATGGGCAGGTCAGGCGCGCCTTCATCGGCATATCAGGCGATACGATCGTGCTGCCGCGCCGGGTGGCGCTTGCCGCAAGCACGGTGCAGACGACATCCGTGCGCATCCGCCGCGTCGAGCCGGACGGGCCGGCGGCGAAGGGAGGCCTGCAGGAGGGCGATTATATCCTCGCCATCGACGGCAGCCCGGTCGGCGGTGTCGATGATATTGTCCGATTGATGGATGGCAGCAGGATCGGCAGGGATACGGAGATCCTGGTGTTTTCGGTGGCGGGCCGGATCGAGAAGAAGATCTTGCTGCCGATGGCCCGGTCCTGACGCTTCACCTCAGCGCCATGACTAGGCATCACCTCACGTCAGGCGCTGACTGCTTCCTGATCCGCCCCCGAGAAATCCACTGCCGCAAAGGCCGCCGCCAACACTTCCGGCCCGGCGCCGGTTTTTGCCGCATCGGTTGAGAGGATCTGACGGTAGCGGCGGGCGCCGGGCAGGCCGGTGAAGAGGCCGACCATGTGGCGGGCCACGTGCTGCAGCCGGCCGCCGCTGGCGATGTGACGTTCGGCATAGGTCATCATCCGGTCACGCAACGCCTCCCAGTCCGGCTCGGCCGCCGGCGCACCAAAGAAGCGCTGGTCGATGTCGGCTAGGATCGCGGCATTCTGATAGGCGGCGCGGCCGAGCATGACGCCGTCGACATGGGCGAGGTGGGTTGCTGCCTCGTCGAGCGTGCGGATACCGCCATTGATACCGATGAAGACATCGGGCCAGCGTTGTTTCATCCGATAGACGATCTCATAGTCGAGCGGCGGTATCTCGCGGTTTTCTTTGGGGCTCAGGCCCTTCAGCCAGGCCTTGCGCGCATGGATCCAGATCGCATCGGCGCCGGCATCGAGAACGCGGCTGATCAGCTCGGGCAGCGCGTGTTCCGGTTCCTGCTCGTCGACTCCGATCCGGCATTTCACCGTCACCGGCACGGTCGCAACCCTCTTCATCGCAGCGACGCATGCGGCCACCGTTTCCGGCGTCAGCATCAGACAAGCGCCGAAGGTTCCGGACTGCACGCGGTCGGAGGGGCAGCCGACATTGAGATTGATCTCGTCATAGAGGTAGGGTTCGGCGATTTTCACCGCCTCAGCAAGCTTTGCCGGGTCCGATCCGCCGAGTTGCAGCGCCAGCGGATGCTCGGCGGCGTCATGACCGAGCAGCCGGTCGCGCGGGCCGTGGATGATCGCATCGGCCACTACCATCTCGGTATAGAGCAGCGCCTCGCGGCTGATCTGCCGGTGGAAATAGCGGCAATGCCGATCCGTCCAGTCGATCATCGGGGCGACCGCAAAAATCGGCCTCTTCTGCGTCATCGACGTTCCATTGTTCCTTGTTCCCGCGGTACCGTCTCACGGCGCCGTCGCAGCCGCATGGGGCGGGATCATCCATAAAACGCGCATATAACACTTGCCGATGCGATCGACAAACTAGTGGCGCGCACAAACAGAAACAGCGCCCCTTGCGGAGCGCCGTTCATGCCGCGTGAGCGGAAGTCTGACTTACGAAGCCGAGATGTTGACAGCCTTCGGGCCCTTGCCCATGCGATCCGGCTCGGTGTCGAAAGTAACCTGCTGGCCTTCGCGCAGCGACTGGATGCCAGAAGCCTGCAGCGCAGAGATATGGACGAAAACGTCCTTTGCGCCGCCGTCTGGCGTGATGAAACCAAAACCCTTGTCCTGGTTGAAGAATTTTACGGTGCCCTTGGTGGCCATTGGGATCGTCCTTTTCCCTTAGTCTGTGTAGTATCCGCGCCCCCGAGAGGAAGCGGACGGCTTTAGCTTTCGCCCCGATCGATTGGGACGAAGGGTCAGTCGGAGAAGTCACGTACGGGGAAAGAACGTCTACGTAGGCGGGTAGTCCCGCGCCGCCTTCCAAACGGAAGGGATTACCACATCAGTCCAGTCACCGGCATGCAAATGCCCGAGTAAGTCAATTCGTGCCAGCATTTCGGGCAAAAAGCAAGCGGGATTATTGTGGCATGCCCGCATCGATACCGGGAAATGCCGAAGATTCAGATACTTGACGATGGGTTAACGGATTCTTGCACGCTTGTGCCATATCGGGATTCCGTGCCGAAACGGGATGATGGGCGGATTCTAGCCGGGTCAGGGATTTTGTTGGGGAAGCGGTTTGGGGCGGCACCGGCAAGATACCCATGAGCCCTATCCGACAGCTCTTGACTTCGCATGATTCAACTTGAGATTAAACCCTGTGGTTCGCACTAGCGAGATGCGATCCATCAAGATCGGTGACCCGGGGGAAATCGAATGGATTCGCGGCAAATGATCATCACCTTCGCGCTGATCGGCATCGTTTATACGCTGGGTTTGCACATCCCGCTTCCCGGGATCGATTTGGATGCTCTTGCTAGCCTGGCATACACTGCCGATTCCGATATGCTCTCTCGCATATCGATCCTAGTCCTTGGACTGACGCCTCTTTTCGCCGCGCTGGGACTTGCGGAAATTGCACGATTGATTGCTTTTCCTTGGCTCAAGCAGAATGATGAGCAAGATCGAAACACCGTCCTGGGACCTGCGATCGTCATAGTGATCGCGCTGGCTGTTGCCGCTCTGCAGGCGTACGCCATATCAGGCGGCCTGGGCGCGACGCCTCTGGTCGCTGATAATAGGACTAGCTTCACCATGCTCACGATCGCATCCTGCGTGGGCGCGACGGCGTTCACGATCTTCCTCTCCGATCGCATAAGGATCGCAGGCCTGCGCGATGGCCTCTGGCCATTATACTCGATCCCGATCCTATTAAGCCTGCCAAAGAATGTGATCGCTTCAGTCGAAATGACGAGAACCGGAGCCGTGCCTTCGACGCAATGGCTGATTGTCGCGGTTTATCTCGTCTTGTCGGTCGCCGCGGTGGTCGTCACGGCTTTCCTGTGGAGGTCGGCATGTCACGAGGCCGGCGTCATCGCAGAAAAGACGGTTGAGCCAAGGGCAATTCTCATCTGGCCGCCGGTGCTGGCCATCACCGCTGCAGGTTATGTGCTGGCCTTTTTCGCCTTCATTGCTCCAAATGTCATTGCTGCGGCTCAAGGGTTGCCTTTGCAAATCATCGCTCTCGTAATGGCATCGATCCTGATCCCGCTGATCGTTTTCGCCTATGTCAGGCGACTTGAGGTCATGAATGGGGCGAATATTCGTCTGGCCGCGATTGCAAGCATTATTGCCTTCATCCAGATCCTGCTGCTTGTCTCCGGCGCCCTCGTAAGTGCATTCATTCAGCTTCCGGTCAGCCCCGGCTCCATCGGCATCATCGTTTTGACGATAACAGCTCTCGGGCTTCGGAACTGGGATACAGTTAAAGTGGAAGATTCAACGGGACCCCATGTCTCGGCCCAGACAGCCTCGTGAAGGCTCGCCTCAAGGAAACGCTTGGTCCGTCTAGATGCCTCGTGAGCTTTTGAGTGAAGGCCGGAGCCGCGACGGGGGTGAATGTTTGCCTCAAACGGAGTCGAGCCAGCGAACCGGCGTAGAATCCTTATGGCCGCCGTTATCCGGTGCATTCAGGCCCCAGGTCCTGGGCGCGGAGGAGACTTCGTTGAAAGAAAGCTATTCACAGCGCCGACGCGCCGTGGCTGGATTCCTGTGACAGGCACAGGAATGAAGGAAGATAGGTCGGCAGCGCCTCGTTCGTCCGATCCCAACCACCTACTGCGCGTCCCCCAGCAACCCGCTCAGGCTCCACGGATTATCACCCTTCTGATTGGCGATGTCGTCGACCTTCCAGCCGCCGTGTTCGCGCACCAGGGTGTAGAAGAGCGTCACCTCTTCGCCGTTTTCGAATTCCACCTCCACCTCGGCCTTATCATCCAGCAGGATCGGTTGGCCGATCCTGACGTCGCTGGCCGCGCCATCCTGACCCGCGATGACGGGATCGAAGTCGATCGCGCCGACATCGCCCTCCGGTGTGTTGTCGAGATCGGTCTGAAGGAGCTCGTTCAGGTGGTCGGAGAAGAATGCGGAATAGGGCGAGGGCGCCTCGGCGTCGCTGTTGTCGGTGTCGTAGCTATAGAGCGCCTTGAGCAGCGCCTGCGGCGTCTTGTAGGTCTGCGCCGATGCGGGCAAGGCTGCGAGCGCCGAGACAGCAAGGGCGAGGATGAATGTGGGCAGACGCATGCGGGGTTCTCCTCGGATCGGCAGGAAATCATAGCGGAATCGGGCGCGGAGGTGGAGCGGCATTTTTGGAGGGGGTACTCAGGTTTGGCGCGGCCATCGGCCGTGTTCCGATGACAAGGCTCCGCACTTGCTTGTGACAGACGCCCGGGCGAGACTTCCAAATCAAGCTGGGGAGGGTGAGATGAAATGCATCGTCGGATTCTTCATGACCAAGCCTGGAAAGCGCCATGCCTATCTGGCCGCGGCTCAGAACCATCTCGAACAGAGCCGGCTCGACCCGGATTGTCTCTATATCGAGTTGGTACCGATGCCCGAGCATCCCGACAAGATCCTGTTGGCCGAGGCCTTCACCAGCGAGGACGCGCATCGCCGGCACGAGGATACGGACCACATGCGCGAGCTATGGGCCGTCGGCCCGACGCTGCTGTCGCATGTCGTTATCGACAATGTGATTTCCGCTGAGGTGGAGCATATCGACGAGCGGTTTGACTGATGCGTGCCTGATTCCGCGCGGCCACCCATCGGTGGGGCTTGCACGACTGCAAGTCCCACCTCGGTGCCCGGCAATTCTGTCGCGGCTAAATCAGCGCCTCATGCGACAAGCTCGAAACCGACAGCTCGAAGACGTCCTTCACGGCCAGCGTGAAATCGTGGCTGGTGACGTTTCCGGCCGCGTCATAGGCTTCGGCGGTGAAGGTCAGGCTGTGGGTGCTTTCGTAGTCGATTGCAGCCTTCGTCTGGATCTTGTTGCCGACGAGCTTGAAGATGCCGTCGGCATCGTCCGTCAGCCGCCATTTCACCGTGTCGCCTTCCGGATCCTTTGCCGTGAGCAGGCCGACCGAGGTGCCGATGGCGACATTCTCGGAGATCGAGCTGCGCGAGAAGGCGAGATTGGTCGGCGCCTTGTTGACGGGGGCCTCGTTGACGTCGAGCACGTTGATCGTGATGTCCTTTTCGACAGTGACCTTGCCATCCGAAACAGCGACCTTGATCGTGTGCGACTTCGCCGTCTCGTAGTCCAGAGCCTTCGAGGTGACGATACGGTTGCCATTGATCCGGAAGTGGTCGTTGGCTCCGTCGATCAGCGTATAGGTGAGCGCGTCGCCATCGGCGTCCTTGGCGCTGAGCAGGCCGACCGTGGTCCAGATCGGTGTGCTCTCCAACAGGGAAGTTTTCGAGAGCTGTATATTGGTGGGCGCGCTGTTGCTGCCGTCGGGCGTGAACTTTCCCTTGGCGAAATCGTAGACGCCGTCGGCAAAACGGGCGAATTCAACATCGGTCAGCGTATCCTTGCCCTCCAGGGCGCTCGTCAGGATGTGGCTGCCATTGTTCAATGCGAAGGTGTATTTGGCGAAATTGCCTGAGAAGACCGCCGTATCGATGCCCGCACCGCCCAAAAGCACGTCGTTGCCGGCGCCGCCTTCGAATTTGTCATTGCCGCCGGTTCCGAAGAAATAGTCGTCGCCGCCGCCGGTCTTGACGTCGATGCCGAAGGCGGTGCCGAAGATGTCGACGTGGCGGTTTGCCAGTTCGTCGGAGAGGTCGGCATGGGCGCTGTCCGTTAAAGTCAGTGCGAGGACATCGTTCTCATAGCCCGGCATTTCGTATTTGACGATCTTGTCGAAGCTTTCGAACTGGGCGGCCGAAGCAAGAACCTCGGCTCCCGCCGTTTCAAGAATTTCGACGTCCTTGATCGTGAAACCGGCAAGCCCGATGGATTCCTGCCCAGGGCCTAAAGTAGGTTTGATGACCTGCAGCGTGTCCGTGCCGGCGCCGCCATCGATTACTCCGGAAAGCGCGGAAGAGTGTGTCTGCAGGTTGATGGCATCATTGCCATCGCCCGCATCGATATCGAAGGTCTCGGGGGCGGTGGACATATTATCGCCATCGGTGATTTTATCGTCGCCCGCGCCGCCTTTGATGACGTCATTTCCGACGCCGCCGAAGATCTGATCGTTGCCATCGCCGCCGGTCAATTTGTCGTTGCCGGCATTGCCGTTGATCGTGTCGTTGCCGCCGCTACCATCGAAAATATCGTTGCCGTCGGTTCCCGTAAATATGTCGTCACCGCCGCCAGTCTTGACGTCAATACCGGAGACCGTGCCAAATATACTAGCCCGACTGTTTCCAAGCTCGTCGGAAAGATCGACATGGGCCTTGTCCGTCAATCTCAAGATGGCGATGGAGGAGCCGAAAGCGTCCTTCGTTCCCGAGATTTTGTCAAAGCTTTCTAACTGCGCGGATGAACCGGTAAAGCCATACTCATTCGTTTCAAGAATTTCGAAATTCTTGATCGTCAGCTGGGCAAACCTGGACACTCGCAGTGTATCAATCCCGGCACCGCCGTCGATCGTCCCGGAAAGCGCCTGAGACGGTGTCTGGAGGGTTACGACATCGTTCCCGTCGCCCGCATCAATGTCGAAGACTTCCGGCGAAGAGCTGGAAAGCTGGCCATCGACGATCGTGTCGTCGCCCTTGCCGCCGATCAACCGGTCATTTCCGCCATTGCCATTGATATAATCGTTGCCGTCGCCGGCGTCTAAGATGTCTCTGCCGGCAGTCCCGGTGAGAAGGTCGCGAGCGCTCCCGGTTGTGACGTTGATGCCGGAAACGTTAGGGCCGCCAAAGATGTAGTTTAGCTTGCCTGCCAACTCGTCGGAAAGATCGACATGGGCGCCGTCTGTCAAGACCAACTGCACGGAAGAATCGGAGCCGGTACCGATGATTTTATCGAAGGATTCGAATTGTGCCGTCGATGCGGTCACGCTGGATGTCGCAGGCTGGAGAATCTCGACGTTCTTGATCGTCAGGCCTGTCAGATCATTGGCTTGCAGCGTGTCGGTGCCGGCCCCGCCGTCTATCGTTCCCGATATCTTGGCGAAAGAGCCGGTGAACAAAATCACTTTGTCGTTGCCATCGCCGGCATCGATATTGAAGGTTTCAGCGACATCGGAAAAATAATCTCCGTCGCTAATCGTGTCATTACCCGCGCCGCCCTTGAGGACGTCATTGCCGACGCCGCCGTAAATCTCGTCATTGCCATCGCCGCCATTCAGCGTGTCATTGCCTGCTTCACCATTGAGCAAGTCGTTACCGCCGCCGCCGCTCAGCGTGTCTGCGCCACCACCACTCACTATGGTGTCGTTGCCGGCGCCCGTCGTGATCGTATTGGGGCCGCTCGAGCCCCTGACGCTCGCGGAAACCGAGCCCAACTCGTCGGCGAGGTCTGCCACGCTGGAATCTGAGACGGTGAGGGCGACGGCGGAGAGAGGATTAGCGGCGGAGTAGCGGATAACATCGTAAGCTTCGAACTCAGCGCCGGTCTTGGTAACTGTGGCGCCGTTCGTGTCCAGAATATTCAAGGCCATATATATCTTTCCCCAAAAGATGCTTTGTACTCGGCAATATGAGACATCCCCGAAAGAACTGTTTTATTGCTCAGCGGACGACAACCCCTCGGGGATCTATGCCAATCCTCGATTAAGTTTTCAATGCAAAATTGTGTCTTTTCATTGCTTTTTTAATGAAAAACTAAGGATGAAATACTGGGGAAAGGAATTTTAATTTGAGAACTCAAAGTCATGCTTTGGTTTCGTAAATAGTATTATCTTTCATTTTCAGGTGGGAAGCTCTCGCGAAAATTGTGTTTTCAGCAAGGTCTTCGCTGGCGCCACGCCGTGCGATCATCCGCCTCACTATCGCAGGTTGGTGCTGGCTTCGACTTGCTCCGCTTCTCGCGCGAGGCTTCACATCAGCTTGATGAGGCCTGCTTCCGTGGGTCTGAAGCCGCAGGCGCGGTAGAATCCGGTCAGGTGCGGTTCGAAATCGACATGCAACCACTCTGCGCCACGCTCCCGCGCAATCCTTGTCGCTTCCCTGACCAACCGCGTCGCGATGCCTTGCCTTCGCATGTCGGGATGGACCGATGTATCGAGGATGAAGGCATGGATGCCGCCATCCCAGGCGACGTTGACGAAGCCGATGAGTTGGTTGTCGTGGTAGGCGCCGATATGGGCGAGGCTGCGGGACAGGATGGGGGTGAAGTCGCGCGGGGTGGGCGCGCCCCAGGCGGCGGACCAGAGGGTGTTGAGTTCGGCGGCAGAGGGGAAGGGATCGATGCGGAGTTCTGGCATGGGTACTTCCCCTTGGTGGGATTCAGGCCCGTCTGCGCTTACGCAGTACGGCTGTCAGTATGCAAGGGTGGCCGTTCCAATCCCTGCTCACTGCGCCCAGCGGGGCCTTAGGTGCCAGACCGCCCGCCAGCGGAAGCTAGGGCGGGGATGGTTATGATCAAAGGGGATAGGGAGTAAACTCTCCACAGAAATCCAGTGCGTCCCAGTCCTAGGGCACGGGAGCCCATTTCGTGAAGTGAGATTGCCCCGCTGCAAGAGGTTGAGCAGGAGCGAGAAAGCGTACGAAATGGGAACGTTGCCTCAAAGATTACTTCTACGGATTGGTCTATCAAGCATATTTCAATCGCTTCGATTGGTGTCATGTTCTATCAAATGCGCGACAGCTCTTTGAGAATATTTTTCGCACGGTCTATCCGGTCGGTGCTTGCCTTTTCTGGCTTTCTGGCTTCCGTTTCCAGCCACGCCTCACTTCCGTAACCGTTTTTTTCTAAATAATCTGCCGTAGCGGCAAGCTCTATTGAGATGGAATCGTATTGATCCAATACCTGGAGTATCTTAACTCTTCTTTTGTCTATGTCTTCTTCTTCAGGTCTAATCTTTGAGTAAAATATAGCGTAATTAGTTCCGGCCGAAGTGGATTTCCAATCTACGTTTAACAGACCCAAGGCTTCGGCGTCTTGCGTCGCTATATTGAGGTCTTCGGAGTATGGTCCATAGTGATAGTAATCAAAGGTAAGGCCAAATCCAGCATCTAACTCCTCTAAAAAGTAAAATGTCTTTTGAAGGCGCGTTTTCCCGACAAGCCTGTTGTTGTTTAAATTGACAACTTTTGTTACGATTTCCGGCAAGTCCATCATTTTTCGACCTTTTTTATAATATCCTCGATTTTTTTACGTGCGGCTGCGTCCCTCACATAAACTCGAAAAACGGTCTTTTCCTCGAGAGCCTTAACCACGTCAGAGCAATCTCTGAGATCTTCAGGGCGTCCTTCATCTGTCATTTTTATATAAATCTTGGACAATGCCTCTGGCGAGCCGTGGCCGCGTCTCTTGTATGGATTTCTAGATGGCTGGTCTTCAAAAATTTCGGTTTCGTCGAAATCTCCATTCTTTTTCGCTTCGGAAAGAGCTGCTCTAAAATGCGCGGTTCCCGAATTTTCACCGCGGCCTTCGAAGTGGTTTGTGATATCCACCGCCTTATAGAGATCTCTACGCAATAACCTCCTCGACAACGTACTAAGTTCTATGTCCTCGCTATCTTGCATGGCCGTCAAGCTCCCCCACACCAAGAAATCGTCCAAGTTCACATACGATTGCAATGCTCGCCCTTCTATAAATGAAATCAGCGGGTTGCTCTTTCCAAGGCCGCTTTTCTCAGCATCTCCCGAGGCAATCAGATTTCCTAGGCGTCGCAGAACTGCGGACAAAATCTTCTCCGCAGATCGAGTCGCCTTATGATAGTATACCGTAAAATAGAGGTGAAACAAACCAAGAACGTACGACTCCGCAGCTTGAAACGCCTTAGGTCCCAATACCAAACTATCGACGGTTGAATACGCCTCGTCATCGATAGCTAGCGGAATAGGTGCAACTTGAAGGTTGGCCAGTATCCAAGAGTAATCGAATCCGCCATGCTTTGCGCCGGTCATCAGGCGGTCTCTTCTAACGTAATCAAGGCGATCAGCGTCAAATTGGCTTGAGACCACTGCGGAATATATATCTGCCGGCGTATCGGCCAACAGCATATTCGACACACGCTTCTGGAAATCCTCTCCCTTTTCATCTCTTATGAGTTGTGAAATAGCTGTGTCGCCAAGGATAATTTCGGATGTCCAGATTTCGTGTTTTTTTAATTTTTCTGCCTTTTTCCCCTCCCTTTCACTTATGTCTTTGTTCAGTAATTTCGTCGCTTCTTCAAATGCATGACTGAAAGGCCCGTGGCCGAGATCGTGCACCAACGCTGCGGTCAGCGCGACTTCCGCAGCGTCTCTATCAAACTTTTCAATTCTATTCGAAATTAATGAAATCAATTGTCTGGCTGTATGAAACACGCCGATGCTATGGGAGAACCTGCTGTGGGTAGCGCCAGGATAAACGAGTTCGGAGAATCCTAGCTGCTTTACTCTACGAAGCCTTTGAAACTCGGGAGTGTTTATTAGCTTCCACAAAAACTGATCGAAGTCGTCGATGCCGAATTCGATTAGATCATGCAAAGGATCCCTAATTCTTTGTGTTTTTGCCATGCTAACGACTCATCCTGCCCTAAACAACTAGCGAGCATTTTTAGAGTGCGATTGTCAATCTCAGATTGTGTCATTAGTTGCAATTTCGCTGCGCCGAAATATAGCTGAAGATTACTGTTGGTTTCGCGGCTAAGTATTGCTCTGTGCCTAGTGGCAGCTGGCGGAAGGAACTGTTCGAATTTGATGAGCCGAACTATCTTCCTGGCCGCCCAGTCTTCCCCTTCGTCCGGCTCTTGCGCTTCTGCTCGCCCGGATCCTCATAGCTCCCCACACCCGTCCTCCCGCGCACGACGGGCCGCACGTCGTCGCGCTCCGGCTGGCCTTCGAGCAGCGGTGAAAACCGCTTCGTGCTCTTGGCGGCTTCCGGCTTTTCCGGCAGCGCGCCGGTGACCGGCTTTTCGGTTCGGCCGACGGTCATTTCGTCGAGGTCGTTTTTGCGGAAGAGGGTCTTCTTTGCGGGCTCGGCGATGTCGCGGCCCATGTCGTCGAGGGCGGGTTTGCGGAAGAGGGGGGTGGTGGTGTCGGTGCCTGGGCCCATGTCGTCGATGGAGGGTTTGGCGAAGTAGGAAGCTTGCGTCGAGTTTGCGGCTTTCCCCTCCCCAACCCTCCCCACAGGGGGGAGGGAGTTCGTTGCGTTTGCGGCGCCAGTCTTCTTTCTTCCGCCGCCTTCCATCGCTTTCGCTTCCTCCCGCGCCATCGGATCGTCCATGGCGGCGAGTTCGACGGCCTTGAGGCGTTTGATTTCGTCGCGGAGGCGGGCGGCTTTTTCGAAGTCGAGGTCGGCGGCGGCGTCGCGCATGCTTTTTTCGAGCGCGTTGAGATGGGTCTGGAGGTTGTTGCCGACGAGGTTGCCGCCATCGGCGAAGCCCTTGCCCGAGGCGCCCGAGATATCGGCGCGGACGTGGTCGCGTTCGTAGACGGAGTCGAGGATGTCGTTGATCCTGGCCTTGACCGATTCCGGCGTGATGCCGTGTTCCAGGTTATAGGCCATCTGCTTTTCGCGGCGGCGGCCGGTTTCCTCCATCGCCCGCTTCATCGAGCCGGTGACCTGGTCGGCATAGAGGATGACCTTGCCGTCGACGTTACGCGCGGCGCGGCCGATCGTCTGGATCAGCGAGGTCTCCGAGCGCAGGAAGCCTTCCTTGTCGGCGTCGAGAATGGCGACGAAGCCGCATTCGGGAATGTCGAGGCCTTCGCGCAAGAGGTTGATGCCGACGAGCACGTCGAAGGCGCCGAGGCGGAGATCGCGGAGGATCTCGATGCGTTCCAGCGTGTCGATATCGGAGTGCATGTAGCGGACGCGTACGCCCTGCTCATGCAGATATTCTGTCAGGTCCTCGGCCATGCGCTTGGTCAGCACGGTGCAGAGGGTGCGGTAGCCCTTGGCTGATGTTTCGCGGATCTCGCCGAGCACGTCGTCGACCTGGCTGCGGGCCGAGCGGACCTCGACCGGCGGGTCGATCAGGCCGGTTGGGCGGATCACCTGTTCGGCGAAGACGCCGCCGGACTGCTCCATCTCCCAACCGCCTGGGGTGGCCGAGACGGCGATCGTGTCGGGGCGCATGGCATCCCATTCCTCGAAGCGCAGCGGCCGGTTGTCCATGCAGGAGGGCAGGCGGAAGCCGTATTCGGCCAGCGTCGCCTTGCGCCTGAAGTCGCCCCGGTACATGCCGCCGATCTGCGGCACGGTGACATGGCTTTCGTCGATGAAGACGAGGGCGTTGTCCGGGATATATTCGAACAGCGTCGGCGGCGGATCGCCGGGGTCGCGGCCGGTGAGGTAGCGCGAATAGTTCTCGATGCCCTGGCAGGAGCCGGTCGCCTCGAGCATTTCGATATCGTAGCGGGTACGCTGCTCCAGGCGCTGGGCTTCCAGCAGGCGGCCTGCCTTCTCCAGCTCGGCCAGGCGAAGCCTGAGCTCCTCCTTGATCGACTTGATGGCGCCGTTCAGCGTCGGGCGCGGGGTGACATAGTGCGAATTGGCGTAGATTTTCACCGATTTCAGGTCGCCGACCTTCTGGCCGGTGAGCGGGTCGAACTCGGTGATGGCGTCGATCTCGTCGCCGAACATCGAGATGCGCCAGGCGGCATCTTCCAAGTGGGCGGGGAAAAGCTCGATCGTGTCGCCGCGCACGCGGAAAGAGCCGCGGGTGAAATCCATGTCGCGGCGTTTATATTGCTGGGCGACGAGGTCGGCCAGCAGCTGGCGCTGGTCGAGCCGGTCGCCGACCGACATCTGGAAGGTCATCGCCGTATAGGTCTCGACCGAGCCGATACCATAGATGCAGGAGACCGAGGCGACGATGATGCAGTCGTCGCGTTCGAGTAGCGAGCGCGTCGCCGAGTGGCGCATGCGGTCGATCTGCTCGTTGATCGAGGATTCCTTCTCGATATAGGTGTCGGAGCGCGGCACATAGGCTTCCGGCTGGTAATAATCATAGTAGGAAACGAAATATTCCACCGCATTGTCGGGGAAGAAATTCTTGAATTCGGAATAGAGCTGGGCGGCCAGCGTCTTGTTCGGCGCCAGGATGACGGCCGGGCGCTGCGTCGCCTCGATCACCTTGGCCATGGTGAAGGTCTTGCCGGAGCCGGTGACGCCGAGCAGCACCTGGCTGCGGTCGCCATTCTCCAGCCCCTCGACGAGATCGCGGATCGCGGTCGGCTGGTCGCCGGCCGGCTCGTAATCCGACTGCATGCGGATGGCGATGCCGCCTTCGGATTTGTCGGGGCGGGCAGGGCGGTGCGGCGTCCAGATCTTGCCGTTTTTGTGCAGCGGATTGCCGCTCTCGATCAGCGCCGACAGCGCCTCGACCGTCGCGGTGACGGCGGTGCCGGCCTGCAGCGACGAGGCCTCCTCCAGTGTCGTATCCATGCCGGAGACGGGATTGAGACCGGCGGCCGCGCGCGTCTTCGGATCGGTCGAGCCGCCCATGGAGGTGCCGCGCGCCGATTTCGACGCGCTGACGCCGCCGTCGCTGGTTTTCGTCCTGGCGGCGATTTCCACCTTCTTGCGATGTTTGCCGGCCTTGGAGGCGATCTGGCGCTGGGTCTCGACGCCCGAGGTTTCGGCATCGGCCTCCAGCTGCTTCACCCAATCGGCAACCGAGCCCGAGAGAGGGGCTCCCTCAAAAGACGATTGAGGGGCTTCCTCGAAGCCATTCGGGGCGGGGGATTTCTTCGGAAATTTTGCCATGCGCGGAATATGGCTGTTGTCATGCGGAAATGGAAGGGGTTGAGAGTACAAAAGGGAAACGAATGAATCGTTCGGATTTTGGAATAGTGGCGCTGCATCTGCTCCTGCAGGCGAAATCCGCAATGCGTTACCTCAAGCAGCCGCCAAGAAAGCACCATAAAATCACATTGAACAGATTTTCAATCTGAAGTAAGTTTTTGTAAATTGATTGTATAGTCCCCCTGTTTCGGTTGCCGAGCCGAAGCAAAAACCATGAGATGCGCAATGCAAGTAGTGGATTTTGTATATCAATTTGCCGTATCTTGGATTTCATGGCTCGGCACGCAAACCGCTCAGCTTATCGGCCTTGACTTAAGCCGGGATGGAATTCTCCTCCTCGGAATTTTAGCAATTGCGTGCGCTGTCTTTACTATAGTTACTGTCATTGTTTCGATCGCAGGGGCATTGTCCGGGCGCTCATCACGGAGCTTTCGGGGTGAGGTCGAATCCAATGCTGAAGCAAAGCGGATGAGATCGATCAGAGAGCGCCACGCCATTGCGATGTTGAAGATGCAGCGGCAGCAACAAAAGCGTTCTGATCAGCTCGAACACCTACAGCAACGGCTTGAGCGCGCCAATCGTGTCCGGTTCCGGGAAGTAGGGTTTTTTCTACGTTTGAAGGATCGCTGCAGTGCCTTGCTGGCCGCAACATCGAGAGCAAATCTGCTGCCGCTTCAGGTAAGGAGTTTCTATCTTACACTCGAGCACGCCGGCTATTCCGTGCTTCGGGCGCGGGAACACGAGATCAGGCAATTTATCGCCAGACGGGATGGCAACAGAAGAGAGCAGATTTTCGCGCTGCGTCAGGAGCAAAAGGCGGTCGAAGTTGACCGGACTTTTACCGATGAAATGATCGAGCGCCTCAACAAACACATCTCGGAACATGAATCCCCCGATGAGGAGGAGGTCGCTGCGGATCGCACCTTCAAGCTTTGGGAGACTGCGGTGGGCAGGCCGGTGTTCATCGAGCGCTTTGTCTCCTTCTTTCAGCGAAACATAGCTGAATGGCGTCGAAGCATGGGACAAGGGGGAGGCGGACAGGCCACGCTTGAGAATGCCTCAGCCGCCCTGAACGAAAATTCAGCGGCCAGGTTGGATCGCATTTCCTCTCTTATCCTTCGGATTTGGGAGCTTTTCAGTGTAACCAGTATTTTCCGAGTGATCGCCGTGCCGGCGGAACTGCTGTTTTCCTATCCAATTTTCCTGGCACTGACGAACGGGGATAAGACGATCGCCGTAGCCGGCGCTACTGTTTTTACATTCGGACTGATGACGGCCGGGGAACTGGCCGGATATGCGTTGATGCGTACGCGGTCGCACAGGCTGGTCGAAACTCCACAGCCGACACTGGTCGTGCGCTGGCGCTTCGTCGCTCTGTCTGCCGCTATTGTTCTGATCGCGGTCGGCTGCGCCGGCGTCTATGCCGGCGCGACCTTGCGGCAGAATGCCGGCGAAGCGCTCCGAATGGGCGAGGAAATTTCGGGCGTACGTGACCAGATAACAATTCTCGATCGGAGGAGAACAACGGCGACCACACCCGGAAGCGCCGAAGAACAGGCCAACGCAAACTTGCGGGGCGTGATCGAGAGACTGCAGAAAGACGTGAGCGACAAAGAAGAAGTACGGCGTACGTTTCTGAGGACGCTGACATCCCCTTTCGAAAATCCGGAGGGGCGTATGGCGCTTGTCATTTTCGCTGTCTTCTTCATTTCGGCCGTTGCTGGCCGGATATTTCAGCATGATCCGATCTATGAATATAGTTTGCTGGAACGACGCCTGGCGCGCATGCGTCAGGAGAGATTTCGCAAGCTATTGATCTTGAACGTGTTGCTCGATCTCTACAGAGGAGGGCGCCAACAGCTTGAGAAGCAGCTCGAGCTCAAGAAAAACGAAGTCGAGCATCTGGCGCGCAACGAAGAAGAGGAAGCGTTGCTGCGAAATTGGGAAACCGATATCGCCGAATCGAAGGAGGAAGTTCGCAGCTACGTTCATGCACGATGCCTGGTTTTTTGCACCACTCTCGGCCGCTTTCGCAATTTCGTGGCGGAAGATATCGAGGCCCTCCTGGAGCAGTTGCAGAGAAAGGGTGAAGATGCTGGCAAGAGCGAGGCATATGAGAAGGAGGCAGCCGAGTGAGATTTGCGTTTTTCCTCTCAGTATCGGTGGTCGCCGTTCTGCTGTTTCTCATGTTTGGCCGCGTATCGCCGCGGTCCGCGGATCCGCCGCAGCCGCCACCGCCCATCACGTCCACCGCATCAGGCACGCCGAGGAACATCATTGTTCTCGACCGTTCGACGGACCTCGGCGGCGCATCGAAACTGCTTGCGGCGGGGGTCAGAGAGCTCGTCGGGCCTGCGGATTTTGAAGGACGTGTCGATCTCATCGAGGTTCGAGATACTGCGATTGGCTATGAGCTGATCGCGGACTTGACGGTGACGCGCGTTCCGCCAGCGCCATCGCCGGTTTTACTGGCGGAATGCCCACATGAGGAAGGCGCTTTTAGTCAACCGTCCGTCGCCAAGAAGCGTCTCGCATGCGAGGACGAAAATTTCGGCAGGCAGCAGTCCTTTAGTAAACAAATCAGCGACTATCAGGCGAAAGCCGCAGAGGCGAAATTGCAACGCGACGATCTTGTTCAGCGGATCGACAGTTTCGCCAGCGTCAAGCGCTCGACCGAAGATCATACCGAGATACGTCGGGCCCTGACGGAGATCCTTCGATCCCGCTGTGATGGAGAACCATGCGTCCTCTACATATTTTCAGACCTCCTCGATACCGACGTCAAGAATGTCGTGTTGGAGACCGCGTCCACGAATGAGGAGGTTGCTGGTCTGGGTAAGCGCGACGCATCGGAGGGGTTTCGGCTGGACGGCTTGCTTTCGGATTTTAAAGTCGTCGCCTGGGGCATCGGCCGGTCGGATGTTGGCGTTGACATACAGCTTCTCCCCCGAGAACGAGAAAGGCTCGTGGAATATTGGAAGGCTTTCTTTGCCACGTGGGGCGCGAAAAAAACCTATTTGGGATTTGAGTTCCCCAGCTCCCATCCAGGCTGACGCCAGCCCGGCTTCGGCGCAGACACGGAAATTTGAGAATGAGTTTGGCGGTGCCTCCATTGGTCTTGCCTTGCTCGTGCATTCTTCGTCACCCATCAAGCCGAACGTTGATCCGCCGGCCCCTCCGCCCGCGCGAGGTTCAGCGCACTGTTGATCAACCCGATATGGCTGAACGCCTGCGGGAAGTTCCCCAGCATGCGCTTCGCAGCCGGATCATATTCCTCCGCCAGCAAGCCGACATCGTTGCAGATATCGAGCAGCCGCTCGAAGAGGCGCAAAGCATCGTCCCGCCGCCCGATCATGTTGTAGGCATCGACCAGCCAGAAGCTGCAGGCGAGGAATGCGCCTTCGCCCGGCGGCAGGCCGTCATCCACCTCCTGCGTCTCGTAGCGCAGCAGCAGGCCATCGCGCAGCAGCCTGCGCTCGATCGCCTCGACTGTCGCGACATAGCGCGGATCATCAGGCGGGATGAAGCCGACCATGCCGAGATGCAGCAGGCTGGCATCCATCGCCTTGGAGCCGTAGGCCTGCACGAAACAGCCGAGTTCGGGATCGAAAGCCTTGTCGCAAACCTCGGCATGGATGTGATCGGCGAGCGTGCGCCAGCGTACGGCGGCCTCGGGTTCGCCGTCCGCCTCGGCAATCTGGACGGCGCGGTCGAAGGCCACCCAGGCCATGACCTTCGAATAGGTGAAATGCTGGCGCTGGCCGCGCACCTCCCAGATCCCTTCATCGGGCTCCACCCAGATTTTTTCGAGAAAGGGCAGAATGGCCGCCGCCAGTTCGCGTTCGCGATGATGCGGCGGAAGCCCGCCCTTGCGGGCCTGCAGCATGGCGTCGGCCACCTCGCCATAAACGTCGAGCTGCACCTGTTCGGCAGCGGCATTGCCGATGCGCACGGGTGTCGAGCCCTCGTAGCCACTCAGCCAGGGAACCTGCCATTCCAGCAGATTGCGCTCGCCGGCGACGCCATACATGATCTGTATCTGCGCCGGCGCGCCGGCGACCGCGCGCAGCAGCCACTTGCGCCAGGCGCTGGCCTCCTCGTAATAGCCGAGCTTCATCAGGGCGAGCAGGGTCAGCGTCGCGTCGCGCAGCCAGCAATAGCGGTAGTCCCAGTTGCGCGGCCCGCCGATCTTTTCGGGGAGGGAGGTTGTCGCCGCGGCGACGATGCCGCCCGTCGGCATGTAGGTCAGTGCCTTGAGCGTGATGAGCGAGCGTTTGACCTGTTCCGTCCACCGGCCCACTTTCGGGCATTTCGCGGCAAAGGATTGCCAGAATTCCTCCGTGTCCGGCAGCGCATATTCCACCTGCCGCTGAGCCGGCTGCGGCATATGCGAGGGGGACCAGGTCAGGGTGAAGATCTGGCTCTCGCCAGCGGCAACCTGGAAGGAGCCGACCGTGCTCAGGCCGCGGCCTTCGAGCGGGACGGCGCAATTCAGAGTTAGCCTGTCCGGGCCGGCAATGGCGGTGATGCCGCCATCCTCGCCATGCGTGACCCAGGGAACGGTTCGACCGTAATCGAAGCGAAGGTTGAGCTCCATATCGAAGGCGACAGTGCCGCTCTTGCCCTCGACGATGCGCATGAGATCGCTCGTGCCATCGCGAAGCGGCATGAAGTCGATGAGAACGGCGGTGCCGGTCTCAGTCTGAAACTCGGTTTCGAGAATGAGCGTGTCGTTGCGGTAGCGGCGCGTGACGCGGACATTTTCACCTGACGGTGACAGCGACCAGAAGCCGTTATCCTCGGCGCCGAGCAGGGCGGCAAAACAGGCGGGGGAATCGAAGCGCGGAAAACAGAGCCAGTCGATCGAGCCGTTCTTCGAGACGAGTGCGGCGGTTTCGCAATCGCCAATGAGCGCGTAGTCCTCAATGGGTACCGACACCGGAGCCTCCTTTGCATAGCAGTCGGGCTTTTAGGTAGAGGCCGTGCGCGGAGGTCAAGCGCGGAAACCAACGGGGCGGTAGGCGTGCCGGCTATCATGCAAACTCCGGATATCAATGGGGGCATCGCCAGCAATGCCAAGCCGAAATGGAAAGTGTCGATAAATAAGAGTCTGTGGTTGAAGGCTCTGCCGCCTCCCGCATTGCGCGCGCCGATGTTACATCTGCTGCGGGAATTGGGGACCATTCATGAACAAGATCATTATCGCATTCGCTGCGACCGTGGCGCTTGCCAGTTGCGCCAAACGTCCTGACGCCATCGTCCAGGTCGATATTCCGATGGCCGCCTATACAAACCTCAGTTGCGAGGCGCTCGCAGTAGAACATAAGAAAGAGAAGGCCAAGCTCGACGACCTGTCCAAGCAGCAGATCAGCGCAGCGAACGGCGATGCTTTCGGTGTCTTCCTCGTCGGCGTCCCCATCGGCAGCGTCGCCGGGGGAGACAAGGAAGGCGAAATTGCCGCGTCCAAGGGCAAGGTTTCGGCCATGCAGTCCGCTGGAATGAGCAAGGGCTGCAAGTTGCCCGGCTGACAGCCGGGGCCGCAACCATCGAGATCGGCCCGGCCAAAAGTAAGGCATTGGCCGGCGATCCCGATTTCAATATCCATTCGCCGCCCGTCGTTTCTTCGCCGAAAACTCGACAGTATTCGTGAAATGCCGCGCGGAAATCGTCCGACCCTCGTGTCGGAACCGGAATCGGCCTTCCGCAGTTAGTTGCCTGTCACTTCAGCGTCAGGTGCTACTGCCATTAGCGATCATTCCGCCTTCTGGGAAAACCCCATCTCGATCGACCTTGATTCCGGCGAACGGCTGGTTCTTCGCTCACCGCAGGATGCGCTTTATGCACTCGTCTCCGACTGGCCGGTCAATGGTGGCGTCCACCAGCAAAGGGCGATCGATTTCTGCCGCGCCTGGCTTGCCGGGCGGATGCCGGCCGAGACGGTGCGGCAGGCTTTCATACTGGCCGCGCTGGAAGCCGGCGTGCCGATCAATGATGATGAAGACGGGGCCGAAGCCTCCGCCTTGAGCCCCGCGGTATAGGTCGAGTGACGCGGCTAGATTTGCGCGTCCCGCGTCCGGCATCCGTTTCGAAGAGATCGTGGCGTGGTCGCAATCGGTCAGGGCTTGGCCAGCACTCGTGCCTGCACCGGCTGCTCGATGCCCTTGAGCATAAGCATGCGGGTTTCGGCGCCTGCGGCGAGATCGGCGGCCTTCGCCGCCGTTTCGGCCGAGATCAGGATCTCGCCGGCGGCAGCCTGGGATTCCAGCCTTGCGGCCTGATTGACGACGCCGCCGATGGCGGTGAAATCACTGCGAAAGCTTGAGAATTCGCCGATCTGGACCTTGCCGGAATGGATGCCGACGCCGACGCCGAGGGTGCGGCCGGGCAATGCCTCGAGCGCCAGACCGTTCAGCGCGGCGGCGCAATTTTGCTGGATCTCCTGCGCGGCCAGGATCGCGGCGCCGGCGTGATCCTTTCTGACGATCGGAAAATTGAAGATCGCCATCAGGCCGTCGCCCATCTGCTTGTTGACGATGCCGTCATGCGCCCAGATCGCCTGCGCGCAGCGATCCTGGAACAGGCTGACGATCTCGCTCAGTTGCACCGCCTCGATGCGCTCCGACAGATCCGTGAAGCCCCTGATATCGGCAAACAGGATGGTGGCGTCGACGGTGATCTGGCGCTGCTTCTTGACATATTGGAAGGAGCGTTCGCAGATCGTGCAGATATCGGGGTTCATCTTGCTGCGGGTGATGCCGAAGGCGCGGAAGGGCAAGGCAAGCGGGCCGCCGATCGGAATCGGCACATGCATCTGGTCCCAGCAGCCGCGACAGATCCTGGCGCTGCCGTGCCTGGTTGGCTCACTCGATGAGGCTGTCGTCATGTCGCGCAATCCATCGCCTGATAGCTGAAAACAAGCTTCCGACACTCGCCTGCTTTTGGCAACTCTGCTGATGGTCCGGGGTGACGATGGACTGAAGTATTTCGTCCGGCCCCATCCTTATCGGACACGTCGCCACTAAGTTGAATATCGCCCCGCCCGACGATAGCATCGCGGTGGGACATACTGTAGGATATTGTTAACCAATACATTCGCTCTCCAGGAAAGACCGGGGATGGAGCGCCGTCTTGCAGCAATCCTGATCGCTGATGTCGTCGGTTACAGTCGATTGAGCCAGATCGACGAAGAGGGCACCCGTGTGCGCTTTCAGGCGGACCAGAACGATGTCTTCGAGCCGGCGATCGAGCGTCATCACGGCCGGCTGGTCAAAACCATGGGCGATGGTCTGCTGGTCGAATTTCAGAGTGTCGTCGATGCCTTGCGCTGCGCGGTGGAGGTTCAGCAACTGAAAGCCAAGCAGAGTGCCGCGGCGCTGCCGGAGCATCGGTTCGAGTTCCGGATCGGCATCAATCTCGGCGACATCATCGTCGAGGGCAAAGATATCCAGGGTGACGGCGTCAATATCGCCGATCGAATTCAGGCGCTGGCCGAACCGGGCGGCATCGCCATATCGGGCACGACATACGACCAGGTGAAATCGAAAGTCCCGGTCGGTTTTGCTTCGCTCGGCGAACAGCGATTGAAGAGCATCACCGAACCGATCCGGGTCTACCGCATCCTGCTTGATCCAACTGCCGCCGGCAAAACCCTCAAGACCCGCAGGCGCCTGCCGAGACGCCGCCTCTTTGCGGCCATCGCTGCGGCCGTCGTCCTTGCTGTTGCGGGCGCAGGACTCTGGTGGCAGCCGTGGATGCCGGCAAAACCGCCGGGGCCTGGCGAACGTTTTGCCTATCCGTTGCCGGACAGGCCCTCGGTCGCGGTTCTGCCCTTCATCAATGTCAGCGGCGACAGCGAGCACGACCATCTCGCAGAGGGTTTGACGGACGATCTGATCACCGAATTGTCCAAAGTATCGGGCCTCTTCGTCATCGCCCGCCACTCGGTCTTCGCCATCCAGGGCTCCGTCGGCAAGATCCAGGACGTGGCCACCGAACTCGGCGTTCAATATGTGCTCGAAGGAACCTTGCAACGCGCCGGGCCGCGGCTGCGGATCAATGTCAAACTGATCGACGCAGTCAGCGGCTTGTCGCTCTGGGCCGAACGCTACGATCGCCAATATGCCGACCTCTTTGCCGTTCAGGACGATGTGATCGGTAAGATCATCTCGGCCCTGTCGGTCAAGCTCAGCGCCCGCGAGCGCGACCAACTGGCCCGGATCCCGACCGAAAATCTCGAAGCCTACGATTATTACATGCGGGCCGAGCAGGAAGGCTTCATTTTCAGGGATGTCGATACCTATCGACGGACGCTGTCCTTCTACCAGAAAGCGATCGATCTCGATCCGGGCTTTGCCAACGCCCACGCGGGAATCGCCCGCGTAGCCGTCGATGTCTGGCGCAACGACTATAATTACCTCTGGTCGGCTGCCGTCGCCCGCAAGATCGCCTATGACGCCGCCGGGCAGGCCCTCAAGCTGGATCCCAGCAATGCCAGGGCGCACACGGTGCTTGCTCTGCTGCAATGGGTGGATGGACGCGAGACGGAGGCCAAAGACTCCGCCAACATGGCGGTTGCGATGGAGCCGAACGATGCGGAGGCCGCCGCTAACCTCGCTCTCATCCTGGTCCATACCGGAAGCAGCGGGCAGGCGATCACGGAGATGGAAAAGGCTTTGCGGCTCGACCCTTCGCCGGCATCGAGCTTCCAACTGCTGGCGGGGATCGTCTTTTATACCGCGGGTGACGATAGGCGCGCGATCTCGCTGATAGAGCCGACGCTCGACAGCCTGCCGAAGGTCGAGCCGGCACGCGAATATCTGGCGGCGGCCTATGCCGACCAGGGCAATGAAACCAAGGCTGCAGCGGAGACGGCAAAGCTGCTGGAGCTGTTCCCCGAAAGCAATCTCACCTATTACGGCTATCTCTATGATTACTGGCGGGACGGCGATCTGCAGCGCCATCTGGCCGGATTGCGAAAGGCCGGCATTCCCGAATGGCCCTTCGGTTTTACAGGCAGTCAAGCCGACAGGTTGGGCGAGGCAGACCTGCGCAATCTTGTCGATGGCAAGAGCTGGACCGGCAAACACAAGAACGGCACGGATTTCACCCAGTATTTCGACAGGGCTGGAAACACTGCCTATCGCAGTGCGAATACCAACATCACCGGTATCGTCGAGGTGCGAGGCGACAGTCTCTGCGAAAAATTCGACGGCTATTTCCTGGACCGGATGGTGTGCGGATATGTTTACCGCAACACGTCAGGTGAGCAGCGCGACAGGCCATACGTCCATGTCACGCCGCGCGCCTTGACGTTCTTTTCACCCACACCCTGACGGGTCGGGCGTTGCTGCTTCATTTCATATCCGGTTGCTGCCAGACGGTGTGCATCTTCTCCGAAATCAGCGTCTGCTGAACTTCGGACCAATGCTTCTTCGAGTCGGTCACCTTGGTCGGGTTCTTCTCCATGCCTTCGGCCGCGCCGGGGTCATAGCTCAGGTACAGTTTGCCATCGATAATCCGCCAGGCTTTCGGATCGATATTGGTGGTCACTGTCCCGAAAGACACGCCGTCGGCGCAATAGCCGCCATATTGCGGCGCATATCTGGATGGATCGCCCTTGAAGAGATCGCGATTTTTAGCGCTGGCGAAATACCAGGTCGCGCCAAGCCAGTGGTGGGAATATGTCTCGGATCCTTCGACGGCCTGGTTTTCAGTGAAATAGGCGACCGGGTCGTAGCCCTTGATCGCGACATCGCCGAAATAGCCGGTATTGACGAGTTCCCCGGCCGCCGCCGCCTGAATGAAGGGGGGCTGAAGGAAAGAAAGCAGCATGACCGCAGCGCCAATCGCCACGCCGGCCCGCGTTCCGCATTTTTGCACGTAATAAGACATAACAAGCTCCGTTCCCGGACGTGGTCTGTTATCTCAAGCGAAATGCTATTGCCGTTTGGTGCATTCCTTGTAGAGCGGTTCGCCCACAAGCTCGGCTTTCTGGCAAACAGCACCGACTTCCATGAGTAATTTGGCCGTGTCCCAATGCGCCCGCCACCCGGCTTGAGTGAGAGGCGTGTACCCGTTTCTTTCCGTCGCTTCGACATCCGCGCTCTTCGTCAGCAGAAAAGCGACCACGTCGGTGCGGCCCTCTTCGGCGGCGCCGTGCAGCGGCGACATCTGATAGAAATTCTTCCTGTCGTTGACGTCAGCTCCCTCGGCGACAAGCCGTTTCACCACCTCCAGATTTCCTCCATAGGCTGCTGCATGCAGCGCCGTCAGCCCACCCTTGTTGCGAATTTCGATGTCGGCGCCGCGATCCAGCAGAAGAACGACGACATCGGCATGGCCCGCCAACGACGCGATAATCAGCGCCGGCTCGCCCGCCTCATCGAGCTCCGACAGATCGGAGCCCTGGTCCAGCAACTGTGTGACGCGGGCGATATCGCCGTCCTTCGCCGCCTGATGCAAAGGACCTGCCCATGCCGGCAGGACGCCAATGACAAGCGTAGCAACAGTCGCGATAAAAATATTCACGGGCACGATCTCGGTTTGATCAGGGTTCGTATGCGCCGTTTTGTCGCGTTTTAGCACGTGTGCAATTCGTAAACAAGATTGCGCTAATGGATGCGCGCCGGGCCAACACCACTCGCGCGTCAAGGCTGCGACCGGCGGTTTCATGGGAATACGGTCACACTTGTTACTCCCCCTGTTCGATTTCCGATGCGAAACTATCTCAGACCAATGCGCGATGAACCGGGCTTCCAAGCCCCCAGAAATCGCCCCAATGAGGAGATTGAAAGCCATGACTGCTTCAGCCGAGAATGGAAAAAGCGGACAAGCCATGCACAAGCCGCCGGTCGTGTCGCCGCAGGCCTGGGAGGCGGCCCGCGCGCAGTTGCTCGTCAAGGAAAAGGCTGAGACCCGCGCCCGCGACGCGCTGGCCGCCGAGCGCCGGCGCATGCCGTGGATGGCTGTCGAGAAGGCCTATGCGTTCGAAGGTCCTCAGGGCAAGGTCAGCATGCTCGACCTGTTCGACAACAGACACCAGCTCATTCTCTACCGCGCCTTCTACGAGCCCGGCGTGTTCGGCTGGCCAGAACATGCCTGCCGCGGCTGCTCGATGGTGGCCGATCAGGTCGCCCATGTCGCCCATCTCAACGCCCGCGACACGACGCTGGTCTTCGCCTCACGCGCGCCGCAGGCCGACATTGCACGGTTGAAGGCGCGGATGGGCTGGACGATGCCGTGGGTCACGATCACCGACAGCTTCGACAAGGACTTCGGCGTCGACGAGTGGCACGGCACCAATGTGTTCTACCGCGACGGCGAGCGCATCTTCCGCACCTATTTCATCAACAACCGCGGCGACGAGCAGATGGGCGGTACCTGGAACTATCTCGACATCACGCCGCTCGGTCGCCAGGAAGTCTGGGAGGAATCGCCCGAGGGCTATCCTCAGACCCCGACCTACAAGTGGTGGAACTGGCACGACAGCTACGTGCCGGATGCCGAGCCAGACAAGAAGTGGGTCGAGGTCTCCGACGCCGGTGAGGCGGCGTTCAGGGCCGAGAGCGCAAACGAGAAACCGTAGGGTCGGTCCGGCCGTATCCTCCGTCCCGGCAGGAGGGTACGGCGGTCCGTCTGAAAGTCTGGCGAACCGCAATCTCCTTTCATGACGACGCATCAGCTGGGCAGGTCGTGGCGCCGCTGGCCTTGCTCCGTACCGTCGCCTCCATGCACCTTCTGCGCGCAAAATTTCACCGACATATCTCCTTACTGTCACGGAACCATGCTAGATTCTCCCCGATTTCCAGGGGAGGCGGGCATGGATACGGATTTTCGTGTGACCGGCAGGAATGCGGCGGCGCTTTTTGCGCTGACCATCCATCGCGGCGACGGCATGGTGCTGCTCGGCATGGATTGGAAGAATGGCCGGCCGCCGATCGATTTCGTCGGTTTCGCCATCCAGTATCGCGAGCCGGGCATCGACTTCTTCAAGAACGTGCGCAACCGCATCGGCTTTCCCGGCCAGCCGGTTCCAGCCGACGGCATCCGCACGACAGAGGCGCCGATCCAGAAATTCCGCTGGGTGCATTTTCCCTTCAACGCCGATCTGCCCGGCAAGTTTCTCTATCGAGTCACGCCCAAGTTCATGGATGCCGCGGGCGCGCTGACGGCCGGTGAGGCGCAGGAGGCGGAGCTGGCGCTGATGCGCGAGACCATTCCCGGCAAGCTCAACGTCGCCTTCACCCGCGGCTTCGTCTCGTCGCAGGCCTTCGTGCGCAATTTTGCCCCCGACGCGCCGACGATCATCACGTTGGTGCCGCCTGTCGGCGATGAGGGGCTGGACTTCGTGCCGACTCATGCCGATGCCGAGCGGGCGCTTACCTGGATGGGCTTCGAGGCGCGGGCCGAAACCCTCGCGCTGCTTGACAAAGCGCGCGACGCCGGCGCCGAGGTGCGCGTCATCGCCTATGATCTCAACCTGCCCGAGGTGGTCACCCGGCTGGAGGCGCTGGGGCCGAAGCTGAAGATCATCATCGACGACAGCGCCCGCACCAAGGGTCACGGCCGCCCGAATTCGCCGGAGACGAGGGCGGCGGAGCGGCTGATCACGTCGGCGGGTGTTGCCAACGTCAAGCGCCAGCATATGGCCAACCTCCAGCACCAGAAGTCCATTGCGGTCCGCGGCGGCGGCATCTCGACCGTGCTCTACGGTTCGACCAATCTCAGCTGGCGCGGGCTCTATGTACAGTCGAACAACAGCCTTGCCGTCCACAGCGACAAGGCGATCGACGATTATTTCACCGCCTTCGAGAGTTATTTCACCGCCAAACGCGCCGCCGATTTCCGCAGCTCGGCAAGTTCCGCCGGTTGGATCGATCTCGGCCTCGACGGCGTCGACGCCAAGGTCGCCTTCTCGCCGCACAGCGATGCCAATGGCCGGCTGGACGAGATCGGTGCCGATATCGATACCGCCCAGTCCAGCGTGCTGTTCTCGCTCGCTTTCCTCGGCCAGATGACCAGAGGAGCGATCGGTCCGGCGCTCGGCCGCGCGCTCGAACGCCCCGAGGTGCATGTCATGGGCATCGCCGATGCCGAGGTCCGCGCCGGCAATCTCGGCCTCAACGTGCTGACGCCGGACAATCGGCGCAGGGTGGTGCGGGCGGCCGCCTTGACGGGCAACGTGCCGCCGCCCTTCCTGACGGAACCCTCGGGTCTATCAGGCGTCGACGGCAACCAGCGCGGCACGCGCATGCACCATAAATTCGTCGTGCTCGATTTCGACAAGCCGACGGCGCGCGTCTATCTTGGCTCCTACAATTTCTCGAACCCCGCCGATGACGAGAACGGCGAGAACCTCGTCGTCGTGCGCGACCGAACGGTTGCGACCAGCTACATGATCGAGGCGCTCAGGATGTACGACCACTATATCTTCCGCGTCGCCTCCGAAGCGAGCAACGGCCCGGCTCGTCCGCTTGAGCTCAAACGCCCGCCTCAGCCCGGCGGCACGCCCTGGTTCGAACGCGACTGGACCGACCCCATCCGCGCCCGCGACCGGGAGTTGTTTGCCCGGGCGGAGTAATGTCGCTGGCCACGACGACCTTGAACCTCAACCATTCCACGCGGGTGATTTCGAAAGGCGCAACAGGCGTTCGACGGACGGCTGAGGTGAGGCGGTCTTACACTTTGGGGACGATTGCCTTATCCATCGTTGATACGGATGACGAATGGGCGATCACCCGGATTCAATCCGTGCGGCAACTGCCGCTCTCCCGAAGCCTGAGCGACCGCGCCATCGGCTGGTTCCTCCACAAGGACCAGTAGCGGGACCGATAACGCGGCGCTGTCCGTCGATCGTCAACATATTCTTCTCAAAGTGGAAACATTCCGGGGACGGTTGCGTTGTAGCCGCTACCGGCAGTGCGCCTGACAGGCCGTCTATGAGGAGGCTTATCCATGAAGGTCATGATCGTCGAAGATGAGAATTTTATCGCTCTGGAGCTCGAACGCATTGCGCAAGAGGCCGGACACCAGACCATCGGGCCGGTTTCGACGGTGGAGCAGGCTCTCGCCCACGCTCAAAGAAGCGATGTCGCGCTCGTCGATCTCAGTCTCTCCGATGGGCTGAGCGGCGCCCAGCTCGCGCGTCGGCTGATCGACCGCCATGGGGTTGACGTTATCTTCGTGACCGGCAGTCCCGAGAATGTCGGTCATGGTATCGAAGGCGCGCTCGATGTCATCTCCAAGCCCTTTACCGATGAGAGGATCGCCAGCGCGCTGTCGCGGGCAGAGGAGCGACGCAAAGATTTCGGCAGCAGCAAGGCTGCGTTGTGAACAGCAGCAAGGCTGCTTTGTGATAAGAAGGAGATCGACGTCGTTCAGGCCGCTACTGCCTGCCTGAGGAGATAGTCTGGATGAAACACGCGCTGTTTGCCGTTCTCTTCGCACTCTCGGCCTGCGCCAGCGCCGGGGATCCGCAGCCTCTTCCCGGCAGCCTCACCTATGGCGGCAAGGTCCTGCGGTCGCCCTACCGTCCGGGAACGGTGGTCAAGAATACATTTCTTGGCGATTTTGGTTACCGTGTGTTCGAGACCTATGTCGTCCAGCCGGACGGGACGCTGAAGCTTACCTCACAGAGCACGGGGCCGGACTTCCTCTGGCAGTGAGGACTTCCGGTTCCTCGGCGTCCAAGCGAGGGGTGAGCAGAGTGCCGTCCGGTGAGACGATGACGGCTCGTGCTTTTTCGCTTTCGTCCTTGGCAATTGAATGTTGCGCTGCAGTAAAGATCTCGTCTATACCGCAGGCATTCACCACGGACCCGGTGAGACCCCGGGTGGCTCTTCTGGCCGCCGATCCGCCAGACAACGCAAAACCTGCATGCCATCACGCGACCGCTCGACCGAGCGGGTCCGGCCGTGCTTTGCGAGAATCCATCTATGCTGCTTGCCTCCATCCGTCGTGATTGGTCCGCCAATCCCATGCGCGAAATGCTTGCTGGAGCGGTGGCGACCTTCGCCCTGATCCCCGAGGTTATCGCCTTTTCCTTCGTGGCGGGGGTCGATCCCGAGGTCGGTCTGTTCGCCTCTTTCGTCATCGGCATCGTCATTGCGTTTACCGGCGGACGCCCGGCGATGATTTCGGCCGCCGCCGGATCGGTGGCGTTGGTCGCGGCGCCGCTGGTGCATACCCACGGCTTGCCCTATCTCTTTGCGGCCGGGCTGCTTGCGGGGCTGATGCAGATCGCGTTCGGCCTGCTGCGACTTGGCGTGCTGATGCGTTTCGTGTCGAAATCCGTCCGCACCGGCTTCGTCAACGCGCTTGCCATCCTGATCTTTGCCGCGCAGATGCCACACATCATTGGCGCCGGCTGGATGGAATATGCCGTGCTGATCGCCGGGCTCGTCATCATTTACCTCACGCCGCGGATCACGACCGCGATCCCGTCGCCGCTGATCTGCATCCTGATCCTGACCGTCGCCTCGATAGCGCTCGGGCTTCCGGTTCTCACTGTCGCCGATCTAGGCAAGCTGCCGGATTCGCTACCGGTATTCGGCTGGCCGGCGGTGCCGCTGACGCTGGAAACGCTTCGGATCATTGCAGCACCTGCACTTGCCATTGCGATGGTCGGGCTGCTTGAATCGATGATGACGGCGAGCGTCGTCGACGATCTCACGGATACGCCGAGCTCGAAGAACCGCGAATGCACCGGTCTCGGCCTCGCCAACGCAGCCGCGAGCCTGTTCGGCGGCATTGCCGGCTGCGGCATGATCGGCCAGACGGTGAGCAATGTGAAATATGGCGGGCGCGGCCGGCTCTCGACGCTGTTTGCCGGCGCGTTTCTGCTGATCCTGATGGTGCTCCTGAAGCCGTGGGTCTCGGAGGTTCCGGTTGCCGCGCTGGTGGCGATCATGGTCATGGTATCGATCGACACGTTCGACTGGTCGTCGCTTCGAGCTGTCATCATCCATCCCAGGATGTCGAGCGCCGTCATGGTGGCGACCGTCCTCGTCACCGTCTTCACCGCCAATCTGGCGCTCGGGGTGACGGTCGGCGTGCTGCTCAGCGGCGTGTTCTTCACCTTCAAGGTCGCCCGTCTGCTGCGCGTCGACGTGGCGCCCGACCAAGCCGCCGCGCGGCTGACCTATCGCGTGTCCGGCCAGGTGTTCTTTGCCTCCGCCGACGTCTTCGTCGAAGCCTTCGACGTTCAGGACGCGGTGGGCAAGTCCGTGCTGATCGACGTGTCCGAAGCGCATTTCTGGGACATCACCGCCGTTGCCGCGCTCGACAAGGTCGTGCATCGGTTCGGAGCGCACGGCATTGCCGTGGAGGTCGCGGGCCTCAACCAGGCGAGCGCAACCTTAATCGGAAGCCTCGACAGCAAGGTGGTGCTGAAGGAGGTGTGACCAAGGCCGGGCGGATTTCATCCTACCGCGAGACAATCGCGAAATCATCGCCCCCGCCGGTTCCCGTGGCGTTCAGTCGTCTGACGGCCAGTTCGATGAACGCCTTGACCAAAGGCGGCAGGTGCCGGCTGCTGGGATAGACGACATGCAAGCCGCCGGCCGGGGTCGTATAGCCGTCGAGAACGCGGCGCAGCCGCCCGTCCTTGATGCAGGCTTCGGCGAATCGGTGCGGCAATTGGGCGATGCCATGGCCGGCGATCGCGGCGGCCATCACCGCCTGCATCTCGTTGGCGGCGAAGCGGCCCGAAACCGCGACCGTTTCCTGACCGTGCGGACCTTCCAGCAACCATTGCGCATGGGCGGCCTGGCCGGCGATGACGCAGTCGTGGCGGACGAGATCTTCGGGCGCAGCGGGCGGGCCGCAGCGGGAGAGATAATCCGGGCTTGCGCAGAGAAGGCGGTGCAACGAGCCGAGTTTGCGGGCGACCAAAGTAGAGTCTTCGAGGATGCCGGTGCGGAAGGCGAGGTCTATACCGCTTTCGACGAGGTTCAGCCTGTCGTCGGTCAGGCGCAGTTCGACCCTCGTCTTCGGGTAGGTCGAAAGAAATTCGAAGATCGCATCCTGGAGGAAGTGGCCACCGAAGCCGACCGGCGCCGATATGCGGATCGTGCCGGCGGGCTCCGCACGCGCTTCCGCAAGCCTGAGGTTGGCGCCTTCGATGGTGCGCAGCGCTTGGCTGCTTTCTTCATAATAGAGACGTCCTGAAGCCGTCAGGTTGAGGCTGCGGGTCGTGCGCTGCAGCAGCCGCACGCCGAGTTCGCGCTCGAGTGCGGCAATACGGCGGCTGACCGTCGTCTTCGGCATGCCGAGCAAGCGCGCGGCGGCGGTAAAGCTGCCCGCTTCGATGACGCGGGCGAAGATCATGATATCGTTGAGATCGATCATTGTAGCCTGTGATGGTACGATGTTTCCCAACTATAGGCCATTATGGTTCAATATGACAGGCCTTACCTTTGCTGCATCAGTCACAACAAGGAGCAGACAGATGAGCAATACACGAAGCGTTCTGGTCACAGGCGCCACCGGCCAGCAAGGCGGCGCGGTCGTGCGCGCCCTGATCGCGCGGGGACATCGCGTCAAGGCGATCACCCGCCGGCCCGAGAGCGACGGCGCAAAGCGGCTGGCCGCGGCAGGAGTCCAAGTCGTCGCCGGCGATCTTGACGACGCGGCATCGGTGGCGGCGGCGGCAAAGGGCGTCGACGCGATGTTCCTGATGGGCAACAGCTACGAGGCCGGAACGGATGCGGAAACCCGTCAGGGCATTGCCGCCGCCGATGCGGCAAAGGCCGCCGGCATCGGCCACCTGATCTATTCCTCCGTCGCCGATGCCGACAAGAAGACCGGCATTCCGCATTTCGACAGCAAGTATCTGGTCGAGAAGCACGTGGCTGGCCTCGGCATCCCCTACACGATCAGCGCACCCGTCGCCTTCATGGAGAACACCGTGGCGCCCTGGGCGATCGACGGGCTGCGTCAGGGCGTCTATGCCGCAGCGCTGCCGCCCGCCCGCGTGCTGCAACAGGTCACCATCGATGACATCGGCGCTTTCGTCGTAACGTTGGCCGAGAGGCGTGAGCAGGTGTTCGGCAAGCGTTTCGATATTGCCGGCGACGAATTTTCGGGCGAGCAGCAGGCGAAGATCCTCACCGAGGCGCTCGGCCGCCCAATCACTTACCGGGAATTGCCGATCGCGGCGATCCGGCAGCAGAGCGAGGATACGGCGCTGATGTTCGAATGGTTCGACCGCACCGGCTACGACGCCGATATCGCCGCCTTGCGCCGGGATTTCCCTGAGGTCGGCTGGCACAGCTATGCCGACTGGGCGAAGGGCTTCAACTGGAGTGTGCTCGACAAGACGGCCGGTTAGTCGCAGCGACGTCATCGAGTGGTGACATCCTGATGGAGGCGGGCCGGTCGAGTCCGCTTCCCGATCTCGTCGGGTAAGGAATCGTGCTCAGGCCCGCGCTGCCGGCGCCACTGCCTGTAACGCCGCCTCGACATTGGCGGGCAGCCGGAAGCGGCGGCGGTATTCGCCGGGCGTCAGGCCTGCCAGCTTGCGGAACAGGCGGCGGAACGAGGCGAGGTCGGAATAGCCGACTTCGAGCGCGATCTCCTCGATCGGCCCATCCTCCATCTCGAGTATCTGCTTGGCTTCCTCGACGCGGAGCCACTGGACATATTCGAGCGGCGAATAACCCGTTGCCTTCCTGAAGCGGCGGTCGAAGGACCGCTTCGGCAGCCCGGATAGTCTGAGCAGCTCGGCGACGATATCCGCCGACTGGTAGTGCAGGGGGGCATATTCCTGGCATTTCTTCACCACGGCGTCGCCGTGATCGGCATTGGCGATCATCGAGGCGTAGGGAAGCTGGCCATCGCGATGCCATTGATAGAGGAAGATCTTCGATATGCGGATGGCTTCCGCCGTTCCGGCATGCCGGGCGATGAGAAAGAGCGTCAGGTCCTGCCAGGATGATGCGCCGCCGGCGCAGACGATCGAATGACCAGCGCCGGCCTGGACCAGGATGCGCTCTTCCTTAAGTTCCACATTCGGAAACTGGCTGCGAAACAGCGGCGCATACATCCAGTGCGTCGTTGCCGACTGCCCCTCCAGCAGCCCCGCCTCGGCCAGCACGATCGAGCCGCCGCAGGCCGCCAGCAGACGCGCGCCGCGCCGATGCATCTCGGCAATCCAGTTCAAGAGCCTGCGGTCGAGCGCCCTGATGGTTTCTGGCGTGTCGACAAGCACGTTCGGAACGAGGACATAGTCAGTCTCTTCGATGTCATCGATCGTTTCCTGCGGCATGATCGTCACGCCTGTTATCAGTCTCAGCGGGCCGGGCTCGGCGGCGACCAGGCGCGGCGCGAACATCACCTCGCTCGTCGGCTCGTTCGAGCTGCTCTTCCAGTTGGCGCCTGCGATCCACAGCGTGTCGAAGATGCCGTACATGATCGAGGGGTCGCACTCCGGAAATGCGACGATGCTGACCCGCAAGGGGCGCTTCACATTGGCGGAATGTGGCTCTATCGGCTTCATAGCGGCCATCCTGCCTCTGCCGCCAACCATTGGCAACACGTAAAAGGCGCTTCGAAACGGGTGGCATGCCGCTGCCTGATGGAGAGGGTATCCCATCAATGGAACTGAATATCGAGAAATTACAGACGCTGCTCAGCGTCATGGTGAATGAGCTCGGAGCGGCGCAGAATTCCGCGCTTGTCATCATCGGCGAGGAGCTGGGTCTTTATCGCAAGATGGCAGAGAGGGGAGCGATCTCGTCGATCGAGCTTGCCGAAGCGACCGATACAAAAGAGCGCTACGTCAGGGAATGGCTCGCCGCTCAGGCAGCGTCGGGATTTGTCGATTATGACGCGGCGACCGGCAGGTTTACGCTTTCGCCGGAACAGGCGGCGGTTTTTGCCGTCGAGGACAGCCCGGTCAACATGATCGGCGGCTTTGTCGCCCTCGACGCCATCTATGCCGATCGCACCAAGCTCACCCATGCCTTCCGCCATGGCGGCGGCGTTTCGTGGACGGACCGGTGCAACTGCATGTTCTGCGGCACCGACCGCTTCTTCCGGCCGGGCTACAAGGCCAATCTCGTCGAGAGCTGGCTTCCGTCGCTGGAAGGTGTCGTCGAGAAGCTCGAGCGCGGCGCGCGGGTTGCCGATATCGGCTGCGGCTTCGGCTCGTCGACGCTGCTGATGGCCAAAGCCTTCCCGAAGTCGGAATTCACCGGCATCGACTTCCATGCCGCGTC
Source organism: Rhizobium acaciae (assembly GCF_025941625.1). NCBI lineage: Bacteria > Pseudomonadati > Pseudomonadota > Alphaproteobacteria > Hyphomicrobiales > Rhizobiaceae > Rhizobium > Rhizobium acaciae. The sequence continues at coordinate 74,570 of NZ_JAPCZO010000001.1, forward strand.
GATCGAGCATGCGAGCGGGCACGCAAAGGGCATGAGCAATGTCCGGTTCGAAACCGCCCGCGCGCAGAATTTCGAAGGTTCCAGCTTCGACCTCGTCACCATCTTCGATGCGCTGCACGACATGGGCGACCCGGTCGGCGCCGTCAGCCATATCGCCAAGGCATTGAAGCCGGATGGCACGCTAATGCTGGTCGAGCCGATGGCGGGCGACAGCCTGGCCGACAACCTCAACCCCGTCGGCCGCGTCTTTTACGCCGCCTCGGCCAATACCTGCGTCCCGGCCTCGCTCGGCCAGGAAGTGGGAGCCGCCCTCGGCGCGCAGGCCGGCCAGGCAAAGCTGACCGAGGTGCTCAATGCGGGTGGCTTTTCGAAGGTGCGGCGCGCGACGGAAACCCCGTTCAACATGGTGCTGGAGGCTCGGCTCTGACGTCTCCAGGGGCAATTCGAGACGCACCCGCGGAACGCGCTTGAGATGCGTCAGACTTTTTCAACAGCTGCCGCCCGCCATCGTTACGCCTGCGCGGTCGGCCGCACCACGATGTCGCTGATATCCACATCGGCGGGTTGCTCGATGGCAAAGGCGATGGCGCGGGCAATGGCATCGGGTGAAATTGCCATCTCGTCCATACGTTTTGCCATCTCGGCCTTGATCCCTGGGTTTGTCATGGAGTCGGCGAAATCGGTCCTGATGAATCCCGGGGAAATGTTGGTGACGCGCAGATGCGGGCCGGCCTCCAGCCGCAGGCCTTCGGCAATGGTGCGCATGGCGTTTTTCGTGCCGGCATAGACAGTCATGGTCGGCTTGATGATGAGGCCGGCGGTCGAGAGCGTATTGACGAAGTGGCCAAAACCCTGCCGGCGGAACACCGGCAAGGCCGCAGCAATGCCATAGAGCGGACCCTTGATGTTGACGTCGATCATCTCCTCCCAATCCTCGACCCGCAACTCATCGAGAGGCGAGATCGGACCGATGCCGGCATTGTTGATGAGGACGTCGATCCTGCCATAGGTGTCGCGGGCAAGGGCGACGAGGGCTGTGAGATCCTCGCGCTTCCTGACGTCCATGGCGAGGCAGACAGCCTCGCCGCCCTTGTCGGTGATGCGTTGCGCCAGCGCTTTCAGGCGATCGGCGCGGCGGGCGCCGAGCACGATCCTTGCGCCGCGCTCCGCCAGGATCAGTGCCGTGGCTTCGCCGATGCCGCTGCTTGCGCCCGTGATGGCAATAACCTTGTCCTTGATATCTGACATGTTCGTTCTCCTTTGTGCCGCTGAGGATTGCAGGTGCCACCTGGAGAATCTATGCTGTGGGCTCCATGATTTCGTCGAGATCGTCCAAGCCCCATGATCGATCCTTTGTCCGATGTGTTTTCGCTGCTCGATATCGAGAGCGCACGCTGCACGCGTTTCGAGGTCGGCGGGCAATGGGCTTTTCGCTTTCCGGCCAAGCCCGCGCTCAAGTTCGTCGCCGTCCTCCGTGGCGCCTGCTCGATCGTTCTGCCTGACGAGCCGCCGTTTGCGCTTGTTGCGGGCGACACCTTCCTGCTGGCCAATGCGCCCGCCTATGTAATCGCCAACGATCTCGACCGCGAGCCGGAGGACGGGATCGCCTTCTTCGACTGGGAGCATTCCAACATCGCCCGGCACGGCGGTGACGAGACCGCGCTGATCGGCGGCAGCTTTGTCATCGGAGGCGGCAACGCCCGGCTGCTGCTCGACGCGCTGCCGCCGTTCATTCATATCCCGGCCAGCGACCGCGCCGCCGCGCTCCTCAGCACTACGCTTGCAACCCTCGATGGCGAACTCGAGGCCGGGCAGATGGGCTCGACGCTGATGACGCGGCGGATGGGCGATATCCTGCTCGTGCAGGCGCTGCGGGCCCATGTCGGCTGGAAGGGTGCTGCCGAAACGGGATGGATCGGCGCGCTCACAAATCCGCAGATCGGCGCGGCGATCAGCCTGATCCACAACAGGCCTGGCCATCGCTGGACGGTCGAGGCGCTGGCGACCCGGATCGGCATGTCGCGCTCTGCCTTTGCGCAACGCTTCAAGGAACTGGTCGGTGTTGCGCCGCTCGACTATGTCACGCGCTGGCGCATGCATCGCGCCCGCGAAGCCCTGCGCCGAGAGGATGTCTCGGTCGCCAGCCTTGCCGCCGCACTCGGATACTCCTCCGAAAGCGCTTTCGGAAACGCGTTCAAGCGTGTCTTCGGGCGCGCACCGAAGCGCTACTGGTCGGACGCGAAGCCGGGTTGATAGTGGCTGTTCCGCTTGCGACGGCTGCCGCGTAATCCTATTGTTCGACGGCAGACCATCGTCCTTGAGGGGGAGACGTCAATGCCGTCGAGTTTCAATGTCGAAAGTGCGGATGGTTATGAACGGCTGATGGGGCGCTGGAGCAGGAAGCTTGCGCCGATGCTGATCGATTTCGCCGGTCTCGCGGATGGCGATCGCGTGCTCGATGTCGGCTGCGGCACCGGCAGCCTCGCATTCACGCTGGCGGAAACACCGGGTCTGCAGGAGATCGTCGCCGTCGACTATTCGCCGGTTTTCGTCGAGGCGGCAACGCGACGCAACACCGATCCGCGCGTATCGATCCGGCAGGCCGATGCCTGCGCGCTTCCCTTCGAGGATGACCGTTTCGATAGGGCGATGTCGCTGCTCGTACTGCATTTCGTCCCGGAGGCGGGAAAGGCGGTGTCCGAGATGGCCCGCGTCGTCCGCCCCGGCGGCGTGGTCGCCGCCGCCGTTTGGGACCATTATGGCGGCATGTCCGGCATGCGGATGATGTGGGATACGGTGGCGATGCTCGACGAGAACGCGCTGGCGATGCGCCGCAGATATTGTTTCCAGCCGATGACGCGGCCGGGGGAAATGAAGGAGAGCTTCATCGCGCAGGGCCTGGCCGATGTCGAGCAGACCTCGCTGCTGATCCGGATGGAATATCTTTCCTTCGAGGATTACTGGGAGCCGATCGCCGCCGGCGAGGGACCGCTCGGCAAATACGTCGCGGGGCTGGATCCGGCGAAACGAAAAGCGGTCGATGCGGCGATGAGGGCGGCATATGAGGCCGGCGAACCGGATGGGCCACGGTCGTTTGCGTCGGTGGCGTGGGCGTGTCGGGGCAGGGTGCCGGGCAAGAGCTAGGCATAGCGTTTTCGCATGGCGGCAACATCCAAGAGAGCCTCATCCTGAGGCGCCCCGTAGGGGCCTCGAAGGACGAGGCGGGTCCTTCGACGTCAAATGGACGCAAGGAGCGGCGTTGCAGCGTGTCCTTCGAGGCTTCGCCCTACGGGCTCGGCGCCTCAGGATAGGGGATGTTGGAGGGTGCCGCGCCCAAGGGCAGGGCGCTGGACGGTCGTATGCCTGCGACAAGGAGCCGCGTGGGACGCCGCCCGATCACGGCAATCGTGATGGAACACGGGCAGCACTGCTGACGTTGTTGCCCGCTGTCTCCGACTGCAAACGCTGCCGCAACAGCATCACCCGCCCGTTTCGGGCACCCCTTCCGACGGCATCCGGAATTGCCCGCCTCGCCGCCGCTTTCGGACGGAGGAATATCAGATGTCCGCTTTGGAAAGCCTGCGCCGGCTGACGCCGCAGCAGCGCAACACCGTCATCGCCAGCTATCTCGGCTGGACGCTCGACGCCTTCGATTTCTTCATTCTCGTCTTCGTTCTCAAATATATCGCCGAGGAATTCCACACCGACGTTCCCGCTGTCTCGGTGGCGATCTTCCTGACGCTTGCCATGCGGGCACTCGGCGCGCTGGTCTTCGGGCTGGCGGCCGACCGTTACGGGCGGCGCATTACGCTGATGGCCGACGTGCTGCTTTATTCGCTGTTCGAATTCCTGACCGGCTTCTCCACGGGGCTCACGATGTTTCTCGTGCTCCGAGCGTTCTATGGCATCGCCATGGGTGGTGAATGGGGCGTTGGCGCTTCGCTGGTCATGGAGACAGTGCCGGAGGAAAGCCGCGGCATCGTTTCCGGCATCCTGCAGGCCGGGTATCCCTCGGGCTATCTGATCGCGTCGATCGTGTTCTTCCTGCTTTTTCCGGTCATCGGTTGGCGCGGCATGTTTTTCGTCGGCGCGCTGCCGGCGCTGCTGGTGCTCTACATCAGGCGCAATGTCGAGGAGAGCCCGGCTTTCCTGAAACGGCAGGCTACGGGGCGCCGGCCGTTCCTCACGGTGCTGCGCGAAAACATCCCGCTGTTCATCTGGTCGGTGCTGCTGATGACGGCATTCAACTTCTTCAGCCACGGCACGCAGGATATTTACCCGACCTTCCTCGAGACGCAGCGCGGCTATTCGAGCTACACGGTCGGCGCAATCGCCATCGTCTACAATATCGGGGCGATCTGCGGCGGGCTGTTCTTCGGGGCGCTGTCGCAGCGGATCGGCCGGAAGAAAGCAATCGTCATCGCCGCGCTGATCGCCGTGCCCGTGGCGCCGCTCTGGGCCTATGCGCCGGGGCCGGTGCTGCTCGCCATCGGTGCTTTCCTGATGCAGTTCTTCGTCCAGGGCGCCTGGGGCATCGTGCCGGTGCACCTGAACGAGCTGTCGCCGGATGAAGTGCGCGGCACCTTCCCCGGCTTTGCCTATCAGCTCGGCAACCTGCTGGCGTCAGGTAATGCGACGCTGCAGGCGGGGCTGGCTGCCCGCTGGGACGGCGACTATGCCTATGCGCTCTTGATCGTTGCGGCCGTGGTGGCGCTCGTCGTCGCGGCCCTTGCCGGCTTCGGCTACGAGAAGAAGGATGTCCGCTTCGGCATGGAGGAGGCCGAGGAACCGCATGGCGCGATGCGAATCTAGCGCTGCTGCGGTTATGAAGGCCGGCGGCAACAGCTGCCGGCCTTTCAGTTCTTGAGCACATTGCAACCGCAGATGCGATCGTAAAACGCGGACCGCAGCAGGGTGATGCCGGAAGGCAAGCGCTATGTGCGCTGCCGGCGATCCGCATCGGTGGCGTGAGACGATTGGTCCGAGCCTTGCAGGACTTGCCGTCGAATGGCGGCGTGCTAGGTAAAGCGCGCCGGCGTCTCGCCGGATCCATCGTTCCCTCCAAAGCCCGAGTGACTCCATGCCGTTTTCTCCCGCCGCCGTCTGGCCCGTCGTCATGCTGTTTGCCTCCAATATCTTCATGACCTTTGCCTGGTACGGGCATCTCAAGCACAAGAGCAGCGCCATCTTCCTCGCCATCATCGTAAGCTGGGGCATTGCCTTTTTCGAATACTGCCTGGCGGTACCGGCCAACCGGATCGGCTCGGCGGTCTATACGACGGCACAGCTGAAGACGATGCAGGAGGTGATCACGCTGATCGTCTTTGCCGGCTTCTCGATTTTCTGGCTGGGCGAGAACCTGACCTGGAACCATGCGATCGGCTTCGCCCTGATCGCGATCGGGGCATCCTTCATCTTTCGTGCATAAACTTTAGCCTTTTCAATAGATTACAAATTGTCCATGTCTAGATATCGCCACATTTCCTACAGATTGGCGTCGCAATCGGCTGGCAGCCTGTCACTACCAAGTGATCAGGAGGTGATCTGCCATGAGCCTGTCTTTCCCGACGATGGCGGCGATCCGGTTCGGCTATGGTTTCCGGCCGGGCGAAGCTCCGCCGAGCAGCAAGGACGATCTCATCGGCCAACTGCGCAAGGGGGCGGCGGCAACGCCGGACTTTCCCCTCGGCGGCCCCGACATGCGCCACCAGGCGATTCTCAGCCTGCAGGCGCAGTTGCAGCAGATCCGGCAAGACGCCAAGACGGTGACCGACGATACGACACAGCGCGAGATGCGCAAAGGGGTGCAGCGCCAGGCGCAGCAGCAGTTTCAACATGATGCGAACCTGCGGCTGATGCAGGCGGTGCTGTCGCCGTACGGCTTCTACGAGCGGCTGGCGACCTTCTGGACCGATCATTTCTCCACCAGCGCCAACAAGAGCCTGCCGATGCGCCTGATCGTGCCGCTCTACGAGGCCGAGGCGATCCGGCCGTTCATATCAGGCAAGTTCGGCGATCTGTTGCGCAGTGCCACCGCCCATCCGGCCATGTTGATCTATCTCGATCAGGCGGATTCGCTCGGTCCGGATTCGGCCGGCGGCATCAAACGCAACAAGGGGCTGAACGAAAATCTCGGCCGTGAACTGCTGGAACTGCACACGCTCGGCGCCGGCAGCGGCTATACCCAGGCGGATGTGACCGCGGCAGCCATGGTGCTGACAGGCCTCACCATCGACCGCAAGGAGATGGACATCGCCTTCCGGCCGAATATTTCGGAGCCCGGCGCGCATGAGGTGCTGGGCGTCAGCTATGGCGGGCGCAGGCGCTCGCGCGACGATTATCTCGACATGCTCGATGATCTCGCGCTCCATCCGAAGACGGCGGCGCATATCAGCCGGAAGCTCGCGGTGCATTTCATCGCCGACCAGCCCGACGAGGGGATGGTGTCCGATATGGCCGAAGCCTGGAAGAAGACGGATGGCGACCTGACTGCCGTCTACACTGCGATGCTCGACCATCCCGCCGCCTGGCGCGACGAGGGCGCCAAGGCGCGCCAGCCTTTCGACTATGTCGTCACCGGCCTGAGGGCATTGAATGCGGGACCGGTCAACGGCGTCGTAGGCAGTTTCCTGGCGGCCAACCAGCAAGGTACGGACGAGGGCGACATGGCGGCGAACACGCCTGGCATGGCAGGATCGCCGGTGCCGACGGATCCCGCCGGCGAGGCGAGGGAGAAACGCCTCAAAGCCTTCCAGACGGCGCGGGCGCTGGGGCAGGGCGCACTCAGGCGCATGGGCCAGCCGATCTGGCTGCCGCCGAGCCCGGCCGGTTTCGAGGAAGGCTTCTCCGCCTGGATCACCGGCAGCCAGCTCGCCGAGCGGCTGGCCTGGGCGAGGCGGGCCGCGGCGCAGTTCGGTCGGGACGAAGATCCGCGCGAATTCCTGAAGTCGACGCTTGCTGATGCCGCCCGCGACGAGACGATCCGCGTGGTGTCGCAGGCGCCGAACAAGATCAGCGGGCTGACGCTGGTGTTGGCATCGCCCGAATTCAATCGCCGCTAAGCAGACTTTCGTTGGCAAGCCAACGCTTCGTCTGCTTAGCCTCTTTGTTTTATCGCAGGTTCTGGCCGGAAAACCGTTGGACACTTTTCCGGAACCTGCTTAGGAGGCCCCGCCCATGACGCTGCCCACGAACCGGATTTCGCTGTCCCGCCGCGGCTTTCTGGCCTCTGCCTGCTGTCTTGCCGCCGCCCCCGTCTTCACGCCGGTCACCTTTGCGGCGATGCCGGGTGACAACCGTTTTGTCACCATCGTGCTGCGCGGCGCGATGGACGGGCTGGATCTGGTGCAGCCCTATGGCGATGCCGGTTTTGCAGCGCTCAGGCCGACTCTGGCGCTGACGCCCGAGACCGGGCTTCTCGACCTCGATGGGCATTTCGGCCTCAATCCAGCGGCGGCCGAGCTGATGCCGCTCTGGAAGAGCCGGGAGCTCGCCTTCGTGCATGCGGTGTCGACGCCTTACCGCGACCAGCGCAGCCATTTCGACGGGCAGGACATGCTGGAATCCGGCGGCGAGCATGTCGCCGAGGAAAAGACCGGCTGGCTGAACCGGGCGCTCGCCGTGATCCCGCGCTCGGACGCGCGCAAGGCGATCGACATCAACACCTCGACGGAACTGATCCTCTCTGGGCCGAACAATGTCGACGTCTGGGCGTCGGATTCCAATCTGGCGCCGGCGCGCGACGAGATGCAGTTCCTGGCACGGCTCTATGCCGGCGATCCGCCGTTCGCCGAAGCACTTGCCGAGGCGACACGGGCCAATAGCACCTCCATGATGGTCGAGCCGGAGGGCCAGCGCGGCGCAAAGATCGCCGATGTGGCGGCGCTCGCCGGCAACATGCTGAAGGGCGATTACCGCATCGCCAGCTTCTCGATATCAGGCTGGGATACGCATATCGGCCAGGCCGGCCAGTTCAAGCGGCCAGTGCAGGACCTCGCCCAGGCGATCAATACGCTGAAGGCGACACTCGGGCCTGAGATCTGGTCGAAGACCGTGGTGCTTGCCATGACCGAATTCGGCCGCACCGTGCGCCAGAACGGCTCAGCCGGCACCGACCACGGCACCGGCGGCTGCGCGCTGCTTGCCGGCGGCGGCGTCAACGGCGGCCGCATCCTCGGCCGTTGGCCGGGCATCGGCGACGGCCAGTTGCTCGACGACCGCGACCTGATGCCGACCACCGACCTACGCGAACTCGCCGCGGCAATGCTCTACCGGCAGTTCGATGTCAGCGCCGATGATTTGACGGGGAAGATCTTCCCGGGGCTGGGGTTCGACAAGGGGTCGCAGTTTCTGCGTGGGTGAGGCCGGGTCCCGCAAAGCGGGAGCGATCGATCCAGTGAATCGATCGCAGGGCCGAACGCCCTGAGCCCAAGCGAAAGGGCCGGGCGGCATCGACGACAGGCCTTAGCGGCCGGTCATCTTGAGCGCTGCCTCGGGTAGCCGTTCGCCTTGGACCTCGATGCCGGAGAGGGCTGCGTCGATTTCGGCGAGGTCGTCGGCGAGCAGGTCGACGTCTACTGCCCCGAGGTTTTCTTCCAGCCGATGTTGCTTCGTCGTACCCGGGATCGGCACGATCCATGGCTTTTGGGCCAGCAGCCAGGAAAGGGCGATCTGCGCGGGTGTTGCGCCCTTGGGGTCGCCGATCCGGCTGATCAGGTCGACGAGCGCAAAATTGGCCCTGCGCGCCTCAGGTGAAAAGCGCGGCACGCTGTTGCGGAAATCGCTTGGATCGAACTTGGTGTTCTCGTCGATCTTGCCGGTCAAAAAGCCTGCGCCGAGTGGGCTGAAGGGCACGAAGCCGATGCCGAGTTCCTCAAGGGTGGGCAGCAGTTCCGCCTCGGGGCCGCGCCAGAAGAGCGAATATTCGCTCTGGACGGCGGTGACCTTCTGAACGGCATGGGCGCGGCGGATCGTCTGGACGCCGGCTTCGGATAGGCCGAAATGCTTGACCTTGCCGGCTGCGATCAGGTCCTTGACGGCGCCGGCGACATCTTCGATCGGCACGTCGGGATCGACGCGGTGCTGGTAGAGCAGGTCGATGCGGTCCGTCTTCAGACGGCGCAGGCAGGCATCGGTAACCGCCTTGACATGTTCGGGGCGGCTGTTGGTGCCGCCGCGGCGTTCACCAGTTTGCTGGTCGATATCGAAGCCGAATTTTGTGGCGATGACCACCTGGTCGCGGATCGGTGCGAGCGCCTTGCCGACAAGCTCTTCATTAGCGAAAGGACCATAGGCTTCGGCCGTGTCGAACAAGGTGACGCCCTGCTGATGGGCGGTGCGCATCAATCCGATCATGTCGCCTTCGTCGGCGGGCGGGCCGTAAGCGGCGCTCATGCTCATGCAGCCGAGACCAAGTGCCGAGACTTGGAGGTCGCCGATAGTGCGTGTTTTCATGGTCGTATCCGTTCGTGGTTTTGCTTGGGCTCGGGAAAATCCGTTCCGCGGCGCGGGAGCAGCCGGGCTCGCGGTCGAGTTGACGTGAACTTAGTCCTCGTGTCAGCTTTCGATTAGATGCTGTAATGCGCATGAACCTATAAGACGGACTAATGAATGCCCCAGGACAACAATTTCAACGAACTCGTGGCCTTTCTGACCGTCGCCAGAGAACGAAGCTTTACCAGGGCGGCCGCCAAGCTCGGCGTGTCGCAATCGGCGTTGAGCCAGACGGTACGCGGTCTCGAAGAGAAGCTCGGGCTTCGCCTTTTGACCCGCACGACTAGAAGCGTGTCGCCGACGCAGGCAGGAGAACGTCTGCTGGAACGGGTCGGACCGAGATTTGAAGAAATCCAGTTCGAGATTGCCGCGCTCAGCGAAATGCGCGAGCGGCCGGCGGGCACCATTCGCATCACGGCAGGCGAGCATCCGGCGATTTCCGTTCTCGCCCCGGCATTGGCGCGGTTTCTTCCTGATCATCCCGATATCAATGTCGAGGTGATCGTCGACTACGGCCTGACTGACATCGTCGCCGAGCGTTACGACGCCGGCATCCGGCTCGGCGAGCATTTGGCAAAGGACATGATCGCGGTCCGGATCGGCCCCGAGATATGCATGGCGGTCGTCGGAGCGCCCGCCTATTTCGAGCGCCATCCGCGCCCTGATATCCCGCAGGATCTGACGGCGCACAACTGCATCAATATGCGGTTGCCAACGCACGGGACGATATATCCCTGGGAATTCGAGAAGGATGGACGTGAATTGCGCGTCCGTGTCGAGGGCCAGGCCGTGTTCAACAACATCGCCATGAGGATCGGCGCCGTGCTGGACGGTCTGGGGCTGGCCTACATGCCCGAGGACCAGGTTCAGCCTTACATCGAAGACGGGCGGCTGATCCGGGTTCTGGAGGACTGGTGCCAGCCCTTCCCAGGATATCATCTCTACTATCCGAACAGGCGGCATGCGTCTCCCGCCTTCACCCTGTTCGTCGATGCGCTCCGCTATAGAGGAAAGTAGCGCCGATTTTATTCCATCACGGCTTATCAACAGGCTGTGATTAATTAGTCGGCCTAATAGACCCTAGCTGTCCAGGCCGGCTAATCCTTTCGGTCCGATGCCGTTACCTTCTCGCCATCCGAAACGAAGCGAGAAGCCGACATGCGATATGGATTGTCTAAAACCCTGGCCGCATTGCTACTTGCCTCAGCGCAGCTTGCCGCGCCATTGGCGACAGCTGCCGATGCGGTAAAGCCCGAGCCATTGGTCATCCAGGAGCAGGGCAGTTTTGCCGTCGGGGGAACCAGCACGACGGCGCCTGGAACCTTCGATCCGCTAAAACCTCTCGATTCCGTAGGCCAGACCTATCACGGCGATCATGCCTTTGCCTTCTACCAGGTGCCGGCAAACCCGCGTCAGTACCCGATCGTGATGTGGCACGGTGCCGGACAATTCTCCAAGACCTGGGAGACGACTCCCGATGGCCGCGAAGGCTTCCAGAACATCTTCCTGCGTCGAGGCTTCTCCACCTATCTCGTCGACCAGCCGCGCCGGGGCGGCGCCGGGCGGAGCATGGCCGAGACAACAGTGAAGCCGACAGCGGACGAGCAGCTTTGGTTCAACCAGTTTCGCGTCGGCACCTGGCCGAACTATTTCGACGGCGTGCAATTCTCCCGCGATCCCGAAGCGCTGAACCAGTATTTCCGCGCGATGACGCCGAACACAGGGCCGTTCGATATGGAGGTCGTGTCGAATGCGGTGGCAAAGCTGTTCGAGAAAATCGGTCCCGGCATTCTTTTCACCCATTCGCAGGGCGGCGGACCGGGCTGGCTAACGGCTATCAAGAGCGACAAGGTCAAAGCCGTCGTCGCCTTCGAACCCGGCAGCAGCTTCGTGTTCCCGGCAGGCGAGGTCCCCGCCGATATGCCGAGCGCCTTCGACACGCTGAAGGGCGTGCCGGTACCGATGGACGACTTTCTCAAGCTGACGAAGATCCCGATCGTCATCTATTACGGCGACAACATCCCAGACCAACCGACGACGATGCCGGCACAGGACAGCTGGCGGGTGCGCCTGGCGATGGCCCGCCTGTGGCGGGACACGATGAACAAGCATGGCGGCGATGTCACCGTCGTGCACCTTCCTGAGATCGGCATCCGCGGCAACACCCACTTCCCGTTCTCCGACCTGAATAACGTAGAGATCGCCGACCTGGTCTCGACCTTCCTCCGCGAGAAGAAGCTCGACTGATCCGCCTCGGACGCGGTGCGGCGCTGCTCGGCCGGTCCAAAGGCCGGTCGTGCAGGTCGCGATCCCGTTTGCATCCTGCTCAGAGCCCATACGATCTGCAGACTAAGGGAAACATATCCATGCGTGATCTCTTCAAACGTGTTCCCATCCTTCTCGCCTTGGCCAGCGCCGTCGTTCTTGTCGGCTGGCAAGTCGACGCGGAGCCGAACCGGACGACGCTGCCCGAACTGGCAGGCCTCGTTCATTATACGACCGTCAGACGGGGGAACGTGACTGAGCATATCATGACGACAAACGAAGCCATCCAGGCGGTGAAGACCGGACAGCCGATTCCCGACGGCACGCACTTCATCCTGGTGGATTACCGCGAAGGCGCAGTCTTTCGCTATTTCGTCATGGAAAAGGGCCGCGGCTGGGGAGCGGACTATGACGAGGACCGCCGCACCGGCGATTGGCAGTTCCAATGGTTCAAGCCGGATGGCACGATCAACATGGCCGAGAACACGGCGCGGTGTCAGTCCTGTCATTCGTCCAGAGCCGACGAAGGCTTCCTCTACACCCTTGACGAACTCAAGGAATTCGACGGAGCCGTCGTTGAATAGGCCGGATTCAACCCATGACGGGAGCGCGGCGTCATGAGTCCGTTCTTTCTGATACGGCTCGTGCTTGATTTCACTGCAGCCGGGCTGCTTCTTGTCGCGCTCGCCTACTGGTGGCTCGACAACATGTCGCACGAGCTGATCGGCACAGGCATGTTCATCCTTCTCCTATCCCACAACGTCTTCAACCGGCGATGGTGGGCCAGGCTCCCGAAGGCGGCGCCCGGCAAGCCGAGCTTTCTGACAATTGCTTCGAATATCTCGATCGCCCTGGCGATATCAGCTTTGCTGGTGACCAGCGTGCTGATTTCCCGCGCGGTGTTTGCTTTCCTTCCCGTGAGCGGCGGGCCGACGGCGCGCGAAATTCACATCCTTGCGGCCTACTGGGCGTTCATCCTCGCAGCCGTCCATCTCGGCCTTCACTGGTCGATGATCATGGCCGTCATAGGCAGGCTTTTACGGGTCGGTGCTCCAAACGCGATCAGGACTGCATCCCTTCGCGCTGCCGCGGGCGCGATAGCGGCGTGGGGCATCCACAGCCTGTTCGTCATGGGAATTGGAGACCGGCTCATTGCCCGGCCATCGATCGATTTCTGGGACTTCCAGGAGTCGACGATCGGGTTCTTCCTGCATCACATCGCGATGCTGGGGACGTGTGCTTGCGCAGCGCATTATGCGGCAGGATGGCTTCGTTGGGCGGGTGGGGTACGACGGGTGACAGATGCCGGCGAGTGATGTGTGCGTCGGCTTTGTGGGGAATGGAGTTTGCGGCCGCCCGGCCCTTCGCTTGGGCTCAGGGCGTTCGAAGCTGCAATCGATTCACCGGATCGATTGCTCCCGCTTTGCGGGACCGCTTCTCACCCCAAGACATCATAGAGCCGGAAGATGAAGCTGATCTGGTAGATCAGGTTGGCGATGACGAAGGTGGCGTGGAAGCGGCGGTTGGGGGTCCAGGCAGCGATGGCGCAGAGGAGGATGTAGATGATGTTGCGGGCTGGGTATTCCCAGCCGAGCGAGAGGATGCGATCATGGCCCTTGATTGCCGTGTCGAGAATATCGACGGCGTAAGTGAGGCCGAGGATGCCGAAGAACCATTTGCGCCGCGAGATGAAATATTCCTCGTAGCCGCCATATTCGTCGAGCGAGGCAGGAAAGAGCAGGGCGCAGAGCAGGAAAAACAGACTGCAGAAGCAGATGAGGAAGAGATAGATGCCGAAGCCGATCGCCGGCACGGCCTGCAGGCGATATTCCCACCACCAGATATGGATGATGAACAGGAACATCGACAATGCCCAGCCGAGATGGATGGGATAGACCTTGGCCTTGGCGGGATGCTGGACGATGCCGGCAAGGCCGGTGAGCACTCTCGCGAGCGAAAGGCTGATGACCATGCCCATCACCACCTTGATGTGAAGGAAGACCTCCGGCGAGCTGACCGTTTCCATGTTTTCGATCCTTAGGGTGTCACTCCTCGGGGACTTGCTTCGGTTTGCCCTCTTCGTCGAGCGCCACCATGATGAAGGTGCCCGCCGTGACCTTTTCCATCTTGGCGTAACGCGCGCGGTGCGCCCAGGCTTCGACGCAGAGCGTGATCGAGGTGCGGCCGACGCGGTCGATATCCGTATAGACGGACAACGTGTCGCCGATCTTGACCGGCAACTCGAAGGCCATCTCCTTGACGGCGGCGGTGACGACGCGGCCCTTGGCGCGCTCTGCAGCGCGGATGCCGGAGGCAAGGTCCATCTGCGCCATGACCCAGCCGCCGAAGATATCGCCGGCCGGGTTGGCGTCACCGGGCATGGCAAGCGTCCTCAGCGTCAATTCGCCTCTCGGCTTGGCGGCATCGGTCATCAAGTCTTCTCCATCTGGTGCGGCGTCGGGCCGGCGATTCACTGCGAAGCACCCTAGTGCAAAGGCCGAGGGCTGTAAAAGACGGCAAGACCAAGCTCTACAGACGGCCGATGGGAAAAATATTGCTGCCGTTTCCGACTGAAATTTCATTTGATTTCAAATGGTTGAATTTTGTAGGTTTCACCTGACCTTACGTTATTTAATCCTCTCCTAATTAAGCTTTACGCTCCAGTAATTCCGGCAATTCAGAATGCGATTGATCTCAAATATAAGAATCGCCGGGAACCTCATGCGCAACGTCAAGATTTCCACCCGACTTTACTGCCTCGTCGCATTCACGCTTGCCGTGCTCACGGCGACGATGGTCTTCTTTCTGAACTATTCTTACGCCGAGCTGGAAGAGGAGCGGAAGGCAGGGCTGGCGCAGCTCGATGCGACAGCGCTCGGCATTTTCGAAAAATATTACAAGATGGAGCAGGCGGGCACGATGACCCGCGAGCAGGCGCAGGCGGCGGCCAAGGACGTGATCGGCGCGATGCGCTATGGCGCCGACGGCTATTTCTGGATCAATGACATGCATCCCAAAATGGTGATGCACCCGATCAAGCCGGCGCTTGATGGTACCGATATCTCGCAGATGAAGGACCCGGCCGGCAAATTCCTGTTCGTCGAGTTCGTCAACAAGGTGAAGAAGGACGGCAAGGGTTTCGTCGACTATCTCTGGCCGAAGCCGGGCGCCGATGAGCCGGTGCTGAAATACTCCTATGTCGCCGGTTTCGAGCCCTGGGGCTGGATCGTCGGCACCGGCGTCTATGCCGACGACCTTGCCGCGCTTTATCGCCAGAATTTGCTCTGGGCCACGATGGCCTGCCTGATCGGCGCGGCGACGACGATCGCGATCGCCTTTGCCATAGTGCGCAGCGTGACGGCGCCGATTGCCCGGCTGAGGAAAGCGATGAATGCGATTGCTGCCGAAGAAGCGTCGGTAGAGATCGCCGGCAGCGAGTATCGCGACGAGGTCGGCCAGATGGCCAAGGTGCTGCTGGTGCTGCGCGACTCCGTCGATGAGCGCAGCGCGCTGCGCGGCCGGGAAGACGAGAGGCAGCGGCAGATTGAAGAAGAGCGCCGTGGCAACGAGGCGAGCCTGCGTTCGGCCTCCGAACGGCAGAACCGCGCGATGCAGGCGCTCGGCGTCGGCCTGGAAAAGCTGGCGGGCGGCGACCTGACGGTTGCGATCGGCGATATCGGCGAGGATTACGCCAAGCTGAGGGGCGATTTCAACGCCGCCGTCGACGCGCTGAACGGCGTCATCCATGCGATCGCCGAATCGAGCCGCGTCGTCAACGACAGCGCGTCCGACATCAGCGAGGCGACCGGCAATTTGTCGAAGCGCACGGAACAGCAGGCTGCTGCGCTGGAAGAGACGGCGGCCGCTCTCGACGAGATCACCGCGACGGTCAAGACGGCATCCGAACGGGCGAACGAGGCGCGCGAAATGGTGGCCGAGACCAAGGCGAGTGCCGGAAAATCCGGCGAGATCGTCCGCAATGCAGTCACCGCGATGGGCCGGATCGAGGATTCGTCCAACCGCATCGGTCAGATCATCTCGGTCATCGACGAAATCGCCTTCCAGACGAACCTTCTGGCGCTGAATGCCGGCGTCGAGGCTGCGCGGGCGGGCGAGGCGGGCCGCGGTTTTGCCGTCGTCGCGCAGGAAGTGCGCGAACTCGCCCAGCGTTCCGCCAATGCGGCCAAGGAGATCAAGGAACTGATCAGCCGGTCGGCAACGGAGGTCGAGGGTGGGGTGGCGCTGGTGCGCTCGACGGGTGAGGCACTGCTGGAGATCGAGGCGCTGGTCAACCAGGTCAACGATCACGTCGCATCAATCGCGACGGCGGCGCGCGAGCAGTCGACGGGGCTGAACGAGATCAACGGCTCCGTCAATCACATGGACCAGATGACGCAGCAGAATGCTGCGATGGTCGAGGAGACGACGGCGGCAAGCCGCACGCTCGCCGACGAGAGCACCCAGTTGAAGACGCTGCTTTCGAATTTCCGCCTGCGCGGGGAGCCGCAGCCAGTGACCCGATACACACGGGCAGCGTGAGGAAACGTAGAGATGAAAGGCCGGGAAACCGGCCTTTTTCATTTCCGTCGCGTTCAGATTGTGCCGGTAAGTTTTCATTCACCGTTTTTAATTAAAATTGGAGTGAGTTTTTTCGGTCACTGCCCAGCCAGCCTGCGGAAGCGATAAGAGTATGGCGTTTGTTTCCTTTCCTCGGCGATCCCTTTTGCCCTTGCTGCTTTCGGCGGCGCTGACGACCTGTTCAATCAGCGACGGGCTGGTGCCGCCGGCCAATGTCGACAACGGCACCAGGGTTAGTTCGATCTCGCCGTCGCGGGGGGCAGCGCGCATGGCGCCTGCCGTGCGCATGGCGCCGGTGGAGAGCCAGGCCTCCTATCCGATTTCCAGCGCGCCCGTCGGCAATAGCCAGGGCTCCGTCGATTATCTCGATACGCCAAACCTTGCCGGCACCGGTCACGCGGCGCCGGCGCAGGGGGGTAGGCTGCCGATGATCGACAGCGACGAGGCACTGGCGGCAGGCCAACCGAGCGGCAACTGGGGCGGCACGCAGGATCTTGCGATCCCGTCCGGCGGCGTCAACATGGATGATGAGCTTGGAGCCCAGCCGGTCGTCGGGCTGGCGCAAGAACAGCAGCAGCAGATCGCCGAGGGCAATGCCACCGAGCCGGTTGTCGACGGCATCGGCACCGACAATCCGACGCAGCTCAACCAGCCCATGCGCCAGCCCCCGCAGCAGCCGATGCCGCAGCCGGCCGCCGAGGCACAGATGAGCCGGGCGCCCGCCTGGAACGACGGCAGCCCCGTGGTGGCGCCGACCCGTGTTCCCGAAGAGGATGAGAGCGAAGAGGTCGCGATGCTGCGGCCGAACAATCCGATGATGAGCGAGCCAGCGGCGCCCGTCGATCCCAGCGTCATGCCGTCCTCCGAGCTTGCCTGCCGGCGTGAGCTGAAACGCATGGGCGTACTCTTCGACAACAAGCCGCCGATCTCGAACGGGCCGGCCTGCCAGGTGCCTTATCCGGTGTCGCTGAAGGGGCTTTCCGGCAATATCGGCGTGCGCCCCGCCGTGACGCTGAACTGCCAGGTGACGCTTGCCTTCGCCAAATGGGTGAAGAACGAACTGGCGCCGTCCGCCCGCTATCGTTATTGGTCCGGTATCAAGACGATCCAGCCGCTCGGCGGCTATTCCTGCCGGCGCATGAACAACAGCCGGCAGAGATACAATCCGATGTCGGAACACGCCCGCGGCAACGCCATCGACGTCGGCAAGTTCGTGCTGAAGAACGGCCACGAGATAGACGTGCGCAAGAAGGGCCTGTTCTCACTGCGCGAAGGCCGGCTTTTGAAGGCGGTGCGCAGCGACAGCTGCCGCTATTTCAACACCGTGCTCGGCCCCGGCAGCAACCCGGAGCACTGGAACCACTTCCACTTCGATCTTCGTTCCCGCAAGAGCGGCAAGGCCTATTGCGACTGATGCATATCGCCTAAGCCATGCGGCGCAGGTGCAGTTGATGTCGGAGCATCGGGCTCGGCTGCCAAAAAAGGGTTCATCCCTGCCGCAGGGCACGCTATAGATCGGCCAAGCGGATTGCCGTTTCGAGAGTTTGATCCATGAGCTATGATTTCCATGTCGGCCAGAAGGTCGTCTGCATCAACGACACCTTCAAGCATGTCAGCATCGACCAGCTGATCCGCAAGGGCGAGATCTATACGATCCGCTGGGTGGGTGAATATACCCATTATATCGACGGCACGTTCATCGGGGTGAAGCTCGCGGAGATCAACCGCGGCAATGACGACGGGCCGGAAGGTTACGGAGCGGCCGACATGCCCTATCGCGCGACGCGTTTCCGGCCGCTGGTGAAGGACAAGATCTCGTCACTGCGCAAGCTGTTGGCGCCGACGCCCGATGCACCGGTGGAGCCTAAGGAAAAAACCAGGAAGAAAGAGAAGGTCTGACCGCCCGACGACACCGATCAGGCCGTCTTTCTGCTCAGGAACAGCGCGGTCTCCCTGCTGACCTCTAGCACGCCGCTGCGTTGGCTGAACGCATCGGCAATGGCTTGACGGAACCTGGTGAGTTGAGGTTCGCCGGCGCCATCGCCGGGCGGATAGGAGGTGAGCGCCAGGAAGACATCCTCGGGCTCAGTGATCCGGAGGCTTGCCGGATGCTGCGACATGGTCACGTTTCCAAACTGCGACCGCATGGATCGCTCGGCAGCGTCATATCCGAAGGCTTCGGCAGCCGGATCGGAAGGGGCACTGCCGAATAAGGTCGTCAGCGCGTAAATCTCGCGCATATTGCCGGCACCGTTTGTTGTGACCGCGAGTAAGCCGCCCGGCTTCAGCACTCTCGACATGTCCGCGATGCCGGCGGCCGGGTCTGGCAGGTGATAGAGCATATGCATCGCGACCACCGCATCGAAGGCGCCATCTTCGAAGGGGAGCGCGGCGGCGTCGGCCTGGCAGCCTCGGACGGAGCCGAACGGCAGTGCGCTGCAACGCGCCACTGCCTCGTCGACCATGCCGGGTGAAAGGTCGGTGAGCGTCAGGTCGAGATCCACCGGCAGCAGGCCTGTCGTTGCCGCCCAGAACCAGGCCGGCCCGTAGCCGACGTCGAGGACGCGATCGCCCCGCTTCAGGGACAACTGCGCAGCAACCCATGGAAACCAGGCCGTCTCGGCGATGGTGTATTGGCTATGCAGTCGGGCCCGCGCAGCGAGCTTCCGGCTGTCGCCATACTGCCCGGCATTGTCTGCTGTTATGGAGGACATATCATCTCTCTGGGTTTCTTCACAGGATGCGCCCCGCCTCTAGTTCGTCGGCAGAGCCTATAGATAGCCCGATTCCCGGACAAGAGGTGACCTTGCGCAGCGGGCCGGCTTGTTCGCATAGCTGCCGCTGAGGGTTGCCCGGATATGGCGCGTTTCCGCCCATGGAAACAAATCGCATCCGATTAAATCGTAATGGTGTTGACATCGGTTTTGGCTAAGCGTATTAGAGCGCATCCGATTTAATCGGATGTGAATTAAATCTAAACCGAAAGGATATCACCATGACCGAGAAGCTTCTCTTTACCGGCAAAACCCACATCTCCGGCGGCCGCGACGGCTCTGCACGCAGCAGCGACGGCACGATCGACATCAAGCTGCCGCAGCCGCATCCGGCCGCCGAAAACCTGTTCGGCATCGCCTGGTCGGCCTGCTATATCGGCGCCATCGAACTTGCCGCTGCTCAGAGAAAGATCACGCTGTCTGATGGTCCCGAGGTCGACGCGGAGATTACTCTCAACGCCGACAACGGCTCCTTCTTCCTGAGGGCGCGCCTCAATGTCAGCCTGCCCGGCATTGATCGCGACGTTGCGCAGGAATTGATCGAGGCAGCCCATGGCATCTGCCCTTATTCCAAGGCGACACACGGCAATATCGATGTCGAGACCACACTTGTCTGAGCGGGGAAGGGCGGACCTCACCGCCAGAGGATTTGATGCGGAGGGCCTGCCGATCGGCCGGCAGACCCCTTCCTGAGGTAGCAGGCACCGGAACCTTGCCGATCTGGAGAACATGCCATGATCAATAGCCACGCCCAGCCACACCAGGCCTATGACGAGTTTTCGCTCGTGCTCGACCCAGCCGTCTATGAGCCGCTGCCCGAGGATTGGCTGATCGGCATCACCGACGTCGTCAGCTCGACGCTGGCGATCAAGTCGGGACGCTATGAAGATGTCAACTTCGCAGGCGCATCAATCATCGCCGCTCTCGGTAATGCCTGGGGTTCGTTCGATTTCCCCTTCGTGTTTCGTGGAGACGGGGCGGCATTCGCCTTGCCGCCGCACGGCATCATGGCCGCGACCTCGGCGTTGCGGCAGGTCGCGAGCTTTGCAAGAAGCGATCTCGATCTCACCCTTCGTATCGGGCTGCTCACCGTGCGCGAAATCCGCAATAGTGGGCGTGACGTCAGAATTGCCCGTTATGCCGCCTCCGAGAACGCGACCTATGCGATGTTTACAGGGGGAGGGCTCAAATGGGCGGAGCAGCAGATCAAGAACGGCCGGTATCTGGTCAAGCCGGGCCGCTACGCGACGAAGCCCGACCTGACCGGCCTCAGCTGTGACTGGGCTCCGTTCCCGAGCCGGCAGGGCGAGATCCTGTCGCTGCTGGTCGAGCCGAATGACCATACGAGCCCCGAGGTCTTTGCTGCTTTGGCAAAACGCGTCCTTGCGGTTTTCGACGCCGCGCCGCGCCAGTCTCATCCGCTTTCGGGGGATAAGGCTATTCCTAAGGACAGTGGCAGACAGGTCGATGCGAACGGCTGGTCGGCGGTCGCCGCCAATTCGGATTTCCGCAAATTCGATGATGGTTTGCGTTTGACGCTGGACTGCACGCGCGAACAGATCGACAGGGTCGAAGCGATCCTTATTCCGGCGAGGGAGCGCGGCGAGATCAACTTCGGACTGCACCGCCAGTCGCATGCGCTGATGACCTGTCTCGTGCCATCGGACAGGCCGGATTCGCACCTGCATTTCCTCGATGGAATGGGCGGCGGCTATGCCAGGGCCGCCGAGAAGATGGAGGAAGGCGCGCTAGGCGACGTCGTCCGGCATCATGCTCCGTCGCTCAGGACCCAGCCGACGCGGGATCATGACCGCCAAGAGAGCTAAGCGGGCGTGCCTGTTTCCCGCATGGCCAGCTTTGCCAGCATTTCAGTGAGCTGAGGCGGTGCCAGCTCGGCTTCGCCTTCTATCGCGGCGAGGCTAAACCATCTGAGCTCGGTGTGTTCGTCACCGATCAGTCGCGGCCGGCCGCACCATTTATCGACGTGATAGACATGGAAGGTGACGGATGCTTCGGGCGGGTCTTCCGATACGAGCCGTCCTGCAAACTGCCAGAGCTCCGGCGTCACGCCTATTTCTTCCATCAATTCCCGGCACATTGCCGTCTCGGCGTCTTCGCCGTCTTCGATATGGCCGCCCGGCAGGCTCCAGCGATCGGGGTGCACCTTGCGCCTGGAACTGCGTCTGGCCAGAAGAACGGTCCCGTTCTGGCTCAAGGCGCCCATCGCGATCTCGGGCATCTCATCTTCTCCGCTATGTCAGCCGCTTCCGACTGAGGCCGCGATCACGATTTCTCCGATTCGCCCTGCGTTGACCGCAGCAGGTTGTCGCGCAGCGTCGTCACCGATTTCTGCACGACGGGAAAGTCGTCGCCGAGGCCGATGGCGCCAAGCAGCGCGTTGCCGGGATCGGTTTCAACGAGTTGGCGTCCTGCCGGCGTCAGGCTGACCCGCACCTGCCGTTCGTCGGCGGGATCGCGGTGACGGGTGATAAAACCATTCGACTCCAGCTTCTTGAGGATGGGCGTCAGCGTGTTGGATTCGAGGAACATCTTTTCCCCCAACACCCCGACGGTCTGGTCATCCTCTTCGGAGAGGGCCACCATGGCGATGTATTGGGTATAGGTCAGGCCAAGCTCATCCAGGATCGGCTTATAGGCGCGGCCGAAGGCAAGATTGGCCGAATAGACCGCGAAGCAGAGGAAATTGGAAAGTTTGCGACCGCCCTTGCCCGGCTGCGGAGAGGTGGGTGCAGGCATATCCGGCCCCTTGGCTGCTTTAGATGTCGGCATCGGTCCATCCTGTCCAAGCTTTCTAACGATGATATCTATATAGATCGCATCCGATTAAATCGCAATAGTGTCGAAGCCGGTTTTCGATCCTGCCGTTTGTGGTGACTCGACAAAGATCAGCGGAAACTCCTGGGAGGCTTCCCATACTTCTTGCGAAAAGCGGTCGCGAAATGGGCGGAGTCGGAGAATCCGATTTCAAAGGCGATCGCGGTCATGGGCAGTGTGCTGTTTTCGACCAGAAACCGGCCATAGCGCAATCTCGTTTCGACGATAAAACGCTTCGGAGTCATGCCGATATTGTCCTGGAAGATACGCGCGAACTGGCGTGGTGACAGGCCGACCAGAGAGGCCACCTGTTCCGGTGAGACATCGCGGCCTTTCCGACTTTCGATGAGAACGACGGCTCGCTGAATACGCGAATCTTCTGTGCGGCGAAATGTCGTGGCGCGGCCGTGATCGAAGGCGCTCATGTGCTTCTGTTCCGTGAGCGAAAGCTGGTGCACGGCCTTGGCCGCCCGATCCGGTCCGCAATGCGTGCGGATGAGCTCCGTCATCAGCGACAGGATCGATACGCCGCCAGGCACGGTAATGCGGCCGTTTTCGATCAGGAAGTCATCGCGCGTGGAGAAGGCAAGACGCGGGAAGGCAATGCGGAAATCCTCCGCGTGAAAGGGATGGACGCACGCCTTGCGCCCGGCGAGCAGTCCCTCCTGCGCCAATATGAAGGCGCCCGTACAAACGCCAATGACCGGGACACCCGCCGACGCCGCCACCCTGAGATAGTCGCGATGCTTGCTAGGTGCGACGCGCAGATGTGGCAGGAGTCCGCCGATAACCACGACGTAGTCGAAGTCGGTCGGGTTTATATAGGGCGCATCGGCATGAACCCGGATGCCGCAGCTGGCAACCGCTGCATGGCCCGGAGCCCCCATGATCGACCAGCGACAATGCAATGGACGGGAATTGTCGGCAAAGTCCGCCGCATGCCTGAGAGGCTCGACGATACCCGTCAGCGACATCATCGGGAAGGTCGGCCAGAGGAGAATGCCCACCGAGAGATCGGCCTTTCGGTCGCGTGCGACCAGAAGCCGCTCGGCCCAAAGATCGTCGAGCCAGCGCACATAGTCCGGCTCGTTGGCAGATATTTCGGAAGGTTCCTCGGATGTGATCATGGCGTGTGGCGATGATAGAGTCATCATGTCCTTTTTTCAAAGAAAATGTCTGATTTATAAAATTCAGCCGCAGCCTTCAGTGTCAAGTTTCCTCTCGTCGAACACGACATCCGGGGACAGAAACCACCGGACCGGGGAACCAACAAATCAAGGATCAGAACAATGGCACTTTCTCTTTCGAGAAGGATGGTGACGTGCGCTCTGCTGGCAGGCAGCTTCATGTCCCTTTCATCTATCGCCAATGCTTTCGAACTTGCCGAGCAGGGCAAGCTTACGGTTGCCTTCACCGGCGACATGCCCGGCTCCGGCTGGCAGGACGGGAAGCTGGTAGGTTATGACGGTGAAATCATGCAGCGCATTGCCGACAAGCTCGGCCTCAAGATTCAGCCTGCCCTCATGGAATGGTCGGGTACGATCGCCTCCGTTCAGTCAGGCCGCGTCGACGTCATGCTCGGCACCATGGGCTGGACCGAAAAGCGCACGAAGATCATGACGCTGTCAGAGCCGATCCACTACTTCAAGAACGGCATCATGCAATCGACGAAGACGAGCTGGGACAAGCTCTCTGACCTGGAAGGCAAGAAGATCGGCACGATCACCGGCTTTTCGTTCGTCCCGGAACTGAAGAGCATCAAAGATCTCCAGCTTTCGCTCTACGACACTTCCGACGCGGCCGTGCGCGATCTTATCGCCGGGCGCATCGACGCTGTCATCGGCGATCCGCCGGTAATCTCCTACGCCATCAAGCAGAACCCCGATTGGAATATGCACTTCCTCGCCTTCACCGATAACAGTCCGGATTTTCCGCTGCTGACCGGTCTCGGCCAGGTCGTCTATGGCCTCAACCAGAAGAACGACGATCTGCGCCAGAAGATGGACGCCATCATCGCCGACATGTGGAAGACTTGCGAGATGAAGGAAATCGGCACCCGCTACGGATTGTCGTCGGATGTCTGGTTCAAGCCTGTGGGTCAAAACTTCCGCGCCGGCGTCGATCGCCCCGCAGATTACAAGCTGCCGTCCTGCGCAGCTGGCGGCTGAACGAGCGTGCGGACGAAAGCTGCAATCGGCGGCTTTCGTCCACCCTCTTCGCCTACTGCATAATTCCTTAAATCGGAATCGATTTCAGGAGAAAATTATGCAGCAATTCAAAGTGCTACAGCGTCCTTGGCGCGTCTGAAAAGACGCGCGGCGCTGTAGATATAATCGCATAAGGAAACGGCGATGAATGCGCTTCTGAGCGTTGCAGGCCTGCGCAAGAGCTATGGTCCTATCGAAGTTCTCAAGGGCATCGATTTCGATGTCGCGCCAGGTGAGAAAATTGCCCTGATCGGCCCATCCGGGTCTGGGAAATCCACCTGTCTGCGCTGCATGAACTTTCTGGAAAAGCCCAGTGCCGGCGAGATCCGCCTCGACGGCGAGCGGATCGGCGTGCGCAACGGCCAGGTCATGAGCGACCGGCAACTTGCACCGCAGCGCGCCGAGATGGGCATGGTCTTCCAGCTCTTCAATCTCTGGCCGCATCTGTCGGTGACGGAAAACGTGGCGATTGCGGCGCGCAAGGTGCGCGGCCTGGCTGCTGCCGAGGCACGCGAACTGGCTTTGGAGATGCTGGCCAAAGTCCATATGACGCACCGCGCCGAAGCCTCACCACTCGAGCTGTCGGGCGGCCAGCAACAGCGTGTCGCGATTGCGCGGGCGCTTGCCCAGAAGCCAAAGCTCATGCTGTTCGACGAGCCGACATCGGCACTCGATCCCGAACTGGTCCAGGAGGTTCTGAAAGTGATGGAGGAGCTGGCAGACGAAGGGCGCACGATGCTGATCGTCACGCACGAGATCGCGTTTGCGCGCGACATTGCCGACCGCGTTCTGTTCCTCGACGGCGGCACGATCGTGGAATCCGGCCCGGCACGCCAGGTCATAACCGCTCCTCGGGAAGCGCGCACGCAAGCGTTTCTCAACAAGATCCGGCACTAGGCGTGTCATGATTGGATTTTCCGTATTCTTCTCGGTCGTCCAGGGGCTCGTCGCCGGGCTTGGCGTAACCGTTTTCGTCACGATCGCCTCGCTGGTGCTTGCAGCCGCTTTCGGGTTCCTTCTCGCTCTGCTCAGGCAATTTGCTGGGATCAGGTTCATCAATCTCGCGATCGATGCCTGCTGCGAAATCCTCTGCAATGTGCCGGCCTTGACGCATCTGTTCATCCTCTACTTCGGGCTTGCCAGCCTCGGCGTGAAATTGACGTCGATCACGGCGGCCATCCTGGGCCTCGGGCTCATCGGGGCGGCGATCACCTGTGCAATCTTTCGCGCCGGTTTCGCCGCGCTGCCTGGCGGGCAGGCGGAGGCGGCGCTTGCTGCAGGGCTGGCCCCGTTCCAGACCATCTTTGAGATCCTGACGCCACAGGCCATGCGGATAGCGCTTCCGGGGCTCGGAAACTACGCGGTGCAGCTTCTCAAGGACACGTCCGTCGTCTCGGCCATTGCGGCGCCGGAAATCATGTTCTTCGCCCGTTCAATGGTGACGTCGTCCTTCCAGACAACAATGATCTATGCGACGGCGGCGGCACTCTACCTGTTGCTGAGCCTGCCATTGATGCAGGCAACGCAGTTCCTTGAAAGACGTTACGGGAGATTGAAAGGATGAGTGCTTTCCTGGCGCCCTATGGCGATTATGGTGCCGAATGGCTGCCTCTGCTGCTGCGGGCGATGGTGAATACGGCCCTGCTTTCCGTTTGTGCCTTTGCCCTGGCATTCGTTTTCGGCCTGCTGCTTTCGCTCTGCCAGAAATCCAGTTTCGCAGCGCTGCGGTATTTTGCGGCTCTTTATGTGACGATCGTGCGCGGCGTGCCGCTGCTGGCGGTTCTGTTTCTGCTTTATTTCGGCTTGCCAGGCATCGGGGTCGTCTTCGATGCTTTCGGTGCGGCGATCGCCGGCCTGGCGTTGTGTTTCGCGGCCCAGGTCGCCGAGCTTTTCCGCGCCGGTCTGAAGGCTATACCGGCCGGGCAGAGCGAGGCAGCGCTGGCCGCGGGCTTCACCCCGGCCCAGAGCTTCGTCTGGATCATCCTGCCGCAGGTCGCGCGTGTCATCCTGGCGCCGATGATCATCACCTTCGTCTCTCTGCTCAAGGATTCTTCTCTCGCTTCGCTGATTACCGTCGACGAACTGGTGCTCACGGGGCGGTCCATGGCGACGGAGTATTTCCTTCCCTTGCAAATCTATGTTGCCGTCGGGCTCTGCTCTTTCGCGATAGCCTGGCCGTTCTCGGTCCTCTCGCGCCGGCTAGCCCTTCCGGCCGCCCGCTAACTCGTCATCACAAGGCCAAGACCATGACCACTGAAACGACCGTTGCCACGGGCAACGCATGTCGGCATGCAACGCAATCGCATGAACCTCGTTGGCCGGTGATCCTCATGACGCCCGACGTCAGCGAGGCGCCCGATGCGCCGACCGAGACGGAGTATGTGGTGCGCGCCAACTATGCGGAGGCCATAGCCGAGGCAGGGGGAATTCCTTTGATCTTGCCTTACAACACCCGGAACCTGGCATCAGCGTTGGCACTCGCCGATGGGATCGTCCTCACCGGTGCGCGGCCAGGGACCGAAGTGACAGGCGCGCGCCGGCAGTTTGAAATTCAGCTGGTCGAGCAGGCCTTGAAAACGGGCAAGCCCCTTCTCGGCATATGCCACGGCATGCAACTGATCGGTGAATGCCTTGGAGGCGAATTTCAAACCGCGCTGCCGGCCGCCGCCGTATCCCACATCCCACACGATATCCCCGACGTTTTGGCGCACGAGATCATCGTCGAGCAGGGCAGCGTGCTGACCGATTGGGTGGGGAAGGGGCCGGCACGCGTCAACAGCCTGCACCGGCATGCTTTGGCCGGCGAAGGACGCTTCCGTGTCGCCGCGCGGGCGCCGGACGGAACCATCGAAGCGTTCGAAGGGGACACAGACGGCTTTTGCCTCGGCATCCAGTGGCACCCCGAATACCGGCTGAGCGAACTCGACAGGAATATCATGAGGGCCTTCGTCGACCGCAGCGCAGAAGCAGCAGTCCGCAAGGCACGCAGTGCTTCATCGGCTGGAGGCAATCGTGTGCGCGAACGGCTGGCACAGCTCGAGCTTGCTCTGCCGGAAGCATCCTCGCCGCCAAGTGCATTTTTCGGAGCAGTGCGGGCCGGCAACATCATCACCGTTTCCGGTCAGGTGCCGCTGAAGGATGGTGCGGTGCTGCGGACAGGACATCTCGGAGTGGACGTCTCCATCGAAGAAGGGCGAGAATGCGCGCGCTGGGCGCTTCTCAATGCGCTTGCGCAGCTGGAGAGGGCGGCGGGCGGCTTTGATAACGTTCTGGGCTTCGTCCGGCTCGCGGGCTATGTCGCGGCGGATGCTGCTTTCGCGCGCCACGCCGTCGTCGTCGATGGCGCTTCGGAACTGCTCCGAGAGCTTTTCCCGGATCGATGGGCGCATGCCCGTATCGCGATCGGCGTCGCATCTCTGCCGCGCGGGGTTCCTGTTGAAGTCGCGCTGACAGCCGTCGTCGGCGACGAGGCTTGAGATGGCGCGCGTTGCGGTGATCGGCGCCGGCGTCATCGGCGTATCGTCGGCCCATCTTCTGGCCCGGGCGGGGCATGATGTGACACTTATCGATGCGGCAAGTGAGCCCGGCATGGGGGCGAGTGCCGGCAACGCCGCGCAGCTGTCCTGGGCCTATGGTGACGCAATGGCATCACCAGCCCTGCTGAAACATCTGCCAGCGATTGCGATGGGCCGCGATCCAGCCTTCCGGATCTATTGGCAGCTCGATCGGGACTTTCTCTGCTGGGGGCTGAAATTCCTTGCCAATACACCGTTCAGGTGTTGGTGGAACAATACGCAGGAGATCCTGCGCCTTGCCGAGCAATCCCGTCACGAGCTCGCAATCCTGCTTAAGGAAACCGATATCGAATTCGACTATCGTGTCGCCGGAAAACTGCACCTCTATGCCGATCGGCAAAGTTTTTCTGCCGCCGATTCCAGTGTCGCGCGCAAGAATGCCCTCGGCTTCGAACAGCGCCTGCTGACGCGAGTGGAGGCGGAAAACATCGAGCCTGCGCTCGCCGCGTATCAGGGAGAGATTGCCGGGGCCGTTTACACTCCAGGTGATGCACTCGGCGATGCGGCCGGATTTTGCCGCCAGCTGACCGCCTGGATGATCGAGCGTCGGCAGGTGTCGGTGCTTTTCGGCAGGAGGGTCTCGAGCTTCGTCCAAACGGGAGGCGTGCTGACAGGGCTGAGGTTCGAAGACCGCGATGAGCTTCACGTCGATGCGGCCATCGTCGCCGCAGGACCGCAGATCCGTTCCCTCATATCCGATTTGCCCGAGGCCCGAGACATACGCCCCATCAGAGGCTACTCACTCACCATTCCAAGAACTGGCCTTGCACCAAGTATCAGCCTGACAGACGTCAAGCGAAAGCTCGCCTTTGCAGCCATCGGCGACCGCTTTCGTGTCGCCGGACTGGCAGATATCGAGCGTCCTGGGGCCGGTTTTGATGCCGGACGTTTCGAGACGCTGAGGCTGGCCGCGTCTGCTGTGCTGCCCGACCTTTTCGAGCGATCGGACGAACTGATGAGATGGTCGGGCGAGAGGCCTATGACACCGACCTCCATGCCCATTATCGCCGCCTCCCGACACATCAAAGGTCTCTACATCAATGCCGGTCACGGCATGCTGGGTTGGACGCTTGCATTAGGCTCTGCCCGCCGCGTGGTCGATCTCTTTCAATGAGTCGGTGGCTGGCGCCCGGTGCTTACAGTTGCTGACGCTCTTCCACCTGCCGCAGCGTTCCGGCAGGGACTGCCGAGACTTCGATCAATTCATACCTCTTCACATCCATCTGATCGTTCCGGATCATAAAATCCGGAACGAAGTGAGTCAGAACTCATCACCAAATGGAATGCGGGTTTGTCCTAGCCGAATTTCTCGGTCGTATCGGCCTTGCCGAACACCCAGTAGCCGGAAGCCTTGATCCAGCCGAGCGGGCAACCTCGTTCCAGCAGGTAGGCGCGGATATCGCGTGTCACCGACGCTTCCGCCGCGACCCAGATGAAGGTTTCCGGTTTGATATCGACCGTACTCAAGAGTTTCAGCAGCGCTGCGGCATCGGTTGCCTGAGAGAGCGGCCGGTGCGCCCAGTGGAGGTGCAGCTCGGCCGATGTCTCGAAGGTCTGCTCTTCCAACGGGCCGGTGACGGCCGCGATTGTGGTGACGACGGTTCCGGCGCCGCTTTCCTCGATCCGGCGGCCGATCGCCGGCAGTGCTGTTTCGTCGCCGATCAGCAGCCATCGTTTTACGGTCTTCGACACTACGGCGGAGCCTCTTGGTCCGCCGATCTCGAGCCTGTCGTCCGGGCCGGCGTCGATCGCCCATTTCGTCACCGGACCTGCCTCATGCAAGGCAAAGTCGATGGTCAATCTCCGCTCGGCATTGTCATAGCGGCGCGGCGTGTAGTCACGGCGCTCTTCTCCGCCATCGGCAGTGGGAATGAAGATCTTGATGTGGTCGTCAGCACCGAGACTGATGAAATCGGCGAGATCGTCACCTGCCAATACGACACGGCGCATGCTCGGAGTGATATCGACGACGCTTTCGACTGTCAGTAAGCGCCGCCGCGTGTCGTGGCGGATCCGCTCGATGCCAGGGGTCGATGAAGCTTGATCTTTGAATTGATTGTTATCCATGTGTCCTTCTGGGGCTTCTGAAGCTCGATCCGCAGGACACAGTCGCGCAGATCGAAGCCGCAAAGCCGTTCGATCATACGCGTTGAGTGACGTTAACGCTTACGTGGCCGGGTGACCCGACCATTGACGGCATGATGTAGCCGACGACGGCGGCATGTGCAACGTCAAGGTGGTCAACAAGGGCGATGATTGCCAAAGTTTAACTTTCCGGCGCCGTTCCGGTTGGGCAATGATCGACCGATCAGCGGTTATGGAGAAGACAATGGACAGCAGAATCCAGGACGTGCTCGACATCTATCATGCGATGATCGAGACGGAGCATAACAGCCCACGCGAGCTGCCTCCCGGCGGGCGCGATGGAGGACAAGATCAGCGGCTGCGGGCGGTCGGGCCTGCGACCGGGCAGTTCATCAATATCCTCACCAAGAGCCTCAAGAGCCCGACCATTCTCGAACTCGGCACCTCCTTCGGCTATTCCGGGATCTGGCTGGCGGAAGCCGCGCGCGCTTCCGGCGGGCGGCTGATCACCATGGAAATGCACGACTACAAGTCTGCCTATGCACGCGACATGGCCGTCAAGGCAGGGCTCGCAGAGCATGTGGAATTCAAGGTCGGCGATGCGGTCCAGATGATCGGCGCGCTTTCCCAGGGCATCGACTTCGTGCTGGTGGATCTCTGGAAGGATCTCTACGTTCCCTGCCTTGAAGCCTTCTACCCCAAGCTCAATCCGGGCGCGATCATCGTCGCTGACAACATGCTGCGCCCGGGAGGCGATGATATCAAACGCTACGGCGAGGCTGTCCGCGCCAAGCCCGGGATATCAAGCGTGCTGCTGCCGGTCGGCAGCGGGCTTGAGGTCAGTCGGTTCGATTGAGGCTGAGGTGAGATCAGCGGCCATTTTATTTTTGGTTGCAGCAAAAAAGATGACACGTTTGAAGCTAATTTCCGACACTTTCCCGATCAAAGCTCCGCCATCGCGAGCTTTGGAGATGTGATGTCGGGCATTCTTATCGCCACCCTGTTGGCAACGGTTTCAGCAAAGATTCCCGCCGGATTTTCCAGCGGTGACCTGCTTTATTCTGATTGCGGCGGCTCCCGGCAGTTTGTCGTCGGATATGTCGCGGGTTGGCTGGACAAGTGGAACCGGGACGAGTATTTGGCCCGCCGTATTTTCACTGAAGTCGTTCCTGCGCCGAAAGCAATGGTGAACTCGGCGTATTTTGCCAACTCCGTTGGGGTAAATGTCTGTGTGCCGGTTGGAACGACCGCGGAAGCAATCGGCAATACGTTGTGTACATTCCTGGAAGAGAATCCCGGCATTCGCGAGGCCACCGGCGACGAGCTGATGACGACGTTGATCGCCTATAAATACCGCTGCCCCGTGCCGTGAGAACGTCAAACTCCTCCCGGCTTCTTGGTGTCGATGAAACGGCTGAGCGAGGTGGCGGCGTTCAGCATGTGGGCGCGCATGCGCCGGGATGCCATCTCGCCGTCGCCTTCGGCGATCGCCTGCATGATTGCCTCGTGTTCGTCCCGGGATCGGCGGAGCCGTTCGCCCTGGCGCAGCTGCGTGCGCCGGAAGGCATTCAGGCGGTTGCGCACGGCGATCGCCTGTTCGGCAAGGAAGCTATTGTGGGTGGCGTGATAAATCGCTTCATGGAATTGGCGGTTGAAGCTGTCATAGGCATCGAAATCGCCGGCTTCGACAATCGGCTCTGAGAGGTCGTGCAGTTCGATCAGATGGCTGCGCTCCAGCGGCGTCATGCGGTAGGTGGCGAGCTTGACGCATATGGCCTCGATTTCGGCAACAGTCTCGAACATCTCCATGATGCGTTCCGGCGTCATGCGGGCGACGACACCGCCGCGCCGGGCGCGAAGCTCGACGAGGCCGCCCGCCGCCAGCTGACGCAACGCTTCGCGAACCGGCGTGCGGGAGGCGCCGAAGCGATCGGCAAGCTGCTGTTCGTCCAACGCTGCGCCTGCCGCCAGCGTGCCGGTGGCGATCTCGTCCGTCAGGGCGTTGCGAATGCGGTCGGAGAGCAACCCGCGATCATCGCCGTCATCCTCGATTTCGAAACCACCCGCCATTCCGTTATCTCCGATCTGTTTCAACCTCGACGGCTCTATCGATTGTGTATGCAAATGCGATCGACGTGCCGCTAGGCGTATACACTGATAGCATCACGAAGGTGTTACGTATTCAATAATTGACTTTATATCGGATGGGAATACATAAATCTCCAGCAAGCAGGCTTCTGCATACACGAAGCCGCTTCCAATACTGAATTTGAATACGACGGGAGCCGCAACGCGGCGACGGCCAACGCCTCGCGCCGGGCAAAGCAAACCGTGCCGACATGGCATCACAGACCAACCGATTTCGACTTGGCTTCGGTTCTTCGGTCCCAAACCAGCATGCTTTCGATCCTTCAATTCCTGGACGCACAAGGAACCAGATCATGATGATGAACAGACGGACTTTCTCGGCTGCCCTTGTTGCCGGCGCCGCCGCTTCTCTGCTTGCTACCCGCGGTATGGCTGCGACATCCGCTCCCGTAAAGGCGCGCAACGTCGTGCTGGCGCACGGGCTGTTTGCCGACGGCTCGTGCTGGACCGAGGTGATCGCGCGCCTGCAGGCCGCCGGGCTCAATGCCACGGCGGTGCAAAACCCACTGACGACGCTGCCCGAGGCCGTCGCTGCCGTGAAGCGGGTGCTCGACCGGCAGGATGGCCCGACGGTTCTGGTCGGGCATTCGTTTTCCGGCATGATGGTCACGGAGGCCGGCGTACACCCTGACGTTTCGGCGCTCGTCTATGTCGCGGCGCGGGCGCCGGATGCAGGTGAGGATTATACTGCTCTCGCCAAAACCTTCCCGACGCCGCCGGCTTCGGCCGGCATCGTCTTCGACGGCGACGAGGGTCGGCTGAGCGAGGAAGCATTCCTGCGAGATTTCGCCGGCGACCTGCCGGAGGCGAAGGCGAAAGTTCTTTACGCCGTGCAGCAACCGTTCCAGAAGGCGCTGCTGACCGGCAAGACGACACAGGCCGCCTGGCGTTCGAAGCCGAGCTGGTATGCCGTTTCGACCGAGGATCGGACGATAAATCCCGATCTCGAACGCTTCATGGCCAAACGCATGGGAGCAAAGACCATTGAAATCCAGGCCAGCCATCTGTCGTTGATCTCCCACCCGGACGAGATCACAAAGCTGATCCTCACGGCGGCGGGGCAGAATACGGACTGATGCCGAGGCCGGGAAGCGGCAGGGCCGTTCGCCGGCTGGTCACCGGCGCAGCGGCCTGAACGCTGCTCGAAGCTCGGCGGAGATGAGCTCCGGCTGCTCCCAGGCGGCGAAGTGGCCGCCCTTGTCGACCTTGTGGAAATAGATAAGGTTGCGATAGGCGCGACGGGCCCATGTCTCCGGGGCCTGTTAGCTCTCCCCAGGAAAGACGGTGATGGCGACCGGAAGCGCGATCTTGGAGGTCTTCTCCCCGGCCGCAAGGACGGGACTGCGCCCGCCGCCATATTCCCAGTAGATCCGGGCCGAGGAAGCGGCGCTGTTGGTCAACCAGTAAAGCGTGATGTCGTCGAGCACCTCGTCGGGAGACTTTTCGGGATCGCTGCTGTCCTAGGTCCAGTGCGCGAAGCCTGGATGACCGAGCGTCCATGCCGCAAGGCCGGCCAGGGAGTCCGATATGGCGTAGCCGATCGTCTGCGGTCTCGTGCCCATCATCGTGGCATAGGACCTGTTCCCCATCTTGGCTGCGGCGCTGAGGGCATCGAACGCCGCGCGTTCCTCGGTGGAGTGTCGCTGCGGCGCTGGCCCGCCCGCGGCGAGCACCGCGGCAACTTCGGGCGGCACGACAGCCGGCAGGTTGATGTGGATGCCGAGCAGACCTTGTGGCGCGAGCCGTGCCATCGCGCCGGAGACCGGCGAGCCCGTGTCGCCGCCCTGGGCGACGTAGCTGCTGTAAGCGAGGCGCTTCATCAGTTCTGCCCAAGTCCGCGCGATGCGGTCCGGCCCCCAGCCGGTGCCGGTCGGCTTGCCGGAGAAGCCGTAGCCCCGGCATCGACGGAATGACTACGTCGAACGCATCTTCGGCGCGTCCGCCATGAGCGGTCGGATCGGTGAGCGGGCCGATGATCTTGAGGTTCTCGAATACCGATCCGGCCAGCCATGGGTGATGATGACGGGCAGGGCATTCGGATGTTTCGAGTGGACGTGAATGAAGTGGATGTCTAGGCCGTCGATCTCGGTGATGAATTGCGGCAGCGCGTTCAGCTTCGCTTCCGCCAGTCGTAGCCGGTGCCCCAATAATCGACGAGCGGCTTGATCTTTTCAAGCTTTATGCCCTGCGACTGATCGTCGACCGTCTCGCGTTCGGGCCAGCGTGTTGCCAGCACGCGCCGGCGAAGGTCGAGGAGGTCCGCCTCGGGAGTGTCGACGCGAAACGGGCGGATCGCATCTCCCGTGGCAGCCGATGCCGGATAGGACGGAAACAGGCTGCTCGCGCCCGCGGCGGCGATCCCGATCGCCGCGGTGGTCAGAAACCTGCGCCGGTCGCGGTTCAGGGATTCCGAGTCGGCACTTGCGAGCATTTTGAAGAGCATGGTCATGGCATTGTCTCCTTTGAAGCAGACGCCTTGGGCAAGACTTCGATGAGTTCGGCCGTCGTCAGAATAGCATGGGCGTAGGTCGGGCCGTTCAGCTTGTGCGCAGCATGCATTATTAGGTGCGAGAAGGCGGCCGTCGCGTCGCTCACCAGGGTCGCGAATAACCGAGTTCCATGGCGACGCGGGCGGTGGATTCGATACAGATATTCCCGCCGGATCATCTCGATGCGAGGCCGGCCGTATTGCGCAGGTGATCGGGATGCGTGCCGCCGCCCATACTTCTCGCCACCATCGCGACGATGGTCTCGAAAAGTTCATCCTTTGCCTCGACGGCAGTGATATCGCCTGAGGCTGCGGCATAGGAGAGGGCTTCGGCAGCACCGAGCATGGCCCAGAGGCCGGCTGCGGCGATCGTGCCGGTGCCGGCGAAGGGCGAAAGCGCAATGCGGCATTTCTCGATGAAAACCGCCTCATATTCGCGCTTGATCCTTTCGAGTTCCGGTGAGCCAGCGAGCGCGGCAATGACGCCGGGGATTTCGCGGCCCTGGAGAAGCACGCAATCGACATAGGAGGTGGCGATGACCGCGGCCCGGTCGGCGAGATATGGCTGGCTTGCCGCAAGGGCTGCGTCCATCACTGTGGTCTGGCGGGCGTCGAATTCGCGGTAGAGCGCCGCAAGCAGGCCGGGGCGGGTTTCGAAATGATCGTAGACCACGGGTTTCGTCACGCCCGCCTGCTCGGAAAGCCGGCCAAGGGTCAGCGCTTCCGTTCCCTCGTCGCGGGCGATCTGCCAGGCGACGTCGAGAAGCTGGCGATGCCGATCCTGCCGCGACATGCGGCGGCGCGGCTGCGGATCGGTCGGCTGATCTGTTGTTTCGGCGCTTGACATCACTATATACCAAAAGTAACTTACTGAAAGTAGCTTACCAAAGGTATACAGGCTGCGCCGTCCATCCACAATCATTCAGCAGGAGTTTTCGCCATGCACGCACTCATCGTCGTCGCGCATCCCGATCCCCGGTCGCTTACCCATGGCGTTGCTGCGCATCTCGCCGAGGGCATCACGCTTTCCGATGCCGGCCATTCCTTCGAGATCGCCGATCTTGCGGCCGAGGCCTTCGATCCTCGCTTCAGTGCTGCCGATATCGCCCTGCATCTCAGGGAAGGGGTGTTGCCCGCCGATGTTGCCGCCGAGCAGGCAAGGATCGACCGCGCCGATGCGCTGGTGCTCGTCTATCCCGTCTACTGGTGGTCGATGCCGGGGCTGCTCAAGGGATGGATCGACCGGGTCTTCACCAATGGCTGGGCTTACGACTACGGCGCGGATGCCAGGCTGGTGAAGCGGCTTGGCCGACTGCCGGTGCATCTGGTCGGCCTCGGCGGCGCTGATGTCAGGACCTATGCGCGGCACGGTTATTTCGGCGCGATGAAGACGCAAATCGATCATGGGCTCTTCGACTATTGCGGCGCCCGGGTCGTGACATCAGAGGTGCTGTTCGAAGCCGGACCGGACCATGCAACCGCTCATCTGGAGGCTGCGCACGTCATCGGCCGCAGGCTTTTTGATGCCTCCCGGCAACGCAAGGCGGCCGACGCGGCGTAACGATGTAGCGCGAGATCCGACGGCGCGGTTTTGCTGGCTGGCGCGGGCAGAGTCTTGCGCCGCCGGCTTTTTCACGAGACAAGCCTTGGATGAGTATTCCGACGACACATCCCTTCGATTTCGATCCGACCTACGGAATGCAGCTCGAAGAACTTCTCGCGGTCGAGCCGCCCGAGGCGCCTGCCGGCTTCGATGATTTCTGGAAGGCGCGGTATCTCAAGGCGCTGGCGGTCGATCCGCAGCCGGTGCTGCGCTGGAGCAAGATCACCCATCCCGATTGGCATGTACTCGATCTCGTCTATCTCTCGACCGGTTCGTTCCGGATCGGCGGCTGGCTCATCCTGCCACGTCAAGGGGAGGTGCGGCGCGGCCTTGTAGTCGGGCATGGTTATGGCGGGCGGGATCGTCCCGATTTCGATCTGCCGGTCGAGCAGACGGCGGTGCTCTTTCCCTGCTGCCGCGGGCTGTCGCTCAGCGCCCGTCCGCCGATTTCGCAGAATCCCTCCTGGCATGTGCTGCACGATATCGACAAGCCTGGATCCTATATCATCGGCGGCTGCGTCGAGGATTTGTGGCTTGCCGTGTCGACGCTGGTTGCGCTCTATCCCTGGGTGTCAGGGCATATCGGCTATAGCGGCATCAGCTTCGGCGGCGGTGTCGGCGCAATGGCGATCGCTTACGACCAGCGTATCGATCGCGGTCATCTGGCGCTGCCGACCTTCGGGGACCAGCCGCTGCGGCTAACGCTGCCGACCGTCGGCAGCGCGCAGTCGGTGCAGGAGTATCACAAGAAACACCCGGATGTGCTGGAGACGCTACGCCTCTACGATGCGGCAAGTGCCGCTTCCCGGATCAAGGTGCCGATGTTGGTTGCCGTCGCCCTTTTCGATCCTTCCGTCGCGCCACCCTGCCAGTTCGCTGTCGCAAATGCGCTACCGAAATTTAATGAAATCTTCATCCTGGATGCGGGGCATTTCGACTATCCTGGCAGTGCTGAGCAAGAGGCGGTTCTCCGCGACAAGATCGGACAGTTTTTCAGGGTGCCATGAACCGCGAATATCTCAGCTGGTACAGCCAGCGGCTGCATCGAGACATGGAGATGCTGGTGTTCGGCCATGCCGGCGCCAAGGTGCTGGTATTTCCGACGCGGGACGGGCGCTTCTTCGAATATGAACAGCTCGGCCTGGTCGCGAGTCTCGCCGACAAGCTGCAGGCCGGCCATCTCCAGCTCTATTGCATCGAGGGCCTGGCGGCAGAAACCTTTTACGGCTTTCACCGTCACCCGGCCGAGCGCATCCGCCGGCATGGCGCCCTTGAGGATTATATCCTGCACGAAGTGCTGCCGCTGATGGCGGCGAAGAACCGGCATGACTGCACCATCGTGCATGGCTGCAGTCTTGGCGCATTCCAAGCAGCGAGCCTGTTCTTTCGCCATCCGCATCTATTCCGCAAGCTCGTCGCCTTTTCCGGCCGCTACGACCTGACGATGAGGGTGGAATCCTTCGGCGACCTGTTCGACGGCTATTACGACGACAGCGTCTATTTCCACACGCCGGCGCATTTTCTTCCAGGGCTCGGCAGCGACTGGCGGCTCGACAGGCTGCGTGAGCGCGACATCGTTCTCACCATCGGCGATGCCGACCCCTTCCTCGACAACAACCGCTATCTGAGCCACCTGCTCGCGGACAAGAATATCGGCCATCAGCTGCATGTCTGGGATGGACGCGCCCACCGCGCCGGCGCCTGGCGGAAGATGGCGCCGCTTTATATTTGAGGGCGCGCCGTTATGGCCAATGCAGCGCCGCCGTCGCCACCGGCGCGTCCCAGAGCGCAATCTCCTCGTCGCTCAGCAAAGCAAGGGTGACGGACAGTCCCTGCATGTCGAGCGAGGTGACATAGGTTCCGACCAGTGAGCGCTCGATCGGAATGCCGCTTTGCTCGATGAAGCGGCGGGCGCCGTTATAGGCAAGGTAGAGTTCGGCCGGCGGGGTGCCGCCGAGGCCGTTGACGAAGAGCAAGGCCTTGGTATCGGGCGCTGCCGCGATGTCGCCGGCGATGGTTTCGCAGAGATGGCCGATGATCGCGTCGGAGGCGGCGAAGGGCTGCCTGGCATGGCCGGGTTCTCCATGGATGCCGACGCCCATTTCCATCTCGCCTGGCCCAAGCGAAAATGTCGTGCGCTCGGTCTGCGGCACCGTCACGCCGTTCAGCGCGACACCCATCGAGCGGATGCGGGTGTTCAATCCCTCGCCAAGCTGTTTCAACTCGGCAAGCGACATGCCGCGTTCGGCTGCAGCGCCCAGCAGCTTTTCGACGATCAGCGTTCCGGCAACGCCGCGCCGGCCATTGCCTTCGCCGGACCTTGATGTCTCGATATCGTCGCTGACGACGACCATGTCGATGTTGTGGCGGTCGCCGGCCATCTCGATCGCCATTTCGAAATTCATCAGGTCGCCGTCGTAATTCTTGACCACGAGCAGGCAGCCGGCGCCGGTATCGGCCTCTTCGATGGACGCGATGATCTGGCTCGGTGTGGGAGAGGTGAAGATATGGCCGACGCAGGCGGCATCCAGCATGCCGTGGCCGACGAAGCCGATATGCATCGGCTCGTGGCCGGCGCCGCCGCCGGAGATCAGCGCTACCTTGCCAGGGGTGAGATGCCGGCGGCGGATGCACTTGCGCTCGGGCCCGAACACCACGAAGGCCTCATGGGCGCGCACGAAGCCTTCGACGCTTTCGGCGACCATGGTTTCCGCAGTGTTCATGAATTTCTTCATCAAGCCCCTCCCAAGGCCAAAAGCATTACGTTACGTCAACCAGCGCACGCGTCATTCGGCACCCGATATCGCGACGATCTTCTGCACCAGATCGGAGATCGCCTCTTCCAATAGGCGGTTTTTCCTGTCGTCGCCGAAGTCGGGCACCATCAGCGACAGGTGCCGCAATTTCTCGGAATGACCGAGGTCCGGCAGCTTCCCGGGATGGGCGGCCTGATAGGCTTCGAGAAAGCGCTCCTGTTCAGCGGCGCTAAAATGGCAGACGCGGACGATTGTGGCGAGATGGCGCGCCGGCAGCGGCGTCGCATAGGTCGGGCTGGTGATCTGGGTGACGAAGCTGCGATGTTTTCCAAGAGCGGTCGCCAGGCGCTGGCGCGTGCCCGACGGCCTGTTGTCGATGATCTGCGCCAGAATGGACTTGTAGGCGATAATGGCGTCTTCGGTGTCTTCGCGCGCCATTCTACTCTCCGGCTGCCTTTGTGCCATCGGCGTTGAGGCCGATGATCGCCGATCTTATCGCGGGACGCCGGGCCGGCGCCACGGAAAAATGCCGGAGGCCGGCGGCGAGCAGCCCGGGCAGATAGTGCGGATTGCCGGCCATGTCGCCGCAGATGCTGACTGGCTTGCCGGCGGTCAGCTTCACCGCCTGGGCAAGCAGCCGGAGCACGGCAGGCGCCGCATTGCCGGCATCCGCGTCGATATCGTCGCGAGAGGAGGCGGCGAGATACTGGGTAAGATCATTGGTGCCGAACGAAAAGAATGCTGCTGACCCGAAAGTATCGAGCATCAACGCCGCGGCCGGCACCTCCACCATCATGCCGATCGGCGGCATCCGGTGGAGCAGGGATCGGCGGCCGAGCTTTTCGGCTTCCTCGCGGAACAGCTCGCGCATCCTGTCGATCGCGTCCGGAAAGGTCACCATCGGCAGCATCACCGAAAGCCTGCCGAAGACCGCGGCGCGTAGCAGGGCGCGAGCCTGGACGCGGGCGATTTCCGGCCGGGCAAGCAGCAGTCGGATGCCGCGCAGGCCCGGGGCCTGACCCGGCAGGTCTTCGAGGCCGGCAAGCGGCTTGTCGCCGCCGATATCGAGCATGCGGATCGTCACTGGCCTGTCGCCCGCCTGCTCCA
Organism: Rhizobium acaciae; assembly: GCF_025941625.1. Taxonomy (NCBI): domain Bacteria; kingdom Pseudomonadati; phylum Pseudomonadota; class Alphaproteobacteria; order Hyphomicrobiales; family Rhizobiaceae; genus Rhizobium; species Rhizobium acaciae. The sequence goes on from NZ_JAPCZO010000001.1 coordinate 114,483, forward strand.
GCACGCGGCGATAGATCGCCAGCTGCCGTTGCTCATTGGCGGCATCGGCGACGGAGGTGATTGAAAATTCCGAGCGCATCAGGCCGACGCCTGCCGTTGCCGGATCGAGCGCGTCGATCTCGGCGGGGTCGTTGATGTTGATCGAGAGCAGGATCGGCACGCCGTCCGCCGTGCGCAGTTCGCCGCTTTCGTTCTGCGTGTCGGCGGTAGGCGCCTGTGCAGGCGCGAGCGGCGGGATCAGCATGCCGCCCGCCTGCAGGATCACTGTACCGGCATCGCCATCCACGCCGACAGGATCTCCGTCTGCGGCTGAAAAGCGGCCTGTGCCGATCACCATCGGCACCGATTTCGCCCGGGCGAGCAGGGCGACATGGCCGGCGGTGCTGCCTGCGAACAGCGCGATGCCGCCGCCTTTCGACCAGTCATGGGCGAGAAAGCGGCTCGGCTCCATGTCCTTGCCAACGAAGACCGAGCCGGGCGGGAAATCGGCGATCGGGGTGCCGGACAAGGCACCGAGCACGCGGTTCTTGATGTCGAGAATATCGACAGCGCGTGCCCGCATCTGCTCTTCGTCGGCCGCTTCGAGTTCACCGATATAGGCGTCGAGGGTGGCGACCCAGGCGAAAACGACGTTCTCGTCGGCTTCCATGCGCGCGCCTGTTGCTTCCGCGATCGTCGGATCGCGCAGCACCTCGATCTGGAAATCGATGATATCCCGGCTTTCGGCATCGGCTCCATCGGCAAGGTGCTCGAGTTCGCCGATCGAGATGTCGATCGCCTTCTCCAGCGCGCCGTATCCACCAACGGCTCGGGACGCAGGGGCAGCGTCCGGCCGCTCGGCAACGGAAGGAGCCTTCGGCTCCTCCGCGAGAAAGGCCGGGCCGGATGCGATGCCCGGGGATGCGCTCTTGGCTTTCAGTCTAAGCGGTTCGGCCATGTTTCTTTTCCTCATCGAAGTTGCGCTCGATGAGTTCCTTCAGCGCGCGGATCGCCTCTTCGGCGAGGATGCCGTCGGCGCGGATCCGGAGGATCGACCCTTTTCGGATACGCGCACCCATGATCTTGATGATGCTCTTGCCGTTCAGCCAGACGTCGCTGCCGTTGACGGCGATCTCGATCGAACAGGGGAAGGACTTGGCAAGCCGCGTGAAGGTGACGGAGGGGCGGGCATGCAGCCCGACGCCGTGCTTGACTTCTACCTCCGTCTGGCAATTCACCTTAAATGGCTCGGGCAATGGCTCGGGCTCCTGTTTTTCACTACGCAATCCGCTCGTCATCAGGGGGACAGTTCCTCGGCTGTGGCGACGACCTTGGCCAGCGACGCGCCCCCCGACGCCTCGGCGGCGGCGATGACGGCGCCTTCAACCAAAGGCGCATTGCAGATGGAGACGAGGGCCGCGCGGGGAAGGCCCAGCATTTCGATCGCCATCTCGCTGTTGGTTTCGGCGCCGCCGAGATCGACGAAGACGGCGACGCCGGCATCGGACCAGGCAGCCTCGATCGCTCTTAGGATGCCGCCGGCATCGGTGCCGAGTTCGCCATGGACATTGCCGCCCGACCAGGCGAGCGGCACGCTGTCGCCCACCATCTGTCGCACCATATCGGCGATCCCCCTTGCCACCAGCGGCGAGTGGGAGACGATCACGATACCCACATTTGCGGTCTTTCCATTCATTGCGGACGATGCTCCCCGAGATAGCGGCAGATCGCCGTGGTCAGCAGCGCGCAGCTCGACGCGCCGGGATCGACATGGCCGATCGAGCGGTCGCCGAGATAGGCCGCGCGCCCGCGCATCGCCTTCATGTCAGCCGTGCGGCTGGCGGAACGCTCCGCCCTGCGGGCGATTGCGCCGAGCGGCGAGCGGCTGGCGAGTGCCGCATGCACGGGATAGAGCACGTCGAGCAGGGTTTTGTCGCCGGCATGCGCCCGACCGCGTCTTGCGACGGCATCGATCGCCTGTTTCAGCACCAGCGAAAAATCAGTCTTCGCCTCGCTTTTGCGAAGCTCGCGGCCGATCTCCATCAGCAGCGTGCCGTAGAGCGGCCCGGCGGCACCGCCGACATTCATCACCAGCGTCAGGCCGATCTTTTCCATGGCGTCGGGGAAGGGCAGGCTCGACAGGCTCTCGCCTTCGGCGCTCACCGCCTCGCAGCCGCGCCGCATATTGGTCCCATGATCGCCATCGCCGATGGCGCGATCGAGCGCGCAGAGATGATCGCTGTTTGCCGCGATCGTCGCGCGACACACCTCGATCAATCCTGCCACAAGCACCGGTTCCGCCTGCACTGCCATCCTCCCTGTCGCCGCGCCCTCCCGCGGGCTTTCGAATTTCACTTCCGTCAGGCGAGGCTTGCCGCCACACCGAATGCGCCGGCAACCGCGACGGCGCCGGGATCGGCGACACCTGCCAGATCCCTTTCTCCGACATAGGAGGCCCGTCCGGCTTTCGCCTTCATCATCGTCTTCGTCGACTCCGCACCTGCGGCAGCAGCCCTGGCCGCTGCCGCGACATCGCCGGATGCGAGCGCCTGCAGGGCAGGCGACAGCGCATCGACCATCGTCCGGTCGCCGACTGCGGCTCCACCATAGAACGTCATCCTGTCGAGCCCGGCAAGAAGGGCTGCTGATATATCGGCCTTGTCAGCCATTGCCTTTGCCGCTGCGGTGAAGAAGATCGACAGCAGCACGCCGCTCGATCCGCCCATGCTGGTGCCAAGGATATCGCCGAGCGAGGCAAGCGTTGCCGCCGGCCGGTCAAGCGGCAGCGTGTCGAGGCGGGCCAGCACGCTGCGGGCGCCTGAGGCCACCGTCGAGCCGGTATCGCCGTCGCCGACGCGGCCGTCCAGCCGGTTGAGTTCGACTTCCAGTGAGATCAGATGCTCGCAGAGCGCCGTGATCAGACGGCGGTTGCGGAGATCATCCCCGGCCACTGGCGCGTCGTTCAGGCCGGCTGATGTTCTCGGTGCGGCGATGACCTCGATCTCGTGGCGTTCGACGGCCGGCATCCAGGCATGCGGCTCGACCGCTGTCGTTAGCGCGGCCTCACGCACGGCGTCCAGCCGGATCAGCGACAGCGAGAAGCCGTTCATGTTGAGCGCCGTCATCATCGGCGCCGGGCCGATAATCAGCCGGACGCGGCGGCCAAGCGGCGAGGACAGCACGGCATTGGCGATGACGGTCATTTCGAGCGGCGGCACAGCGCCGAGATTGTTGATGAGGAGGCAGTGGCTTGCCCCTTCGCGCAGTGCAGGCGATAGGCGCGCCACCATGGTGGCGACGATATCGACAACCGGCTGCAGCGCAATGCGCTCGACGCCGGGCTCGCCATGGATGCCGAGACCGAGTTCGCCTTCGTTCTCGCCGAGGCGGCTTTCATGCGCCTGGCCGGGCACGCTGCAGGTGGAAAGCGACATGCCGAGCGAGACGATGTCGCCGGCCGCTGCCACGGCATGGGCTGCGACCGTCTTCAGGTCCTCGCCCCTTTCGGCGTGATAGCCAGCGATCTTGTGGACGAACAGAGTCCCGGCGACGCCGCGCGGCTGGTTGATCTCGGGGATGGCGATATCGTCGGCGACGATGACCATTTCGACGTCGAAGCCCTCGGCGCGCGCCTTTTCGGCGGCGAGGCCGAAATTCAGCCGGTCGCCGGTGTAGTTCTTGACGATCAGCAGGGCGCCCTTTTCGCCGGCGACGGCACGGATCGCCGTCAGCACGGCATCGACGCTCGGCGAGGCGAAAATCTCGCCGGATACGGCAGCCGTCAGCATGCCCTTACCGACGAATCCGGCATGGGAGGGCTCATGACCGGCGCCGCCGCCTGAGATGATCGCCACCTTCGACTTGTCCCAGTCCGCGCGCAGGATCACCTTGATGTCGGGAAAGCTGTCGAGGCGGGCAAGACGACCCTTGCTGCTCGTCAGAAGCAGACCGTCCAAGGCTTCGGTGACGATGTTTTCCCTGCGGTTGAAGAAGTGTTTCATCGATTGAGACCCGTCTGTTTGTTTTTCATGCCATCATCACGTCTGTTTGCCGGTCAGGACAGGCGCTGTCCAGCCGCATCGAAATAAAGCGGATCGCGCAGCGTCAGGCTGATCCGGTCGCCCGGCGCGATTGCCAGATATGGATCTGCAAGTGTGACGAGCTTGTGATCCCGCTCCGGCTGCTTGGGATCGCGGACCCTGATGTGCAGATGGTTCTGGTCACCCAGATGCTCGATCCAGTCGATTTCGGCATTGGCATCTTTCCCGACAATAATGTCGAGATGTTCGGTGCGTGCGCCAACGGTTTTCGTGCCGGGCGGCGGCCCGCCGCCCGGCAAGAGGTCCGCCGGCAGAAGGTTGATATGCGGCTGGCCGAGGCGGGCGGCGACGTGCAGGTTGGCGGGATTGCCGTAGATCTCGCGCGGCGTTCCAACTTGCATCAGCCGTCCCTCGGCAACGATGCCGATGCGGTCGGCCATGGTCATGGCTTCCACCTGGTCGTGGGTGACATAGAGCAGCGTCGAGCCGAGTTCCTTCTGGATGCGCTTCAGCTCCAGGCGCAGTTCGGCACGCAGTTTGGCGTCGAGCGAAGACAGCGGCTCGTCCATCAGATAGATCGCCGGCTTGCGCACCAGCGCGCGGCCGATGGCGACACGCTGCATCTCGCCGCCGGAAAGGCGTGTCGAGCGGTTCTCCAGCTTGTGGTCGATCCGGACCATGCGCGCCACTTCGCGCACGCGCCGGTCGATCTCCTGCGCAGTCAGCTTGCGGACCGGCGCCTTCAGCGGGAAAGCCAGGTTCTCGTAAACCGTCATATGCGGATAGAGCGAATATTGCTGGAAGACGAAGGCGACGTCGCGTTCGGCGGGCGCCTCAGTGGCGACATTGCGGCCGCCGATCTCGATGCCGCCGCTATCGGGTCTTTCGAGGCCGGCGATCAGCCGCAGCGTCGTGGTCTTGCCGGCGCCAGTCGGCCCGAGCAGCACGACGAACTCGCCGTCGCGGATCGAAAGATCGAGGTCGGCCAAAGCCTGGGTGTCGCCGAAGCGCTTGGCGAGGTTCCTGAGGACGACATCAGCCATGCCGGGTCTCCTGATAAAGCGAGGATGGCACCGCACGACCGGACGTGCAGTCGAAGAGCGCGAGTTTCGCCGGGTTGAATTCGAGGCCGACCCTTTCGCCGATCTGGAAGCTGCGATTGGCGGGAACGCGGGCCTTGATCAGGCCACCCTGGGTTTCCACTGCCACGACCTGGTTGGTGCCGAGATATTCGCTGCCATAGATGGCGCCGCGCAGCGCCGAGGCGTCGCTGAAGCGGATATGCTCCGGCCGCACGCCGAGCGCCAGTTCGCTTTCGGCCATGTCCTGGTGGATCTCGGGAACAGCGACATCGACGCCGTCGAGCAGGATGGAGCGATCGCCGTTTTTCAGGCCGGAGGTGAAGCGCATGAAGTTCATCGGCGGCGAGCCGATGAAATCGGCGACATACATGGTCGCAGGCTTCGCATAGATCTCCTGCGGCGTGCCGAATTGCTCGATGACACCATGGTTCATGACGGCGATCTTATCGGCCATCGCCATCGCCTCATGCTGGTCATGGGTAACGTAGACGGTGGTCGCGTGGATGCGGTTGTGCAGTTCGCGCAACTCGTGGACCATGATCTCGCGGAACTCGGCGTCGAGCGTGCCGAGCGGCTCGTCCATCAGGAAACATTTCGGACGCCGGACGATGGCGCGGCCGAGCGCCACGCGCTGCCGGTCGCCGCCGGCAAGGCCGGAGACCGAGCGGTTGAGAATATGGTCGATCTGCAGCAGGCGCGCGGTCTCTTCGACGCGCTGACGGATTTCGGCCTTGGGCATGCCCTGCGACAGCAGCGGGAAGCCGATATTCCTACGCACGTTCATATGCGGGTAGAGCGCAAAGAGTTGGAAGACGAAGGCAATGTCGCGGGCGCTGGCGCGATTGAAGGTGACGTCCTCGCCGTCGAGATAGATCTTGCCGCTCGACGGCAGCTCGAGGCCGGCGATCATGCGAAGCGTCGTCGTCTTGCCGCAGCCGGAAGGTCCGAGCAGCGCCAGGAACTCGCCGTCATGGACGGTGAAGCTCGAATCCTTGACGGCGACGAAGCTGCCGAACTCCTTGCGGAGATTTTCGATCCGGATGTCCGCCATGGTTCACACCGGGAATTTCGAGACGATGATGAACATGACCGTGCCTATGAGCAGGGTCACCAGCGAATAGGTGTAGAGCACCAACAGGAAGGGCTGGAACAGCATCAGGAAGCCTAGCCCGATCAGCACGGTGGCGATGGCCTCCATCGGGCCGCGGCGCAGGAAGAACGGCCGTTTCGGACGGGCAGGGCCGGGGGTTTCGATCAGATGGCTCATTTGCGGACGGCTCCGAAGGTGATGCCGCGCAGCAGCTGCTTGCGCAGGAGAATGGTGAAGACGAGGATCGGGATCAGGAAGATCGTCGTGCCGGCGGCGACCGCCGGCCAGTCCTGCCCGCCTTCGCCGATGATCGTCGGAATGAAGGGCGGTGCGGTCTGGGCCTCGCCCGATGTCAGAAGCGCGGCGAAGGCATATTCGTTCCAGGCGAAGATCAGGCAGAAGATCGCGGTCGCGGCAATGCCGGTCGTTGCCTGCGGCAGCACAACCTTGCGGAAGGCCTGCAGCCTCGAATAGCCGTCGATCATTGCCGCTTCCTCGTATTCGCGCGGGATTTCGTCGATGAAACCCTTGAGCAGCCAGACGGCGAGCGAGACGTTGACGGCGGTGTAGAGCAGGATCATGCCCAAGGCCGTGTCCGACAGGCCGAGTTCGCGATACATCAGGTAGATCGGGATGGCGACGGCGATCGGCGGCATCATGCGCGTCGACAGGATGAAGAACAGCAGATCGTCGGCGAGCGGTATCTTGAAGCGCGAGAAGCCATAGGCGGCGAGCGTGCCGAGGAAGACCGCGAGGAAGGTGGAGCCGAAGGCGATCACCAGCGAATTGACGAAGCGCGGCACGAAGTTCGACGGGCCGGCGATCACCATGTTGCGCTTGCGCGTCACCTCATCGCAGGTGCCGACCGGCGCCGGCAGCGAGGCGATATAATCAGGGGTCTGTCGCGTGCGCGTCGTGAACAGGTTACAATAGCCTTCGAGCGACGGCGAAAAGACGATCTTCGGGGGATAGCTGATCGAATCCGGCGGCGACTTGATGCTGGTCAGGAAGATCCAGACGAGCGGGATGAGGGTGATGAGCGCGTAGAGGACGACGATCGTGCCGGCGATGCGCTTGCTGGACGGGCTCGGTTCGACGACCGAATGGGCTGAGTTGGCGGCGCTCATCGTTGCTTCACCTCGTTCAATGCCTTGACGTAGATGTTGGCGAGGCCGAACACCGCGACGAAGAGGATGATGGCGAAGGCCGAGGCCCGGCCGGTCGCCCAGCTTTCAAAGGCAGCGCGCTTCAACGTGATCGAGGCGACCTCGGTGACGGAGCCCGGACCGCCGCCGGTCAGCAGCGTCACCATGTCGAACATCTTGAAATTCTCGATGCCGCGGAAAAGCACGGCGAGCATGATGAAGGGCAGGGCCATCGGCACGGTGATCGACCAGAACTGCCGCCAGGGCGAGGCACGGTCGACCTCGGCCGCCTCGTAGATATAGTCGGGGATCGAGCGCAGGCCGGCGAGGCAGATCAGCATCACATAGGGCGTCCACATCCAGGTATCGACGATGATGATCGCCCAGGGCGCCAGTGTCACGTTGCCGAGCATCTGGATATCCGATGTCGGGATGCCTGACACCAGCGACACGGCGTAGGCGAAGAGGCCGATCTGCGGCTCGTAGAGAAAGCGCCAGAAATTGCCGACGACGGCGGGCGACAACATCATCGGGATCAGGATGATCGTCGTCCAGAAGGCATGGCCGCGAAACTTGCGGTCGATCAGATAGGCGAGCGTAAAGCCGATCACCGTCTGCAGCACGATTGTCCAGAAAACGAAATGCGCGGTGGTCTGCATCGCCTGCCAGATATCGGGGTCGTTGAGGACGCGCTGGTAATTTCCGAAGCCGACACCCTGGACCGGCGCATTCGGCCGGTTGGCGCGGTAATTGGTGAAGGAGAGATAGACCGCCCAAAGCAGCGGAAAGATGTTGATCGCCAAAAGCAGAGTGATGGCAGGTGCAATGAACAGCCAGGCGATCGCCCTATCGGAGAGGCCGCGGACGCGCCGGGCGACCGAGGAGGGCGTTGCCCTTGCAGTCGCATCGGCTGCCTTCTCGACGATGGAGGAATGGGAAATGGTCAAGTCTTCACCTGGTATTTTTGGGATACGGGGTCTTTTGGGGTATGAGAGATCTGGCGGCCCGGCTCGACTGCCGATCCGGGCCGCCATCCTGTCGAGGATGGCGCGCATCAGGGATGCCACGCGTCAGATCTTGCCGTCGTCCTTGAAGACGTCGCTCCAGTCCTTCACCAGGCCGTCGAGCGCTTCCTTGGCGGTGCCGTTGCCGGCGACCACGTAGTTATGGACGCGCTTTTGCATGGCCTGCAGCAGCGAAGCGTAGCTCGGCTCGGCCCAGAAGTCCTTGACGATCGCCATCGAGTCCAGGAAGGCCTGGGCATAGGGCTGGCTCTTGGCAAAGCCCGGCGCGCTGACGACGGAATTCAGGCATGAAAAGCCGCCGAGTTCCCACCATTTGGCCTGCACGTCAGGCTGTGCGAACCATTTGATGTATTGCAGGGCGGCGTCGCGCTTGTCGGAATAGGAGACCACCGAGATGCCCTGGCCGCCGAGCTGGGCGAAGTGCGCCTTTTCAGCCGGATTGGGGAAGAAGCCGATCCTGTCGCCGCCGACCTTCTCGTCCTTGTAGAGGCCAGGCCAGGTGAAGGCGAAGTTCATCTGCATGGCGACCTGGCCGGATTTGAAGGCGTCGGCGGATTCGACCATATAGACGTTGGAGCTGCCGGGCGGCGTGCAGCAATCATAGAGCGACTTGTAGAATTCGAGGCCCTTCACCGCATCGTCCGAGTTGACGAAACCTTCCATGTCATAGGGCTTCTTAGGGTTCTCGTACTGGAAGCCCCAGTCGTAGAGCACGTTGGTGACGCCCATGGTGATGCCTTCGGAGCCGCGCTCGGTATAGATCGAGGCGCCATAGACGGTCTTGCCGTCAATCTCGCGTTTCTGGAAGAACTCGGCGATCTGCTTCAGCTCGTCGTAGGTCTTCGGCGCGGCGAGGTCCCGGCCGTATTTCTCCTTGAATTCCTTCTGCAGTTCCGGCTTCTCGAACCAGTCCTTGCGGTAGGTCCAGCCGACGACGTCGCCCATGGCAGGCAGCGCCCAGTAGTTCGGGGTGTTCTTCGGCCATTCCGAGTAACCGACGACCGTCGCCGGCACGAAGTCATCCATCTTGATGCCTTCCTTGTCGAAGAAGTCGTTGAGCTTGACGTAGTGGCCGTTCTCGGCCGAGCCGCCGATCCATTGGCTGTCGCCGATGATAAGATCGCAGAGCTTGCCATGGGAGTTCAGCTCGTTGAGGAAGCGGTCGGCATAACTCGTCCAGGGAACGAATTCGAACTTCATCTGCGTGCCGGTCTTGGCGGTGAAATCCTTCGACAGCTCGACGAGCGCATTGGCGGGGTCCCATGCGGCCCAGCACAGCGTCAGTTCATCGGCTTTGGCGAGATTGGGCAATGCCGACGACATGACGAATGCCGTGGCCAGCCCGAAAAGGGCTTTCGATGTTTTCTGCATAAGTTCCTCCCAGAACCAAGGGCCGGCTCCCCGCCGGCGTCGCATGTTCACCCACTTCAGAGAATGCTCACATGAACTCCTCAATCATCATGTTTAGCAATATGTTTAGTGATATCTATTTTTATAAACATTGCAAGCGCCAATCGTTGCTGCAATGCGACAGGTGTCGCACCACATGGGCGGATAGTTTTGGGGGCCGATCTTTTTTCGGCAGATCGCGAAAAATTCTTTGGCGAGCGTACCGATGCAGCGACATCTGGCCTCGCTGCGACATCGATCGCACGGTATGGACTGCACGCCGCTCCTGTTTTTCCCCGGAGCGGTTCAAGCTTGGCCTCGCTTCGGTGGGGCCTTTTTCTTGAATCCTTTCTTAGGATCGATAGCGGCCAGCTATCCGGCCGCATCGGGAATATTCCTGCGCAGTGCGAGATTTAGCCTTTCCGGCCGGCTGCAACGGGCGTATTCAGCCAGTGCGCGGCTTTCCATGTCCGCGTGTCCTCCGCGCGGCAGATCTCCGATCGGCTTCCTTCCCGTTTCCTGCCGCGTCATCAGGAATTTTCATTGGCAGATCGATGACCACGGCAGAGACGAGCGAGAATGGGCAAGAGGCCGCGAGCGGCCGCCAGGCGAAGATCGTGGCGCTGGTCGTTGCCGTTTCTTTCTTCATGCAGATTCTCGACGGCACGATCGTCACCACCTCGCTGCCGCAGATGGCGGCGAGCTTCGGCGTGCAGCCGGTGTCGATGAGCATCGGCATTACCGTCTATATGCTGACGATGGCCGCCTTCATTCCGCTGTCCGGCTGGCTCGGCGATCGGTTCGGCGCACGCCGCATCTTCGTGATGTCGATCGCCGTCTTCACTGGGGCCTCGCTGTTCTGCGGGCTCTCCGGCAGCCTTGCGGAATTCGTGCTGTGGCGTGCCGTCCAGGGCGCGGGCAGCGCGCTGATGACGCCGGTCGGGCGCATCATCGTGCTGAAGAACGCCCGCAAGTCGGAACTCGTCCAGGCGATCGCGCTGATCACCTGGCCGGCGCTGACGGCGCCGGTGATCGGCCCGGTGCTCGGCGGCTTCATCACCACCTATGCCAGCTGGCACTGGAATTTCCTCATCAACATCCCGATCGGCATCCTCGGCATCGCGCTGGTGCTGCGCTTCGTGCCGGAGCAGCGCGAGACCAATCCCGGCCGGCTGGATCTCGTGGGCTTTGTGTTGAGCGCCGCCGGACTGACCTTCTTGCTCGCCGCCCTCGAACTCTCGGTCAAATGGGACGGCGGGCTTCTGCCGATCATATCAATGCTGGCGGCGGGCATCGTGCTGTCAGTCATGGCGACGCGGCATTTCCTCGCCGTCGACAATCCGCTGCTCGATCTTTCAGCCTTCCGCATCCAGACCTTCTCGATGTCGACGCTGTCGGCGGGCACGGCCTGTCGGATGGCGATCAATGCGACGCCTTTCCTGCTGCCGCTGCTGTTCCAGCTCGGCTTCGGCCTGAGCTCGATTGCCGCCGGCACCTATCTGCTCGTCTATTTCCTCGGCAATTTCAGCATGAAGGCGGTGACGACGCCGCTGCTGCGCTTCTTCGGCTTTCGCACCGTGCTTGGGGTCAACGGGCTGATCGCCGCGCTTTCGATCGTCGGCTGCGGTTTCCTCTCACCGGAGACGCCGCCGCTTTTCATCCACGTGCTGCTTTTCCTCGCCGGCCTGTCGCGGTCGATGGAATTCACCGCTTTGAACACGCTCGCCTTCGCCGATATCGGCCCGGCGCAGCGAAGCTCGGCCTCGACGCTGTCGAGCATGCTGCAGCAGGTATCGATGCTGCTTGGTGTGGCAGTGGCGGCGGCCGTGCTCAACATCGCCTCAGCTTTCAGGGGCGCCGACAGTCCCGTCCTTGCCGATTTCCGCTGGGCTTTCGTCGTGGTCGGTGCGATCGGGATCGTCTCGTCGCTGCGCTTCCTGCAATTGCCGGCGGAGGCAGGGGCCGAAGTATCAGGCCATCGGAAATTCCAGAAAAATTAGCTTATCCGCGGAACCAATCGGGCCGCTCGGCGTTCATGCATCTCATTTCAGGTTTTCGTTTCCCCATCTCCTTCAACGCCTTCCATAGGGATCCTCCCCAGCCTAGGGTCATGTTCTGAAAATACCGGCTTCCCGACATCCTCCTTCCGCGCCGCCCGCGACAAGAGCGAGGGATAACCGCTGTTTACCCCAGGCGGCCAATGCAATACGACATTGCCATGCGGACGACTCGGACGCTTACGGGCGGTCGTCGCTGCGAGAGAACGCTGGGAGACCGAATGAGCAATTCTAGCGGCGATGCGGATGCCCTGATCCACATCCTCTATATCGACGACGACGAGGGGCTTGCCCTCCTGATGCAGAAAAACCTGCATCGGCGCGGTTTTTCGGTCGAGTGGGCCGAGAGCGGCGCTGCCGGCCTTGCAAGGCTGGGCGAAGGCGGTATCGACGCCGTCGTGCTCGATCATGTCCTGGCCGGCGAGACCGGCCTCGGCATTTTGCCCAGTATCACGGCGATACCGGATCATCCGCCGGTCATCTATGCGACGGGTTCGGACGATACCAGCATCGCGGTCGCGGCGCTGAAGGCCGGCGCCGACGATTACATGCTCAAAGGGATCTCAGCCGATTATTTCGACCTGCTCGCCGCCGCCCTTGAACAGGCGCTGGAACGAGCGCGTTTTCGCCGCGAGACGGCGCAGGCGCAGGAGGTGATCCGCCAGCAGCGCGACCTTGCCGAAATGCTGCTCACCGAAGTCAATCACCGCATCGCCAACAGCCTCGGCCTCGTCGGCGCCCTGATCCGCATGCAATCCTCGATGACCACGGATCAGGTTGCGATCGACGCGCTGCACGAAACGCAGATGCGCATCAACGCCATCGCCAGCGTGCACCGCCGGCTCTATACCAACCGGCAGGTCGGCTCGGTACAGGTCGATGAATATCTGAACAGCCTGCTCACGGAACTCGAAACCTCGATGCGCGACGACAAGCGGCCGCACCGGATCGTCCTCACTGCGCAGCCGGTCAATCTGGCGACCGACAAGGTGATCACGCTCGGGCTGATCGTCAGCGAGCTCGTCACCAATGCCTTCAAATATGCCTATCCGGACAACGTGCCGGGCGAGATCCGCGTCGTCGTCGACCAGACGGATGGCGCATTGCGTGTCATCGTCGAGGATGACGGCGCCGGTTTCGACCCGTCGAGCCCGGCCAGAGGAACCGGCCTTGGCACACGCATTCTGACGGCCATGGCCGCCAGCCTGAAATCGGATTTCGCCTATGACCCCGGCCACGACGGAACCAAGGCGACGCTGGTGTTTTCGTTGCATGAGGGGAAGTAGGGTTTGTAGGTTGATGGACCGAGGGATGTGAAGGACAAATGATGAAGGGTATGCCGGATGGCCCCCTCATCCGGCTGCCGCCACCTTCTCCCCGAGGGGAGAAGAGACTCGCGGCAGCGCCTCATTCCCCCTTCTACCCAGCGGGGAGAAGGTGCCGGCAGGCGGATGAGGGGGCGACACGGCACGCCGGTCGTGAATAACCCTGTCCGTGTGGGTTTGTCTTGTCTCCACAATAGCTTACCGACACTGCATTAACAAACATGACGCTAGGGGAGGAATATGACGACCATCCGCACGCCACGCGAAGTGTATGATTTCTGGTTCGTGAGATGCGGCCGGGAGCTGTGGTTTCGCTCGACGCCGGAACTCGACGTGGAGATCCGCGAAGGCTTCCGCGATACCCATCTGGCTCTTGCGGCGGGTGTTGGCGCCGACTGGCGGGCGGATGCGGAGAGCCGGCTGGCGGCTGTCATCGTGCTCGACCAGTTTCCCCGCAACATTTATCGCGGCACGGCGCTTACCGTTGCGACCGATGGGCTGGCGCTTCGCGAGGCCAAGCTCGCACTGGCATCCGGCGCCGATCAAACGGTCGAGGCCGCATGCCGTACCTTTTTCTACATGCCTTTCGAACATGCCGAGGACCTTGGGGAGCAGGAGCGATCGGTGGAACTGTTCGGCGCGCTCGGCGATGCCGAATATCTCGATTATGCGATCCGCCACCGCGACGTGATCGCCGCCTACGGCCGCTTTCCGCACCGCAATGCCATGCTCGGACGCGAGTCGACGGCTGAGGAATGCGACTATCTCTCCCGGCCCGATGCCGGTTTCTAAGCCTTTCCAGGGAGCTTCCGCCTTTCTGTCGCCTTTCTTTACTAAGACAAGCTGGCATTCTATTCCGACGACAACCTTTCCCGGAGGCGCTTTTGCGGCTGAGACCGATCCTGCTTCGCACCATTCTTCTGCTGACACTGGCGGTCGCCGGCGCGCATTTCAAGGGTGCTGCGGCTTTCGCGCAGGAGCCGCAGGCACCGGCGGCTGCGCAGGCGTCGCTTGTCGATAGCTCGCTCGATCAGGCGACGAAGGAGATCGACAAGGCGAAGGTCCAGCTGACCGCCCTTCAGGACGGCGTCAAGCAGAATGCCGACAATGACGATGCCCTGGTCGGGCTTGCGACCAAGGCCGACGAACTCAGCCGCGCCGTCATCACCATATCGGTCAATCTCAGGCCGCGTTTCGACCAGATCAAGAACCGGCTTGCCGAGATCGGCGATCCGCCGAAGGACGGGCAGCCGCCTGAAGCCGAGATCGTCACCCAGGAGCGCAACGCGCTCGCCGCCGAACGCGCGCAGATCAACGCGCTGACGGGCGATGCCGAAAATCTCTCGATCACGGTGACGAAGCTCGTCAACGAGATCACCGAGATGCGGCGGCGGCTGTTTGCCGATACGCTGCTCAGGCGCACCGAGATTTCAGTCTCGGTGCTCGACGATGCCGGCAGCGCCTTTGTGCACGAGGCCAGCGAATTCTTGCAGGCCCTGTCGAGCTGGGCCACCTTCGTCTGGAAATTCAAGCGTTTCCCGATGTTTGCCGCGATCTTCCTGTCGCTCGCCTCGGCGCTGATCCTGCTCTCCGGCAGTTACCGGCTGTTCGGCTCCTACCTGCGCCGCGACGAGGCTGTCGAGAACCCGTCCTATATCGGCCGGCTGTCGATCGCCTTCTGGTCGACGTTGATCCGCACGCTGGCGCTCTCGGTGCTGCTCGTCACCTCCTTCTTTTTCCTTAACGGGTTCAATGTGCTGAGGCCCGATATTGCGCCTGTCATCGGTGCGCTGTTCGGGGCGATCGGGCTCGTCTATTTCGTCGGCCGCTTCGTCAATGCCATCTTCGCGCCCCACGAACCGCGCTGGCGCCTCGTTCGGCTTTCCAATCTCGGCGCGCGCTCGATCGGCTACTGCCTGCTGGCGATGGCGATCGTCAACGCGCTTGATTATCTGTTCGGCACGATCGGCGAGGCGATGGGCTCGCCGCTGGTGTTGACCGTGGTCAGGAGCCTGATCGCCGCCCTGATCATCGGCCTGATCCTCATCGCCGTCTCGTTCGGAAAACCGATGCTGGCGAAGAACGGCGATCCCGATGCGCCGGGACGGCATTGGCCACGCGGCATGGCGATCATCCTGCGGGTCGTCGGCGCCGGCCTCATCCTCACCGCGCTAACCGGGTATGTCGGGCTCGCGCGCTTCGTCGCCACGCAGCTCATCATCACCGGCGCCGTCGTCGTCACCATGTATGTCGGCCTACTTTCCGGCAAGGCGATATCAAGGCAGGAAAGCTTCGGCGACACCTTCTTCGCAAGCTTCCTGACGCGCCGTTTCAAGCTCGGGCCGGTGGCGATCGACCAGGCCGGCCTGCTTGTCGGTCTTGCCATCTATGCGGTGGCGCTTCTCGTCGGCATCCCGCTGATCCTGCTGATGTGGGGCTTCCATGTGCAGGACCTGCAGATTCTTGCCTATAGGCTATTCACCGAGGTCAGGCTTGGCGGTATCAGCATCTCGCTGCTCGGCATCTGCACCGGCATCCTCTTGTTTGCCGGCGTCTATCTGCTGACGCGCTGGCTGCAGCGCTGGCTCGACGGCAATGTGATGGCCAGAAGCCATGTCGATCTTGGCGTGCGCAATTCGGTCAAGACGGGCATCGGCTATCTCGGCGTCGGCATAGCGGCGATCATCGGTGTTTCGGCGGCCGGCATCGACCTGTCGAGCTTCGCGCTCGTCGCCTCCGCACTTTCGGTCGGTATCGGTTTCGGCCTGCAGAACATCGTCTCCAACTTCGTCTCCGGCCTGATCCTGCTCGTCGAACGGCCGTTCAAGGTCGGCGACCATGTCGTTTCCGGCACGGCCGAGGGCATCGTCAAACGCATTTCGGTGCGCGCCACGGAGATCGAGACCTTCCGCAAGCAGTCGATCATCGTGCCGAATTCGGAGTTGATCAACGGCCTCGTCGGCAACTGGACACACCGCAACAAGATCGGTCGCTCGGAAATTCCGGTTTCCGTCGCCTACAACGCCGATCCGCAGCAGGTGATGGACATCCTACTGGAACTGACGGCCAAGATACCGCTCGTCATGCGCAATCCCGAGCCGCACGTCGAATTCCTGCGCTTCGGGCCCTATTCGCTGGATTTCGAGCTGCGCTTCTTCCTCGCCGACATGGGCGATGGCATGGCGGTGCGCAACAATCTCAGGATCGAGATCCTTAAGCGTTTCAGGGCCGAGGGCATCGAGATCCCGCTGCCACAGACCGATCTTACCATCCATCGAGAGGCTCGTCCCGCGCTTGCCGATGCGGGCAGGGATCAACCCAATGAGCAGGAAAACTCTGCGGACACGCCCATGGAGGAGGAAGAGCAGCCGGTGCGGCAATTGCGCAGCAAGACGGCAGACGGCAATCGGAAAGGCTGAACGGGTCATTCAGCCATCATTCACAGCTATATGTGCATGATCTCCACTATCGGGATCGCTGCCGGGGGCAGCACCGATCGTTCGAGGGGAGGGCGCGCCAGCGCCGCCGCACATGATGGCAAGATTTGCCGCCGTTCTGCTTGTCCCGCTGCTTGCCGCACCCGCGGCTGAAGCGGCATCCATCACCAACACCGATCCAGCCGCCGTCGTGCTCGTCATCACCGAGAGCGGCCAGCGCGTCGAGGTCGTGGTCGATGCCGGCGCTTCGGAAAACCTCTGTGCTTCCGGCTGCTTCATGACAACGCCCGACGGCGACCGCATCGGGCTCGACGGCGGCGAGACGATCGACATCGTCAAGGGTTCGGCCGTCGTCAAGTAGCGCCTGTCCTGATTAATGTGCTCAAGCTTTTCCGGGATTGGGAACAGTTTCCGGCCGGGCAAGCGGGCGCGTCAGCCGCATGATGGCGAAGAATGCGGCAACGGCGACGGTGCTGAGCAATGCAGCGATCGACAGCGACCATGATACGCCGAGATTGCCCATCAGGAAGGCGAGCGCGAACGGCGCCATCGAGGAGACGACGAGACGGACCGACATGATTTGTCCCTGCCGCCGGCCGTAGCCATCGCTTCCGAAGAGCGCGAGCGGCAAGGTTCCGTAGACGATGCTGTTAAGGCCCGAGCCGAGGCCGAAGACCACGGCGAAGACCAGCGCGCCGGGCACCGAAGGTGCGGTGGCGATGAGGATGACAAGGGCTGCCGGGAGCAAGATGGCGCAGATGATCGCCAGCATCACTTGCGACAAGCTCTCGCCAAAGGCCATGTTGATGAGGCGGCTCAGCACTTGTGACGGGCCGAAGAGCGTTCCGACCACCACTGCCATGGCGCCGAGGCCGAGTGCCGACATCACAGGCACCATGTGAACCAGAAGCGCCGAGTTCACGAAGCTTTCCAGAGCAAAGCCCGTCACTATCAGGATAAAGGCCGGCCTGCGCACCGACGGCGGAAGGCTCGGCTCGACGCGTTTTGCAGCCTCTTCTCCTGTCCGTCTCCTGGTTTGGCTGACGCCACGGGAGAGCCAGGCATGAATGGGAAGGCAGACCACGAGATTGAGCGCGGCGAAGATCAGATAGACGTTCTGCCATGAGAGATGCGCATGCAGCGCTGTGGTGATCGGCCAGAAGATGGTTGAGGCGAAGCCGGCGATCAGGGTCAGATAAGTGATGCTGCGCTGGGCGACCTGCGGCCTGATCTGCACGAGCAGGGCGAAGGCCGCGCCATATTGCACCAGATTCGAGGCGATCTCGATGCCGATCAATGCCGCAACGAAAGCGATCTTTCCCGGCGCGAAGGCGCAGGCGACGAGGGCGGCGGCGGCAATCGCCGAGCCCGATGTCATGATCCTGCCTGCGCCGAAGCGATCGATCCACGTACCCATGAGAGGTGCGGCCAGACCGCCGATCAGAAGGGCCGCGGAGAGCGCGCCGAAGATCCATTCCGATGACCAGCCCAGATCACGGGCCATGTCGGGGGCGAGGATGCTGAAGCTGTAATAGAGCGATCCATATCCGATGATCTGCGTCAGCCCGAGTGCGGCGATGGCCGCTACCGGCGGTCGTTCGGTGCCGACGATTGTCATAGGGATCTGAGGCCCACGCGCTGTTCGAGCTTTTCGACTTCTTCCTTCCGCTCGCTGTAGCGGTCGGTCAGATAGTTCGAGGCATCTCGGGTCAGCAGCGTGAACTTCACCAGTTCCTCGCAGACGTCAACGACGCGGTCGTAATAGGAAGAAGGTTTCATACGGCCGTCCGCGTCGAATTCTTGGAAAGCTTTGGCAACCGAGGACTGATTGGGAATTGCGATCATCCGCATCCATCGTCCAAGGATGCGGAGTTGGCTTACCGCATTGAAGGACTGGGAGCCGCCAGAGACCTGCATCACCGCCAGCGTCTTGCCTTGCGTTGGCCGAACCGAGCCGACCGATAGTGGAATCCAGTCGATCTGCGCTTTCATGATGCCGGTCATCGCGCCATGACGCTCAGGGCTGACCCATACCTGGCCTTCCGACCATGCCGACAATTCTCTCAGTTCCTGAACTTTTGGGTGGCTCGCCGGCGCCGCATCAGGCAGCGGCAGACCTTCCGGATTGAAGATGCGCACTTCGCAGCCGAAATATTCGAGCAGCCGCGCGGCCTCCTGCGCGAGGAAGCGGCTGTAGGACACTGCTCGCAGGGAGCCATAGAGGATCAGGATGCGCGGCTTGTGCGTCGAGAACGCCGGCCTGAGCGCATCCATATCCGGTTGGCGCAGATGCATCGGCGATACCGCAGGCAGATCAGACAATGCGCTTGCCTCCGGCATCGAGCACCTTCTCGCCGTCTTCCTTGGTGAAGGCGCCCTGATGCGTTTCCGGCAGGATTTCGAGGACAAGTTCCGACGGTCGCGACAGGCGCGTACCGAGAGCGGTGACGACGAAAGGCCGGTTGATCAGGATCGGATCTTTCAGCATCGCGTCGAGAAGCTGATCGTCGGTAAGATCAGGATTGTCGAGGCCGAGCTCCGCATAGGGCGTGCCCTTTTCGCGGATCGCCTCGCGAACGCTCAAACCTGCATCCGCAATCACCTTGATTAGCTGCTCGCGCGACGGCGGGTTTTTCAGATATTCGATAACGTTGGGCTCAATGCCGGCGTTCTGGATCATCGCAAGCGTGTTGCGCGAGGTGCCGCATTCGGGGTTGTGATAGATCGTAACATCTATGGTCATGAGGCGGATTCCGTCTTGGTGAGGGTTTTAGGATCGCGGGTTTCCATCAGCAGCCATCCCGCAAGCATCAGCGCCAGCAAGGCGCCGAGGACTTCAGCGGCGATAAAGCCCGGTAGATCGACCGGGCGGATGCCGGAAAAGGTGTGCGTCAGCGATCGAGCAATCGCGACGGCGGGATTGGCAAAGGACGTGGAGGCGGTGAACCAATAGGCGGCGGTGATATAAAGGCCGACCAGCCATGCCACGGCATCGGCGCGAAAGCGCACACCGGCTAAGATGACGAAGACGAGGCCGAAGGTTGCCGTCACTTCAGAGAGCCATTGCGCGCCGCCGGTGCGCACGGTTTCCGAGGCCTGCAGCACGGGAAGGGCGAACATCGCATGAGCGAGCATCGTCCCGGAAATGCCGCCGACGATCTGCGCCGCGATATAGGCGGGAAGGGAGGAGGCAGGCAGTTCGCGCCGGAGCGCAAACACCAGCGACACGACCGGATTGAAATGAGCTCCGGAAATCGGGCCTAAAATCGTGATCAGGACAACGAGGATTGCCCCCGTTGCCAGCGTATTGCCGAGCAGCGCAAGCGCCGTATCGTCCGTCAGGCTATCCGCCATGACGCCCGAGCCGACGACGGTTGCCACGAGCAGTAGCGTGCCGAGCGCTTCGGCGACCAGTCGTCGAGACGGGGGGAACACCGGCGCGCTCATGCCGGCAGGCTCCGGACCATCAGGGCGGCCGATGCCGGGCACAGGCTTGCGGCCTGGCGCGTCGTCAGGATCTCGGCCGGCGCTTCATCGCGAGCGATCGGACGAAAGCCGAGCGATTGAAAGAAGGGGGCGGCTGTCTCTGTCAACAGATAGGCGGCAGTTGCGCCTTTCCTTCGGGCCTGATCGAGCAGGCCAAGGGTGATCGCATGGCCGAAGCCAAAGCCTTGCTGATCGGACAGCACGACAATGGAACGCAGGAGTACGGTCTCGCGATAGAGTTCCAGCCCGCCGAAGCCGACCGTCTCGCCGCCACGTGAAAACCGATAGAAGCTTCGGCCGGCGTCTGTGAGGTCATCGACCGGAAGCCCGGCGCCTGCGAGCGCGCCGCGAAGTCTGTCGTCGTGCCCTTCCAAGGTCTGCTGGTTCAAATCAAAACCCATCAGCTCGCCTTGGGCTGTTTAATGCTGGCGCCTTCCATTGTGCCGATCTGGCGCAGGTGCGATTCCAGGGCGAGCTTGTCGATTGAGGAAAGAGGCAGGCTCAAAAAGGCGCTGATCCGGTTCTTGAGGAAGCGGGCGGCTTGCGCGAAAGCGCGGCCTTTGTCGACTTCGCTGCCCTCGACGACAGCGGGGTCCTCGACGCCCCAATGGGCGGTCATCGGATGACCGATCCAGACGGGACAAGCCTCGCCGGCAGCGCTGTCGCAAACCGTAAAGATGAAGTCCATCTCCGGAGCGCCCGGCTCGGCGAATTCGTCCCAGCTCTTTGAGCGGAAGCCGACTGTTGGGTAGCCCTGCGCCGCAAGCTCCTTCAGCGCATAGGGATTGACTTCACCCTTCGGCTGGCTGCCGGCCGAATAGGCCTTGAATCGACCCTTGCCTTCGGTCTCCAGGATGGATTCCGCCAGGATCGAGCGGGCAGAATTGCCCGTGCAGAGAAAGAGCACATTGTAAACGCGGTCAGGGGTCATTGCAGTTTCTCCTTCATTTTAGGGGTGCAGCAGGCCGCAACCTCCGCGGCAGGTGCGCAGATTTCCGGATGCCCGGAACAGCAATCTTCCATCAGGAAGCGAACCAAGCCGCCAAGCGCCTCGTAGTTCGCGGTGTAAATGATCGACCGGGATTCACGCTGCTGCGCGATCAGGCCCGACCGTTCGAGCTCTTTCAGGTGGAAGGAGATATTGGAGGGCGAGACCTCCGCCTTCTCAGCGATCGCGCCTGCCGCCATGCCGTCGGGACCCGAAACCACGAGCATGCGGACGATGTGAAGACGGGTTTCCTGCGAGAGCGCGCCGAATGCGATGAGGGCTTGACGTTGATCCATATTTCAATAATCCTTGAATCGTTGAAACGAGGATTAGCGCAAATGAACGTCATCGACAACAGCAAAATTCAAGAGAACGACATTGATCTCGGCCTGCTGCTCAGTGTGCTTACCGGCGCCAAGGATTCTCCGCTGATTTTCTATTATGACGGCAAGGCGGTGAAGCCTGGCTATCATGTCACCGAGGTCAAGGCGGGCCAATTCTCGGCGTTGGATTGCGGCGCCAATCCCGAAGCGTGGGCGGAAATCTTCATCCAGCTCTGGGATATCGAGGAAGGCGACCGCACGCATATGCCGGCCGGCAAGTTCCATGCAATCATCCGCAAGGTTACCGACCACCTGCAACTGAATGCTTCGGCGAAGCTGACCTTCGAAGTCAGCGACGGCGTGCGGCCAATGCAGCTTTATTGCGCGGCGATGCCGGTTCTTCGCGCCGGCGCCGTCCATGTTACGCTTTCGCCGCGGCCGGCAAGCTGCAAGCCGCGCGATCGCTGGCTGGCAGAGGAAAACAGCAAGGCGGCGGCCTGCTGTGGGCCGCGAGCGGCAACGAGCGGCTGCTGTGTGTAAGGACAGATAAGATCGGGTGCTGGCGAGAATGCCTGATAGGTCATTGATCTCGGCTTTACGGCGGTGTTTCTGTTCAACGCTCTGCACGGAGTGGTCAACCAGCCCGGCATCAGTGAGACGCCCGCGGCTCGCGCCGAATTGCTGCGGGCGCTTGAGGGCATTTCCTACGTGGGCTGGGATTGCAGTCCGGCATTGATTGAGGGCTGGGCATCCCACCATCTGAGCACCCGCATCGCCCGGAGCGTCACCCACCGCGAGGGCTTGCCTTGCCCGTCATCGACCTCGAACCACACCCGACCGGCAGGGCTGTCGTCGAGCGGCCAACTGCCGTCCTGCAAGCGTCTGGAACGAAGGTGGTCGATCGCCTCGCCGAGGCGCGGATCGGGGTCGGCGCCGGTCAGGATCGCGCTTGCGCGGAAATAGTCGAGCGCGCGCAAAATGTCGTAGCGCCACCGGTTCGGATGCAGGAAGTGCAGGAAGCGTTCGTCGGCCGGCTCGCCTGTGCCAAGGCGGCGGAAGAGGTTGCGGGCCAGCAGAAACTCCTCACCCGTCCTGCGCGCCTCTCGAGACTGATGCGTGCCGCCGGTCGATCTCTGGTATTCCAGCAAGCCTTCCAGCACATTGATGGTGCTGGCGAAAGACGAGCGGACGGAGCCATCGATCCGCTCACAGTTCCAGCCACCGTCGTCGAGTCGCTCGCCGATGAGCCTGTCGACGATGGGTGAGACGTCGATCCCGAAATAGGCGCCATCGGCAACGGTGCGGCCGTTGATGCACTCCTCGACTTCGCCTTCCCAATAGCGCTGGCCGCCTTCTTCCCAACGGGCATTGGCGCCGATCAATTTGACGGTGCGCCTGGCGCAATCGCAGGCGGGATCGAGACCGAATTCGCGCAATTGCGACAGCGAGAAGGTCGTGGCCGTCCACGGCTGGCCATGCTCCTTCCACTCTCGCGGGTCGAAACCGGCGGGCAGGAAGGCGCCGCCTGCCCATTGCCCGTCCTCATCCTGGCAGGAGAGCATTCCGGCGCCCCAGCCCTCGGTCTCGACTTTGGCCCGCTCGGTCATCCATTCCCGCTCCGGAGCATCGAGCAGGTCGCGCATCACCTGCCATCGGATCGACGGGTCGGAGTCGAGAAGCCATGCGATCACCAGGTCGGATTGGATCATGGGCGAACCTGTCGGCGGGTCGGGGTCAATGGCTCGTTTATAATTGCTTCGGCCGAGCGGTGCCAGCCAGATGGGCTCGTCGGCGGCCGGATTGCGCCAAGGAAGGCACGAAGCTGAAGATCAAAACCTCGGTTCGACCTATAATGCGACGGTTGTCGGCGAAAGCCCTTTCGATGCCGAGAATGCGGCGCTTCGCGCCCGATTTCTTAATCATATCCGCAAAGAAGTCGCAGGCGGCCCGATCGGGCCGCCTCTTCATTTATATCCAGGCGCGTCGATTAATAATTACTCAAATCAATTGATGTATCAGTTTGATCCGGGGACAGATTTTACATCAAAGGTTTGCTATGGCGTTTCTAGGTATTTCGGGGATGCAATATTCCGGGGAAATGTTTGCGGGTGCGCGTATTATTGTCGCGGAAGATTCCAACGTATTCACCTCGATGATCAGCAAACGCCTGAAGGAGCTGTTCGACATCGATGTCGAGATCTGCCGCAGCTTCGAGGATCTGCAGGTTTCCTACGACAAGTCTTCCGATCCGATCACGCTGGCGATCTCGAACATCAACCTGCCCGGCGCCGAAAACGGCGAAGCGCTCGAATATCTGGTCGATCTCTCCATCCCGACCATCGTCTTCACCGGCACCTTCCATGAAAACATGCGCGACAAGCTGATGGCCAAGGATATCGTCGACTATATCCTCAAGGACAATATCTTCGCCGTCGACCTGCTGGCGGAATCGATCTGCCGCTTCCTCACCAATCATCGCCACCACGTGCTGATCGTCGACGATAGCGCGACCGCGCGCGCCCTGCTCTCGAGCCGGCTGAAGCGCTACAATTTCCGTGTCAGCGTCGCCGAGAGCGGCGGTAAGGCGCTGGAGATCCTGAAGGCCAACCGCGATATCGGCCTTGTCATCACCGACTACAACATGCCCGACATTGATGGCTTCGAACTGACGCGCCGCATCCGCGCCAGTATCGGCTCGCACGAGTTGCGCATCATCGGCGTTTCCTCCTCCTCGAACCGGCTGCTTTCGGCACGATTCCTGAAGGCCGGCGGCAATGATTTCATGCTGCGTCCCTTCATCGACGAGGAGTTCTACTGCCGCGTCAACCAGAACCTCGATACGCTGCTGCAAATTCAATCCATGCGCAAGGAGCGGGCGGTTGCCTGACGGCCCTTCCAGTATCGGTACCGCCCAGGGGGCGGAGATGACGGTCGGGGACTATCGTCGAATTTTTGCAATTACAGGTAATGTCGCCGGTATTTGTCCCCTTCACGCGCACAGGCCTCTCGGTTATCGTCCCCGCCGGGGAGAGGGCCGAGTCGAGCCCATCGGACGCATCGGGGAGTAGGGGCTTTGGCTTTTCAAGCGGATTTCCAGCGAGATGGCATCGGGCTGCGCTCCGGCGGGCTCAAGATACTTCTGGTTGAAGATTCCCGGATGTTTTCCGCGGTGCTCTGTCACCGGTTCCAGACGGAGCTCGGCCTTGCCGTCAAATCCTGCCCGTCGCTGAAGGCTCTTCGCAAGGAACTTGCCGATGACGCTCACGGCTACACCATGGCCGTCGTCGATCTCAACCTGCCGGATTCGCCCTATGGCGAAGCGCTCGACTGCACGATCGAGCACGACATCCCGGCGATCGTCTTCACCGCGACATTCGATCTCAACACGCGCAACAAGATCATGGAGCGCAACGTCATCGATTACGTGCTGAAGGACAATGAATTCGCGCTCGACAATCTGGTCGCCACCGTCCGGCGGGCGATCTCCAACCGCAAGACGCGGGTGCTCGTCGTCGACGATGTCGTCTCGGCGCGCCAGGTGCTCGTCGACCTGCTGAAGGCACAGCAATATCTCGTCGTCGAGGCAAATTCGGGGCTCGAGGCGCTGGCGGCGCTTGAGGCCTACAGCGATATCGAACTCGTCGTCACCGACCACCATATGCCTGATATGAGCGGCTATGAGCTGACGCGGCGCATCCGCCATCGCTTCGGTTCGGACAGGCTGCGTGTCATCGGCGTTTCCTCCTCCAACGACCGCATGCTTTCGGCGAGTTTCCTCAAGGCCGGCGCCAGCGATTTCGTCTACCGGCCCTTCGTCGCCGAGGAGCTGCAATGCCGCATCGCCAACAATGCCGAAACGCTGGCGCAGATGCGGCAGCTGAGGGCAGCGGCGGCCTGCGACTACCTGACCGGTCTCTATAATCGCCGCTATTTCTACGACAACGGCCCGAAGCTGGTGAACGAGTGCCTGCGGCTGAAGGTGCCGAGCTCGGTCGCCATTCTCGATATCGACCATTTCAAGCGGCTGAACGATACCTATGGCCACGAGATCGGCGACAAGGTGTTGAAGGCTGTCGCAAACAGGCTGTTCACGATCTTCGAGGGCAGCGACAATCTTCTCTCGCGGCTCGGGGGCGAGGAATTCGCCATCCTCTTCCCGCAGATGGATTCGGCAGCCGCGACCAAGCTCTGTGACGAGATCCGCTCGGACATTTCGCGGCTGAAGGTCACGGCGGACGACGAGGAACTCGGCGTCACGATTTCGATCGGCATCGCCGAAATCGCCGGTTACGAAACCTTCGAGAACTACCTCAACGCCGCCGACCAGTTTCTCTACATGGCCAAACACAGGGGCCGCAACCAGGTCTATTCCGACGCCAAGATGACGGAAGAGGCGGCGCAGTAGCGCCTTCCGAGGCCGAGGCCAAGCCGCCGCCCTTTATGTCAGGCGGCGACGATCTTTTCGCGTCAGGCGAGGTCAGCTTTTTACTGTCTCAGGCGGCGGCCCGTCTTATTGTCTCAAGCGGCGACGGCCCGTCTTATTGTCTCAAGCGGCGACGGCCTGGCGAGCGGTCGCCATGGTCATCTTGCGCTCGGCGCGCTCCTGCTGCGGCGAGCGATGGTAGAGTTCGCGATAACACTTGGAGAAATGCGAGGCCGAGACGAAGCCGCAGGCGACGGCGACCTCGACGACCGGCATCGAGGACTGCACCAAGAGGTGGCGCGCACGGTCGAGGCGGATTTCCAGATAGTAGCGGGCCGGTGAGCGGCCCATCTCCTGGCGGAACAGCCGTTCGATCTGGCGGCGCGAGAGGCCGGCGCCATCGGCGATCTCGATCAGCGACAGCGGCTCGGCGAGATTGCCTTCCATCAGTTCGATGATCGACAGCACCTTGGCGTTCTGCACGCCGAGACGGGCGCGCAGCGGCAGACGCTGGCGGTCGTGAGGGTTGCGCACGCGGTCGGTCAGGTGCTGCTCGCAGATGCGGTTGACAAGGCTTTCGCCAAAGTCCTCGCCGACGAGGTTCAGCATCATGTCGAGCGAGGCGGTGCCACCGGCGCAGGTGTAGAGATTGCCGTCGATCTCGTAGAGATCTGCATAGACCTCCGCCTGGGGGAAGGCTTCCGAAAAGCCCGGGAGGTTTTCCCAGTGGATGGCGCAGCGCTTGCCGTTCAGGAGGCCGGCCTGGGCAAGCACATGTGCGCCCGTACAGAGGCTGCCGACGGCGACACCGCGATTATAGCATTCACGCAGCCAGGCATTGACCGACTTGTTGTTGAACTGCTCGACATCGATGCCGGAACAGACGAGCACCATGCCCGGCCGATTTTCGCCGCCGAGATGACGGCGCTCCTCGGCAAGCGAGGAATTTGCCTCGACGCCGATGCCGCAGGAAGAATAGACCTTTTCTCCATCGACGGAGGTCAGCCGCCAGGTATAGGCCTGATAGCCGAGCATGCGATTGGCGATGCGCAAGGTGTCCACGGCCGCCGAGAATGGCAGCATGGTGAATTGCGGTACCATAAAGAAGACTACTGAACGCTTCTTGATCTGCATCCTGTTCATAGCGAAATCCATGCTCGAGGGGCGATGACACATTCGTTGCGCGGAATGCGTCGCGCCGATGTCCTGAAAGCGACACTGGCATGGAAAAATGCGGCCGGGAAGAGCAAATATGCGACATCGCCGGCGATTTGGCCGATCAAACCGCCGGAATGACCGTGGGCAGGCAGAGGGCAGGCTAATAGGCGGCTGGAATTTAATGTTGAAAATGGCTTAGGATGGATGGTCAGACCACGAAAAAGGCGGCGTTACACGAGGCAGGCGCCGCCCTTATCTTGGGAGAAATGTCGCATTCATTACATGGCCCGGTGTTTGTTGTCGTCCGTGCTCGGCCAGCCGATGTCCTTGCGAATGTCGAAGGGCATGGCTTCGATTTCGCGGGCCGTCTGCCAGCGCGTCCAGGCGAGCACAAGCTTACGGGCATAATGTGCCAGGTCGAAGCGGCTTTCGCTGGAGGTGAGGGACTTACCACCACCGCGATAGGTGAGCGTGGTCATTTTCCGGTTCCTTTCTTGGGTCAGGGGCATGGTCGTCAATGGGAGGCTCGTCCATGTCCATGATCTCAATATGGGCTTTGAAAACTCATCATTCAAACGAATAGAACTTATGGATAACATCAGAGATATTGAATGATCATTGCGTGCCCGGCGGTCGATGGCGACACCATTGTCGTCTGTTCCTGACCTTAATCCCCGGGCTTTCCGCGCAGGGGGACAGCAAATCCGCAGCTGGGCATGATGCCGAAAACCGAGCGGCTTTCGGCTCTATTGTGTGATTTAAATCCGGGTTCAGATTTTTAGGCCGGCCGGCCGGCCGCAAATCATCCGCATCTAATGCGCAGCGGTCGGGGTGATGATGCCAAGACTGCCAAGCCCGGCGACGATCAGCTGAACTGCGACTGCGGTCAACAGAATGCCGAAGACGACCTCCGAGACGATCAGACTGGCGGGCTTCATGTGCTTGGCGAGTGCATCGATGTTGGTAAACACCACATAGTCCAACGCAGCGACGATCAGGATCAGGCCGATGACGAGTATCACGCTGGCAATCGAGACGACTTCGCCGGAGGCGATGATGACGACGGTGATGCCGACAGGATTGAGCAGGTAAGGGACCGCAAGCGGAAAGACGGCGATCTTTTCTGGATCGACGGGAAGCCCCGTTTCCTCATGCGGCTTCTCTGTCGGCCCTGATGCCATCTTGATCGCGATAAGCGCGAGGATGATACCGCCGGCGACGGCGACTGCGCCACCCGTGATATGGAGAAGCCGCATCAGCAAAGCGCCGGTGGCAAAAAGGATCAAGGCTGTGACTACTGCGACCAAAACCATCTTGCGGCCGATGCGCGCCTTGGTTTCGGCATCGAAGGCATGGGTCTTCTCCAGAAACGGCACCAGGGCGATCTTCGGCCCCAGGCCGACCAGAAGCAGCAGGAGAAGTTTTCCGACGAGTGCGGCATCGATGACTGTGAAATCCATGGAACGTACCCTCTAAAATTTGTGACCTGGAAATCGAGGTCCTCCCCACTCAGGGGAGGGCCGGCGACGAAGAGAACCAAGCGAGCTGGCAGTTTTCTGCCGGATCGCTCACAGCGGGCACACGTCCCAGAAGCCCGTCGTCTTGGCGGGCGAGGTGTAGTACCAGCATTGACCGGATTGCGGCGGCGTGCCTGCCAAGGACACGGCGGAAGCTCCGGCGACGAAGCCGATGGCAGCACCCGCGGCGATTGCCGTACCCGGGCGCCAGTAGCGGCGAGGGGTGACGACGACGACGCCGCGCCGGACAGGCGGGCGAACGACGGGGCGGGTGCTTCCGACTGCAGCGCATCCGCGCGGTCCGCAGGCCGCGGCACCGCAGCCTCTCGGGCCGCATGCCGCCACGCCACGACGGGCGGCTTCGGCCGTTACGGGAACGAGGACCGGCACGCAGACCGTCATCAGAACGGCAAGTGTCGCAAGCATGTGCGTAGGGATGACCAGGATCTTCATTTCATTTCCTCCCATTGCTCTCGTGTGTCGTTCATTTCGAAAATGCCGCCCTCAGGCCGGGTTTGCGACGGCGGCCGCGTTGTGTGCTGCGAGCGTCTGCTGGGCAGCGGCGGCAACGGCGTCGTCCTTGCCGCCGGAGACCTGGACTGTGGGCACAGCGAGCTTGATGCCGTTTTCGTGGAATGCCTCATGGATCATCCGCAAGGCCCGCCGCTTCAGCGTGAACTGCTGGCCGGGAAGCGTCATGACCTTCATCCGCAGGAGCAGACCGGAATCGCCAAGACTATCGATCCCCTGCATCTTCAGCGGCTCGAGCGTCGTCGGTTTGAACTCAGGGTCCTCGAACAGTTCCTGGCCAATCTTCTTGATGATCTTGCGGGCTTTCTCGATGTCGGAATCGTAGGTGACGGTGATCGTCATTTTCTCGATTACCCAGTCGCGGCTCATGTTCTGGACCGCGCCGAGCTCGCTGAAGGGGACGATGTAGACCGCGCCGCGGTGGTGCCTGAGCTTGACCGATCGCAAGCTGAAGGATTCAACGGTGCCCTTGTAGCTGCCGCTCTGGATATATTCGCCTATCCTGAAAGCGTCGTCGAGTAGGTAGAACATCCCGCTGATCACGTCCTTGACCACCGTCTGCGCGCCGAAGCCGATCGCGACGCCGACCACGCCGGCGCCGGCGATCAACGGGCCGATCTCCACGCCGAGCGACGATAGTGCCATCATGATAGCGATGGCGACGAACAGGATCATGAGGAAATTGCGAAGGATCGGCAGCAGGGTTCTGAGGCGCGTGCGCCGCCGCTCCCGTTCGCTGCCGACTTCGAGGACGGTCTCGGTGTCGTCGAGCTTGCGATCGATGAGGACCTTCACGACGCTCCAGGCGAGATCGACGATCAGGAGAATGATCCCGGCGCTGAGGAGGCCGCGCACGAGGCGCAGAAGTGGCGAATCCTGCATCGTCATCTCCGTGAGCCGGACCTCCAGGGCGTCCGCAAGCAGGACGATGGCTCCGACGATCAGCGCCGCCCTGATGCCGCGCTCCACAATCACCGACACGACGGTGCCTCTCTTGTGGCCGTCCCCTTCGTCCTCAGAAGAACGCAGGATATTGTCGACAGACGCCTTGGTGAGGGCGATGGCACCTGGCAATGCCGCGCAGATCACCGCAATCCAGAACAGCTTCATGGCTCCCATCACCCACAGCAGCCAGACGCTCGCGAAGTAAACCGTCCAGAGCCAGTTCCGCGCCCGCAGGCCGATGTGGGTGGTCTGGCCGGCCGTCAATCCGGACGGACGTCTCCAGACGGCTTCGATACCGATGATGAGGAGCACGAGGCCCAAGGCATAGGCCACGAGTTGCCGTGCCGGGACGGAAAAGCCGAGGGTGCCGAGCAGGCGGATGGTCACCCAGCCGAAGGCAAACCAGCCGACAAGATAGCCCAGGCGTTTCGCCCAGTGACCGGCGGCATCCTTTGCGATCGGTACGACACGAAAATGGCCCTCTTCCTCGGCCTGTGGTGCCAACAACACGTCGAAAAGAGCGCTCGCCAGACGGAAGACGACGATCGCGAAGAGGTAGCCGACGACGATCTCTCTGATAGCCGGCGGCCACTGGAACAGCAGGAAGAAGCCGATGCTGCCGAGGCCGAAGGAAAGGACGTAACACGCCGCCCACAGAAGCCTCGCTGCCAGTGCGATCAACCTTTCGCGAACCGTGGCAAAGGGCGCGCGCGCCATCCATGAGCGCCAGCCGGCGCTGATCCACCAGAACAGCCATTGTCCGGCCAGTCCGACAGCGACGAAGGCGGCGACCAGGAAGATCGGCCGCGTCCCGCCATTCGCCTGAATGTCCCGTTCGAGCACGGCCCCGCCGCGCATCGTCTCCAGGGGAAAGGACTGGACGGCCCCGAGAAGCCCGGAGGCGTGGGCCCGGAATCGCATCGCGAATTCCGAGAATGAAGGGTCGGCGTTCGGGGTTTCCAAGGGCGGCTCCGCCGCGGTCTTGGCTGCTTGCGACTGCTGCTGTAGGAAACGTTGGACATCAGGATCCGAGAACATCCCGATAAAGCGCTGGACGCTTTCCGGCTGTGGGCTCGCTGGCGTCACGCTCTGCGCCACAGCAATCGAGGCACAAAGGAGAACGGAAGCCACGGCAACCGCCGTGAGAAGTGGTTTAAATATGCGGATCTTGAAAAGTAATTGCATCGTCTATCCTGATCTCGATGAACCTATTTCGTCTGCCGGATCCTTCCGTCATTGCCTGCACGACTCTTTCGATCGGCCCGCGGCAGTGCATTCGGATGCTCGCGGCTGTGTACCCACGGGACCTGTAAGGCCGCTGACATGGCCGGCGTAATTGTCTCTGGTGTCGGCATCGATGACGGCTACCGGGGCGGCAAGGATCAGGCCGGCTGCGCCGCCCGCCGCTGCCGCCGTGCTCGTCGTTGCGGCAAGGATCTTGTCCCCAAGCCCGACCTTGCTGTCGGTCAGCGTCTGTCCGTCGGAAATCCGCGCCCCGATCAACTGAACGACCTCCGGCGATTCCGCGAACTTTCCGTGGTTCAGCTTGTCGCCCGCCTTGACCTTGGTGAGGTCGATCACCGTGATCTGGCTATCGGCCAGCTCCTTCTTGAAGGGAGATGCCTCGGGATCGATGGCGCCGAGTCTGGCGACGTCGCCCCATACCCTGCGGGATACCGCGAGCGCACGGTCGTCTCGTGAAACGAACAAGGTGAACTTCGGATGCTTCTTGCCCATGTCGACGATCTGTTGGCGGAAGACGTCGACATCCACGTCGGGCGAGGCCAGCATCACGTTCTCGAACTTGGCGGGGAGGCGGCCGTTGCGGATCGCCATCTGGCGAAGCGCTTCCAGCGCCAGCCAGTTCCCCATGGAATGCGCAAGGATCGAGACTTCCTTCACCTCTGGATCCCTCGCGAGATACTGGAAGAGCGTCTCCAATGCGTTTCGCGTGTAGTTGGTGCTCTCCCTGTCATAGCCATATGCGAGCAGACTGCCGCGCGACGGCCATGTCACCAACACGGGCGCGCTATGCACGCCGGAATCCTTCACGATCTGAGCGAAGCGATAGACGGAATCTTCGAAACGGTTGTTGAAGCCGTGGATGAACACCAGCACGCTGCGATCGCGGCTCTTCCTGACAGAGGCGCTCAGCCATTTCTTGGCGTCGTCGCGCGTGATCTCCTCGGCTTTCAAGGTCGCAAAGTCGGTGGCCGGGTTGGATGGAAGCCTTCTCGGCCAGGCGACTTCGCCGATCTTGCGGACGTTCTCAGGCGGGATGGATACGGTGATGTCGGCAAAGGCCGGGGCGAGTGCGCGCTCGCCTGTGAACATTTCGCCTTGGATCGTGGAGCGGCTGCGCGTCGTGGTCACGAGCATGCCGACCTTGGTGGCGTTCGGCACGCTGTCGGCAACTGGGACGAGGACGTTCTTCGGGTGGCCTCCGCATCCGGCCAATATGGAGAGCAACAGCAGAGCCGAGATGCATCTCAAACCCGGGGAAAGGCTTGGTTGAATTCGGCCGTCACGACATTTTGCTGTGCTCACTAGCGTTCCTCATAGCCCTGTCAAGTTTGTACGGGCCTCGACGCAGCACGCCGCGGCGGTCGAAGTCGGCACTGAGGTCAGACTATGCGAAGATGAGATGGCGTGCCCGTATGATCGGGTATGTTACGGTCGGGGAGACGGTATCAGCGAGGTTGCAGGTCGGAGGTGGTGGCAGTCGACGCAATTGCGTCGGGATCGGGCACAGTCATCCCCGCCTTGCGAAGTCCTTCGATCAGGCGGTCGCGATCTTCGGGCTGCATGTTGCGCATTGCAAGTTCCGTGACGATGTTTGGCAGGAAGTCGGGTCGCATGCTGACGAACACCTGTCCTTCCCGGCGGGCGTCGTCCATCATGCCAGCCTCTGCGTAGATGACGGCGGCGACAACATGGAAGAGAGGGAACTTTTGCATGTTCGCCTGCCTGATCTCCAGCACGGCAGTGTGGTTGTCGCTGAGCATATAGGCGGCCAGGGCTCGCGTTCCGTGGTAGAAGCCGCCGCTGCCTGGATTGAGGGCGATGGCCTGGTCCAGCAGGCTTGCTCCACGTTGCCACTGGCCAGCGATCGCAAGCCGGGTTCCGAACTCGCCCATCAGTTCGGTGTCATTAGGATTGGTGGCGAGCGCCTGCTCGCCCACACGAAGCGATTCAGCGAGCTGCCTGTCGAAGAACAACGCCGTCATCAGCGCTTGGAGCCCGCGCGTATTGTTCGGATCGATCTGGGTTGCGCGCCTGGCGGCATCGAGTGCACGCTGTATGGCTGTATCCTGGCCTGGTGTCGGATTGAACTTGTACCGGTCCTCATCGAGATAGACGATCGACAGCATTGCCCAGGCGGTCGCGTAGTTCGGAAACCGCGCGAGCGCGGCCTCAAGGCAATCTCGGACGCGCGCATGCGCTTCGGCGCTCAGTTCCGAACGATAGGCATAGAAGCGCAAAGTGCACTCATACGCGCCGAGGTCATCCGGCGGCGGACTGGCGGAGTCGATCTGTGCCATGACCCCGTAGGGCTGGGCGATGGCGGTTGCGACCTTTCTGGCGACATCCGTCTGGATCGCAAACAGGTCTCCCGATGCGAGATCGTTGTCATAGTTCTCCGACCAGAGGATTTCGCCGTCCGACGTATCGAGCAGCCTCGCCGTCACTCGAAGACGCTTGCCCGACGTGCGTACCCCGCCGGCAAGGAGATAGCGTGCGCCGAATTCGGCTCGGATCTCCGATGCGCCCACATCCGCGGGGAGGGACTTGGACGTTTCGCGGCCGAAGACCTTGATCTCCTTGAACCGTGGCAGGATGGTCATCAGTTCCTCGGTCAGGCCGGCTGTGTACAGCTGCGCCTCCGCCCCTTCGCCGAGATTGGCAAACGGGGCCACTACGAGGGCCGGCCGATCGGGCGACAGGCTTGCAACGCGTTCGAGCGACGGAGCGGGAGACGGCGCCCCGATCCAATAGAGCGAAATAGCCACTGCAGCGAGCGCAGCAGCACCCGGCCACAAGACCCTTCTTGCGCGCCACCAGCGTCCGGAACGGACCTCAGAGCCCGATGTTTCGCCAGCGTCTTCGCCTCCAATGTCGACTAACGCCGGACAGGACCAGGTGAAGGTTGGAACATATCCCCCTTTGGGAATGTCGATCCTGACCGGATCTTGCTGCCCGGCGACGAGATAATAACGCTCGAGCGAGCGCCGCAGCCGTCCGGCCTCGATCCTGACCACCGGGTCGTCCTGGGTGAAGCCGGGATCCCGGCCGAATACCTCGATTGCGATCGAATAGGCTTTGATCCGGTTGCCCCGGCCCTCGAGGGTTTCCGAGACGACATAGCGGAGAAACGTGGCTGCGCGACCGACGCGTGGAAATTCAGGGCTGGAGACGACACGTTCCAGCTGCTCCCTGATCTCGTCGGCTTGAGGCGCCAGCCCTGAAGAAATGAGCGCTGCAGACCCCTCTGCTGGTATCCACGTCTGCATGTCTGCCCCAATCCCCCCGTTGAGTCACATCACTGCCAGACCGTATGTTACGGTAACATACTCCACGAACTGATCGTCGTCCACGAAGATTGAGCCGGGCACACGTTACAGAGGCAGCGTTCCAAATGCCGTTAAGGAGTGGACCATGGACGAAGGCGTGACCGCAGTCCGTCGGCAGTTTCCAGCCAGGATCAAGGCGATCGACGATCTTTCTGCCCGCAGTGAGGATTTTCGGGAAATCTGCAGGGACTTTGCCGACGCCCAATCGGCGCTGCAGAAATGGAACGTCTCGACCGATCTGAAACGCGACGAGCGCGTCGTCGAATACCAGGAACTCATCGCCGAACTCTCCAAGGAGATAGAGGGCGCGCTTGACGCCTCGATACCGCCAACCGCTCGCTGATGCGTGCGACCAGGCCGGCGGCAAGCCATCGCAAGGCGTATGTTACGGTTACCTACTTGCGTTCCATCGCCCGGTAACGACCATCGCGACAAATGTCCGGCGCTGAAACTTTGCGCTTCCACGAAACGAAACGCCTCCGAAGGATATTGCTGTGGTTTCCGAAAACTTGGACGAGCCTGCCATTTCCCCAACGCCTCGGAATCCCCTCCGCAGGATAGCACTCATTATCGTCCTTTTGGCGCTCGCCCTGTTCGCTTTCTCCATCTTCATGGAGCGGCGCACGCCGTCGACCTCGCAGGCTCAAGTCCAAGCCTATATCGTGGGCATCGCGCCCGAAGTCACCGGCCGGGTGGTGGAAGTCGGCGTCACCGACAACTCGCGCGTCGAGGCCAACCAGCTTCTCTTTCGTATCGATCCCGAGCGCTACGAACTCGCGGTCAGCGAGGCCGAGGCGAGCCTTGCAAGTGTCGGCCAGTCGATGGGCGCGTCAACGGCTGCTGTCGATGCGGCGCAGGCAAAGCTCGTAACGGCCCAGGTCGATCGCGACAATCTTCGCGAACAATCTGCGCGCGCCGCAGAGCTGGAAAAGAGGGGCGTGTATTCCAAAGCGCGGGCTGATTCAACCAGATCGGCTTTCGGTCAGTCAGAGGCGGCCGTCATCGGTGCTGAGGCTGAGCTGGCCAAGGCCAAGGAGCAGCTCGGGCCGAGCGGAAATGACAATCCGCAGCTCCGGGCAGCTCTGGCAGCGCTCGAAAAGGCACGACTCGATCTGGTGCGGACCACCGTTCAGGCACCTTCGGCCGGGGTCGTGACCAACCTCCAACTTACAATCGGTAAGGTCGTGTCCGCTGGACAGTCAGCCATGACCTTTATCGATGTCGGAACGATCTGGATCACAGCCGCCTTCAAGGAGAACAGCCTCGAGAAGGTAGCAGTCGGCAACCGGGCGGAAGTCCTTTTCGACGCGCTTCCCGGCCGGTTGTTTCCGGCCCAAGTCGAGAGCGTTGGTTTCGGAGTATCGCAAGGCAGCACGGACCCGAACACCGGATTGCCGACGATCCGGAGCGATAGCGGCTGGGTCCAGGAGCCGCAGCGGTTTCCGGTCCGGCTCATCATCGAGGAGGCGCAGAGGCCCAAGGGCGGCGTACGCTACGGATCGCAGGCGACCGTCGTCATCTACACCGGCGACAACCCGGTCACCAATGCCTGGGGATCGCTCTGGATCCGCATCATGTCGGTGCTGACCTATGTCCGCTGAGACGAGCCCCGCGGTCGAGGAGCAGAAACGCAAGGGGCTGCGGGTTGCGTTCGCGGTCTCGATCGGCTTCACGCTCGCAGTCTATGCGGGGGCCATCGTGCCCTTCCTGGGTCCGCTCTTTGCCGCCCAGTTTCTGCTCGGAAGTTCGCGGCCCATGCCGCTCGGCAAGACCATCGGCGCGGCGATGGTCATGCTGATCGCCGGGATCGCGATGATGGTTCTGACCGACGTCCTCGGCGAGCGTCCCGCACCCTTCCTTCTCATCCTGGGGCTGACCTATTTCGCGTGCTTCGCCGCACAGTCGACGGGAAAGGGAGGACCGGCCGTCTTTCTCGTGCTCGTCGTCGCGATTATCGTGCCTCTGCTCGGCATCCTCAACAAGGAACTCGCCAACTCCATCCTGTCCATTCTGGTCACCGGCGTGTTGTCGGGCACGGTTCTGATGTGGTTTGCCCATGCGATCTTTCCCGAGCCGTTCTCCCAACATATCGAGGCGGCGCCGATCGAGGAGCGGCCGCCGGCCTTGGGTCGGGCACTGGCCAACACGGTCATCCTTCTGGGCTCCGTCGTGATCTGCCTGACGAGCGACAACCTGACCGCTGCGGCGGTCATTCCGATCACCGTTGCGTCGCTGCTCGGGCAGCTCGACGTTGCCGCAAGCGCGCGGGCGGCGATCGGGCTCGTGCTCGTCAACCTGTTCGGCGGCGTGCTCGCCTCCGTTGCCTATGCCGCGCTATCGCTGCGCCCCAATCTTTTCTCGATCTTCCTCATCGTTCTCGTCGTCGTCCTCCTCATCGGAGGGCGCGCGGCCGCCCGCTCGAAGGATGCGCCGGTATTTGCCGGCGCCCTTACGACCTTCCTGATCCTGTTCGGCCTCGGGGTTTCGCCTTTGCCGGGGAGTGCTGCAGAATCCTTCGCCACCCGCATCGTCTATGTCGCAGCAGCCTTGATCTACGCGCTGCTGTTTGCCGTCATCCTGTGGCCGCGGACGGGGGAAAAAAAGAGGATATCGGCATGATTCAGGCGTTCTCTGAGAGCACGTTGTCTTGAAGGCGTCGGCTGCCTTGAGCCGCGCGATGTTTTTGGCGTTAGCTGCTTCGGCGGCTTCAGTTGACGCCACTGAGAGAACCGAAGACTTCATCAATGTCCGCAAGCACTGCGAACTCGCCCATCTGTGGAAGGATCCACCCGACCCCAAGGGCTTCAGCGAATGCATGAAAGAACGGCGCTATCGCCTCCATCTCTCGGCGACCTGCCAGACCGGGAGCCGCAGGGCGCAGTGCTACGACCTGCAGCGCTGACTGCCGATGCGTTAGCATCAGCTCTTTGCTTTCAACCTGGCACAGAGGAACTGCCGCTGGTTACCAAGACGCTCATTGTTCCCTCCTTTGGGAAGGCTACCCATCAGGTTGCAGCCTGGATACATTCCGGCTGCGGTAGTCGTTGCGTTGCACGAGCATTGCGAGCGTACGATTGGAGAATGCGGCATTTCCGGTCACTTCCGGCCCGAGCCACGGCGGGCAGGGAGGTTGGTCGCTTTCGTCGGCAAGCTCGATTTCTGCGACAACCAATCCGTCGTGGACGCCACTGTAGACGTCCACCTCCCAAAGGCAGCCACGATGGTTCACCTCATAGCGGGTCTTCTCCACCACACTTGTTGCAAAAGTGATCATTTCGAGGGCATCGAGATACGGAATTTCATATTCGAACTCCTCGCGGCGCAGGCGCCCGGTCCGGAGTTTAATCGTCAGGACGCCGCGTGCGTTATCGATGATCCTGACCCGCACGAAGCGGTTTTTCCTAACCAGCAGGTAGCCCTGGCAGAATGCGGCTCCTTTGGAGGCGTGATCCTGCCAGCTACCGTTTACGACGAGGAATTTTCGCTCAATCTCTGCGGTCATCTTGCCCTCCTTTGTCGTTCCGAACGACGACGAACCTGGATGGCGATGCTTGACGGACTTCCCACCAGGCTCCGCTGTCCGAACTTTAATATCGAGTAGGCAGGGATGCAGCCTCCCTGCCGCTGGATCGGGCCGTCGATTGCTGCATGCGGATCCATGACACCCGGAAGGGAAGGTTGCTAGGGCTTTAGGTCGCGAGCTTGTCCCGACGCCCTGAGCTCCTTAAGTGTTTTACCCAAACAACTTCCGCCGATTGGTTCACCTAACGCTTTAGCGGTCCCGCCGATCGATATCGTTCCCGCAAGCTTGCTCGGATTGATGTAGGTGGCCATACCGTCCGCATCCAATCTCGTGAAGTAGAAGGCTTGGTGCAGGCCTTTATATTCACAGGTTATAACTATCGGAAATTGTTCGAACGGCTCGGCCGCATGCGCTTGCGAAACGGATATGCTCGCCAAGAGAAGAATGCAGCCAATGGCGACAGATAGCGCACGGACAGTTGGATAAATCATCACACACTCCTGTTGATTGAAACCATCACCGCGTCGGATAGCCGGCGCTGTTCCAGTGCGGTGTTCGTCCCACGCGGCCCCGATCATCGCATGTTGTCGGCGATCACATCCGGCACCATATGCCGGACGCTCCTGTCTTCGACATAGCCGCCGGGCCGCTTCTGACGTTTTCCGAGGTCCGGTGCGTCGAACTTCACCTTTTCGTACGGAATCGACTTCAGGATGTGCGAGATGCAGTTGATGCGCGCGCGCTTCTTGTCGTCCGACGGCACGATCCACCATGGGGCGTGCTGGCGGTCCGTCGCCCGGATCATTTCGTCGTAAGCAACCGTGTAGTCCCACCACCGTTGGTACGACTCGACATCCATCGGGCTGAGCTTCCACTGCCGCAGCGGATCGTCGATCCGCCGTCTGAAGCGGCGATCCTGTTCCTCCTCGCCGACCGTCAGGAAGTACTTCAGCAGGGTGATGCCGCTTTCGACGATCGAGGCCTCGAAACCGGGAGCCAGCTCGAGAAAGCGCCGGGCCTTTTTCTCGGAGCAGAATCCCATTACGCGGTCGACGCCGGGGCGATTGTACCAACTGCGATCGAATATGACGATTTCGCCCGCGGCGGGCATATGCGCGATGTAGCGTTGCATATACATTTGCGTCTTTTCGCGATCGGTCGGAGCCGGCAACGCGATGACGCGAAAGACCCGTGGACTGACGCGCTCGGTAATTCGCTTGATCATCCCGCCTTTGCCGGCAGCATCCCGACCCTCGAAGATGATCACGATGCGAGCGCCGGATTTCTTCACCCAGGCCTGCAGATGCGCGAGCTCGACCTGAAGCTTTACGATTTCCTTGTCGTAGTTCCAGGACTTCTTGCCTTTCTTTTCGTCTACTTCTGTGTCGTCGTCCTGCCGTTTGTTCATCACTTCCTCCATGTCCCTTCACTGATGACCTCCGGCCAAAGGCCGGTCGCTTTCTTCCCCCAGGCGCGCGGCGCGCAGCGCGTCCTCCGTGTCGTCAAAGAACTTTCCTGCTCCGATGCCGTCGACAACGCCGGCGCGCGCCAGCAGCTCCGTGACCTCGGCGTTCAGGTGAGCGACGCCGAAAGCGATGCCCCGCCCGGAGAGGTTTGCCTGCACGGCATCGAGTGCTGCGGCTCCGGTGCTGTCGATATGCGCAATGGCGCTGGCGTCGAGGATGAACCAGCGTGTTTCGGCCGGCAGGCCGTCAGCGATGGCGCGAAGCCGGATGCTGATATAATCGGCGTTGTAAAACAGCAGATTGCCCTGGACGAGACATATGGCGATGCCTGGAATGCCCCGGGCCTCCGGAAAGCGCTGCATGTCGTAGAAGCCATCGCGTCCGGCAATGCGGCCGAGAAGCGTGTCTTTCGGAAACATCGTCTTGCGCAGGAGATAGATCAGGGTTGCGGCAATCGCGACGATGACGCCGTTCAGCACGCCGAAGCTGATGGCTCCGAACATGGCGATCAGGGCAAAGACGAACTCCATGCGGCTGATGTGCCATATCTTTCTCAACTCGCTGACGTCGATCAGGCTGATTGCGGCTGCCGCCAGGATCGCCGCCAGGGCAGGGATCGGCAGGATGCGCAGGGCGTCATTCAAGAACAGTAGCGCCGCCATCAGGGTCACGGCGGAAACGAGACCGGCTGCTTGCGATCTGCCGCCGACTGCAAGATTGATCGCTGTACGCGAGTCGGACACGGCGATGGGAAATGAACCAAACAGACTGGGGGCGATGTTCGCCGCGCCCAGCCCGATAAGTTCCCGGTTAGCGTCGACCTCCTCGCCGGAGCGCGCCCCGAAGCTTCGTGCGGCGACGATACTCGAACCAAAACTGATCAGAAAGACGGCTGCCGACCCAAGCACGATCCTGTCCATGGGCATTTGAGAGAATGCATCGAGGGAGAATGACGGCAGCCCGGTGGGGAGATCGCCAACGACGCGGATGCCTGCGGCTTCAAAGTTGAAGATGGCGGAGAGAATGACGGAAACGACGACAACGACGACGGGTCCCGGTACAGGCAGCCGCGTGGCTTTCACGATCCACAACAGTGCGAACATGGCGAGCCCGAACAGCAATGTCGGCCAATGGATCAAGGCACTCTTGCGAATGATCTCGGCAATCGGCGGCAGGAGACCGTCGGACTCGATACGCACCCCGGTAAAGCGGCCGATCTGCCCGACAAGAATGGAGATGGATACGCCGGCAAAGAAGCCGACTAGAATCGGGCGGGATAGAAAGCTTGCGAGGACGCCCAGCCGCAGCAGCCGTGCTGCAAAATAGAAGGCTCCGACGCCGAGCGCCAGGGCAGAGGCGATTGCAACCGGATCGGCTGATGTGCCGGCAGGTTGCGCGGCGATGACAGTTCCTATGACCGCCGCGAGAACCGCCATGGTCCCGGCGTCCGGCCCGACCACCAATAGCCGCGACGGCCCGAACAGAGCGTAGGCAACGGGCGCGACGATACTCGCATATATCCCGGTTTCCGGGGGGAGGCCGGCGATGGCGGGATAAGCGATCGCACTCGGCAGGCCGACAGCTGCAATCGACAGCCCCGCAGGAATATCGCTTCGCAGCCAGTCCGCGCGAAATCCCTCCAGACCCCTGAATATCGGCATATGAAAACTTTGAAGCATGCCACTCCCCCCGGAAATTCATTCATCTGCTGAAGCGAACCCAGGCTACCAGTGGGGTAGCCTCCGATCGCTCCAGACTGGGCGCAGATTGGGCTTTGACGAAGATGGTCTTGCCAAGCAGCATCAGCCGAAGGGTTGACCGCGGGCGCTGATGCGCCGGCCTAACCCATGGCTGACGAACCGCATCGTTGCGTAGCGGCCTAGCCGACTGGTGCCTCCCAATTCAGGAAGAAGCCGATGTCGCCCGGCATGCCGCCCGGAAAACTGATGACCATTGCTTTCAGCTTGTAGCCGTGAGGCCGGGCCACCTCGACGAAAAGATCATATATTTCCTTGGCTTTTCCTTGAAGCGTCGTCGGCCACTCTGGCCGGGCACTGTTGATCGCGCGGCCGCTATCCGTGCAGAAGCTCGACGGAAAGCTATAGACCATGGCCTCGGATTTGCCGTCGGCGGCTGCCTTCATGACGACGCGCCTGATAATGTCACGTTCCTTGTCGCCGACGTGTTTGCGGAAGAAGTCATCGACGAACTCCGCGTGTTTTTTTGCTTCACGCGCTTTGACTTTGTCATCACGCTGCATTTCTACCAGCTGCAGTTCCAGAGCTTTCTGCCTCAATTCTTCCGCGCTAAGCATCTGAGGATTTGACTTTTCACTTTCAGCCATGACGTTACCTCCCAGTGGCCGAAGGCCAAGACCGAGAACTACAGCACCGATAAGTCCAACTAGACAGTATGATACTGTAGGATCTGGTAACCTACGGCCTGGCCGATATTTTAGCCGTCAACCGAGCCCTCGCGGTGACTGATAATTGGCGTGCCATATCGTCTTCAAGGGAGGCAGTGGTCCATGCCCTTGACTTCGTGATCAAGCGGCCTGCGGTCGATTTTAGCCAGCGCGCTGAACTCCGCTTTTGTAAGCGTGTTACTGTAACATACGTCCCAGATCAGTCCCGAGACTACGCCTGGAGCCGTCTTTGCTATAAATTTGGAGCAAAAGACGGCTTGGCCGATGTTTAGCTATCAATCCTCCTCTACTCGGAGGAGTATGCGGCACGAGCGAAGATACAATAGTCGACAGCCTACACACCATGTCTGACCGCAAGGAGGATTTGAGATGGCTAGACCTCACGCATTGTTAATCGCCACGGGCCTGTTCCTGCCTTTTGCAGGGTTCCCGTTTTCGCCACATCCGATGCCGATCGCCGCCGCGCAGGAGCCTGCCGCTTCCAGTCCCGTTGCGGCGGACGACGATGCGCCGGCGCCGCTGAGCGAGGACGAACTCGAAATCCTGGTGGCGCGGATTGCACTTTATCCGGACGAACTGGTCGCGCTCGTCACATCGGCGTCGCTTTATCCGCTGCAGGTCGTGGAAGCAGCCCGGTTTCTCGAAACCTTGAAGAAGCAGCCCGAGCTCAAGCCGAAGACGACGTGGGACGGCAGCA
This sequence comes from Rhizobium acaciae, assembly GCF_025941625.1. Lineage (NCBI taxonomy): Bacteria > Pseudomonadati > Pseudomonadota > Alphaproteobacteria > Hyphomicrobiales > Rhizobiaceae > Rhizobium > Rhizobium acaciae. The sequence continues at coordinate 157,105 of NZ_JAPCZO010000001.1, forward strand.
TCGTATCGCTGCTGAACTATCCCCAGATCGTCACGATGATGAGCGACGATCTGGACTGGACGCAGTCGCTCGGAGAGGCGCTCTCCGTCCAGCAGAAGGACGTTCTGATCGCCATACAGCAACTGCGCGACAAAGCGGTCGCCGACGGCATCATCAAGACTGACGACAAGATCAAGGTCAGCCAGGAGAACGACAACGTCGTGATCGTCTCCGCCAGTCCTGACAAGATCTACGTTCCGCAGTATGCGCCGGAGATGTTGTATGAACCAAACTATGCGGCTGAGCCTATCGGCTACTATTCAGAGCCGTATCCAAACTACTACTATCCGACCGCCACCTTTTTTGCGGGCGTGGTGACAGGAGCGGTTTGGGCCGCTGCCGTCGACTGGAACGGTTGGGGCGTATGGGGCGGGCGCTGGAACGGCAACGTCGATATCGACTGCAACAATTGCCTCAACAACATCAACGGCAAAGTGAATATCAACGACGTCGACTGGAAGAATGTCGACCGCAGCAAGATCGGGTTCGACGGCGCGCAGTTCAACAATATCGATCGCAACTCCTTCCGGAGCAGTATCGAGGCGAATGCCGGCAACAGGGTCGGAGCTAGAGGCAACGACCGTGCGAACACGATCCGCAACCAGCCGGGCAAAATCAGCGTCAACGATGTCCGCAAGAGCAAGATCGATGCGGACAGGATCAATACTGCCCGCAACAAGGCAGGCAACACGGGAGCGGCTTCTGGAGGCGGGAAGGCAGCGCAGGCCGCGCAGAACCGCAGGCCCGACGCGAGGACGACGAACAGAGCTGGCGAAAAGGCAAGGTCCGGGGGCAACGCCAAACGTCCGGTCGCAAAGGCGAAGCCAGCGGCCCGGGTCGACAACCGGCCCAGAAAGCCTTCAGCCCTCGGTCAGGTCGACAGCGGCAGGCGCGCTGAGATGCAGTCCAACCGCGGCAGACAGGCCATGGCTGGGAGCAATCGCGGCGGCGGTAGAGAAATGCGCGGCGGTGGCGGCGGCCGCGGTGGCGGTGGCGGTGGCCGCGGCGGCGGCGGTCGTCGGTGACCGAAAGAAGGAGGAAAGTCATGACCAAATCAGTCAGAAACATGCTTCTGGGTTCTGTGTTCGCTCTTGCGGCTCTCGCCACCAATCCGGTTCCGACATCTGCGGCAGAGCCATCCGATGCGACCGTCATCTCGGGCTTCGCTTCGCAGAGCGATCCCCCGGTATTCGAGACGCCGGAACAAGCCGTCGACGCCTTCAAGGCGGCCTTGTCGGCTGATGATTTCGACAAGTTCGCGGCGCTGCTGGGAATTGATGCGGCGAAAGCGAAGGCAGGCGAAGGAGTGATGGACACCTATGCACAGATCCGGGACGGCACGAAGAAGAAGATCGTCGTGAAGGACGTCGATGGCCGCAAGATCATCGAGATCGGCGACAAATTATGGCCTCTGCCATTTCCGATCGCGAAGGGCGACGATGGCAAATGGGCCTTCGACACCTATGCCGGGTTCGAGGAGATCATCAATCGTCGCGTCGGCGAGAACGAATTGCAGACCATCGACACGATGCGGGCCTATGTCGATGCCCAAAGGGAATATGCTTCCGCCGACCGCGACGGTGACGGCGTCCTGGAATATGCCCAGAAACTAATCAGCAGCGACGGCAAAACCGATGGTCTTTACTGGTCGCCTGATCTGGGCGAAGGTGATAGCCCGGCGGGCAATGCCCTCGAAGACGATGCGGCACTTGATAAGGCGAAGGCCGGCGAGGGCTATTACGGCTATCGCTACAGGATTATCGACAGCCAGGGGCCGAACATCGCCGGCGGAAAGTTCGATTATGTGATCAACGGCAACATGATCGCAGGATTCGCAATGATCGCCTGGCCGATCCGATATGGCGAAACCGGGATGCACACCTTCGCAGTGAACGCGAACGGCACCGTCTACCAGGCCGATCTCGGCCGGCAGACCGAAAAAATAGCTGATGGCATCAGGACCTTCAACCCGGATGACAACTGGGACGTGACTGCTGATTGAACACCGTCGCTCGTGTTTGGAACCATGTCCGCTCCACGTCGTTGCCGCTTCGTATCTGACAATGATTCAAAGGAGGAAACGATGATTTCCGCAGAGCAGATCCGTGAACATATGGAAGTTCGGGCTGCCGACGGCACCCATGTCGGCACAGTCGATCATCTCGATGGCACCACCCGCATCAAGCTGACGAAGATGGATTCGGAGGACGGCAAGCACCACTTGATCCCGATCGATTGGGTCGATCACGTCGACGCACACGTCCATCTGTCGAAGAACGCCAGGGATGTCCGGATGCAGTGGGCTACCATCAACTGACAGCCGGTCGGCTGCGGCTTGCGGGCCGCAGCCTCCTTCGAACGGCATGATTGGGCATGATGCCGAAAACCGCCCCGCCACGTTGCACCAGGGATGCATCCGGATGCGCCACGGCACACCGTGGTATAAACGCCACGTTGCGCAGGACGTTCCCAACGCTCCCAGGCTAGGGGGTAACGGAAGCAGCTGTCGATGGCCAGATTGGCGGTTCGTCTGCAGTCGGTGTATGATTCCGGCAAAAGGCTGGGGCGTTGCCCGTCAGCTACAAGATCGCATCGCGCTAAAACGGAGTTCGAGATTGGCCGTCGCCTTCACCAAGGAAGAGAGTTTCGAAACCGCTTCGGAAACCCTGCTGCCCGATCGTCCGATTTCTCCGCATCCGAACCTGGTCACGGAAGCGGGATTGAAGGCTCTGGAATTACAGTTCCAGCAGGCTCGCGAGGCCTATGATGCTGCGAGCCCCATCGAAGACGTGAACGAACGGCGGCGGCAGGCGGCCAATCCCTTGCGGGATCTTCGCTACTTGGCCGCAAGACTTCGCACCGCCCAGCTCGTACCTGCGCCAACGTCAATCGATACCGTCGCCTTCGGCAGCACGGTGACTTTCCGTCGTGACGACGGGCGGGTGCAGACCTATCGCATCGTCGGAGAGGACGAGGCCGATCCGAAGGCCGGCTCCATTTCCTATGTCTCCCCGGTGGCGCGGCTCCTGATGGGCAAGGCTGTCGGCGATGCGGTGGAAACGGCCGGCCAGGAACTGGAGATCATCGCTATCGCGTAGAAGAGCGTGCAATTCGCGTGGTCCGCTCATTATTTTAGTACTATCCGGTACTTTATTTATCGAACCTTTACCATCCGTGGCTAGAACGATGACATTCCATCATCGAAAGTCATGCTCATGGTCAGCGCAATTTCCAGTTCTGCATCCACCATTTTAAGTTCAGCCGCTTCAACCTCGTCTTCCAGTTCGTCGGACCAACTTGCCTCTCTTGAGGCGCAGCTTGCCGAAAAGCAGGCAGCCCTGTCGGAAACGCAGGACGAGCAAGAGAAGGCCACGATCGAAAAATCCATCGCGACGCTGGAAGCGAAGATCGCCAAGCTCGAAGCGAGCGAGAGCAGCCAAACTCAGGCGTCTGCTGCATCGAAGCCTGCCGGTGGCGCTCCGAAAGAACTTTCCGGCGAAAGCGAACGTATCGGCACGACGAATTTTGACGAGACCAGCGAGTTCGGCAGCCGCACGGCTTACGTCTGATAAAAGCGACCCGGTCACCGGGATGAAGCTGCATTTTTGAGTGATGCATTAAAGACGGCGCTTGGCCACGGTGACGACTTCGCGTGTCAGATCCGCAAGGCGGTCGGCGGCGAGGCGATTTATCTGCCAGTTGAGCGGGACATCGAGCGGCGTGTCGGGCACCAGCTCGACCAACCGTCCGGATGCGAGGTGCTCGCGGGTCAGCTGGGTCGGGTTCATTCCCCAGCATATGCCTGAAAGGCTGGCCTCGACGAAGCTTTGCGGCGACGGCAGCCAGTGGGTGGGATAATCGAGATCGCGTCCGAATGTTCGCCTGATCCAGCTGCTCTGCAGCCTGTCCTTTTGATTGAAGGTCAGCGCCGGAGCGTTGCGGATCGCCTCTGATGTCACGCCCTGCGGAAAATAGCGTGCGACGAAGTCGGGGGTTGCCGTTGCATGGTAACGCAGAACGCCGAGGGCAAAACGCCGGCATCCTCGGACCGGTTTTTCCAGGCTGGTGACGGCGGCGATCACCCGTCCGCGCTGCAGCCATTCGGCGGTATGGTCCTGGTCGTCGACGGCGACGTTCAGCAGATAGGAAGAGCTTTTGGCAAAATTCGACATGGCTTCGACGAACCATGTCCCGAGGCTGTCGGCGTTCGTCGCGATTTGAAGCGTGACCCTTTGCCGTGGTTCGTCGGGATCGACGAGGGCCGGCAGCTGCCCGAAGAGTTCGGCTTCGAGCATGCCGACATTCTCCATATGGCGGCAGAGCCATTCTCCCTTTTCGGTCGCCGTGCACGGCGTGCCTCTGACGATGAGGACGACGCCGAGACGCTCTTCGAGTTGCTTGACGCGCTGCGAAATGGCCGAAGGGGTCACGTTCAAGGCGGTCGCAGCTCTTTCGAAGCTGCCTGTCTGGACAATAGTTGCGACGGCGCGAAGAGCGGGATAGTCGAGCATGGATTAGTTTCACTTAATCTGGGTAAGCTGGATTAATTAGCCTAATTCTCGAAATAGCGATAGCGCAACCTCACCGAAATGAGGGGCGTTGGCCGAAGAGATGAATTTTTCGATCTATGGAACCGGCCTGATGATGGGCCTCAGCCTGATCGTCGCCATCGGCGCACAGAACGCCTTTATTCTCCGTCAGGGCTTGCGCAACGAACATGTCTTCGCCGTCTGCTTCGCATGCGCCTTATCCGATGCCGCATTGATCGTGCTTGGCGTGACCAGCCTCCAGCAAATCGCCAGGTTCATGCCCTGGCTCGATCCCGTCATGCGCTACGGCGGAGCGGTATTTCTGGTCTGGTACGGGGCAAGAAGCCTCTATTCCGCCTTGCGGTCGTCCGCCGCTCTGACAGCCGCGGAAGCCAAACCATCGAGCTTTCGGCAGACGCTGGCAACCTGCCTCGCACTCACCTGGCTCAACCCGCATGTTTATCTCGACACCGTGGTGCTGCTCGGCACGATATCGACACGATATCCGGGAGAGCAGGCTTCTTTTGCGGCAGGGGCGGTGACGGGGTCCTTCCTGTTCTTCTTTTCGCTCGGATATGGCGCGAAGCGGTTGCGGCCGATCTTCTCGAAACCGTCATCCTGGCGCATGCTGGAAACGCTCGTCGCTTTCACGATGTGGATCATAGCGTTCAAACTGCTGGGCGGGTTGTGACCGCCGATCCGCTTCATCGCGTTTCGGCGGCCGGCTCCTCGTTCGACGAAACGAACCTCAGAAATTGTTCCTGTGCGCGCGTCGGCATCCAGTTGATGCGCAGGGTGAGGCCGATCGGCCGTGCCGTATGGCTGAGGTCGAGCGGCAATGCCTTGAGGAGGCCGCGGGAGAGCTCGGCCTGGGCCTGCAGGTAGGAAATGCAGCCGAGGTGGTCCGTTCCGTTCAGCAGTTCGCGCATGAGGATGAGCGAACTGGACTCGACGATGCTTGTCGGCGGGTGGTCCAGGCCCTCGAACAAGGTGTCGAAATGCCGCCGAATCGGCGTGCCGCGCTGGCCGACGATCCATGGATAGGCCGCGAGTTCCTCGACCGAGAGCTCGGAGCGTGCCGTCAGCGGATGGTTGCTGCCGGCGACGACGACCAGCGTATCGGTAAACAGGAAGCGCTGCTCGACGTCACCGATCGGTGCGGGATCGCGCAACGCGCCGATCAGGAAATCGATCTCGCCGCGCCTGAGGCCGGCAAGCAGATCGGCATAGGGACCTTCCAGAATGTGGATCGGCGTGTTCGGACGGAACTTCCGGAACTCGGCGATGGCCCTCGGAAGCACGAAGGAGCGCGAAAGCGGCATCGCACCGACAACGATCCGGCCTGCCTCCTCTGAAAGCGTTTCGGCGAGATCCACCTCCGCCTGGGCCAATTCGGCGAAGGCGAGGCGTGCGGCCTGGGCGAGCGTTCCGGCGGCGCGGGTGGCGACGATGCCGTAGGAGGTCCGCTCGAACAGCGGGCGGGCGGCTTCCTCCTCGAGTTGCGTCACCGCCCGGTGAACGGTCGGTTGGGCCAGGCCGAGCCTGCGGGCGGCAAGCGTGAAGTTCTCGGCCTCGCGGACGGCGATGAGGGCTTGCAGTTGAGAGGAGGTCGCGACCATGCGAAGGCGTGGGCTGAGTTCATTGAGGGCCGGATCGAGGAAGCCGAAGGCTCTTCGCACGCGCTTTGCGAGAACATCCCCTTGCGCGTTGGCGAACAGTCCTTGCGGGGTCCTGGTAAAAAGGGTCGTTCGCAGGGCGCGTTCGATCTTGGAGAGCGCCTGCGTGACCGCGGGCTGCGAGAGATGGCAGACATCGGCCGCCCGGGTGACGGAATTGGTGTCGACCACGGCAAGGAAGACCCTCAGATGGCGAAGGTTGTGCTGGACTTGCAATGCCGGAGACGCCGCTGAATTCAAGTCAAATCACGCTCCAAAATGGCATCGGCCCGCGCTTCCAGGGAATTCTCCGGCATCAGGATGTCCAATTCGCCGATCCGGCGCTGCCAGTCGGCCGTCGCCGAGGCCATGCGATCCGGCAGTCCCAGTTCCCTTAGTGTTGCCGCGACTTCTTGCATTTCCGCGGCCCGCCGCTTGCCATGTACCATCATGCGTTCAAGGTTGTAAGCTGCACGCACCGTCCAGTCTATGCCAGGATCCGAGGCCTGGAGAGATGCGAGCACAGCTTTTTCTACGCCGGCGCGGCGGGCAGCCAGCAGGCATTCCGCAGTCAGCGCCTCGAAGCCCTTGATCATCACCGACCGCAGCATTTTGATCGACGAGGCCTGTCCGATCTCGTCTCCCACCGTCCTGGCCTGCATTCCGAGGCCAAGGAGCAGGTCTTGCGCCCGTTCTGCTGACGATCCTGAGACCAAGAGCGGCGTGCGATGGCGGGCCGGATGAACGGGTGACATCACCGCGACGTCGACATAGACGGCGCCGGCAGCTTCAACGAGCCTGGCGGCCGCGGCCTTCGTCGCGGGAGAGCAGGAGTTGCAGTCGAGATAAAGCGCGTCTCTCCCGAGGAATTCGGCGACCCGGGTCGCCGCTTCCAGGGCGCGGTCTGCAGTGACCAGGCTGAAGACGGTGCCGGCACCCGTCAGCGCCTGTGCCGGTGTTTCGGCGCAATCGACACCGAGATCCGAACAGGCCTGCAGCAGATCGCCACGCTGGGATGGATCTTCGACCTTTATGTCGAAGGTGGAGGTCTTGCCCGGCGACGCGCCGTTCTCTGTCCGCCAGCCCGATACGAAGGCCTGCGCCGCTTCGCCGAATCCGATCGTTGCAATAGCCAACATCCGCTTTTCCCTTTCGATGCTGTCAGGCAGCCCGCTTTCTCGACCTGATGTTGGAGTGGCAAGCGTATCAATGAGCCGGATCCTTGACGCTCTCGAACGTCTGGAATTCGGTATTGTAGAGCTCGCCGTCCACTTTTTCGACCTTGCGCACTTCGAGCTCGATCTTGGCCTTAGGCTGTCGGGAGATGCGGGAAATGCCCATTTCAAAATGATCTATTGGATATAAGAAAAAGCTATAGTTCTCGGGCTACTGAGCCGCTTGAGAAGATTCCCTATAGCGAAAACTTATAGGCTCTGCGGCAATTCCAAATTGGCAAAAGGCAGCCTGGGGAATGAAATCCCTTCAACGAGGAAGGAGGCATTTCATGTCGGAAAAGAAGAAGGCTCTCGTCATCAGCGCACATGCAGCGGATTTCGTCTGGCGCTCCATGCGGAGAGAGCGGAGGAGGAGATAGATGGAGCCCTGTTTCGACATTGCGCATCTGGCGCATGTCGAGATGTATTCGAACAAGTTCGAAGAAAGTCTCGACTTTTTTCTGCGGGTCTACGGCCTGAGCCTTGCCGGCCAGGACGAGAATTCCGCCTATCTCAGGGCATGGGACGATTACGAGTTCCATACGCTGAAGCTAACGCGTCACCACACGACCGGCGTCGGGCACATCGCCTACCGGGCCTCTTCGCCTGAGGCGCTCGAGCGGCGGGTGAAAGCGATCGAGGCCAGCGGCTACAAAGTTCTGGGATGGGTCGACGGCGATCTCGGCCACAACAGCGCCTTCCGCTTCGAAGATCCCTTCGGGCATGTGTTCGAAATCTATTACGACACGGTCCGCTACCGACCGCCCGACGATGAAAAGCCGGCTCTGAAGAATATTGCACAACGCTATCACGGTCGGGGATGCCACCCCCGGCGTCTCGACCATCTCAATCTTCTGGCGTCGGATGTTTCCGAGTTCCGGCGGTTCATGGAGACGTGCCTCGGGTCCCGGGTGACCGAGATGATCCAGCTCGACAACGGGCGCGTGGGAGGCTGCTGGTTCACCATCAACAACAAGGGCTACGACCTTGCCTGCACCGAGGAGCATGGCCGCGGCAACGCCCGTCTTCACCACGTCACCTATGCGACGGACACGCGAGACGACATTCTGCGGGCGGCCGACATCTTTCTGGAAAACGGCGTCCACATCGAGACCGGTCCGCACAAGCACGCCATCCAGGGCACGTTCTTCCTCTATGTCTGGGAGCCGGCCGGCAATCGCGTCGAGCTTGCCAATGCCGGCGCGCGTCTCATCCTGGCGCCCGATTGGGAGCCGATCGTCTGGACCGAGGCCGACCGGAAAAAGGGGCAGGCCTGGGGACTGAAGACGATCGAAACATTCCACACCCACGGCACGCCGCCGGCGGACAAGAACGGAGCATAAGCATGGGCATCGTCGTACAGAACATACCGCGGGCGGAAGCTGATGTGATCGACAGGCTCGCCAGATCAGGCGTCGCGACGGTCCACGAAGCCCAGGGGCGCAAAGGCATGCTCGCCAGCCATATGAGGCCGATCTATTCGGGTGCGCAGATCGCCGGCTCCGCCATCACGATCTCCGCACCGCCCGGTGACAACTGGATGATCCATGTGGCGATCGAGCAGATCCAGGCCGGCGACATCCTGGTGCTTTCGTCGACCTCGCCCTGCGACAACGGTTATTTCGGCGACCTGCTCGCCACCTCGGCGCGGGCGCGAGGTTGCCGCGGCCTTGTCATCGATGCCGGTGTCCGCGATATCAGGGATCTGACCCAGATGCAGTTCCCCGTGTGGTCGAAGGCCGTGTCCGCGCAGGGGACCGTCAAGGAAACGCTCGGTTCGGTCAACGTTCCGATCGTCTGCGCTGGCGCCTTCATCGAAGCCGGCGACATCATCGTCGCCGACGATGACGGGGTGTGCGTGGTGAAGCTCAACGAGGCCGAGGAGGTTCTGACTGCTGCCGAGAAACGGGTGGCGAACGAGGAGGCCAAGCGGCAACGCCTCGCCGCCGGCGAACTCGGGCTCGATATCTATGACATGCGGTCGAAGCTCCGGGAGAAGGGGCTTAAATATGTATGAGGACGGCATTCCCTGCCTCTGGATGCGAGGTGGAACGTCGAAAGGCGCCTATTTCCTGGCCGACGACCTGCCCGGAGATCCCGGCGAACGGGACGCGCTGTTGCTTGCCATCATGGGTTCACCGGACCCGCGGCAGATCGACGGGATCGGCGGCGCCGATCCGCTGACCTCCAAGGTCGCGGTCATCTCCGCCTCTTCGCGCGAAGACGCTGACGTCGATTATCTCTTCCTGCAGGTCTTCGTCGACCAGGCACTGGTCAGCGACGCGCAGGGGTGCGGAAACATTCTTGCCGGCGTCGGTCCGGCCGCCATCGAACGGGGTCTGGTGAAGGCATCGGGCGAGATTACGCCCGTCCGCATCCACATGGTCAACTCCGGCGAAGTTGCTGTCAGCAGGATCGAGACGCCGAACGGCCGCGTCAACTACCAGGGCAAGGCCGAAATCGCCGGTGTGCCGGGAAGCCATGCCGCTGTACCGCTGCTCTTCGTCAACATTGCTGGCTCGATGTGCGGCGCCCTTCTTCCAACAGGAAACGAGGTCGATGTCATCGACGGCGTCGAGGCGACGTTGATCGATAACGGCATGCCCTGCGTGATCATGCGGGCCTCGGACTTCGGGCTTTCAGGCACGGAGAGCCGCGAGGCGCTGGAAGCAAATGAAGGCCTCAAGCAGCGTATCGAAGCCATCCGCCTGAAGGCGGGGCCGATGATGAATCTCGGCGACGTCAGTGCCGCGTCCGTTCCCAAAATGACCCTGGTATCGGCGCCCCGCGCCGGCGGATCGATCGGCACGCGCAGCTTCATTCCGCACCGCGTTCACGCCTCGGTCGGCGTGCTCGCCGGCGTTACCGTTGCGACGGCGACGCGGCTCGGCCGTTCTCCGGCGCATGCGCTGGCGCATGCTTCCACAGACGGCCGTTACCGGATCGAGCATCCCACAGGTGACATGGAGGTGTTCCTCGATCTGGCCGCAGACGGCTCGGTCCAGGGGGCGGGGACGATCAGAACGGCGCGCAAGCTGTTCGACGGAAGGGTGTTTGCGAATGTGCCCGCTTGGTGAGGGACGGCACTGATGAAATCATAATGCAGAACGGCGCAGTCACGGGTCGCGCGTGAATGAAATCTAGGTGCGCCGTCGTCGGGAGGACGAATGAGTATTTTTGAAGAGCCGAAGATCGACTGCCATGCGCATGTCCTCGATCCCGCGCGGTTTCCCTATGCGGAGGACGCGGCCTATAAGCCGTGGGGGCAGGAGATCGGCACGACCGCCCAACTTGTGCAGGTGATGCAGGCCTATGGCACCCACCACGCTCTTCTGGTGCAGCCGAATTCCGGATATGGCTCGGACAACAGCTGCATGCTCGATGCGATCCGGCGCCATCCGAAGCTCTTCAAGGGCGTGGCGATTGCCGCTCTCGACGCAGAGACGGCCACACTTCGCGCGCTTCGGGACCAGGGCATCGTCGGAATTGCCCTCAATCCGACCTTCCATGGAAACGCTTATTACGAGAGCGCTTCCGGCTTGATGGAGAAGCTCGCCGAGCTCGATATGTTCGTCCAGATACAGGTCGAGCACGACCAGCTGGCGATGTTCCGGCCATGGATCGAAAAAATCCCCGTACGGGTATTGATCGATCACTGCGGACGCCCGACGCCCAGCGATGGGTTGGACTATCCCGGATTCGAGACGCTGCTGCGGCTTTCCGATACCGGCCGCGTCCATGTGAAGCTGTCCGGCTACGCGAAGTTTGCGGGCACGGCCTACCCCTTCGAGGATACCTGGCCTTTCCTGCGGGCGCTGGTCGGTGCCTTCGGGCTGGAACAATGCATGTGGGCTTGCGACTGGCCCTATCTGCGCGCGGCCGACCGCCAGGATTACGGCCCACTTCTCAAGCTGGTCGAAATGCTCTTTCCCGATGTCGAAGACCGTCGCCAGATTCTGTGGGAGACACCGCGCAGACTGTTCGGCTTCGGCAGCTAGTGCTTGGTTTCACGATCTGAACACGGCTTGCGGCAGCGGGCGCGGCACACCGGAAAGAGGAAGGAGTTTCGGTGCTGACACTGAGGCAGATAGAAATCATCCGCGCCATCATGGTGACCGGCAGCATCGCGGGCGCCGCCAAGCTGCTGAACATTTCCGCGCCGGGCGTCAGCCGCCTGATGAAATATACCGAAGACATGGTCGGCGTGCCGCTCTTCAACCGGCGGCATGGCCGTTACGTGCCGACACCCGAAGCGCGCAATGTCTTCGATCTTCTCGACAACATTCATTTGAAGGTCGAAGATCTGCAGAACGCGATCGGTCGTCTGGGCAGCGGCGAGGGGCGCGAGTTGAGTTTCGCTTCTGTGCCGAGCATCGCCAACGCCATGGTGCCGCGTGCGGTCGAAAGGCTGAAGCGCCGCTTTCCCGATATCGGTATCGAAATCGACATCCTCAAGATCGAACAGTCGATCGACTATCTTCTGCTCGGCCGCGGAGAGGTCGTGGCGATCAGTTCGCGATTCGACCATTCGATCATCGATTTCGCGCCACTCGCCACGGGACGGCTGTTCTGCATCGTCGCGCTCGACAGCGAGCTTGCGCAGCAGGATTCGATCCGTCCGGCCGACATCGTCAAGCACCCGCTGATCGGCATCGATCCGAACGATCCTTACGGCCGCATCATGACCGAGATCTTCCGCCGCGAAGGGCTCTCATTCAACATGAAGATCAAAACCCGCTTCGGCACCACGGTGGGAAGCCTCGTCGCCGCCGGCCTGGGGATCGCCATCATCGACGAATTCACCGTGGCGCACGGGAAGATGCCCGACGTGAAATGCCTCGAGATCGAGGCGAAGACGACGTTCAGCACCTATGCGGCGCACCGCAACGACATGGCCCTTTCCGTCTACGCGGAAGCACTCATCGAATCTCTGCGATCCGAAATGAAGGCCGTTTCGTCTCCGCCGCAACAAAAGGCGCAGAAACCGCGCAAAACTTAACATGATGTTACGGTTTGGGAGGATTTTGGTATTTGCGATTCATTTTTGACCAGTTCATCAATCGTCACGTCGAAGATTTCTTTGGAGGCGGCAGGAGGAGGCCACCTCGCACGGAGGAGAGAATCCCCGTGTGAACTCTTCGCGATGGAGGATGGAGGATCGATGGTTTCGCCCAAGCGCAAGCGCCTTGTCACCGGCAAGACCGTCGTCATCCCGCTCGTCGGCCATCCTGTCGAGCAGGTCAAGTCGCCTGGTCCGATAAACAACTGGTTTGCCGAGCACGGCGTCGACGCCGTCATCGTGCCGATGGATATCCGTCCGGAAAAGGTCGCGAGCTTCTTCGACGTCCTCAGGGCGATGGAGAACTGCGCCGGCTGCTCCATCACCATGCCGCACAAGCAGGCCGCCTTCGTGGCCTGCGACGAGGTCAGCGAACGGGCTCGCCGCGCAAGAGCCGTCAATACCATCAGGCGATCGCCCTCGGGAAAGCTCATCGGCGAGATGACCGACGGGATGGCGTTCATCGCCGCGCTCGGCGGTCACGGCGTCAGGGTGCGTGACTGCAATGCCCTGCTGGTCGGAGCCGGCGGCGCGGGCATGGCGATCGCGTTCGAACTGGCTTCGGAGGGCGCAAGCTCGCTTACCATCATCGAGCCCGACCAGATGCGCCGCAGAGCGCTCGAGGCCGAGTTGAACCGCTATCATCCCGCGCTCGAAGTGTTCGATCGCGTGGCGGCCGGTCGCAAGATCGATATCGCCGTCAACGCTTCGCCGCTCGGCATGAACTCCGGCGATCCGCTTCCTTTCCCGATCGCCGAACTGGCCGGTGCGCTGATCGTCGCCGACGCCGTCACCAAGCCTGTCGTAACGCCCTGGCTGAAAGAGGCGGAGCGGCACGGGCTGAAGGTTCAAAACGGCGAGGAGATGGCGTTGGCGCAACTGCCGATCCAACTGAGCTACCTCCGCTTCATGAATTCGTCCTCGCGCTCCGCAGGCGGAGCGACCGGCGCCGCTGAACTGTCCATTGCGCCGGAGGCAGCGAAATGAAGACCTCGATTGCAACGGTCTCGATCAGCGGCGATCTCAGGGAGAAGCTGGAGGCGATCTCCGCTGCCGGCTTCGACGGTGTCGAGATTTTCGAAAACGACTTCCTGACATTCGACGCGTCGCCCCGGGAGATCGGCCGGATGGTGCGCGATGCCGGGCTGGAGATCACCCTGTTCCAGCCATTTCGCGACTTCGAGGGCATGCCCGAGCCGCACCGATCCCGGACGTTCGATCGTGCCGAACGGAAGTTCGACGTTATGCAGGAACTCGGCACCGAGCTGATGCTCGTCTGCTCCAACGTCTCGACCATCGCGCTCGGCGGCATCGATCGTGCCGCTGACGACTTCCGCGAACTCGGTGAACGCGCTGCCAAACGATCGATCCGGGTGGGATACGAGGCGCTCGCCTGGGGGCGTCACATCAACGATCACCGCGACGCCTGGGAGATCGTCCGACGCGCCGACCATCCGAACATCGGCTTGATCCTCGACAGCTTCCACACGCTGGCGCGACGGATCGACGTCGAATCCATCCGGGCCATTCCCGGAGACCGCATCTTCATCGTGCAGCTTGCGGATGCGCCAATGATCGACATGGATCTGCTCTACCTCAGCCGGCATTTCCGCAATATGCCTGGCGAGGGCGACCTGCCCGTCGTCGACTTCATGCGGGCGGTCGCGGCGACGGGTTACAAGGGGCCGCTATCCCTGGAGATCTTCAACGACCAGTTTCGCGGCGGCTCCGCAAAACTGATCTCCGTCGACGGGCGCCGGTCGCTGGTCGACTTGGCGGATCGGGTGGCGCGCAGCGAAGGCGGCGTCTCCTTCGACGCGCCTCAGATACCGCCCCGCAGTTCCATGCGGGGTGTGGAATTCATCGAATTCGCCACCAGCGCCGAGGACGCCGACGAACTCGCGGCCTTTCTCCACATCATGGGCTTCAAGACCTATGGCCGGCACAGGTCGAAGGCCGTGACCCTGTTGCGCCAGGGCGGCATCAACATCCTGCTCAACACCGAGCGGACGGGCTTTGCCTATTCGTCCTTCGTCGTCCACGGAACCTCCGCCTATGCCGTCTGCCTGAAGGTGGACGATGCGAGGAACGCCGTTGAAAGGGCCAAGGCACTCGGGGCGGAGCTTTTCGAGCAATCCGTGGGTCCGGGAGAGCTGACAATCCCAGCGATCCGGGGTGTCGGCGGCGGCCTCGTTTATTTCGTCGATGAAAAGAGCGAACTCGGCAGCCTGTGGGGGATCGACTTCGAGCCGGTGGAAGAGACGGACGCCGGCATGGCAGCCGGTCTTTTCAGGGTCGATCACGTCGGGCAGACGATGAAAGCGGACGAATTGCCGTCCTGGCTGCTGTTCTACCTGTCGATCTTCGATCTCAGGAAGACGCCGATGATCGATATCGTCGATCCCTCGGGCCTCGTTCGCAGCCAGGTCGTCGAAAGCGCCGACGGTGCGCTGCGGATAACGATGAACGGCGCCGACAACCGACGCACGCTTGCCGGCCATTTCATCGCCGAAAACTTCGGCTCGAGCATCCAGCACCTGGCATTTGCGACGGCGGACATTTTCGCGACCGCCGAAGTGCTGAAGGCCAATGGATTTTCGCCGCTCAAGATCCCGCGCAACTACTACGACGACGTCGAGGCCCGCTTCGGCCTGGATCCCGTCATGGCGGACCGGCTGCGCGAGGCGAATATCCTCTACGATCGCGACGAACAGGGCGAATATCTTCAGCTCTACAGCCCAAGTTTCCGCGAAGGCTTTTTCTTTGAAATCGTCGAGCGGCGCGGCGGATACAGGGGATATGGCGCACCGAATGCGCCGTTCCGCATAGCCGCCCAGAAGCGCCATCTCCGACCGGAGGGCATGCCAGGTGCCTGATCCCGACCAGCCCACCATCATTGCAGGAAGACGTCATATCGGTTTCCGGGCGGCCGAAAGCGTCGCGAAGAATTTCAGGGAGTGGACATAAATGGCGCAGAACCGCGCATTCGTCATGGGACATCCAATCGCACATTCGCGTTCGCCGATGCTGCATGGCTATTGGCTGAAACGTTATGGAATCGAAGGCAGCTACGAGCGTCTGGACATTCCGCCGCAAGATCTCGATTCCTTCTTCTCAAGCTTCAGAGAGGCCGGATGGATCGGTGGCAATATCACCGTGCCGCACAAGACCGCCGTGATCCCGCATCTTGATCACATCGACGATGCGGCGACGAAGATGGGCGCGGTCAATACCATCTGGTGGGAGGATGGCGTTCTCGTCGGCGGCAACACGGATGCCATCGGCTTCCTGGGCAATATCGACGAACTAGCGCCCGGCTGGGACACGGGGACGAAGCGCGCCGTCATTCTCGGCGCCGGCGGTGCGACGCGGGCTGCCACTTACGGACTTCTGAGCCGTGGACTGACGGTCGCCTTGTGTAACCGCACGGTTTCCAAAGCCGAGGCGCTGGCCTCGCATTTCGGCGCCGGCGTCAGCGCGCATGGAACGAGCGAGCTCCCGGATCTGCTGGCGACATGCGACCTGCTGGTGAACACGACCAGCCTCGGCATGATCGGGCAGCCGCCGCTCGATATCGATCTCAGCCCGCTGAAGAAGGACGCGATCGTTTATGACGTCATCTATGTGCCGCTCGAAACCGAACTGATCAAGGCCGCGAAGGCCCGGGGGCATCGTAGCGTCGACGGGCTCGGCATGCTGCTGCATCAGGGCGTGGTCGGCTTCGACAGGTGGTTCAAGATCAAACCAGAAGTAACCGGCGAACTGCGTCAAATTCTTATCGACGACATCCGCGCGAAGACGCCGGGTGCCTGAGCGGGGGCAAGGCCGCTCCGGGGAGCGGCGGTCCGACGTCCTCAAGTGAATCCGTTCGGGCTCCGGCGCTGTAGCCGGTTTCGGGCGATTGGTGGAGGTCTCCTGCGTGGGCGGGAGGTATTTGGGAGGAAGACATGAAAAGACGTTATCTGATAGCTTGGGCCGCAGCGTCCCTCATCACGGGCGCTGCTCTTCATCCGCAGGGCGTGCGTGCCGAGGACACGGTCTCGTTGCCGTGCGTATGCGAACTCTCCGGCGCCGGCGCGGTGTCCGGCAAGAACTACCGGGACGGCGCCTACATGGCGGTCGAGGAGATCAATGCCGGCGGCGGCATTCTCGGCAAGAAGATCGTCATGGACGATTACGATACGCAATCGGACGCCCCGACGTCCCGCGCGCTCGTGCAGAAGGCGATCGACGCCGATGCCTATGCGATCATCGGGACGGTCTATTCCGGTTCGACGATCGTCAACATGCTGGTCGCAAAGCAGAACGGCGTCCCGCAGTTCACCGGTTCCGAAGCCCCCAATATCACACAGCAGGGCAATCCCTACATCTTCCGCACGTCGTCCAGCGCTGCAAAGGGCGTGCCGGGACTGACGCCCTATTTCAAGGACACGCTGAAGGCCAAGAAGATCGGCGTCGCCTGGGTGAACAACGAGTTCGGCAAGGGCGGCCATGACGTCTTCACCGGCGAGATGAAGAAAGCCGGCATCGATATCGTCGCCGACGTTCCTTCCGAGCAGGGTCAGGCCGATTTCGCAGCCGACGTCTCGAAGATCAAGGAATCGGGCGCCGAAGCCGTCTTCGTCTATCTGAACGAAGAGGAGGCCGCCCGCTTCCTGAAGGAAGCCAAAAAGCAGGGATTGAAGGTGCCGCTCGTCGGCGAGGTGACCCTGACCAGCCAGAAGGTCATCGATCTTGCCGGTGATGCCGCCGACGGCGCCTACGCGCATGTCGGCGTCACCGCCGGCGCCGACGTTCCGGCGATCCAGGCGTTCGGCGAGAAGTTCAAGCAGAAGTACAATCGCGCGACCGATCACAACGGCCTCAAGGGCTACGTCGCCGTCTATGCGGTGAAATACGTCTCCGAGATGAACGGCTCGCTCGACCGGGAGGCGCTGGCGAAGAAGCTGCACGGGCTGACGCTCGATGTCGCCAAATATCCCGGCATGCTGCTGACGACGACCTGGGACGATACCGGCGAAATGTCGCGTGAAAGCTTCATGACGCAGGTCGTCGACGGCAAACAGAAGGTTGTCGGCACCGTTCCGGCGAACTGAGGTTCAGCGCGGGTGCCGGCCGGGCCGGCACCCTTTCGAGGCAAGATCCATGCAACAGTTTCTGCAAGTCCTTATGTCGGGCCTGGCGACGGGGTCGATCTACGCGCTGGCGGCGATCGGCTTCACGCTGCTCTGGCAAGCTGCGCAGACGGTCAATTTCGCCCAGGGCGAATTCGTCATGCTGCCCGCTTTCTTCATGCTGATGGCGCTTGGGGTCGGGCTGCCGATGCCTTTGGCCATTCTCGTCGCGCTTGCGGCTTCCGTTTTCGTGCTCGGCTATCTGTTCAAGCGGCTGATCGTGGAACCGATGCAGGCGTCGAAAGCAGGAGGAGGTCTTCCCCTGGTGATCGCGACCATGGCGTTGGCGATCCTGTTGAAGGAGAGCGTCAAGGAATTCTACGGGGCGGAAGCGCAGCCCTTTCCGGAGCTCGTCTCCGGTGGCAGCCTGAACGTCTTCGGCGCCGTCATTTCGGTCACCGACATCGCCCATCTTTTCATTTCGCTGGCCGTCGTCGTGGCTCTGACGCTGTTTCTCAACCGCACGAGAACGGGCCGCGCCATGCAGGCGACAGCACAGAATCCCAACGTGGCGGAAATTCTCGGCGTGGATACGAGACGCATGGTGCTCTACACCTTTCTGATCAACGCGGCGCTCGCGTCGCTGGCATCGTTCCTGATCACGCCGTTCTATCTCGCGAAGTTCTCGAACGGGGAATATCTCGGTCTCATCGCCTTCATCGCTGCGATCGTCGGCGGCTTCAACCAGATCCGCGGCGCACTCGCCGGCGGCCTGCTGATCGGCGTGCTCGACAATATGACGGCAACCTACGTGACCGCTGAATATCGGGCGGCCGTTCCGCTCGTCCTGCTCATCGTCATCATCCTGTGGCGGCCGGAAGGCCTGCTGGGTACGGCCGAAGGGAGGAAAGTATGATGAACCTCGTCCCGAAATGGCTGCTGATCACCGTCGGAATAGCGCTTCTCGCGCTTGCTCCGATCGGACACGGAAATTACGTGGCCCTCATCCTCTGCTCGTGGCTCATCTACACGATCGCGGCGATGGGCTTGAACCTGACGCTCGGCTATGCCGGACAGATATCCCTCGCGCAGGCCTCGTTCATGGCAGTCGGCGCCTATATCACCGCCCTCATGACCATGAACGGCATCCACTGGCTGATCGCCATGCCGGTATCGGTGGCCGCCTGCTTCGTGATCGGCCTGCTGGTGGGCTTTCCGGCGCTGCGCGTCAAAGGCCATTTCCTTGCCTTCGTCACGCTCGCCTTCAACACGCTGCTCGTGCTCGTGCTTCGCAACGAGGACTGGCTGACCGGGGGCTCCTATGGAAAGTCGAACATGCCGCGGCCTGATTTCTGGGTGTTCGATACCGGCATGAAATCCACCGTCCTGTCGATCCCGCTGACGTCGAACCAGAAGATGTACTATCTCTGCCTGGTGGTCTTCGTGATCTTCGCCCTGCTGATGTACGGGCTGGTCCGTTCTCCGTGGGGGCGCGCCTTCAAGGGACTGCGTGAAAATCCAATTCGCGCCGAAAGCCTCGGCCTCGATATCCGCCGGATCACCCTGCTTGCCTTTGCGATCGGTTCGGCGGCCGGGGGGCTTGCCGGATCGCTGGTCTCGCCGGTGGTCCAATATATCGAGCCGAACTCCTTCGCGCTCAGTTTTTCGCTGAAAATTCTGCTGATGGTCGTCGTCGGCGGGTCCGGCTATTTCTTCGGCCCGATGCTGGGAGCCGCGGTCGTGATCCTTCTGCCGGAATTCCTTCGGTTCACCGAAGGCTACTACCTCATCATATATTCCGCGCTGGTCATCCTGCTCATGGTGCTTTCGCCGAGCGGCCTGATGGGGGTAGGCGGACGACTGGTCGGCGCCGTTCGTCCGAGACGCGTTACCCGCGGCGACATGAAGGAAGGAGCGCAGCTATGAACCCTTCCGTCCTCTCGGTGCGCAACATTTCCAAGGCCTTCGGCGGTATCCAGGCCGTCAAGGACGTCAGCTTCGAAGTCATGAAAGGCGAGGTGCTCGGCCTGATCGGTCCGAACGGATCGGGAAAGTCCACTTTGTTCAATTGCGTGCTCGGTCAGCTCCGTCCGGATCGCGGCGAAGTCTTCGTGAACGGTCATGCCGTCGCCGGGATGAAGGCCTGCGACCTCGCCAAGCGCGGCGTCGGCCGCACGTTCCAGCAACTTTCGGTCTTCCCCGACATGACTGTGCTCGACAACATCATCCTTGCCGGCCAGGAGCATCAGGGAACCATATTGTCGCGGCTGTTCGGAAAGCCCGATGCCGGTCTGACTCAGCAGGCCGAGCAACTCGTCGATTTCTTCAAGCTCCGGCATCTGAAAGAAGATAAGGCCGGCGCTCTTTCCTACGGCCAGCAGAAGCTGCTGGATGCGGCGATGGCCTTCATGGCCGGGCCGGATCTTGTTCTGCTGGACGAACCGGCGGGCGGCGTCAACCTGACCATGCTCGGCAATCTGAAGGAACGCCTCCAGACATACAACCGCGAGCACGATACGACCTTCGTGGTGATCGAGCACAACATGGAATTCGTGATGTCGCTCTGCACGCGGATCATCGTGCTGGCGGAAGGGGCAATCATTGCTGAGGGGGCACCGGACGAGATCCGCGCCAACCAGCTGGTCATCGACGCATATCTCGGAGGCTGAGCATGCTGGAATTGAAGGACGTCTACGGCGGCTACGGCAAGATCACCATCCTGAACGGCGTCTCGTTCAAGATCCCGCGAGCCTCCATTACAACCATCATCGGTCCGAACGGCGCCGGCAAATCGACCGTCTTCAAAGCGATCTTCGGCCTGCTCGATATTCATTCGGGTCAAGTGCTGCTGGATGGCCAGGATGTGACCGGCTGCAAGCCGCGCGATCTGATCGGCCGTGGCGTCAGCTACGTGCCGCAAGGTCGCAACATCGTGCCGCAGCTCTCGGTCTACCACAATCTGGAACTCGGCGGCATCACCTCGAAAGACCCGTCGAAGGTGCGTGAACGCATCAACCTGGTGATGGAGCAGTTTCCGGCGCTCAACACCCATCGGGATCGAAAGGCGATCGAACTCTCCGGAGGCCAGCAGAAGCAGCTGGAGGTGGCGCGCGCGCTGCTGCTCGACCCCAAGCTCATTCTGATCGACGAGCCGTCGATCGGCCTGTCGCCCAACCTCGTCCAAGAGGTATTCCGGACGTTGATCCGGCTGCGCGACCAGGGCGTGACGATTCTGATGGTCGAGCAGAATGCCAAGGCGGCGCTCGCCATGTCCGATTACGGGCTCGTCCTGGAACTCGGCCAGACGCGGATGCACAACAAGGCAAGCGAACTTCTTGCCGATCCGCGGGTCGGCCGGCTCTTTCTGGGCGGGCACATCGATGACCTGGCGAGTTGATCGGTTCGATCTCCGTGGATTCAAAGTGATGAAGCGTCCGTTAGAGCCTGATGCCGAAAGATTTCAGACCGCCCCGGCCTAAAATCATCCTGTTCTACAGCGCCGCGCGTCTTTTCAGATGCGCATTCCGATTTAAGGAATTGTGCAACAGCGCGTCTCATCGAACGCGCGGCGCTCCGGGACGGTCAACTCCATCTCGCGCTGACAATCTGCCAGCAGATGTGGTGGAAAACGCCTTAGCTCCCGGAGCGCATGCTCACGGTTCGCATCCCTGCGCCTCTGCGACTTGAATGCGGAAAGGGCCTGTACGATATTCCAGATGCTTGTTTGAGACATGTCGGGCCTCCTTTGCTGCATTTAGCTGCCGACACCCGAAATATGGTGGTCAATTGACATTCAATCAAACAAAATGATATGGGGTTATAAATCAGAAAAATTGAAAGATGCGACGATGAGCATTCCCTTTCGCCGTCCCATTCCGCTGCTTGACAACGAAGTGCTGCGTACCTTCGTGGCGATCGCCGAGACAGGCAATTTTTCGACTGCCGCAGAGGCGGTCTTCCGCACGCCGTCGGCGGTGTCGATGCAGATCAAGAAGCTTGAAGAACAGCTGGGGGCGACGCTCTTTCTGCGCGACGCCCGCTCGGTATCGCTGACGCGCCACGGCGAGATGTTGCTGTCCTACGCGCGCAACATCCTGGCTCTGTCGAACGAGGCCGTGTCGCGCTTCATCATGCCGGAGCTCAGCGGCGTTGTGCGGCTCGGCGCGCCGGAGGATATCGGTGAACGGCTGCTGCCGAGCATCCTGAAGAGTTTTGCCGAAAGCTATCCCGGCATCATGGTCGACGTGACCATCGACATGAGCATGGGGCTGAAGAAGCGCATGGAGGAGCAGCGGCTCGACCTGGCCTTGATCAACTGTGCGACACGGCCGTTCCCGACGGGCGGTGAGGTGGTGTTCCGCGAGCGGCTGGTCTGGGCCGGCGCCAAGTGCGGTTCGGCGCATCGCCGCGATCCGCTGCCGATCTCGATTTGGGAAGATGGCTGCATCTGGCGCCAGGAAGCACTCTCCCAGCTCGAACGCAACAAGCGGCATTATCGCGTCGCCTATCTCAGCGGCCACACGATGGCGCAGCGCGCCGCCGTGCTTTCCGATCTCGCCATCGCGCCGTTGCCGCTGTCCTATGTCAACGAGGACATGGCGATCCTCGGGCCTCAGGAAGGCCTGCCGGAACTCGGCGCCTTCGATATCCGCCTGCTGACCGCCTCGCAGGTGTCGGGGCCGATCGAGACGGTGGCCGACAGCATTCGCGGCGCCTTTGCCGAGAGAGCGAAGGCGGTCGCCGCCTAGCTGCATCGGACAGGATTATGCGCCGATCGAAAGTGATGGCGCGTCCTATCGGACGCGCGGCTGTAGCGGGTATACTTATAGCCAGTGAACCTTTTGGTTTGTCGTGCGTTATCGGCGCGGACGGCAATTGTCGCCGTTCGGGGTTGATTTCAAACAAGGATATCCGAGATGACGACAACGGCCAAAATTGCCGCAGCCTTGATGGTTCTTCTTGCCCTTTCTTCTTGCGGCAATACGATCCGCGGCATAGGAAAGGATACGGCAAACACCGTGAACGCCACGCAGGATGCCGGCCGCTCAGTCGACCGCGCCGCGAAGAAGTGATGACGGTTCAGATTCCTTCCGGGGACTGCCTGATCAGATACTGACCGAGGGATCAGATGACCCGGTCCTGATCATCCTAACGGATGACCGGGGGATAGGCTTTTTCGAGGCCACCGGATCGGCTGAGGCCGGTCCGGAAGGCTTGGTAGGCGGGATGCTGGCCAGAGCGGGCGGTTTCCATCAGCCGGATCTGCAGCCGATCCGGCGCCTGTGCCCCGAGCCACATTCCCAGATTTTCAAGCTTCAGCGAGTTGAGGAAACGCGATCCGGCGGCAAGATCGAGATGGCGGCGCAGGCCGTCGAGCAGGTTGTCGTCCTGGGCGGCGTTTTCCATGAGCAGCGCCAGGTAGGACTTGTCGGTCTCCGACAGGGCGGCGAGCTTTTCCGCAACGGTATCGCGGTCGGGAAAGGGAACATTGCCTGTCATCGAATCGTCCATGCTTGATCGTGTTTTGGTCGTTATAAGCTCGCC
This sequence comes from Rhizobium acaciae, assembly GCF_025941625.1. Taxonomy (NCBI): domain Bacteria; kingdom Pseudomonadati; phylum Pseudomonadota; class Alphaproteobacteria; order Hyphomicrobiales; family Rhizobiaceae; genus Rhizobium; species Rhizobium acaciae. The sequence continues at coordinate 180,259 of NZ_JAPCZO010000001.1, forward strand.
TTGACCTTCTCGGCTACATCGACCGGCACCCATTTCGTCCACAGACTCTCGTAATTGCGAAGGAAATAGGTCGCGGCGTCCTCGTTGCTTTCGCGGTTTTCGTCCTGCCAGGCGAGCACCTGGTTGATCGTCGCATTGTCCCATTTGCGGGTCTTGAGATAGGCCGTGACAGGTCCGGCGCGGCTGGCGAAGGACCTGGTCATCAGTGTGAAGGCGCGCGAGACCGGGTAGGAGTTGAGCTCGGGCCTGGCGCAGCCGGCAACCGCGGTACAGCGGTCCCATTCATTCTTGTTGTGGCCGACGCCGAAGCTCAGGCGCGTCATGTCGTATTTGCCGAGGATGGCGGTCGGCGCCCAATAATAACCGAGCCAGCCGATCTTGTTGTCGAAGGCGCGGGCAATCGACGCATCGAGCCGTTCGGGACTGCCGGTCTCGACGAGTTCGAAGCCCTTCTTGTCGGCGGCAAGCGCCTTGAAGAGGTTGGTGGTCGATATCTGGCAGCTCCAGTCGGCGGGGCAGTTGTAAACTGCGCCTTTCGACGGGTCGTCCTCGGCGGGGAAGAGTTCTGGATGTTTCAGCGCGTCCTCGACCGAGCGGATGTCGGGGTGGGCGTCGGCGATAAATTTCGGAATCCACCAACCCTCGACGGCGCCGTCGGCCAGGATTTCGGCCCCCTGTACCAGCCGGCCGGTGTTGACAGCCTGATCGAGCAGGGACCTGACGGAATTGATCCAGTATTCCGAGGCGATGTCGGGGATGCCTTTCTCATTCATCGAGGCGAAGGTCGGCAGGGTGTCGCCATCGACGATGGTGACGGAGCAGCCGTAGCCCTTTTCCAGGATGATCTTGTCGAAACTCGCCGCAATGCCTGCCGAGGCCCATTTCATTTCGGCGATCGAAACGCTGCCGCATTCGGCGGCTTCAGCCGGCGCGACGGTAGAAAGAGCCGCGGCAAAGACGGCCGGAATCAGAAACGTCTTCATCGTCATTCCCCGAATTCTTCTTAGGCGGACGTGCAGCAGGCTCTGAAATTCACCGACAAATCTCTCCGGCACCCGAATGGAAAATGCCTGCCGGGGCGATACCGCAACAGGCTTTCCGGTTCATGGGCAGGCCATGTTCAACAATGGCGTGTTATGACGGAGCCTACGCGTTCGCTCGCAGAAATCAACCATCTTCTGCTCATGGTTGCGTGACTAAATTATTGAATTCGAAGAATTTATGTCAGCATTCCGAAATTGGCGCCCTCGGGCGAAAAGCACGCTCTTGGCGACAGGCTGCGGATCTTCGGCAGAAATTTTGGCCAGAATGTCAAAAAAGATCAAAATTAACATTTGCGTAAGCCTTCAATAACTCTCCGGTAAGAATGTGCCGTTATCAGTTGGGTCGTGGCAGCAATGACCGCCGCTTCTCCGGTTCAGGTAGTGCGCACCGGAGAAAGCGAGCTTCGCCGTGTAAGGGCGAAGACGCCAGAGTTTTTCGGCAAACCGCGCAGAGCCAAGGCCATGCGCGGTTTTCGCGTTTATGTAGGAACGTGACTGGGGCCAAGTCTTGACCCGGGCCAAGTCTTGACCTGGGATTACCGCCCATTGTAGGCCTCGCCTGAACGAGAGGCGAATGCGGGCCACCATGGCAAGAGCGATCATGCTGCAGGGAACCGGCTCCGATGTCGGCAAGACGGTTCTGGTTGCGGGCCTCTGCCGGCTGGCGGCCAATCGCGGGCTGACGGTCCGGCCGTTCAAGCCACAGAATATGTCGAACAATGCGGCGGTCGCCGATGATGGCGGCGAGATCGGCCGGGCGCAGTGGCTGCAGTCGCTGGCCGCGCGCACGCCATCCTCGGTGCACATGAACCCGGTGCTGCTCAAGCCGCAATCGGAAAACGGCAGCCAGATCATCGTCCAGGGCAGGGTGTTTGGCCAGGCGAAGGGGCGCGACTATCAGCGGCTGAAGCCTGAGCTGCTCGGCGCCGTGCTCGAAAGTTTCGAAAAAGTGGCAGCGGGTGCCGACCTCGTTATCGTCGAAGGTGCGGGATCGCCGGCCGAGATCAATCTCAGGCCCGGCGATATCGCCAATATGGGCTTTGCGACGCGGGCCGGCGTGCCCGTCGTGCTCGTCGGCGATATCGACCGCGGCGGTGTGATCGCCTCGCTGGTCGGCACGCATGCGATCCTCGACGAGGACGACCGGGCGATGATTGCGGGCTATATCATCAACAAGTTCCGTGGTGACGTCTCGCTGTTTGACGACGGCATCCGCGCCATCGAAGGTTTTACCGGCTGGCAGTGTTTCGGCGTCGTGCCGTGGCTGCCGGGTGCTGGGCGCCTGCCGGCCGAAGATTCGGTCGTGCTCGAACGGCTGGCGAGGGGCGGGGCGCGCGCGCTGAAGATCGCCGTGCCAGTGCTGCCACGCATCGCCAATTTCGACGATCTCGATCCGCTGAGGACCGAGCCGGATGTCGAACTGGTCTTCGTGCGATCAGGCGAGCGGATCCCTGGCGACGCGAGCCTCGTCGTGCTTCCCGGCTCGAAATCAACGATATCGGATCTCGCCGACTTCAGGGCCCAGGGCTGGGACCGCGGTCTGCAGGCGCATGTCAGGCGCGGCGGCCGGGTGATCGGCATCTGCGGCGGCTACCAGATGCTCGGCCGGACGGTGCACGATCCGCTCGGCATCGAGGGCGGGACGCTCGAGACGCCGGGGCTTGGGCTGCTCGACATCGAGACCGAGATGGCGCCGGAAAAGACCGTGCGCAACAGCCATGCCCGCTCGACCGAATATGATGCGCCGCTGGCCGGCTACCAGATCCATCTCGGCATCACCCGCGGCCCGGATTGCGATCGGCCTTCGGCGATTATCGACGGCGCGCCCGACGGGGCGTTGTCGGCCAACGGCCGGATCATGGGCACCTATCTGCACGGCCTCTTCGGCAGTGACGCCTACCGCGCTCGACTGCTCCAAAGCTTCGGTCTATCAGGCGAGCGGCGGAATTACCGCGAGAGCGTCGAGCAGGCGCTTGACGAGATCGCCGGAGAATTGGAACGTCATCTCGATCCGCGCTGGCTGGCTGGGCTGCTCGGCTAGGCCGCACCTCGCACCATCATCGGTGCCGTCGTTCGGCTATTGCCAAATTAGTTGACTGAGTCCATTAATTGTCGCGACGGACCCAAGTGAGAGCCACGAAAACTATGAGCATATTGGATAGATTTTCACTGGCAGGTCAGGTGGCGCTCGTGACCGGCGGCGGCCGTGGTCTGGGATTCGAGATGGCGCGCGCCCTTGCCGAGGCCGGCGCGCATGTCATCGTCAACGGACGCACGGCGGCGACGCTGGAAGATGCCGTCAGGACGATCCGCGCTGCGGGCGGCACGGCGGAGGCCGCCGCATTCGATATCGCCGACCGCGAGGCACAGCGTGCTGCGATGGCGAATATCGACAAGGTCCATGGTCGTCTCGATATTTTGATCAACAATGTCGGCGCCCGCGACAGGCGGCCTCTGGCCGAATTCGATGATGATGCCATCATCGAGCTGCTGCGCACAGACCTGGCGGCGGCGATGACGCTGTCGCGGGACGCTGCCGTGCTGATGAAGCGACGCAATCACGGCCGCCTGATCGCGGTGACCTCGATCAGCGGCCATGTCGTCATGCCCGGGGACTGCGTCTATCCGGCGGCCAAGCAGGGACTGACCGGACTGATGCGCGGCATGGCGGTCGAATTCGGCCCGCACGGCATCACCAGCAATGCGATTGCGCCCGGCTGGTTTGCCACTGAGACGAACGCGGCGATGGCTGCAAACGAGGAATTGATGCCCTTCGTGCGTCAACGCATCCCGGTTCAGCGCTGGGGACGGCCGGACGAGATCGCCGGCGCGGCGCTCTTTCTTGCAAGCGACGCCGCTTCCTTCGTCAACGGTCACGTGCTGACGGTGGACGGCGGCATGACAGTCAGGATGTGAGATATCCGCAAGCGCTGCGGCACCGTCTTTCATTTCTGCGGCGCCCTTCACTGCTTCTCGTCGGAGCCGAATGACGGTAACGGCAGGTATCACTTGCTCTCAGCCTGCCTTGTGGTCGTCGCTGCCGGAATCCATGGCTAGAAATATCTGCCTGACTCGACTATTGGTTGATCTGGCAACGCCCCGGTTGGTCATCGCCGTCCATTTGCCCGATTTCCGACCATAAATTGCGTCGGTCATTTGGAGGTTCGGAAATTAACAATCATATTCAGTGGCTTATAGAGCATGGAATCACAGCTGAGCATATTGGCGAGCTGATAGCCGGATTGTGCGATCGGCTGATCGCGGATGGCTTTCCGATCTGGCGGGGAAGCATCTCAATGCCGTCGATTCATCCCATGTATGGCGGCGTCTCGGCCAATTTCGTGCGCGGCGGTGCGACCACGATCGAGAATGCCGAATATGGCAGTGCGGGAGTGCTGAATTTCGAGAAGACCCCGATCTACTATCTTTTGGGCCGTAGCGAAACGTCAGGTCGCTGGAACATCGCCAAGGGTGAGGGTGTCGATGACTATCCGCAGCTTGCGGAATTCGCGCATAGCGGTGGCACGGATCACTTGGTCAGCCTGCTGGAATTTCCGAAGGAGGCTGCGCTGCGCGGGGTTAGTCTGTCTCTTACAAGCGATAGGTCGGGTGGATTTTCTGACGACCAATTGGCGATCGTCGCGAAGCTCTTCCCGGCGCTGGGGCTGGCTTGCTATCGCATCGCGGCATCGAAAACCGCTGCGGATATCCTCGCCGTCTACACGGGCGCCAAAACAAGCGCACGCATCCTTGCAGGCGAGATCCAAAGGGGAAAGGGTGGCTCCATCAATGCTGCGATCCTGCTTGCGGATCTCAGGAATTTCACGGCGTTGACCGAAGTCTATCAGCCAGGCGAAATCGCCGGGTTTTTGGACGAGCATTTCGAGCTGATCGGCCGGCATGTCGAGGAGAATTCCGGCGAGATCCTCAAGTTCATGGGCGACAGCGTGCTGGCGATCTTTCCGACCGATGCTGAAGATCCGCAAAGGGCCTGCATGGCCGCTCTGGCCTCCGCAAGGAATATTCTGGAAGCCAACAAGGTGCTGAACGGTCAGCGCAGGAATGATGGAGGTCCGGACATTGGCGTCGATGTCGTGCTGCATCTCGGCGAGGTCTTCTATGGAAATATCGGCGCACGCGGCAGGCTTGATTTCACGGTGATCGGCAGCGCCGTCAACGAGGCTTCGCGCCTCGAAAAACTCTGCAGCACGCTCGGACATCACCTTCTGATGTCGGAAAGCTTCGCCGTCACCTGCGCCGTCGCCAGCGAATGTCTGGGATCCTTCGAGTTGCGAGGGGTTTCGAAAGAGGTAAACGTGTTCAAGCTCGCCGACGCCATATCCTGAAGCGTCGATCCGATCGGCGCGGTGACGCTCAGATTTCGCCTGAGACCTCGCGGCGGCGACGGTCGAGTTCTTCGCTGTAGCGGCGCAGCGTATAGCTTTCGCTGAGCTGGCCGATCACCTTGCGTTCGATCAGGTTGTTGACGACGGCGAGCGCTTCGCTTTCGCTCTTGTCGAAGATCGCCGCCGCCTGCCTGGCATTCATCTGCGGCTGCAGGAAATCGTTGCGGTAGTGGATGAAATCCGCAAGCGTCTTGCCCTCGTCCTGCGCATCGGTCGGATTGGCGTAAATCTCCGGCACCAGCACCAGGCCCGCATATTTGTCGCTCTCCTCGACGAGGATGACGCGCTGGGTCGAGCCGATCGGGAAGGCCTGCTTGAATTCCTCCAGCGAGATGCCCGCCCTTGCCGTCTTGACGTCGGCGCGCATCAACTTGTCGACCGTCAGATTGCGAATCCAGCCGACATCATGGGCGCTGCGGATGCTTTCGCCGCGCAGGTGGAAGCGCCATGTGGCGAAGGAGTAGCCGAAGGTCGAACGCACGACGAGCGAGGAGGTGATGACGGCGGCGAGCACCAGCGCGGTGATCGGAAAATCGCCGGTGATTTCGAGCGCCAGGAACGTCATGGTCAGCGGCCCGCCGATGACGGCGACGGCAAGCGAACTCATGCCGACCACGGCATAGATGACCGGCGTCAGCGTCGCATCGGCGAAATAGGGGCCGCAATAGGCAAAGAGTTTGCCGAGCAGGGCGCCCATGAACAGTGAGGCGAAGAACAGCCCGCCCCTGAAGCCGGAGCCGATCGAGATCGCCGAGGCGAAGGACTTCAAGAGGAAGAGGCCGATCAGCGTCGGGATCGCCACCTCATGGGAAAGGTTGAGATGCAGCGCGCCGTGGCCGGCCGAGAGCACCTGCGGCGAGATCATCGCCAACAACCCGACGATGATGCCGCCGAGAGCCGGACGGAAGGGTGGGGCGATTGAACTCTTGCGCGCCAGCTCCTCGACAAAGGCGACGCCCTGCATGATCAGGATGCCGACACCGGCGCAGAAAGCACCGAGCAGCAGCGCCGGGATATAATCGGCCGGTACGACCGAGCCGAAGCTGCCGATATCGATGGTGAAATCGCTGCCGGCGAGCAGCCTTGCGATCAGGGTGGAGACAAGGGCGGAGACGACGACAGGCGTCAGCGAGACGATCGTATAGGTGCCGATGATCAGCTCGAAAGCATAGAAGGCGCCGGTCAGCGGCGCGTTGAAGGCGGCGGCGATGGCGCCCGCCGCGCCGCAGCCAACGAGGGTGCGCAGGTCCGAGCGACGAAGCTGCAGCTTCAGCCCGAATTTCGAGGCGAGGCCGGCGGCAAGCTGGGTATAGCCGGCCTCCAGGCCGACGGAGGCGCCGAAACCGTTGGAGATCAGGTTCTGCACGGCAACGATGATGCTGTCGGTCAGGGACAGGCGGCCGCCATGCAGCGCATTGGCCTCGATCGGGTCGACCATCGGCTTCTTGCGCCGTTTCGCCAGCACGAAAAGCAGCAGGCCGAGCAGGGCGCCGCCGATGACGGGGGCGGTGAGCAGCAGCAGCTTGTTCTCGATCTCGGACGAGCTCAGCCGTTCGCTGTCGGCGATGCCGAAGACCAGCTGGTGCAGCTCGTTGGAGACATAGCTCATGCCGGTGACGGCGAGACCCGAGATGATGCCGACGACGGCGCCCGCCAGCGACAGGCCGACTTCGCTGCGCCGGGTCAGCGCCCTCAGGCGTCCCGGATCGAAGAAAACACGCAGCGCGCGGAAACCGCGCCGATCCAATTTCATAAGCATGGCTAGACAACTAGGCGGGGAGAGGCCCGGTCAAGGGCGGAGATGGTCGCGCAGTCCGCTTGCGACGCAATTGCGGCGAAAAGCCGGCGGTTGGAATAAATTTCGGTGACGTAAGTCTCTGATAAATGACGATATTTAAGGTAGGGTAAGTCGTGTTTGTGTGGGCACGTCACGTGGCCGGCGATCGGGCGGTCGCCAAGGCCGGTTGACTTCATCCCTGCGCTTGCCTAACCATCCCGATAACGGATGGTCGACTGACCATCCTGACATAACGGATGGTTCCGGATCGGTGTTGCGCCCTTCCGGATGAAAAGGGAATGTGACGGGGCGGACCCAAGCCGGGCGCCTTCATCACAGCCGACCCCGCGACTGTAGAGCGGTCAGGGTCTTCCATCCGGCACTAAGCCCTTCCGGCCAGCGGCTTGCAATCATGCAAGCGGGCGGGATGGGCGACATGCCGGAAAAGCCACTGGATATGCATGGTGATCAACCGGGGTCGGACGCCTCTCAATCTACGAATCGTCCACCTTTTCACTGATGCAGCCGGGAAGGCGAGGATGATCCGCTGGCACGATCAGCGCGACCGGTTTCCGGTCTGCCCCGATCGCGGCCGATAACCGCGAGCCAGGAGACCTGCCATGCGGCCGGGCGAGGAGCCCACACCTGGGCACTATGCCCGCTGCCAGCACGGAGGTTGTCTTGGCTGAACGATTGAATTCAGCGTGGCCTGGTGCGGCGCGCGCGACGCCTCCAAGCAGTGCTGCAAGAGGTGTTCTTTCGGCCGTTTATGTCGAATGCTGGGTCCCTCCCTCTGTCCTGCCGGACATTTCCCCCACAAGGAGGGAGATCGGCAAGCAGCACGACCGTCGTCCTACATCAATTGTTTGGAGAAAAGCTCTCGGCGATTCAATTTCTCCCCTTGTGGGGGAGATGTCCGGCAGGACAGAGGGGGGTGTCACACCCTCAGTAGCCGAGAAAGGTGCACTCGGAACAAGCCACGGCTACGCACTCTCCCTGAGGGGCGTTTGAGCATGACTGCCACCTTCATCCTCGGCGGCGCACGTTCCGGCAAATCCCGGTTCGCCGAAGACCTCGTGACGGCGACCGGCCTCGACCGTCACTATGTCGCGACCGGCCGTGCATGGGACGAGGAGATGCAGGCGCGCATCGCCCAACACAAGGCTGATCGCGGTCCGTCCTGGACGACGCATGAGGAGCCGCTCGATCTTGTCGGCAAGCTCACCGCCATCGACGGACCGGGCCGCATCGTGCTGATCGACTGTCTGACGCTCTGGGTCACCAATCTGATGATGGAGGAGCGGAACATGGCGGCGGAATTCGCCGCCCTTGCCGATTTCCTGCCCGCCGTGAAAGCGCGGCTCGTTTTCGTTTCCAATGAGGTCGGTCTCGGCATCGTGCCCGACAATCGCATGGCGCGCGATTTTCGCGATCATGCCGGCCGGCTGCACCAATCGATCGCGGCGAAGGCCGCCGAAGTTTATTTCATCGCGGCAGGCCTGCCGCTGAAAATGAAGGGTTAAGTCCATGAACCAGCAGAAGATTCCCGCAACCGTCATCACCGGCTTCCTCGGCGCCGGCAAGACGACGATGATCCGCAACCTGCTCACCAATGCCGGCGGCAAGAAGATTGCGCTTATTATCAACGAGTTCGGCGATCTCGGCGTCGACGGCGACGTGCTGAAGGGCTGCGGTGCGGAGAATTGCACCGAGGACGATATCATCGAGCTGACCAATGGCTGCATCTGCTGCACCGTCGCCGATGACTTCATTCCGACGATGACCAAGCTGCTCGAGCGCGAACAGCGTCCTGACCATATCGTCATCGAGACCTCCGGCCTTGCCCTGCCGCAGCCGCTGGTCGCCGCCTTCAACTGGCCCGATATCCGCACGCAGGTGACCGTCGATGGCGTCATCACGGTGGTCGACAGCGCTGCGGTTGCCGCCGGCCGTTTCGCCGACGACCATGATGCCGTCGATGCGCGCCGCGCCGAGGATGAATCGCTCGATCACGAAAGCCCGATCGAGGAGCTGTTCGAGGACCAGCTCACCTGCGCCGACCTCATCGTGCTCAACAAGACCGACCTGATCGATGCCGCCGGCCTTATCAGGGTGCGTGACGAGGTCGCCTCCCGCACCGTCCGCAAGCCTGTCATGATCGAGGCACGGAACGGCGAGGTGTCGGCCGGCATCCTGCTCGGCCTCGGCATCGGCACGGAGGACGATGTCGCCAATCGCAAGTCGCATCACGAGTTGGAGCATGAGGACGGTGCGCCGCACGACCATGACGAATTCGACAGCTTCGTCGTCGAACTCGGACCCATTGCCGATTTCGCCGGCTTCGTCGAAGCGCTGAAGCGCATCATTGCCGCCCATGACGTGCTGCGCCTCAAAGGTTTCGTCGATGTGTCAGGCAAGCCGATGCGTTTGCAGCTCCAGGCCGTCGGCAGCCGCATCGACCATTATTTCGACCGCGCCTGGGGCGCGAGCGAAAAGCGCGCCACGCGCCTCGTCGTCATCGGCCTGCACGAAATGGATCGGGACGCGGTGAGGGCGGCGATCGAAGCGCTGGCGTAACCCGATGCATCTGCTTCTGGCTCAACAGGGAACGATCAGCGACGGCGAGGAGGCAATCGACCTCGGGCAGACGCCGGGCGATATCCTGTTCCTGTCAGCGGCCGACAGCGAGCTTGCCGCGATCGCGGCCGCCCATCGCGATCGCGGGACAGCACCTTCGCTGAGGCTCGCCAGCCTGATGAGCCTCAAGCACCCGATGTCGGTCGACACCTATGTCGAGCGCACGGCGCGGCATGCGAAGCTGATCATCGTGCGTGCGCTCGGCGGCGCCAGCTATTTCCACTATGCGCTGGAGGCGCTGCATGCGGCAGCAGCGCGCGCCGGTGCGCTGATCGCGGTGCTGCCGGGCGACGCCAGGCCGGATGCGGGGCTGGTGCCTTTCTCCAACGTTGATCTCGACGATCTCAACGCGCTCTGGGCCTATCTGATCGAGGGCGGCGATGCCAATGCGCGGGCCTTTCTCGACTATGCCGAGGCGATGCTGTCTGGCGCCGAGAAGCCGGCGCCGGCTGTGCCTTTGATGAAGGCTGGCATCTGGTGGCCGGGGCGGGGACTGATCGGGGTTGAGGAGTGGCGGCGGATTGTTGCTTCGCTCCAGGGTGCGCCTTTGGGTGTGGCACCCCCCTCTGTCCTGCCGGACATCTCCCCCACAAGGGGGGAGATCGGGGATGGGAGGTCTCGCTCCATCTCCTCGGCCGAAGGCACGGCATCCTCCAACGTTTCTTTTTTTGTGCGAAGCCCAAGCGACTTGCCGATCTCCCCCCTTGTGGGGGAGATGTCCGGCAGGACAGAGGGGGGTACTACGAACTCGACGCAACAGGCATCCCCCATCGTCGCCATCAGCTTCTACGGCGCCCTCGTCCAAAGCGGCGAGACCGGGCCGATCGAAGCTCTGATCGAAGCGCTGATGACACTCGGCCTCCGTCCGCTGCCGGTCTTTGCCTATAGCCTTAAGGATCCTGTCTCGACAGGCATTCTCGAAAGCGTGTTTTCGACGCTGAAACCCGATGTCGTTATCAATACGACGGGCTTTGCCGTCTCCGCACCGGGCGCGGACCGGCAGCCGACGGTGCTGGAGGCGAATGAGGCGATCGTGCTGCAGGCGATCCTGTCGGCTTCGTCGAGGGAGGCATGGGCAGCTTCCGCGCAGGGCTTGTCGGCGCGCGATCTCGGCATGAACGTGGCGCTGCCTGAAGTCGATGGCCGGGTGCTGGCGCGGGCGATCTCCTTCAAGACGGCGGCGCGCTACGATGCTGCCGTCGAGACGAATATTGTCGCGAGCGAACCGGATGCTGGCCGGGTACGTTATACGGCGGAGCTTGCCGCCAATTGGGCACGGCTGCGGAAGACTTCCGCCGGCGACCGGCGCATTGCGCTCGTCATGGCGAACTATCCGAACCGCGACGGTCGGCTCGGCAATGGCGTCGGCTTGGATACGCCTGAAGGCACCATCGAGGTGCTTCGCGCCATGCGGGCGGCGGGGTATCCGGTCGCTGACATTCCGGCCGACGGCGACGCGCTGATCCGGCATCTGATGGAAGGGCCGACCAATTCCGGTTCCGATGGAAAGATCATCCGCGAGGCGCTTTCCCTGAGTCTGTACAACAGCTTCCTGGAATCTCTTCCCGATAAGATTCAGGATGAGGTGAGAGCTCGCTGGGGCAATCCGCAAGACGATCCGTATTTTCGCGAGGGCGTCTTCGCCCTGCCGTTTGCCCGTTTCGGAGAGGTGCTCGTCGGCATCCAGCCGGCGCGCGGCTACAATATCGATCCGAAGGAAAGTTATCATTCGCCGGATCTCGTGCCGCCGCACGGTTATCTCGCCTTCTACGCTTTCCTGCGCTGCGAGTTCGGCGCCCATGCGATCATCCACATGGGCAAACACGGCAATCTCGAATGGCTGCCGGGCAAGGCGCTGGCGCTGTCGGAGACATGTTATCCGGAAGCGATTCTCGGGCCGCTGCCGCACCTCTATCCTTTCATCGTCAACGATCCGGGCGAGGGCACGCAAGCCAAGCGCCGAAGTGCGGCCGTCATCATCGATCACCTGACGCCGCCCTTGACGCGGGCCGAGAGCTACGGGCCGCTGAAGGATCTGGAGGCGCTGGTCGACGAATATTATGAAGCATCCGGCGGCGATCCCCGCCGCATCCGGCTGCTCAGCCGTCAGATCCTCGATCTCGTGACCGATATCGGCCTCGACCGTGATGCCGGGATTGCCAAGGGCGAAAGCGAGGGCGAGGCGCTGAAAAAGCTCGACGCCTACCTCTGCGACCTCAAGGAAATGCAGATCCGCGACGGGTTGCATGTGTTCGGCGTTTCGCCCGAGGGGCGGCTGCTGACCGATCTGACGGTAGCGCTGGCGCGGGTGCCGCGCGGGCTGGGTGAGGGTGGGGATGCGAGTTTGCAGCGGGCGATCGCTGGGGATGCGGTGAAAGACCCCGCCCCAACCCCTCCCCACAAGGGGGAGGGGCTTACCTCCGCGCTTGCGGCAGCCTCTGCGACCAAAGCTGATGTGGAGACGGTGCTCCCATCAAGCCCCTCCCACCTGTGGGGAGGGGTTGGGGAGGGGTCTTCCTTCGACCCTCTCGACACCGACATGGCCGCCGTTTGGACCGGTCCACGTCCTGATATCCTCGCAGATATTCTCGATGCCCCATGGCGAACCAACGGCGACGCCGTCGAGCGCATCGAACTGCTGGCAGCGAAGTTCGTTTCCGACGAAATGGGGTGCCCAGCGGACTGGAAGGCTACGCAGGCTGTACTCTCCGAGATCGAAACCCGCCTCAAACCCTCCATTCTCGCCTGCGGCCCCGCCGAGATCGGGGGTCTGCTCGCTGGCCTCGACGGTCGCTTCGTCGCACCTGGCCCATCCGGCGCGCCAACACGCGGGCGGCCCGATGTGCTGCCGACGGGTCGCAATTTCTACTCCGTCGACAGCCGCGCCGTGCCGACGCCGGCTGCCTACGAGCTCGGCTGCAAATCGGCGGAACTGCTGGTGCGCCGTTATGTGCAGGATCACGGCGAATGGCCTGTCTCCTTCGGGCTGACGGCCTGGGGCACGTCAAACATGCGCACCGGCGGCGACGATATCGCCCAGGCCCTGGCGCTGATCGGCGTCAAGCCGCTCTGGGACATGAGTTCGCGGCGCGTCACCGGCTACGAGATCATTCCGCCGGCGATGCTCGGGCGGCCGCGCGTCGACGTGACGCTCAGGATCTCCGGCTTCTTCCGCGATGCCTTTCCCGAGCAGATCGCGCTGTTCGACAAGGCGATCCGTGCCGTCGGTGCGCTTGAGGAGGACGAGGCCGACAATCCGATCGCAACGCGCATGCGCGGTGAGGCGGCAAGGCTTGCGGCTGCCGGTCTTGACGAAGTCTCGGCAAAGCGCCGGGCGGGCTACCGCGTCTTCGGCTCGAAGCCCGGCGCCTATGGTGCCGGCCTGCAGGCGCTGATCGACGAAAAGGGCTGGGAGCGGCGCGCCGATCTCGCCGAAGCCTACCTGGTCTGGGGCAGCTATGCCTATGGCGCCGGTGAGGAGGGTAGGGCCGAACGCGGCCTGTTCGAGGAGCGGCTGCGCTCGGTGCAGGCTGTGATCCAGAACCAGGACAATCGCGAGCACGACCTGCTCGACAGCGGCGACTACTACCAGTTCGAGGGCGGCATGGCGGCGGCGGCCGAACAGCTCGCTGATGCGCGTCCCTCGATCTATCACAACGACCATTCCAGGCCGGAAAAGCCGGTGATCCGCTCGCTGGAAGAGGAGATCGGCCGCGTCGTGCGCGGGCGCGTCGTCAATCCGAAATGGATCGCTGGCGTCATGCGCCACGGTTACAAGGGGGCGGCCGAGATCGCCGCCACTGTCGATTATCTCTTTGCCTTTGCAGCAACGACGGGTGCGGTCGGCGAATATCATTTCGAGGCGGTCTACCAGGCTTTCGTTGGCGATCCCGGCGTGCGCGATTTCATGATCGAGAAGAACCCGGCGGCGTTCAACGAGATGAAGGAGCGGCTGCTCGAAGCGATCGACCGCAGCCTCTGGACGCCGCGCAGCAATTCGGCCCGGTTCGACCTGGCTGCTACAACACAAAATGAGGTGACCCAATGAGCGACGAGACCCCTGATAGCGAGATCGCAGAAGGCGGAATTGGCAAGGACGATGCGCGCCATGCCGAGAAGATGGCGAAGAAGAAGGCCGCGCGCGACAAGATCATGGCCACCAAGACGGATGGCAAGGGCCTGATCATCGTTCACACCGGTAAGGGCAAGGGCAAGTCCTCGTCTGCCTTTGGGATGATCTTCCGCCACATCGCCCATGGCAAGCCGTCAGCCGTCGTGCAGTTCATCAAGGGCGCGATGTGGACCGGCGAGCGCGACCTGATCGAGAAGCATTTCTCCGATCTCTGCCAGTTCCACACGATGGGCGAGGGTTTCACCTGGGAAACGCAGGACCGTGCCCGGGATGTCGCCGCAGCGGCGGCCGCTTGGGAAAAGGCCAAGGAACTGATCCGCGACGAGCGCAATTCCATGGTGCTGCTCGACGAGATCAATATCGCGCTGCGCTACGACTATCTCGACATCAACGAAGTCGTCGCCTTTTTGAAGAGCGAGAAGCCCCATATGACGCATGTCGTGCTGACGGGGCGCAACGCCAAGGAAGAATTGATCGAAATCGCCGATCTGGTGACCGAGATGGAACTCGTCAAACACCCCTTCCGCTCCGGCATCAAGGGTCAACCAGGCGTGGAGTTCTGAGGCGGTCAGTTGAGCGCGAGGCTGCGCAGGATGGCAGCCGTTTCCGCATCCGCCGGGAAGAAGGATTCGACCGCGAGTTCCGACAAAGTGATTTCGACGGGCGTGCCGAAGACAGTCGTTGTCGAGATCAGGGAAAGCAAGCCGGCCTTGGTCGAAAGCTGAAGGGGAACGGCGATGCCGGCATAGTCGGTATGGACCTCGCCAGCAGTTTTAGGCGCTGGATAGGACAGCAACTCCTTCAAGAGATTGTCCAACATTGGATCGCCCGAAGCCGAGAACTGTTGGCGTAGCCTGCCGATAAGGTGGGCGCGCCACTCGGAAAGGTTTTTGATATGGGGCGCCAATCCATGTGGATGCAGGCTGAGGCGCAGTACGTTGACGGGTGGCGTGAGCAGAGACTGGTCGGCAACGGCTGAGAGCAGCGGAGCGATGGCCGCATTGGCCGCGATGAGTGTCCAATGGCGGTCGACAGCGATTGCTGGGAAGGGCTCGTGCCCTTTCAGCACCATGTCGATGGCGCGACGGGCCGGTTCCAATGCGGGATCGTCGAGCGCGCGTTCGGCAAAAACAGGAGCGAAACCCGCCGCGAGCAGCAGCGGGTTCCGATCGCGAAGGGGCACGTCGAGCCGTTCGGCAAGATGCAGCAGCATGTCGCGGCTCGGTGTCGAGCGCCCGCTCTCTATGAAGCTCAGATGCCGCTGCGAGATCTCCGCCTCCAGCGCGAGGTCGAGCTGGCTCATGCGGCGGCGCTGGCGCCATTCGCGCAGATGGTCTCCAAGGGAGCGAGCGGTCGGCGTCATCAGGCGGCTTCCGGCAGCAAATCTATGAAACCGCGGACGGATTTCAGCTTGCCGCCTTCGAGTTCGGCGAAATCCGTGCCCTTTATCAGCGCATCGCCGTTTTCCGGGCCGAGGCCCCAGGAGAAGCGCAGGTTGTCGCCGTAGCCGTCGGCCGCCCCGATCAGGGCGAAGCGGAAGCCGGGGAAGCGGCTTTGTACCGCCTCGACCAGCGAATTGATCTGTTCATGGCCTTCGCCGCGCATCAGTGGGTCGATATAGGTCGCCGCTTTGCTCCAGCTCTCGGCGATGAGAGCGCGACGGCGAGCGGCATCCGTCTCATTCCAGATGGCGAGATAGCGCTCTGCGTTGGTGTTTGCGTCGTTCATCGGGTCATCTCCTTTTGATCGCCCGTCAGTTCCAGGCAGTCCGATCATGCAGGAAGGCGATGCACCTTATCAATTACGCCAGAGGTAATGGAAGATGGTCGAACCGCCCATGACAGCCATCAGCGCCTTGGCAATTGTTCCGCAAGCTGCACATGGCCCTTGCGGGTATAGGCGATCGTGGCCGAGGCCGCGCCGAAGAGGGACTGCACCTTGTTGGTGCCGAGGGTCTGGAGAGGCGGAATGCCCGCGATCAGCATGACGGGGACGGTGATGAGGCCGCCGCCGGCAATGGAATCGACGAACCCGGCAAAGAAAGCCGCTGCGCAGAGCAGCAGAAGCAGATGGAAGGCGATATCGGGCAAGGTGGTATTCCGGGCAGGGATTTCGGACGGCCTTGTTGCATTTGCCGCCCCAAGCTGCAATGCCTGCAAAGACATGGGCAGGGCGTATTTGACGGTTTCCATGAGCGATATCTCTTTCGATACGGCGAGGTGCCACGTGCTCGGCCTCGGCTGCGAGCGCGGGACGCCGCCTGCGGAGATGCTGGCGCTTGCGATCGAGGCGCTCGACGCAGCCGCTATCGGCGCGGAGGGACTCACCGCCATTGCCTCGATCGACAGCCGAAGACTGGAGCCGGCGATCCTTGCCGTTGCTGCGCATTTTTCCGTGCCTGCCGTGTTTTTCGGCGCGCTGCGGCTGGAGGAGGAGACGCCGCGGCTGGCGAATCCGTCGGAAATCGTCTTTACCCGCGTCGGCTGCCATGGGGTCTCCGAGGCAGCTGCGCTGGCGGCCGCGGGGCCGAATGCCGAGCTTGCTGTCGCCAAGATCAAATCTGCACATGCGACGGCGGCAGTTGCCCGCAGCGGGTTGCAGAAAGCCTGATGAGCGTTATGTTGGCGCCAATTCGCGGCGCCGTCCGGCAGCTCACGGTTCACATCTAGAGGATATCTCATGCACAAGGTCATTTATGACACCGACCCTGGCGTCGACGACGCCATGGCGCTTCTCTTTCTGCATCGCCATCCCGAAATCGACCTTCTCGGCATCACCACGGTCTTCGGCAACGCCTCGGTTGAGACGACGACGCGCAATGCGCTCTTCCTCAAGCGCGAATGGAATATTCCGGCACCCGTTTCCAAGGGCGCCAGCGTCACCATCGATTCCGCGCGTGCGGAACGGCCATGGCCGGCCATGGTGCATGGCGACAACGGCCTCGGCGATATCGACGTACCGGAGACGATCGACCTGCCGCTCGATCCGCGCCCGGCGCATCGCTTTATCATCGACACGGTGCGCGCCCATCCGGGCGAGGTGCGCCTCGTCGCCGTGGGCCGAATGACCAATCTGGCGCTGGCGCTGAAGGAAGATCCGGAGATTGCGACGCTGGCCAAGGACGTCGTCATCATGGGCGGCAATTTCTATGTGCCGGGCAACGTTTCTCCGGTCGCCGAGGCCAATATCCACGGTGATCCCGAGGCTGCCGACATCGTGATGACCGCGCCGTGGAAGGTGGCGGTCATCGGCCTCGACGTCACCGCGATCACCACGATGAGTCGCAGCTATCTCGGCGAAATGGCAGCCAGGGGTGACAAGGCGGTCAAGCAGCTCGACGCACTCTCGCAGTCCTACATCGATTTCTACAGGCATGCGGTCGAAGACGGCATGATGGTGCATGACAGCTGCGCCTGCGTCTATGCCGTGGCGCCGGAGCTGTTCTCGTCGATATCGGGTGCGGTGCGCGTCGTCTGCGGCGGCATCGCCGATGGCCAGACGATCGTCAGGCGAGATGGGCGGCATTTTCCGCCTGATGGCGCCTGGGATGGCTTGCCGAGCCAGATCGTCTGCACCGGCATCGAGTCGGAGAGGGTCCTCGACCTCATCCGCAATACACTGCTTGTAGCCTGACAAGTTCGAAGGCCGGCCGCGATGCTGCCGGCCTTCGGGATATATTGTAATATATTCATTGCGTTGTGCGGGTTCTCCGAGGATTTGAATCCGACGCTTCACAAAGTGAGTCACGATCATCTCAGCAACTTCGAGTGAGGTGATGGGCGCGGCGTTGACCTTGCCCTTTGCGGGGCCTAGATCAGCAAGATGATCGATGCCGCATTCTCCCATCTTCCGGTGCTCGAGCCGGGCAACGTCTGGCTCGTCGGCGCCGGTCCCGGCGATCCCGGGCTTTTGACGCTGCTCGCCGCCAAGGGGCTTTTCGAGGCCGACGTCATCGTCCACGATGCGCTGGTCAACGAGGAATGCCTGGCGCTGGCGCGGCCGGAAACTCTGGTGGAATATGCCGGCAAGCGCGGCGGCAAGCCCTCGGCGAAACAGCGCGACATTTCGTTGCGGCTGGTGGAGCTGGCGCGCGCGGGCAAGCGGGTGCTGCGGCTGAAGGGCGGCGATCCCTTCGTGTTCGGGCGCGGCGGTGAGGAGGCGTTGACGCTGGTCGAACACAATATCCCCTTCCGCATCGTGCCCGGCATCACCGCCGGTATCGGTGGGCTCGCCTATGCCGGCATTCCGGTGACGCATCGCGACATCAACCATGCCGTGACCTTCCTCACCGGCCATGATTCCTCGGGCATCGTGCCCGACAGAATCAACTGGGAGGCGATCGGCCGAGGTTCGCCCGTCATCGTCATGTACATGGCGATCAAGCATATCGCCGAGATCAGCGCCCGTCTGATCGCCGCCGGCCGGCTGCCGTCCGAGCCCGTCGCCTTCGTCTGCAATGCCGCCACCGGCCGGCAGCAGGTGCTGGAGACGACGCTTGGAGAGGCGACCGAGGCTGTCGCCGCTTCTGGGCTCGAACCGCCGGCCGTGGTCGTCATCGGCGAGGTGGTGCGGCTCAGGGCCTCGCTCGATTGGCTTGGTGCACTGGGTGGGCGGCGATTGCAGCCCGATCCGTTCCGCCGGTTAGGCAAGGTGAGGGCATGAGCGGCCTCCTGATCGCAGCACCTTCCTCCGGCGCCGGCAAGACGACGGTGACGCTTGGGCTGCTCCGAGCGCTCCGCCGGCGCGGCATTGCGGTCGCGCCCGGCAAGGCCGGCCCTGACTATATCGATCCCGCCTTTCATGCGGCCGCAAGCGGCACCCTCTGCCTGAATTTCGATCCCTGGGCGATGCGCCCGGAACTGATCTCGGCCAATGCCGCCCTTCACCGCTCCGGCGACCGCATCCTCGTCATCGAGGCGATGATGGGACTTTTCGACGGGGCGGCCGACGGAAAGGGAACGGCGGCCGATCTCGCCGCCCAGCTCGGGCTTTCCGTGGTGCTCGTCGTCGATGCCTCGCGCATGTCGCAGTCGGTCGCGCCGCTGGTTTCGGGATTTGCCGGTTTCCGTGCCGATGTCCGCGTCGCCGGCGTCATCCTCAACAAGGTCGGCAGCGACCGGCACGAGGCGATGCTGCGACAGGCGCTCGAAGCGATCCGTATGCCTGTCATCGCCGTCATCGGCAGCGACAAGGCGCTTTCCCTGCCGGAGCGCCATCTCGGCCTCGTCCAGGCCGGCGAACATGCCACGCTCGACGCATTCATCGATCATGCGGCGGATGCGGTCTCCGAGGAATGCAATTTCGAATTCCTGCTGCGCATTGCAAAGCAGGGTCTCAATCGTCCGTCGGCGGCCAATATCGACCGGCTGCCGCCGCTGGGTGCTCGGATTGCCGTGGCGCGCGACATCGCCTTTGCCTTTTCCTACGAGCATATGCTGCTCGGCTGGCGCCGCCGGGGTGCTGCGATCTCCTTTTTCTCGCCGCTCGCCGACGAGCCGCCGGCTTTGGATGCCGATGCGATCTATCTGCCCGGCGGTTATCCCGAGCTGCATGCCGGACGGCTGGCAGAGGCGCAGAATTTCCGCGCCGGCATGCTCGATGCGGCAGCGCGCGACATCCGGATCTACGGCGAGTGCGGCGGCTACATGGTGCTTGGCGACGGGTTGATCGACGCGGAGGGCAAGCGTCATCAGATGCTCGGCCTGCTGCCCGTCGTTACCAGCTATGCCGAGCGGAAACGCCATCTCGGCTATCGCCGCGTTGTGCCGCTCGACGGCGCCTTCTTTGCGCGGATGATGACGGCCCATGAATTCCACTATTCCAGCGTCGTCTCCGAGGGCGAGGGCAAGCGGCTTTTTCAGGTGCAGGATGCGCTCGGAACCGACCTGGGTGCCGCCGGTCTCAGGCGCGACCAGGTGGCGGGGTCTTACATGCATCTGATCGATCTGGCCGGAGCAACGGCTGCATGAGCGCACCGATCGTCCATGGCGGCGGCGTCACCGCCGCTGCCGCCGCTTTCGGCGGCAGGCCGGAAGATTGGCTCGATCTTTCCACCGGCATCAATCCGTGCCCCGTCGCGCTGCCTGACATTCCGGCGCGAGCCTGGCACCGCCTGCCGGACAGGCACCTCGTCGATGAGGCAAGGCGCGCGGCGCGCGACCACTACGGTAGCGGCAAGATTCTGCCGCTGCCCGTGCCCGGCACGCAATCGGTGATCCAGCTTCTGCCGCGCCTCATCGAGGCGGGCAGGCGGGTCGCCGTGACGGACAACAAGATCGCCGTGACGGACGAACGCGTCGCCGTGGTGTCGCCGACCTATGGCGAATATGAGCGCGCCTTCGCCTCGGCGGGTTTTGCCGTCGATGCGGTCGGCGATGTTGCGGCGATCGGGGCCGGGCATCGGCTGGCTATTGTCGTCAATCCGAACAATCCTGATGGGCTGATATGGCCGGCCGAAAAGCTGATTGCCCTGCACGACAGGATGAAGGCAGCAGGCGGGCTTCTCGTCGTCGACGAGGCCTTCGGTGATACCGATCCGGCGCTCAGCCTCGCATCCCGGGCGCAGCAGCTTCCGAACCTGATCATCTTCCGCTCTTTCGGCAAGTTCTTCGGGCTTGCCGGCCTACGGCTCGGTTTTGCGATTGCGCGGGATGATATTCTCGCGCGTTTCGAAGACTGGCTCGGTCCCTGGGCGGTCTCCGGCCCGGCTCTTTCGATTGCGGGTTCGCTGCTGCGCTCGGACGTCTCTCCGATCCGCGGCCGCATCGACGAACGCAGCGCCGGCCTGCATGCAGTGCTGAAGGGCGCGGGGTTGCGGATGGCTGGAGGAACGGCGCTCTTCACCCTTGTCGCCGATGCGAAAGCCGGCGACATTTACACGCATCTCTGCCGCCATCATATTCTCGTCCGCAAGTTCGACTATGCGCCGGATTGGCTGCGTTTCGGGCTGACGCCCGATCCGGCGGCCGACAGGCGGCTTGGCGAAGTCCTTCAGAGATTTGAGCGATGACGATCGACGAAAACCTACTCGTACTGCTTCTGGCGCTGCTGCTCGACCGGATCGCCGGCGATCCGCAATGGTTGTGGTCGCGGATGCCGCATCCCGTCGTCATGTTCGGCGCGGCGATCTCTTATGCCGACCGGCAGCTCAACCCGGAAAGTCTCACCGGCTCGCAACGCCGAATGAACGGTATCGCCGCCATCCTGGCGCTGCTTCTGGTGGCGATAGCCGCAGGCTTCGTGTTCAACCGGTTCTTCGCGCTGTTCGGCCTTGCCGGCATCTTGCTGGAGACCGGGCTGGTGGCGATCTTCCTGGCGCAGAAAAGCCTTGCCGATCACGTCGCGGCCGTCGCCGTCGCCTTACGCGACGAGGGGCTTGCCGGCGGGCGGACCGCCGTTTCCCGCATCGTCGGACGCGATCCCGAGACGCTGGATGAGCCAGCCGTCTGCCGCGCGGCGATCGAAAGCCTTGCCGAGAATTTTTCCGACGGCGTCGTGGCGCCGGCTCTCTGGTATGCCGTCTTCGGCCTGCCAGGGCTCTTCGCCTACAAGATGCTGAACACGGCGGATTCGATGATCGGCCACAAGTCGGAAAAATACGTCGATTTCGGCTGGGCGGCGGCCCGACTCGACGATATCGCCAACTGGCCGGCCGCCCGGCTCTCCATCCTGCTGATCGCCGCCGGCGCCTGGATCCGGCGGGGAACAAGCGCCGGGCGCGGGGCGATCCGGGTCGCGATGCGCGACGGGGCCCTGCACCGTTCGCCGAACTCCGGCAGGCCGGAGGCGGCCATGGCAGGCGCGCTGAATGTCCAGCTCGCCGGCCCGCGCATCTATGGCGGCGTCATCGTGCGTGAACCGATGATCAACGACACCGGTCGCGACGTGGCGACCTCAGGCGACATCGAGGATGGCGTATCGGTATTCTATGCCAGCTGCATGGTGCTCGCCGGTGTTACGTTCGGGCTTTTCTTGTGTTTTCTGTAGAGGCGGCAGGGTACGATCACGCCTTGGTAGACAGCTCCCACTCAAACGTTTATGCGAAACGCCTCCTACCTCCACCAGACCGGAAGCAGAGCGATGACAGTTCAGGTTGAATTACCGTGCCCGAAGTGCAAGAGCACCAAGATGAAGTTCGAGCGTCCCGAGATCCGGGAGACCGACATCATCACCTGTGCCGCCTGCGGCCATAATCTCGGCACCATGGCCTCGATCCGCGAGAAGATGAACAAGGCCTACCAAGGGCTCAATCAGGCTGGGGCGAAGCGCAAGCTTCAATAAGCCTGCGGCGCATCCGCTTGCTGCGATGCGCCGTTGAAATTGTGATTACCATTCGGATTAAAGCAATCTAATAAGTATTGCCGTAGTCTCTCTTTCGTGAGGGCGCAAATAAGCTGCGCGGGTTCGAAGAGGGGCTATGATGAAGACGATTTTGGCGGCTGCGGCCGCAAGTTTATTGCTGCAGTTTTCTCCTGTTGCCGCTCAGGCAGCAACGCTGGTCGCCAATATCAGCATCGGCAAGCAGACGATGACTGTTTCCGAGAACGGCTTCGTCAAGTATCGCTGGAAGGTTTCGACCGCGCGCAATGGCTACGTCACGCCGACCGGTTCATGGAGCGCCAAGTGGCTGTCGCGTGATCACCGCTCCAGGAAATACGACAATGCGCCGATGCCGTACGCTGTGTTCTTCAACGGCGGTTATGCCGTTCACGCCACCTTCGACCTGAAGCGCCTGGGCCGGCCGGCCTCGCATGGCTGTGTTCGCCTGCATCCGGACAATGCCGCCCAGTTCTTCTCGCTGGCGCGGCAGGCCGGCCTTGCCAATACCCGCGTGGTCATTACGCGCTAACCGAACGGGTTATGCGCCGCGCTAACCCAACGGGTTATGAGCCGCGCTGATCCCTCTTATGCGCTGATCATCCGCTCCAGTTCATCCATGTCGGGGACGATGATATGTCGGAAATTCTCGATGCGAATGACGCCGCTCTTGCGCAGCCTGGTCATCTGACGGCTGACGGTTTCGATCGTCAGCCCGAGGAAGTCGGCGATCTCGGCGCGGGATAGCGGCAGGTCGAAGGCGGTGCTTGTGGCCGTTTGCGGTTCGGCGTGGGTGGCGATGAGGTGGAGCAGGCTTGCGACCTTCTCCTCGGCGGTGCGCCGGCCGAGCGTCAGCATCCATTCGCGCGCGGCATCCAGCTCCCTCAGCGCCTGATCGTGCAGGCTGCGCTGCAGTTCCGGCGTCTCCGATATCATGCGGTCGAGCAGGTTGCGCGGGAAGACGCAGATTTCAGAATCGGTCGCAGCCTCGGCCGACAGCGTGCTTTCGCGCACGAAGGGCCTGCCGACGAAATCGGGGGCGAATTGCAGGCCGACGATCTGCTGGCGCCCGTCCGGCATCACCTTGCAGAGTTTTATCACCCCGCGCATGATGTTCGAATAGAAAGAGCTTTCCGACCCCTGGGCGATGATCTCGCAGCCGGCCTCGATCTTCCGGCGCAGAGAGTGGCGGTTGAGCTCCCTCAATTGACCTTTCGACAGAGCGCCGCAGACGACGCCGTGTCGCGCCTGGCAGGAAGTGCAAGCGACGGGAGTGCCGGTCTCGAAAAATTCGCTGCGGGCAACATCCATGTCCCGATCCCTTTTGAAATCCTCGTCTGGCTGGCACGACTGGCGCGTCCGGCATGGCTAGCATGCCCCGCATGCCCCAGCGCCGCTTGAGGATTATCAATTTCGCTGAGATCGCTGTTTGATCTAGATCAAAGCGTTCCCGCCCGTGGGTTTTGTCGGGAACCGCGCTTGCTCCGGTGCGAGGGCCATCCATGGGTTAGATTCGGACGGCTTCTCCAATCTGCCGGCGCGGCGGGCCTTCCACAGAGGCCTCGCCTTCCGCCCCGACGCCTGTTCGGGTGACGGCAAAGGCCGGCATTCCATTGCTGTTTAAGCAACACCCGATCGACAAATTGCCATAGTGCCGGGACGAAAGCATTGGCTTTTGAAATGGATTTGCCTATGAGGGGGTTTAAATCGTCATTTCATGAGGTACAGCGCGTGACCGCTACATTCGATAAAGTTGCCGACATTATTGCAGAGACCAGCGAGATCGACCGCGCGACGATCACGCCGGAGAGCCATACGATCGACGACCTCGGTATCGACAGCCTTGATTTCCTCGACATCGTCTTTGCGATCGACAAGGAATTCGGCATCAAGATCCCGCTCGAAAAGTGGACGCAGGAAGTCAACGAAGGCAAGGTTTCCACCGAAGAATACTTCGTGCTGAAGAACCTCTGCGCCAAGATCGACGAGCTCAAAGCAGCCAAGGCCTGAGCGATATAACAGTCTTTTTGAACGCCCTGCCGCCCTGAATATGGCGGCCGGGCGGTTTCGTTCCTAACTAGTGCATGCCGCCCAAAAGTGCGCAGCGGTTTTGGGACAACGGCATGCGTAAAACAAAGACCTAAAGTGCGAACCAGACGCGCTTCAGGCGTCACCGGCGGGCGGATCTGGCCTGTCGGGCCGGAGGATCCGAATGCTGCTGGAATATTTCCAGATGATTGACCGCGTCGAAGCGGTGGACCTGAAGAAGGGCACGCTTAAGGCGCGATCCGTCGTGCCGGCCAAGAGCCCCGTCTTCGAGGGTCATTTTCCCGGCATGCCGCTCGTTCCCGGCGTGCTCCTGATCGAGACCATGGCGCAGGCCTCCGGCATGCTGGTGCTTGCCGTCACCAATTTTGCCGCCATGCCTTTCCTGATGACGGTCGACGGCGCCAAGATGCGCACCTTCGTCGAACCGGAAGCCGTGCTCGACATCGAGGCGGTGCTGGAGCATGACGGTTCGGGTTTCGCGGTCACCAAGGCTAAGATCACCAGCGGCGGCAAGAAGGTTTGCGATGCGCAGCTGAAACTGCGCACCATGCCGTTTTCCGAGGTGCCACTCGGCGATATCGTGAAGAAACGTGCCGGCGAGATCGGGCTTCTCGAAGCGATCGCGGCGCAGGGAGTGATTGGATGAGCAAGGCTGCAAACGACGTCGTCATCTCGGGCATCGGCATCGTCACCTGTCAAGGCGTCGGCAAGGATGCGCATATCGCGCTGCTTTCGGCCGCGAGCACCCCGAAAGCCATCGTCGAGACCGAAAAGTTCAAGCCCTATCCGGTGCATCCACTGCCCGAGATCGACTGGTCGCAGCAGATCGCCAAGCGCGGTGATCAGCGCCAGATGGAGAACTGGCAGCGCATCGGCGTCTTCGCCGCCGGCCTTGCGCTCGACGATGCCGGTTTCAAGGACGATATCGAGGCCTGCGGCACGATGGACATGATCGTGGCGGCCGGCGGCGGCGAGCGCGATATCAATGTCGACACGCTGATCGTCGACGAGGCGCTGAAGCGCAACGACCGCGAGCTGCTGCTCAACGAGAAGCTGACGACGGAACTCAGGCCCACGCTGTTCCTCGCCCAGCTTTCCAATCTGCTCGCCGGCAATATCTCGATCGTGCACAAGGTCACCGGCTCGTCGCGCACCTTCATGGGCGAGGAAGCGGCCGGCATATCCGCCGTCGAGACCGCCTTCTACCGTATCAAATCAGGCGAATCCTCGCATGCGCTTGTTGGAGGCGCCTTCGCGGCCGAACGGCCTGACATGATCCTGCTCACAGAAGCGATCGGCGCCCATGCGCGCGGCGACTGGGTGCCGCTCTGGTCGCGCAGACCGAGCGATGGCGGCGGCATGATCACCGGTTCGGCAGGCGCCTTCCTGGTGCTGGAATCGCGCAAACATGCTGAAGCCCGCGGCGCCCATATCTATGCTGTCATCGACGCGGTCGAGGGCGACCGCGGCAACCGCAATTCCGGCAATCTCGAAGTCCGGCTGGAGCGGCTTTTGGCGCCGGCTGCCGGGCTTGCCACTGAGAGCACGGCGATCTTTTCCGGATCGACCGGCATGCACGATCTTGCCGCTCGCGAGCGGGCGGTACTCGAACATCAATTGCCCGACGTAGCAATCCGCGGCTTCGGTGGGATCACCGGCCATACGATCGAGACGCAGTTCACGCTGGGTCTGGCGCTCGCAGCCCTTGCCGTCGACGGCAAGGCAAAAGTTCCGCCCTTCGATGCCGCCCATGAGGCGCCGATGCGGGCAGGCGCCACCGCCGCCGTCGTGACCACGGTCGGACACCAGCGCGGCGAGGGCGTCGCCGTTCTTTCCGCAAATGCGTGAGGAGTGAGAGATATGACAGCTTCCGCTTATAGAGATCACCTCGGCCGTCCGATCGTGGCTGTTACCGGCATGGGCATCATCACCTCGCTCGGCCAGGGCCTCAGCGACAACTGGGCGGCGCTTTCGTCAGGCACGTCGGGCATTCACGAAATCAACCGCTTCCCGACTGAGGGCCTGTCGACGCGGATCGCCGGCACCGTCGATTTTATCGGCATCCCGGTGCCGAATGCCGTCGAGCGCTCCTATGCCTTTGCCCGCGAAACGACGATCGAGGCGCTTGCCGATGCTGGCCTTTCCGGTGATTTCAATGGCCCGCTATTCCTCGCCGCCCCGCCGATCGAACCGGAATGGAGCGCACGCTTCGAGCTTGCCGACCGTTCGCCGGCCTCCGACCATCCGGGTGATGCCTACGAGCGCTTTCTGACGGCGCTGCGCCAGCGTCCGGACCCGGCCTTCCATGAGGCGGCGCTGTTCGGCGCGATATCCGAGCGGCTTGCCGACCGGTTCGGCACCCGCGGTCTGCCCGTGACGCTGTCGACCGCCTGCGCCTCCGGCGTCACGGCGATCCAGCTCGGCATCGAGGCGATCCGCCAGGGCCGCACCGATCGCGCGCTGACGGTCGCGACCGACGGATCGCTGAGTGCAGAAGCGCTGATCCGCTTCTCGCTGCTGTCAGCCCTTTCGACGCAGAACGATCCGCCGACCAAGGCTTCCAAGCCGTTCAGCAAGGATCGCGACGGCTTCGTGATTGCCGAAGGTGCGGCGACGCTGGTGCTGGAATCGCTGGAATCAGCAGTCGCCCGCGGCGCCAAGGTGCTCGGCATCATGAAGGGCGCCGGCGACAAGGCCGACAGCTTCCACCGCACCCGGTCGTCGCCTGACGGCGGCCCGGCGATTGCGACGATCCGCGCAGCGCTCGCCGATGCCGGCATGAGCGAGGGCGATATCGGCTATATCAATGCCCACGGCACCTCGACGCCTGAGAACGACAAGATGGAATATGGTTCGATGTCTGCCGTCTTCGGTGAGAAGCTGGTCGGCATTCCGGTTTCGTCGAACAAGTCGATGATCGGCCACACGCTGACGGCGGCGGGCGCCGTCGAGGCGGTGTTCTCGCTGCAGACGATGTTGACCGGAACGCTGCCGCCGACCATCAACTACAACAACCCCGATCCGTCGATCGTTCTCGATGTCGTGCCGAACAAGAAGCGGGAAGCTCAGGTTTCAGCCGTGCTTTCCAACTCCTTCGGCTTCGGCGGGCAGAATGCCAGCCTTGTCATGGCGCTCGAACCGGCTTAAGCGGTTCCCGACAATTTCAAGACAAGAAAAACGCCTTCCAGGCGAGGGATTTTGCCATGCGCGCTTTGCAACTGATCGACGACCGCAAGCTTGAGATCACCGATCTGCCGGAACCGGATGCCCCAGGTGCCGGCGAGGTGACGCTGCGGGTCAAGGCAGTGGCACTCAACCATATCGACGTCTGGGGATGGCGCGGCATGGCATTCGCCAAGCGCAAGATGCCGCTCGTCATTGGTGCCGAAGCCTCCGGCGTCGTCGAGGCGATCGGGCCGGGGGTCGCCAACGTGCTGCCCGGCCAGCTGGCGGCGATCTATGGCGCGCGCACCTGTGGCCTCTGCCGTCCCTGCCGCGAAGGCCGCGACAATCTCTGCGAACATGTCTCAGGCGTGCACGGCTTCCATCTCGACGGCTTTGCGCAGGAGAAGGTCAACCTCCCCGCGCGCCTATTGGTGCCTGCCCCTCCCGGCGTCGATGCGATCGGCGCGGCGCTTGCTCCGGTCACTTTCGGCACGGTCGAGCACATGCTGTTCGACAATGCCAAGCTTGAGCCGGGCGAGACGATCCTCGTCCATGCCGGTGGCTCCGGCATCGGCACGGCAGCGATCCAGCTCGCCAAGAAGATCGGCTGCACCGTCATCACCACAGTCGGTTCCGACGACAAGATCGAAAAGGCCAAAGCCCTCGGCGCCGATCACGTCATCAACTACCGCACCGACCGCTTCGAGGGCGTGGTGCGCAAGCTCACCAAGAAGAAGGGCGTCGACGTCGTCTTCGAACATGTCGGCAAGGATACCTGGGCGGGCTCGATGCTCTGCATGAAGCGCGGCGGCCGTCTCGTCACCTGTGGTTCGACCTCGGGTGTTTCCACAGAGATGAACCTGATGATGCTGTTCCAGCAGCAACTGAAGCTTTTCGGCTCCTTCGGCTGCCGCATGGAGAACATGGCGAATGCGATGCAGAAGATGGGCCGCGGGCTCGTCCATCCCGTCATCGATACCGAGGTCAGCTTCAGCGATATCGACCGGGCGCTGGAGCGGATGGAATCGCGCCAGATCTTCGGCAAGATCATCCTGAAGATGGATTGACCGCGTGAAACTGTTCATCACCCGGATCGTTCTGGCGCTCAGGAATTTCCAGCAATGGCTGGTGGCTCAGGTGATGTTCGGCTTCCTGAATTTCCTGAAGCTGTTTCCGGCCGATGGCGCGATCCGCTTCGCCGACAGGATGATGCGCCGCCTCGGCCGGCAGACCAGCCGCCACAGACTGATGCTGACCAATCTGCGCAATGCCTTCCCTGAGAAGAGCGAGGCCGAGATCGAGGAGATCGCGCTCGCCAGCTGGGGCAATATGGGCCGGCTTGCGGCCGAATACGTCTTCCTCGATCAGCTGTTCGACTATGATCCCGAAAAGTCGGAGCCGGGCAGGGTGGAGGTGTCGGGCGTCCCGATCTTCCTCGACCTGCGCGATAGTCCGCGCCCCTTCATCGTCTTTACCGGCCATACCGCCAATTTCGAGCTCCTGCCGGTGGCAGGCGCCGCTTTCGGGCTGACCGTGACCGTGCTCTTCCGGCCACCGAATAATCCTTATGTCGCCAAGAAGGTGTTCGACTTCAGGAGCGCGCGCATGGGCAAGCTGGTGCCCTCGCATGCCGGCTCCTCCTTCGCGCTCGCCCGTCAGCTCGAAGCAGGACAGGGCGTGGGCGTGCTCGTCGATCAGAAATTCCGCAAGGGGCTGAAGGGCACCTTCTTCGGACGCGAGGTCAAGACCAATCCGCTGCTGCCGAAGCTGGTGCGCCAGTTCGACTGCGAGGTTTATCCGGCGCGCTGCATCCGTCTGCCCGGAAATCGCTACCGGCTGGAAATCGAGCCGCGGCTGGATATGCCGCGCGACGCTGCGGGTAATCTCGACCTGCCGGCCGCCGCCCAGCTGCTCAACGACAAGGTGGAAAGTTGGGTGCGGGAATATCCGGAACAGTGGCTGTGGTATCACGACCGCTGGCAGATCAAGCAGACGCTCGCGCCTTAGAACAGGATGATTTCAGGCCGGCATGATGCCGAAAACCGCTCACACTTTCGGCATCATGCTCCAAAAACGTCCACCCTCATTTATCAGCGGTGAAAAGCGGCAGGTGCTCTCGGATTGAAACTGAGGGCACTTCATGTTATCCGTCACCACCAGGACGCGAATAATGTCTACCGGAAGGCGCATTTTTGGGAAATGCAGCCATGTGAGGTTTCGGACTCGTCTCTTGGGACAATGGGAGTGGAGGCGTCTTGCTGGAGCTTTTTCGAGCTTTTTCCTTGCGTTGCGTGCAAATCGAGGAAGCCATACGCCTGGGCGACGACCAGCGCGTCACGGCGCTCGACCGCCATGTCGAGCCGCTGGTCGAGGCAATCCTCGCCTGCCGGGCAGTCAATCTGCTCGAAGTTTACATGCAACTGCAGTTTGTGAGCCATCTGATCAGCCAGGATGCCGACGACAGCGCCAGCGTCACGGAGCACACGTCGGTGCTTTCCTACCTGCTCGACCGCTATTTCGGGGCGCATGGGCCGGACTGGCGCGTGCCTTCGCCGCAGGATGTGCGCATCGAGCCGCCGCCGGCTTATGTGCCGGATACCGACAATGGCCAGTTCCTCAACGCGGTGATCCTCGAAAGCCTGCCGGATCGCGTGGCGGTGCTGACCAGGGACTATCGCTACCTCTATTCCAATCCGGCCAACAGCGCCCATCTCAACAGGAAGCCGATGGAGCTCATCGGCCGCCACCTTTCCGAATTCATCGGCGAGGAGCGGTTTGCCGAATGCGCCAAGCATAAGCTCGACGCCTGTTTTGCCGGCGAACAGATCGACTATTCCTATGAGCGCTCGGCCGACAGCGGCGGATCGCGGCAGGTGCGCTGTCGCATGTCGCCGCTGCGCGATGCGGGCGGTACGGTGATCGGCGCCCTGCTCGTCATGGAAGATCTCGATCGGCTGTCGCAGGCTGCCTGATCCCGGTCGGCAGCCTTAGGCAGCCTGACCAACTCGGCTGCCTTGGGTAGTCTGGCTAAGCGGCCGCCCAGACGGCGAGCTCGTAACCGTCGCGGTCGAGGAAGTGGAAGCGACGGCCGCCGGGAAAATCGGTGATCGGCCGGCAGATCGTGCCGCCGGCTCTTTCGACTGAGGTCAGCACTTCTTCCAGGTCTCTGGCATAGACAACGACCAGCGGGCCGCCGCCCGGACGCACCGGTCCGAAATCGGTAAAGCCGCCCTTCAGCCGGCCATCGTCGAATTCGCAATAATTGGGGCCGTAATCGGTGAAGCGCCAGCCGAAGGCCGAGCCGTAAAAGGCTTTGGCGGCGGCGATGTCGGCGACGTTGAATTCGACATAATCGATACGGCGATCGTGGTTTTCTGTCTTCTCGGCCATCTATCTCTCCATCAGGGCTTTCAGCATGGCAAGATCCTTCTCGACATGGGCGGCATCGGCGGAAAACTGCGCGTCGGTCATGCCGGGCAGACGCAGCAGCGTGAACATGACCTCGCAGCCATCGCCGTTCGGCACGATGCGCAGGGCATTATAGACCCTGAGGCCGGATTCGATCGTCACTGTATGATCGATCACGCCGAATTCATTGGTAGGTACGAAGCTCACCTTGACGCTGCCAAGAGCGCCGTGGGCGATCCAGTCGGCGCCGTGCGGTTCGAGGCCGGTCGCAAGGCCGGAAGCCCAGAGCGGCATGTTCTCCGGTTTGCCGGCGAAGTCATAGACGTCGCGCCAGTCGCGCTCGATCGACAGGTGGATGATTTTCGCGGGCATTGTCGTCATCGGCTGCAGGTCCCTGTCATTTGCTTTCGTCAGAATAACAGACCGGCCGGCAGCGTCTTGAACAAAACGGTCAGTCGGCTCTTTGCCGCATGCTGAGCTGGTCAAGAATGACCGCGGGCGTCAGCGTCGAGAGCTCGCCGACCTCGCGCGTCATGTGGGGCTGATCGGCAAAGCCCGCTTCGAGCGCAAGGCGGGCAAGCGGCATCGTGTCCGACCTGCGGCAGAGGTCGAGGAAACGCTGGAACCGGCGGATCCGTTCCAGCGTCTTTGCGCCATAGCCGAAATGGTGGTGGCAGCGGCGGCGCAGCTGCCTTTCGCTCATGCCGAGCCTGTCGAGCAGGCCGGGTGCCGGGCGACGGCTGTCGGCGGCGGCGAAGATCACGGCAGCCTCTCGGGCGGGCTCTTCCTCATCGCGCGCGGCCTCTTCGAGCAGGCGGCCAAACAGCGCCGTGGCGGCTGAGGGGTCGGGGCAATCCGCAAGCCGCGCCTCGAATTCGGCAGTGTCCTTCCGGCCGAAGTCAGCGAGGGGCACCGAGCAGCCGACCAGTGCCGAGAGCGGCGTCTCCAGCCAGGGTGCTGCGGCGCCAGGCGCAAAACGTGCGCCGATGACAGTCGCGCCCGGCCGAATGACGGGAAAGGCCGCTGTCCTGTCGGGACCGGCGACAAGCAGCCGGCCGTCGATCCAGAGGAGATCGCAATAGCCATCCGGCACGATCGCCACCATTGCCGGCGGTCCGTCATGGAGCGCATGCGACCAGAGGCGGCTGAAATGGCGTCGCAGCGTCGGCGGCGGCATAGACTCACAGTAGCAGCCGGCGCGGGCCGCCAGGAGAGCCATCTCTTTTCGTTTTCCCGATGCCAATGCGATATCTCCCGATGCCCTGATAATACCATGAGACAGGGCGTTGCGGGCAGGTCGTACGAAAAACTTGCGGCTTCCGGATTGGGCGGCAGCTGGCGGGTTGTCGGACAAGCCGAGGTATTGCAAGCCTCATTTCATTGGCTTTTGCGAACCGATTAGACCCTTGCGAGACTTGCCGTTTGACCGAGACAGTGCCACAACACCGGTCCAAATGACACATCGGAGGTTTGTCGTGGAAAAGGCAGAAATCGGACTGATCGGCCTTGCGGTCATGGGCTCCAACCTGGCGCTCAACATCGCGGAAAAAGGCAATAAAATCGCGGTCTTCAACCGCACGCCGGAGAAAACCGACGAATTCTACGAAAGCGCCGGCGATCTGAAGAAGCAGATCATTCCCTGCAAAACCATCGAGGAATTCGTCGATGCGATCCGGCCGCCGCGCCCGATCATCATCATGATCAAGGCGGGCGAGCCCGTCGACCAGCAGATGGAGCTGCTGCGCCCGCATCTCTCCAAGGGCGACATCATGATCGATGCCGGCAACGCCAATTTCCGCGACACCGTCGCCCGCTTCGATCGGCTGAAGAATACCGATTTGACCTTCATCGGCATGGGTGTTTCCGGCGGCGAAGAAGGCGCGCGCCACGGCCCGTCGATCATGGTCGGCGGCACCGAAGAGTCCTGGAAGCGCGTCGAGAAGGTGCTGACCTCGATTGCCGCCCGTTACAATGACGAGCCCTGCGTCGCCTGGCTCGGCAATGACGGCGCCGGCCATTTCGTCAAGACCATCCACAATGGCATCGAATATGCCGACATGCAGATGATCGCCGAAATCTACGGCATCCTGCGCGACGGCCTCGGCAAGAGTGCCTCCGAAATCTCCGGCATCTTCGGCGAATGGAACAAGGGCCGGCTGAACTCCTACCTGATCGAAATCTCCGAGAAGGTGCTTGCCGCAACCGATCCGGTTTCCGGCGGGCCGATGGTCGACATGATCCTCGACAAGGCAGGCCAGAAGGGCACTGGCAAGTGGTCAGCGATCGAGGCGCAGAACATGGGCATTCCCGCAACGGCGATCGAAGCCGCGGTCGCTGCCCGCAGCCTCTCCTCGATGAAATCGCAGCGCGAAGCCGCCGAGAAGATCTTCGGGACCCAGGCCGTGTCCTTCCCGATCGCTTATGGCCCCGAGCTCAACAAGGATCTGGAACTGGCGCTTTTCGCCGCCAAGATCGGCGCCTATGCGCAGGGCTTCGCAGTGATGGCGGAAGCATCGCGCGAGTTCAACTGGTCGCTGCCGATGCCGACGATTGCCAGGATCTGGCGCGCCGGCTGCATCATCCGCTCGCAGTTCCTCGACGAGATCACCTCGGCCTTCACCAAGGCGCCTGACGCTGCAAACCTCATCGTCACGCCGGCTTTCTCCGACATGGTCAAGGAATCGATCCCGGCGCTGCGCCGTGTCGTCGGTGCCGCGATTGCCGCCGGCCTGCCGGTGCCGGCGCTGACCTCGGCGCTGACCTATTTCGACGCCTATCGCCAGGGCAGGGGAACGGCAAACCTCATCCAGGCACAGCGCGACTTCTTCGGCGCCCACGGCTTCGACCGCCTTGATGGTAAGGATTTCCACCACGGCCCCTGGGGCAGCGGTGCGTCGACCTTCTGAGGTTTACTGATTTTTCAAGGAGAGGCCCGGCCACTGCGCCGGGCCTTTTGCTGAAAGGCCGAGGCTGAAACCCGGAGATCACGGTGAATAGCATTCGGATAGCCGCCGCGCAGACGCCGGAGTTTCGGGAGAATGTCGAGGCGGCCTTGGATTATGCGGTTAGGGTCGCGGCGCTCGCCGAGGCTGATGGCGTTGCCCTGCTGGTCTTTCCCGAAAGTTTTCTGCAAGGCTACCTGACCGATGAACGATCGGCGCGGCGTGATGCCCTCGATCTCGCATCGGCCGAGTTCGCGGCGGTCCTGGATCGGTTGCCGAAGTCGGGACCGGTGCTGGTCATGGGGTTGATCGAGATCGATGACGGGCGATTGTTCAACACCGCCGTCGTCGTCGAGCGCGGCGCTCTCCTCGGCCGCTATCGGAAGGCCCACCTGCTGCACGGCGAACGGGCTTTCGAGGCTGGAAAGGACAGTCCGCGCTTTGCGATCGGTGCCCTGCGCTATGGGATCAACATCTGCTACGACACCAATTTTCCGGAGGCAGCCGCAAAGGTTGCTGCGTCTGGCGCATCGCTGATCTTATGCCTGTCCAACAACATGATGCCACGGGAAAAGGCGGAAATATTCAAGCCGCTGCACAATGCCGTTCGCGGTGAAAGATGCCGCGAGACAGGCCTGTGGCTGATATCGTCCGACGTAACGGGCGAGCGCGACGGGCGCATCGCCTTGGGACCGACGGCCGTGCTGAACCGGCAAGGGGAGGTCGTGGCGCAGCTGCCGCTGGAGGAGCACGGCTTGCTGGTCTTCGACTTTCCCTGTGATGGACAAGATGCAGGGGCTCGACTCAAATGACGAGCACTGCGGAATTCGGGAATGTGCGAAAGTTGGATGGGGACTGTATCCCCATCCACTTCTCATGGCTGGCTAGATCGGTTGGCCAACGTCTATGCGGTTGCCGTCGGGATCTTCAAACACGAAGGCCCGCAATCCGTAGTCCTTGTCCTGAAGGCTCTTGATGATTCTCAGCCCATATTGCTGGCAAACCGCATGCAAGGCATCGACATTGTCGACCATCAGGTGGGCAACATTGAAGTCCGCAGCCTTGTGGTTCGGCTGCAAGGTGAGATGCACTTCGCCCTGATCGCGCTTCAGGATCATGAAGCCGACAGGATTGCCGTTCTCGAATGTTTTCTTGAAGCCGAGGACATTGGCGTAAAAATCATAGGCCTTGGTCATGTCCTTGACCGGCAGCATGGCGGCAATTCGTCCGAAACGAACACCGTGATCGGCGATATCATTCATCGCAGAACCTCTGATTGCGAAGACGCAAATACCCTTCGGACGGTGCCGACAGAGATGGTACGCTCCGATGTTTCGATCAGCAGGACGGTGCCCACGAGCTTAGGTCTATAGCCTCGAAATCTTCTGCGGAAGAGGGGTAGCGGAATCCCCGCGAGGTTTTTCTGGGATCTACGACACTTCGTTTCAATGGGATAAGACATTGTTTGTACGGGCAGCCCTGACGACAACGCGCTTGAGGAATTGACAGAGATGCTTATCCGAGACGAAACGCCTGATGATATCGATGCGATTCATGATCTGACCTCGACCGCCTTCAAGCCGATGCCCTACAGCGACGGAACGGAAGCGGAGATTGTCCGAAGACTTCGTGCGGCGGGCGATCTCAAGATATCGCTGGTGGCCGAGCAGGGCGGCGAGATTCTCGGACATGTGGCGTTTTCGCCGGTGACGATCGACGGCGCGCATGAGGGCTGGTTCGGGCTGGGGCCGATATCGGTCAAGCCGGAGAGACAGCGGCAGGGCATCGGCAAGGCGATGATTGCACGGGGTCTCGAATTGTTGAACGAGATGGGCGCCAGCGGATGCGCCCTGATCGGCAATCCCGAGATCTACAGCCGTGTCGGTTTCAGCAGCGATGGACAGTTGAAGTATCTCGACCTCGATACGCGGCTCGTGCAGAGGATTGTTTTTCGCGGATCTCCGTCAAGCGGGATGTTGCAATTCGCCCCGGCATTTGAAAGCTAGAATATTTCGTTCAACGGCCGAAACTCCAACCCAACCTGACAGAGGAGGCGACGACATGTCCGAAGCGGGCGCGATGACCATTCGAACCGAGCGTCTTAGGCTCCGCATGCCTGAGATCGACGATTTCGTCGCTTATGCTGAGATCATGGCCTCGCCGCGATCCGTCGGAATGGGTGGCCCGTTCGATCTGCGCGCGGCGTGGGGGATGTTCTGTCACGACGTGGCTCTGTGGCAGCTTTTCGGGCACGGAGCGCTGATGATCGAGCTTGGCGAAACCGGCGAATGCGTCGGTCAGGTGGGGATCAATCACGGGCCGCTTTTTCCGGAAAAGGAACTGGGCTGGTTCGTCTACGAGGGATACGAGGGCAGAGGCTATGCGACCGAAGCGGCGCTCGCGCTGCGCAACTGGGCCTTCGCGACGCTCAAATTGCCATCGCTCGTCAGCTATATAGCTCCTGGCAATGCCGCATCCGTTGCCGTTGCGGAGCGGCTTGGCGCGCGTCTCGATCCCGCAGCACCCCGAACGGATCCTGCCGATCTCGTTTATCGGCACCTTGCTTCCTGAACCGCGGAACATGGTCTTGGGCGCACTGCGATTGGTTGCAGACGTCTCAGTCCCTACATGTTGATCAGCTACTGCATAATTCAAAGCGCTACAGCGCCCTTTGCGCGTCTGAAAAGACGCTCGGCGCTGGAGGATATCGGGCTCGGCAAGAGATGGGGATGTCAGATGACAGGCGAGAAGCGGGAACACTGGGACGAGGTCTACCGCACGAAATCTGCCGACAGCGTCAGCTGGTATCAGCCGACGCCTGGGCCTTCCTTGCGGGCGCTTGACGAGTTGCAACTGCCGGCCACGGCCTCGCTGATCGATGTAGGCGGCGGCGCATCGAGCCTTGTCGATCGTCTTATTGAGCGCGGGTGGTCCGACCTCACCGTCCTCGACATCGCTGCGCCGGCGCTCGAAGTCGCCAAGGCGCGGCTGCGGGATGATGCCGCCCGGATCGCCTGGGTGGTTGCCGACGTCACTTCATGGCAGCCCGACCGCCATTACGATGTGTGGCACGACCGCGCCGTCTTTCACTTCCTCACTGAGCCCGAGCAGCGGCTGGCCTATCGACGCGCGCTCGAAACCGGCACGGCGCGGGGCAGCGTCGTGATCATAGCGACCTTTGCGCCGGACGGGCCGGAACGGTGCAGCGGCCTGCCGGTCCAGCGTTACGACGCGGTGGCGCTTGCGACTGAATTCTCATCCACCTTCGCACTTCAGCGTAACTGGCGGGAGGAACACACGACACCCGGCGGCGGCCGGCAGTCGTTCCAGTGGTGCGTTTTTCGCAGGCGCTGACGATCTCGTCTACTGCTGCCTCGGTTCCCGAGGGAGGCTGTCGACGATGAA
The DNA here is from genome assembly GCF_025941625.1 of Rhizobium acaciae. Classification (NCBI taxonomy): domain Bacteria; kingdom Pseudomonadati; phylum Pseudomonadota; class Alphaproteobacteria; order Hyphomicrobiales; family Rhizobiaceae; genus Rhizobium; species Rhizobium acaciae. The sequence continues at coordinate 217,539 of NZ_JAPCZO010000001.1, forward strand.
ATCCGCCCGGTCGGCGACCGCGATTTTCGGCAGCGTGACGACGTCGTAGCCGAGCGTCGGATAGACGGCGGCAAGTCGATCATATTCGGCGACCGCCTCGTCGAAGCCATGGCGCCGCTCGGGGTCGGTCGTGTAGATTTCGGGCCATGGCGGGGTGAGAAAAACCCTCTGGTGATAGCGGTGGGCGGCGCCCAATTTTTCCAGGACCGGTTCTCCGGTTAGGTGCTGCAGCGCCGCCGCCGCATCGATCAGCCCGCGATCGAAAAACGTCCATCCCGCCTGCTCACGCGCAGCCTTGTGATCGGCGATCGCCATCTCGATCGCGCGGCCGGCAAAGGCGGCCATGTCGACCCAGGGCAGGGCTGCGCCGTCGCCCTCGAGTTCCTCTTTGACGATCCGCCGGCCGGGCTCTTCGACGATGGCATGACCGCGGGCGGCAAATTCCGCAAGCAGTGTCGATTTTCCGCCGCCGGAACATCCCGAAATCAAGACCGACTTGTTCATGATCAAGCTCCCGTCTCAGGCCACCCGTCGGGCGCGCGCCAGGCCGTGGTCGACCAGGCGGTCGATGATTTCGGCGTAGGTGACGCCGCTTGCTGCCATCGCCTTGGAATACATGCTGATATGGGTGAAGCCGGGGATGGTGTTGATTTCATTGACGAGGAACCGCATGTCATCCGTCAGGAAGAAGTCGATGCGGGCCATGCCATCGCAGCCGACGGCTCTGAAGGCTTTTGAGGCCACGTCGCGCATGGCGGTCTCGACCTCCTGCGGCAGTTCGGCCGGCACTTTCAGCGCCGCACCTTTCTCGTCGATATATTTGGCATCGTAACTATAGAAGCCGTGGCTTTCGGCCGGCACGATCTCGCCCGGCCGAGAGACGAAGAGTTCTCCTGCCGTATCTTCCAAGACGCTGAATTCGATCTCACGGCCGCGCACGAATTCCTCGGCGAGCAGTGTGCGATCGTGGCGGAAGGCCTCAGTAAGGGCAGGCGCGAATTCCTGGCTGGCATGGACCTTGGCGACGCCGACCGACGATCCCTGGCGCGCAGGCTTGATGAAGAGCGGCAGGCCGAGCTCACCTTCCAAGGCTGCCAGTGAAGGGACGGCACCCTCATGGATCGTCACCGCGCGCGCCACCGGCAGGCCCGCTGCCCTCAGCAGGCGTTTGGCGATGTCTTTGTCGAGCGCTGTGGCGGAGCCGAGGATGCCGCAGCCCGCGAGTGGAACGCGGGCCACCTCCGCCGCGCCTTGCACTGATCCGTCCTCGCCATACTGGCCGTGGAGGACAGGAAACAGAATGTCGACCTTTGCTAGGTCATGCGGCGCGCCATGAGCTGGGATCACCAGCACGCGGCCGCGCCCACCCGGCACCAGGCAGATTTCCGTGCCTGATGAAGGCGTCGCCAGCACGCCGTCCTCGAAGCCGCTCAGCAGCCATTGCCCCTCGCGGGTGATGAAAACAGGGACGGCGTCGTATTTCTCGGGCTTGAGCGCGCCCATGACATTGGTTGCCGAGAGCACGGAAACGTCATGCTCGGCCGAGCGGCCGCCGAAGAGCACGACAATGCGCAGCCTGTTTGGGGATGGGGTCATGAAAGTCTCCGAAACGATCTGGTGTTGAAAAGGGTCAGGCGTCGACCGATATGCCGCGATTGGCGAAGAAACGGTCGAAGACGGCAAGCGGCAGAGTCACATCGGCCTGGCTCGCTTCGTCATGACCGGACGGGTTGTGAAAGCGGATTGTCTCGCCGCTGGCTGCCGTCACCAGCACCAGGTGTCCGCCCTTCGACGGCGGCTCGCGCTCCGGCCAGCGGATGCCCGAGTTCACCGAGGCGATGAAGAACCGGCGTTTCGACAGAAGCTCGGGAATGGCCGATGTCTCGACGCCGGTCATCGTCTCCGCGCTAAGCGCGAAGCGCTCGGCGGCGAAGCGGACGAAGGGCGCGTAGACCAGCCCTTTGATCGAGGCATCGATCTCGTTGACGACATAACCGCCATAGGCGGTGCAGGCGCGGGCAAGCTCGAGGGTCGGATGGATCTCGCCGCGGGCAGCAAGGATCATCTTCAGGCAGGCCATGCCGCAGACATTGACCGCCCAGCGCGCATATTCCTCGATCGTCGCGGCTCCCGAATGGCGCCAGAGCGGATCGCTGAGCAGAGCCTGCGATCCCTCGGCAAGCACCGGCAGCGTCATGCCGGGTGTTTCCCATTGGCTGAAATAGGGCACGCCGCTCTGCTGCATCCTGTCGATATCCCCCGTGACTCGTCTCATGAGATGGCGGGCAATCTTGGCTTTTTTCGAACCGATGCCCCGCTTGCGAATCCAAGGCTAAGGTGCAGTTTTCTTCAGGTCCACTTAATTAAAATTAGCATATAGGTTAGAAATTATGGCCGATTGATCAGCCGGAGAAACGGGCTTGGATTTCTTCCGATTGCGCACGCTTCGCGAGCTCTCGCGCCGCGAGACGATGGCGGCGGTCGCCGACGCGCTCGGCATTTCCTCATCCGCCGTTTCCCAGCAGATCGCCCAGCTGGAGGACGAAGTCGGCATTGCGCTCGTCGAGCGGCGCGGGCGAGGGGTGACGCTGACACCGGCCGGACAGCGGCTCGTTGTGCATGCCGACCGGATATTCGGCATTGTCGAGGAAGCCAAGACCGATATTGCCGAACTGCAGAATATCGTCGCGGGCGACCTCAGGATCGCCGCCCAACCCTCCGCAGCTTCCTCCTTCATTCCTGCCGCAATGCGCCAACTCGCCACCGACCATCCGCATCTCGACATCGTCATGACGACGACGGGACCTGCCGAAGGCGTGGCGGCACTCAGAGCCTGGCAGGCCGATATCGTCATTGCCGACGACATATCGTTCGATCCGCATACGCTGGAGGGCACGGCCGACACGCTGTTCCTCTGCCGCGACCAGCTCTTCGTGCTTCTGCCCGCTGGCCACAGGCTGGAGAGCGAGTCCGTCATCGAACTCGCACAGCTGAGGGATGAACATTGGGCGCTCGACGTCGCCTCCAGCGCCTATTCCATGGCTATCCGCCAGGCCTGCCGCGACATCGGTTTCGAGCCCGTCATCAACGGCTTCAGCGACAGTTTCGAAGTGGTTTTCGCACTTGTCGAAGCCGGTTGCTCGATTTCGGTGATGCCCGGACTGGCGCTTCGAGATTTTGGCGAAGGCCTGACCGTCAAGCCGCTGGCGCCATCCACCTACCGGAGCATCCATGCGATTACCCGGAGCGGCGAGGTGCGTAACCCGAAGGTCGCCGCGGTCCTCGATCAGTTGGTAAAGAGCGCGCCGCGGGATTTGAACAGATCCTGATTTTCGCGCGAATGCACTCTTGGCAGAAGCGATCATATCGGGCACTCTTGGTTCATGGTTATGGCAACTCAAACTCAAGCAGCAGACGTTCGCGCACGCGGCGCACGACTTACCACCACGGCCTCCTGATCGGAGCCGGGATAACACTGTCGTTTGCTTTCTCCTTATTTGCCTTGAGCCACCGTCCATGGACACCAGATCGTTTCCAAAGCCACATCGCGCTTTTTTCGTCCGTAGCGTCGCGCAGACATCCTGCGCGGCAACTCCGCGCGCGCTTCGACTTAGCCGCGGCTGCCGGACGTCACCGGAGCACCGGCAGCCGTAGCTGCTCCTGAACCAAAGAACGCCTCCATTTTTCAGGACACGCCGCCGCAGTGCCGGCCGGCGCCAGGAGTGATGCATGCCTTATGATCCCAAGATCGAACCGAAGTGGCAGGCCTATTGGGCCGACCACCATACCTTCCGAGCGGAAATCGATCCGGCCAGACCGAAATTCTACGCACTCGACATGTTCCCATATCCTTCCGGTGCGGGCCTGCATGTCGGCCATCCTCTCGGCTATACGGCCACAGATATAGCGTGCCGCTACAAACGCATGCGCGGCTTCAATGTCTTGCATCCGATGGGATGGGACAGTTTCGGCTTGCCGGCGGAGCGCCACGCGATGCGCACCGGCGTGCACCCCGCGATCACGACGAAGCGCAACATTAAGACGTTTCGCGGACAGGTGCAGAGGTTGGGGTTTTCCTATGACTGGAGCCGCGAGTTTGCCACCACCGATCCCGCCTATGTGCGCTGGACGCAGTGGATCTTCCTGAAGCTGTTCGAGAAGGGCCTCGCCTATCAGGCTGAGGTGGCGGTCAACTGGTGCCGGGCCCAGAACGCGGTGCTTGCCGACGAGGAGGTCAAGGACGGGCGTTATGTCGAGACCGGCGATCCCGTCATTCGCCGCAGGATGCGCCAGTGGATGCTGCGCATCACGGCCTATGCCGATCGGCTGCTGCAGGGACTGGACGGCCTCGACTGGCCCGAAAACCTGAAAATCATGCAGCGCAACTGGATCGGACGCTCCGAGGGCGCCGAAATCCGGTTTCCGCTCGAGCACGGCAAAGAGGTCATCACCGTCTTCACGACGCGCCCCGAGACCCTGTTCGGAGCAAGCTATGTCGTGCTCGCGCCGGAGCATCCTGCCGTTGCCGCCATCGTGGAGCCGGAAATGCGCGAGGCGGTGGCCGCCTATATTGCCGAGGCCGAAGGATTGGAAGAGACGGTGCGGGCCGATGCCGGGCGCGAGAAGACGGGCGTCTTCACCGGCGCTTATGCGATCAACCCTGCCAACGGAGCCCGGCTGCCGGTTTGGGTGGCCGATTACGTGCTGGCTGGCTACGGCACTGGCGCCCTGATGGCGGTGCCGGCTCATGACGCGCGCGACTACGCTTTTGCCCATGCACACGAGCTGCCGATCATTCGCGTCATCGACAGCGAGGACGACATCGAAAAGGCGGCTTATGAGGTCGAGGGGGCGATGGTCAACTCCGGCTTCCTGGATGGCTTGGGCTCATCAGAGGCGAGATCCGCCATCATCGCCTGGCTGCAGGCGAACGGCGCGGGCCGGCCGAAGGTCACGTATCGCCTGCGCGACTGGCTGTTTTCCCGCCAGCGCTACTGGGGTGAGCCGATCCCGGTACTGCATCTGGCGGATGGCTCGGTGATGCCGCTGCCTGAGGAATGCCTGCCGCTGCTGCCGCCTGAACTCGATGATTACGCCCCGACGCCCGATGGCGAACCGCCGCTTGCCCGCGCGCGAGACTGGGTCGAAACGACCGTGCCGGGCACCGACATACCGGCCTGGCGGGAGACCAACACCATGCCGCAATGGGCAGGCTCCTGCTGGTACTATCTCAGATTCCTCGATCCTGATAACGCCCGCGAACCCGTCGGGCGCGAGGCCGAGCGCTATTGGATGCCGGTCGATCTCTATGTCGGCGGCGCCGAGCACGCGGTCCTGCATCTGCTCTATGCCCGCTTCTGGCATAAGGTGCTCTACGACATCGGCGTCGTTTCGACGGAAGAGCCGTTCCAGCGGCTGTTCAACCAAGGCATGATCCTTGCTCATCCCTACCGCGATGCGGCGGGCCGGTATTACGCGCCGTCTTCCGTCGTCGAAGAGGAGGGCAGATGGTTCGCCGGGTCGGTCGAAGTGCAGCGCGCCGTCGAGAAGATGTCGAAGTCGCAGCTCAACGTCGTCAATCCCGACGATGTCGTCGAACAGTTCGGGGCCGACGCCTTGCGGCTGTACGAGATGTTCATGGGGCCGCTGGATGCGGCAAAGCCCTGGCAGACCGCCGGCGTGATCGGCGTGCGCCGGTTTCTGGAGCGCGCCTGGCGCATCGTCTGCGACGAGAGCGACGGATTGTCTCCAGCGGTGCTGGAGGCGGCCCCCAGCCCGCAGCTTCTGCGCTTGCGCCACCAGACGGTGAAGACCGTGACGGCGGATATCGAAGCAATTCGGTTCAATACCGCGGTTTCCCGGCTGATGGAACTGGCCAACGCACTGACGGCGGAAGCAGTGCGTCCGCGCGAAGTGGTGGAGACATTCGTGCTGTTGCTCGCACCCTTTGCGCCTCACATCGCGGAGGAGTTATGGAGCAAGCTTGGTCACGGGGAAACACTGACATGGGTTTCCTGGCCCACCTTCGATCCTGCAATGATCGAGATGGAGACCCGCGAATATGTCGTGCAGATCAACGGCAAGGTTCGCCACCGCTTCGAAGCCGCCGCTGATCTTGGCGAGGCGCTGCTCGCAGCCGTGCGATCCGACCCTGCCGTCATGGCCTTGCTCGACGGCAGAATGGTGGTCAAGGAAATCGTGGTCCCAGGGCGACTGGTGAATTTCGTCATCGAAGACCCGTGATGCCGCAAGCCGATCGTCGGGATTGATCCCCGACGGTCGGTTCTCGCCAGCCGCGGCGGCCGGACTTCGTAAACACCCCCATAAATCACAAACCCCTGGAATTTTCCAGGGGTTTGGCAGCCGTCCGGGCCGGGCATTTCGCCTGGCCTCGAGGTCACTTTCCGGCGGCCTGCGCGGCGTACATGTAGCTGTCGTAGCTGTATTCGGCGACGCGGAACCATTCGAAGGATTCGTCGCGGAATTTTTTCCAGGCGGGGTAGATCTTCGCCCAGGCGGGGTGCTTCTCTCCGTATTCCGCGTAGAGTTCGAAGGAGGCCTTGTAGGCGGCGTCCATGACGTCGCGCGGCAGCGGGCGGAGCTTGACGCCCTTGCCGACGAGCGAGCGGATCGCCGTGGTGTTCTTGACGTCGTAGAGCGACTGCATGTTGACGTTGGCCGATTTGCAGGCGGCGTCGAGTGCGGCCTTGTAGGCATCCGGCAGGGCTTCGTACTGGGCCTTGTTGATGAAGAAGTGGATAGTCAGGCCGCCTTCCCAGTACGCCGGATAGTAGTAGTTCGGAGCGATCTGATAGAAGCCGAGACGTTCGTCGTCATAGGGGCCGATCCACTCTGCCGCATCGATCGTCCCGCGCTCGAGGGCGGGGTAGATGTCGCCGCCCGGCAACTGCTGCGGGATGACGCCGAGCCTTGACATGACCTCGCCGGCAACGCCTGCTATGCGCATCTTGACGCCCTTGAGATCGGCGACGCTCTTGATTTCCTTGCGGAACCAGCCACCCATCTGGGCGCCGGTGGCGCCACCCGGAATGCCGACCACGCCATAGTCGGCGAGGAACTCGTTATAGGCCTCGTTGCCGCCGCCGTGATAGAGCCAGGCATTCTGCTGGCGGCCGTTGAGGCCGAAGGGGATGGTCGAGCCAATCGCGAATGTCGGATCCTTGCCGGTGAAGTAATAACCGCAGGTGTGCGCGATTTCGACCGTATTGGCCTTGACCGCGTCGATCGCCTGCGGACCGGGAACCAGTTCGCCGGCCTGGAAAACCTGGATCTGGAACTTGCCCTCAGTGATCTTCGACAGGGCATCGGCCATGACGACCGCGCCGCCATAGATGGTGTCGAGATTGTTCGGGAAGCCTGATGTCAGGCGCCATTTTATCGTCGGCAGTTCCTGCGCAACGGCAGGTGCTGCAAGTGCTGCGCCGGCCACCGTGGCTGCGCCGCCGATCGCGCCTTTCGTCAGAAAGTTACGTCGATTGATCGTGTTGGTCATGTCGTCCTCCTCGGGTTGATCAAAGGGCTCAGGCGATCACCTGGGCATTTATTTCGTAGGTTCTGCAGGCGGTGCGCCGAAGCTCGGCGTCGGCGATCCGAAATCAGGTGCGGGCGCGTCGAATGACGGTGTGGCCGGCTCGCCGGTGGATGGTTCGGGCGCGCCGAACGGCTGGGTAGGGGTGCCGAACGGGTTTTCTCCGCCTTGGCCTGGCATCGGCACGTTGAGCTGGATCGTCGAGGGGTCGACGGTCACCTGTCCCACCTTGTAGTGGGTGACGAGGCCGGGGAAGGCGATGACGATGGTGACCATGACCAGCTGGATCGCCAGGAAGGGCAGGGAACCCATGTAGATCTGGCCAGATGTGACCGGCTGTATCGTCGCGCCGGTGATCCTGTCCTTGTATGCGCGGTTCGGGGCGACCGATCTCAGATAGAAGAGCGAGAAGCCGAAGGGCGGATGCATGAACGAGGTCTGCATGTTGATCGCCAGCATCACGCCGAACCAGATCAGGTCGATCCCGAGCGCGTCGGCGACGGGCGCCAGCAGCGGGATGATGATGAAGGCGAGCTCGAAATAATCGAGGAAGAAGGCGAGAAAGAACACCAGCAGGTTGGCGACGATCAGGAAGCCGACCTCGCCGCCAGGGATCGACGTCATCAGGTGCTCGACCCAGACATGGCCGTTGACGCCGTAGAAGGTCAGCGAAAACACGCGGGCGCCGAGCAGGATGAAGATCACGAAGGACGACAACTTGGCCGTCGCGTAGAGCGCCGACTTGATCATCGTGAGATCGAGACGACGGTTGAATGCCGCAAGCAGCAGCGCTCCGACCGCGCCCATGGCGCCGCCTTCCGTCGGAGTCGCCAGGCCGATGAAGATCGTGCCGAGAACCAGGAAGATCAGGACGAGCGGCGGGACGAGGGAGGTGATGACCTTGCCGAGCAGCTTCCATCCGCGCAGGGATCGGGCTTCCGGCGGCAGTGCGGGAACGCTTGCCGGCCGAATGAACGACATGACGATGATGTAGCCGGCATAGGCGGCAACGAGCAGGAGGCCGGGAACAAGCGCGCCCTTGTACATGTCGCCGACGGACCTGCCGAGCTGGTCGGCGAGTATGATCAGCACCAGGCTCGGCGGGATGATCTGCGCCAATGTTCCGGAGGCCGCGATCGTGCCGGCGGCGACGCGCCGGTCATAACCGTAGCGCAGCATGATCGGCAGTGAGATCAGGCCCATCGAGATCACGGAGGCAGCAACCACACCGGTCGTCGCCGCCAATATCGCGCCGACGAAGATCACGGCAAAGGCGAGGCCGCCGCGGATCGGGCCGAAAAGCTGGCCGATCGTGTCGAGCAGGTCTTCGGCCATGCCGCTTCGCTCGAGGATCAGGCCCATGAAAGTGAAGAAGGGAATGGCGAGCAACGTCTCGTTCGACATCTGGCCGAAGATGCGATCCGGGATCGCGCCGAAGAGGTTGATCGGCAGCAGACCCATCTCGATGCCGATGAAGCCGAACACGAAGCCGACGAAGGCGAGCGCGAAGGCGACGGGATAGCCGAGCAGCAGCACGACGATCAGCGACAGGAACATGATCGGCGCGAGGTTTTCCGCGAAGAAGGCAAACATGGGATGATCCTGAATTTAGAGCGCTTGTGCTTCGGCGTCGGCCAAGGCGACGGCGTCAGGCATTGCCCCGGCGAGGATGGCGATGCGCTTGATGAGTTCGGACAGACCCTGCAGGGCAAGCAGTCCGAAGCCTGCCGGGATCAGGGCCCATACCGGCCAGAGGATCAGGCCGCCGGTGTTGTTCGACACCTCGCCGCTCTGGAACTTGGAAACCACGATCGGCCAGGACAGATAGATCGTCACCAGGCAGAAAGGCAGCAGGAAGAAGATCGTGCCGAAAACCTCGACCCACAGCTGCGCGCGGCGCGGCAAATGCCCATAGACCAGATCGACCTTGACGTGTTCGCTGCCGAGCAGCGTCCAGGCGGCGGCGATGAGGAAAGCTGCCGAGAACAGATACCATTGCGCCTCGAGCCAGGCGTTCGAGCTGAGATTGAAGAGCTTGCGGGTCGTCGCGTTGACGGCGCTGATCAGCACGGCGGCGAGCAGCAGCCAGGAGACAGCCTTGCCCAAAAAGGTGTTCAACGCGTCGATCGCACGCGATAGCGTCAGTAAGCCAGACATCGAATAATCCTCCCGACGGCAGCACGAGGCGCGCCGTCCGCCAAGTGCTATCGGCGTGCGGAGATCCGAACAAGGAGCCGTTGCGGGCAAAAGCCGAAAGCCTACCCAGTAGTGGGTATGTCTGCCTCCGGGGAGGTGAGGCCATTGTCGATCGCGAAACGAACGAGGCCGGCGGTTGTGGCGATGCCCAGTTTTTTCTTGATCTTCTTGCGGTGCGTCTCCGCTGTGGCTTCGGAAATGCCGAGCGATTGGGCGATGTCGCGGTTGCTCCGGCCGGCTGCGATCAGCAGCAGGACGTCATGTTCGCGGGTTGTCAGAGGCACCGGCGATGCATTCGACCGCTTTTCGAGCAAAACCTCGGAAACGCCTGACGAGAAATAGGTCTTCCCCGAAGCGACCGCCTCGATGGCGGAGACGATCTCATCGGTGGAGACGTCCTTGAGGATGTAGCCGGCGGCGCCATGAAGCACCGAGGTCGAGATATATTCCCGGCTGTCATGCATCGAAAGCATGAGGATACGCGTTCGCGGCAGGCTCTCCCTGAAGAGCTCGATGGCGTCTATGCCGCTCAGTTGCGGCATGTTTATGTCCATCAGGACGACATCGGGGCTGGTGCGCAATGCGAGCTCCAGTCCGGTACGCGCCATGCCGGCCGTGCCGACGACCTCGATGTGATCATAGGTCTTCAACAGCGCTTCCAGCCCCTCCAGGACGAGCGGGTGGTTGTCCACCAGCAGCACCCTGATGGTTCCCGGCGCGTTCATGCAGCCTCCTTAGCCCCGTCGGGCTTTGCCCCGGCGGATTTCGGAAGCATCGCGGTCAGCTTCGTTCCCTCCGATGTGGAGTTGATCAGCAGGACGCCGCCAAAATGCGCCATGCGCTCCTGCATGTTGCGCAGCCCGAGTCCGCCCGTTGGCGAAGCCTGGCTTACCGCGCCATGATCGAAGCCGAGGCCGTTATCGGCAATGATCATCCGAACGCGGCCGCGAACGGTCCAGACCCTGATCGAGCCGGCAGTGGCGCCCGAGTGCTTTTCGATATTATGAAGCGCTTCCTGGGCGACACGGTAAAGCGCTGTCGCCGCCTCCGGTTTGAGATTGCCGCGGAAGGGCGTGGCATCAAGGGACATGTCGATGCCGGTTCTTTCGGTGAAGGCCGCAAGCAGCGCCTGGAGTGCGGCGGCAAGACCGAGGTCGTCGAGCGCGCGCGGACGAAGATCGTGGGACAGCCGGCGGACCTCCTTGATCGCTCCATTCAGGGCCTCGGCGCCCCGATCGATCGCGCCGGAGGCGTCGTCGCTTTTGCTGCGAACCTTTCTGCTTGCCAGGTCGATCGCATATCTGACGCCGACGAGATTCTGGGAGATGCCGTCATGTAGCTCCCGGGCAAGGCGGGCGCGCTCCTGCTCCTGCGTATCGATGATCCGCTTCGTCAGTTCCTTGAGCTTGCCGTCCGCCATCCGGCGCTCCCTGAGCGTCACCAGCATGCAGGCCGCAAAGACCAGAAGCACCGAGGGAACCGCGATCAGCGCCACCACCATGAAGGTCTTGCGGATATTGGCGCGAAGATCCGCCTTGGCGGCGGCGGTCTGGGCGAAGACGTCGTCGAGATAGACGCCGGTTCCGAGCATCCACTGCCACTTGTCCAGCCCGACGGCGAAAGAGAGCTTGTCCGCCATCTCGCCGGAGGAGGGCTTCTGCCATTTGTACTGATGGAGGCCGCCGCCTTCCTTGGCTTTCTCGATCAGGTTGGCAATGACGGGATCGCCGTCCGGATCGACGAGGTCGAGCCAATTGCGGCCCGGGCGGAACGCCTGCCGGGGATGGACGATGTTCTTGCCGTCATAGTCGTAGACGAAAAAATAGCCGTCCTTGCCGTAATCGAGCGACGTCAGTATCTCCCGCACCTTCTCCTTGGCCGCCTCGTCATCAGGCCCGGCCGCATCATAGGTGCTCTGGATCGCCGACAATGCGAGGTTCGTCAGATTGAGCAGCTCGGTTTCCTTGGCTTTCAGCATGTTGCGCTCGAACGTGCCGATACTGCTGCCGACAAGGGTGGCCGACTGCCAGGTGATGAAAGCGGTGACGGTCAAAATCGCGATCACGAGCGGGATAACCGTCAGTGCGATGATCTGATGTCTGAGGTTCATGACGTTTCCTCCGCGCCCGTCCTGCCGCTATATGCAGCAGATTGACCAGGAACCTCAAGCGTTTTGGCATTCGGCGGCGGTGAGGGCCTTATCTGCCGCTGTCCGGCCAAGTCGGCTGGCTGATGCTCTGCAGCAACTCCGGCTCGACGCCGTCGATGCGGGCGATGACGGCCTTGGCCATTTCGCGGCCGGCGTGGCGGACGTCTTCCTGGGCGGTGATGATCTCGGGGCGGATCCAGTTCAGGATCGGCACCGATTGTTTGGAGACCATGTCGAGATCGCGGCCGAGCGCCTTGCCGGCGGCTTCGATGCCGGCATTGACGGCGATTGCAGCACTGCCGGCTGAACAGACGATGCCATCAGGTGCGTTGGCCGAGCGCATCATCACCTCGACGACGTCGCGGATGTCGGCGAGCGGGGCGTCGGTGTTGATGCGCAGCGGCACTTCCTCGGCGCCGTAATCATGCAGGCCGGTCTGGAAGCCGATGCGGATATGGGCGTAATAGGTGAGCTTGCTCGGCGGCTGCAGCAGGGCGATGCGCCGCCGGCCGCGCTTGACCAGCTTTTCCACCGCCTTATGGGCGAAGGCCTCGTTGTCGAAATCGTGGAAGGGATGCGTCAGTCCCGCATCGGTGCGCCCATGCGTGGCAAAGGGCATGCCGCGCTCGCTCAGCAGCCTTACGCGCGGGTCGTCCGGCTCGATGCGTGAGATGATGACGCCGTCGGCCGAACCGGTATCGAGGATATAGCGCACCGGCAGCATCGGGTCCTTGCTGTGCGAATGCGGCGTGATGACGATATGATAGGGCGTGCCGGACAGTACCTCGGAGATGCCGAAGACCATCTGGCTCGAGAAGCCCATGATCTCCTCGTCGATGCTGAGGACGAGGGCGATGACATTGGTCTTGCCGGTGCGCAGGCGCACACCCGCCCTGTTCGGCTGGTAGCCGAGCTGGCGGGCGACCATGCGCACGCGCTCCTTGGTTTCGGCCCCGATATCCGGCGCATCCTTCAGCGCGCGCGACACCGTCGTCACGCCAAGGCCCGTCATGAAGGCGATCGTCTTCAACGTCGGGCGCTCGCGCGCTGCCGGCGTCGATGCCGCGTTCCCGAAATTTCCCTTGTTTTCCATCCCTTTAGGCCGTCCTGCGCGAATTGGTGTCGCTTATAGAGGCTTTTTCCAGCGTCGTAAGCCCGCCGCATGCCAAAATCGCACCTCCCTGAGGAATGCAATCTGTAACGATACAGTAGAAATGTCGAGCGCTTTTTGTTGTGTGCATTGCAACACTGTACGTATAGGTTGAATCGGCAATCCGTACTCTGTTTTATTGCGATTGCGAAGAGACTGAATCGCGTGGCTAAATTTATCGTGTAAAATTATTATGCAAATTCAAATTGATAAATTGGCAACGCATGTGCGAGAACGCCCGACCTGGTATCGTGTCAAGGGGATGCAGTGCTCCTGATGTAAACAGGCAGAAGTAGCAATTCCCGTTATCACGGAAAAATTTGCCTGCGGGCAGTTGCGTGGAGAAATCGATTGATCTAAGTTTTTCCGGCAACGTTTCAGTGAGGGAGGAGAACTCATGAAAATCCGTATAATGGCGGCCGTGCTTGCCGCTTCGGTCGCGCTTCCGTTCGGCGCCGCCAATGCCACCGATCTCGAAGTCACCCATTGGTGGACGTCCGGCGGTGAAGCCGCAGCCGTCGCCGAACTGGCCAAGGCGTTCGACGCGACCGGCAATCACTGGGTCGACGGCGCGATTGCCGGCTCCGGCGGCACTGCTCGTCCGATCATGATCAGCCGCATCACCGGCGGCGACCCGATGGGCGCGACCCAGTTCAACCATGGACGCCAGGCCGAGGAACTCGTCCAGGCCGGCCTGATGCGCGATCTGACCGACGTGGCGACCGCCGAGAAGTGGAAGGATATCATTCGTCCGTCGAGCCTGCTCGATTCCTGCACCATCGACGGCAAGATCTACTGCGCTCCCGTCAACATCCACTCCTGGCAGTGGTTGTGGCTTTCGAACGCCGCCTTCAAGAAGGCCGGCGTCGAAGTTCCGAAGAATTGGGACGAGTTCGTCGCTGCGGCTCCGGCTCTCGAAAAGGCCGGCATCATTCCGCTCGCCGTCGGCGGTCAGCCGTGGCAGGCGACAGGCGCCTTCGACGTGCTGATGGTTGCGGTTGCCGGCAAGGATACCTTCAACAAGGTCTTCAAGGACAAGGATGCGGAAGTTGCCGCCGGTCCTGAAATCGCCAAGGTGTTCAAGGCCGCCGACGATGCGCGGCGTATGGCCAAAGGCAGCAACGTCCAGGATTGGAACCAGGCCACCAACCTTGTCATCACGGGCAAGGCCGGCGGCCAGATCATGGGCGACTGGGCGCAGGGCGAATTCGCGCTGGCCGGTCAGACGGCCGGCACCGACTACACCTGCCTGCCGGGCCTCGGCGTGAACGAGATCATCTCGACGGGTGGCGACGCCTTCTACTTCCCGCTGCTGAAGGACGAAGAAAAGTCCAAGGCGCAGGGGGTGCTTGCCAAGACCCTGCTCGATCCCAAGACCCAGGTTGCCTTCAACCTGAAGAAGGGTTCGCTGCCGGTTCGCGGTGACGTCGATCTCGCTGCCGCCAACGATTGCATGAAGAAGGGTCTCGAAATCCTTCAGAAGGGCAACGTGATCCAAGGCACCGACCAGCTGCTTTCGGCCGACAGCCAGAAGCAGAAGGAAGACCTCTTCTCCGAATTCTTCGCCAATCCGTCGATGACGCCGGAAGACGCTCAGAAGCGTTTCGCCGGGATCATCGCTTCTGCTGACTGATCAGCAGACTTGCTGCCCTTGCGGTCCGGCCCCCATGGTGCCGGACCGTTCTAGACGGTCGGTGACGGTCAGGCGGGCGGCGGCGTATCTCTGGTATCTTCAGCAGGTTTCGGAGGTAGAGACGACAGGAGGTGCCTTGCCGATCTGTCACTGGTCGCAGTTGCGATTTGAGGAGAAGTATTCATGACGGGTCAAGCGCGAGCAGGCCGGCCAAACAAGTTACTGCGCAATCTGAATGCCAAGATTGCGTCCATTCCGATGATCCTGACGGCGCTGGTGATCTTTGTCGGCGGGACGTTGTGGACGGTCTTTTATTCCTTCACCAATTCCAAGCTCCTTCCGCGGTTGAGCTTTGTCGGCTTCGATCAGTACGAGCGCCTGTGGGCTGCGCCGCGCTGGGTGACGGCGATCGAGAATCTGGCTGTCTACGGCATCCTCTCGCTGATTTTCAGCCTGGTCATCGGTTTCATGCTTGCCGCGCTGATGGACCAGAAAATCCGCTTCGAAAACACCTTCCGCACCATCTTTCTCTATCCCTTCGCGCTGTCCTTCATCGTGACGGGCCTCGTCTGGCAATGGGTTCTGAATCCCGATTTCGGCATTCAGGCGGTGGTGCGCTCGATCGGGTGGACGAGCTTCACCTTCAATCCGCTCTACACGCCTGAAATCGTCATCTACGGCATTCTGATCGCGGCGCTGTGGCAGGGAACGGGTCTCGTCATGTGTCTGATGCTTGCCGGCCTGCGTGGGATCGACGAGGACATCTGGAAAGCGGCGCGCGTGGACGGCATTCCGATGTGGAGGACCTATCTCTTCATCGTCATCCCGATGATGCGGCCGGTCTTCATCACGACGATCGTGATCATCGCCTCCGGCATCGTCAAGGTCTACGACCTCGTGGTCGCGCAGACATCGGGCGGTCCGGGCATCTCCTCGGAAGTGCCGGCGAAATATGTCTACGACTATATGTTCCAGGCGCAGAACCTGGGGCAGGGCTTTGCTGCCTCGACCATGATGCTCGTTACAGTCGCGATCATTATCGTTCCGTGGGCCTATTTGGAATTCGGCGGAGGGCGCAAGCGTGGCTGATGTAGGAACTCTCAACACCACGGCTGCCGGCATCGACGCCGTCGCGCCGAAACTCGGCGAAGGCCCCAGCGGCCCCCGGCCGCGCCCGGCGGTGTCGGCGCGCAACATCATGCTCTATGGCACACTGACGATCGCAGCGCTCTACTATCTGCTGCCGCTCTATGTGATGGTCGTGACGTCGCTGAAGGGCATGCCGGAAATCCGTCTCGGCAACATCTTTTCGCCGCCGATGGAGATCACCTTCGAACCCTGGGTGAAAGCCTGGGCGCAGGCCTGCACCGGGCTCAACTGCGATGGCCTGTCGCGCGGCTTCTGGAATTCGGTTCGCATCACGGTGCCGTCGGTCATCATCTCGATCGCGATTGCCTCTGTGAACGGCTACGCGCTGGCAAATTGGCGCTTCAGAGGATCCGAGCTTTTCTTCTCGATCCTCATCGTCGGCGCATTCATTCCCTATCAGGTGATGATCTATCCGATCGTCATCATCCTGCGCGAAATCGGCATCTACGGCACGCTGACCGGCCTCGTCGTCGTGCATTCGATCTTCGGGATGCCGATCCTGACGCTGCTCTTCCGCAATTATTTCGTGTCGCTGCCGGAGGAGTTGTTCAAGGCGGCGCGTGTCGACGGGGCGGGCTTCTGGCAGATCTTCCTGCGGATCATGCTGCCGATGTCGCTGCCGATCTTCGTGGTCGCGATGATCCTGCAGGTGACCGGCATCTGGAACGACTTCCTGTTCGGCGTGGTCTTCACCCGGCCGGATACCTATCCGATGACCGTGCAGCTCAACAACATCGTCAATTCCGTCCAGGGCGTGAAGGAATACAACGTCAACATGGCGGCAACGATCCTCACCGGTCTCGTGCCGCTCATCGTCTACTTCGTGTCGGGGCGGCTTTTCGTCCGCGGCATCGCCGCCGGCGCAGTGAAGGGTTGATCTCATGAATATGAATGCAAGCGTCTCCATCAAGGATCTGTCCCTGAACTTCGGTGCGGTGAGCGTACTGAAGGACCTCAACCTCGACATCAACGACGGCGAATTCCTCGTGCTGCTCGGCTCGTCCGGCTGCGGCAAGTCGACCTTGCTGAATTGCATCGCCGGCCTGCTCGATGCCTCGGAAGGGCAGATCTTCATCAAGGGCAAGAACGTTACGTGGGAGGAGCCGAAGGACCGCGGCATCGGCATGGTGTTCCAGTCCTATGCGCTCTATCCGCAGATGACCGTCGAGAAGAACCTGTCCTTTGGTCTTCGCGTCGCCAAGGTGCCGCAGGCAGAGATCGACAAGCGGGTGGCGCGTGCCTCCGAAATCCTGCAGATTCAGCCGCTGCTGAAGCGCAAACCGGCCGAGCTTTCCGGCGGCCAGCGCCAGCGCGTGGCGATCGGCCGGGCACTGGTGCGCGATGTCGACGTCTTCCTGTTCGACGAGCCGCTGTCCAACCTCGACGCCAAACTCCGCTCGGAGCTGCGCGTCGAGATCAAGCGCCTGCACCAGTCGCTGAAGAACACGATGATCTACGTCACCCATGACCAGATCGAGGCGCTGACGCTTGCCGACCGCATTGCCATCATGAAGAGCGGCATCATCCAGCAGCTCGACGATCCGACGACGATCTACAACAGGCCGCGCAATCTGTTCGTTGCCGGCTTCATCGGCTCGCCGTCGATGAATTTCCTGCACGGCGAGCTGGTCAAATCAGGCGATGGCATTGCCTTTTTGGCCAACGGCGTCATTTTCTCGCTCGCTGCCTACGACGCTAGCGAGACGCTGCAGCCCGGCCGCAAAGTGGTGCTCGGCGTTCGTCCAGAACACATCAAGGTCAACGAGAATACCGGCGGCGAAGAACATGACGCCACCGTCGATATCGAGGAGCCGATGGGCGCGGACAATCTGCTGTGGCTGAAACATGCCGGTCACACGATGTCGGTACGTGTCAACGGCGCACGCCGCTTCAACGTCGGAGCCAAGGTGAAGCTCAGCTTCGACATGACGGTCGCTTCGGTCTTCGATGCCGAAAGCGAGCTGCGTCTCTAGAGAACTCTGCGGGCGGGGCCGAAATGGCGCCGCCCTACCTCCAATCGGCCATCAGGCCAGCCAAATTCGGCCGCGGTCCGGCTTGTCCGGCGATCCCAGGAGCGGCCCGATCAGGATACGACTATGACATCCTTGCCGAAGAACGGTTTCAACATCGACCTTTCCGGTTCGTGGCAGCTTGCCTCCGTGGACGGCGAGATCCGCACCGCGATCATCTTGCCGGGCGACGTGCACACCGCGCTCCACCGCGCAAGCCTGATCCCAGATCCTTATTTCGGCCGCAACGAGGAAAAGGTGCAGTGGGTCGCCGAGCGCGAATGGGCGGTCGAGCGCAGCTTCACGCTTCAGGAGGTCGAGGGCGACTGGTATCTCGATATTGACTATCTCGACACGGTTGCCAGCGTCCACGTTAACGGCTTTCTGGCGCTCGAAGCCGACAACAGCTTCCGCCGCTACCGGCCCGATGTCTCCAGCATGCTGAAATCAGGCGACAACAGCATCCGCATCGTCTTTGCCTCCAGCATCGCCGTTGGCGCTGCGCGACAGAAGCAGCAGCCCTTTTACATTCCCTACAGCACGGGCAACTCGCCGATCCCCGACGGCAACATGCTGCGCAAGCCGCAATGCCATTTCGGCTGGGACTGGAACATTGCCATTGCGCCGCTCGGCCTCTACGGGACGATCGCGCTGAAAAAGCTCGAAACTGCGCGCATCGAACACGTCGTCACCCGCCAGACCCACAATAATGACGGCTCGGTCGATCTCAAAGTGACGGCGACGCTGTTTTCCAAGGGGCAAGACATTGCCCAGGTCTATTTCGACCTCGACGGCGAGCGCGTGCGCCTGGATGTCGGCATCAACGGCGAGACCCATGTCAACCACCTCTTCCATATCGACAATCCGCGCCTCTGGTGGCCTTCCGGCAATGGCGAGCAGGCGCTCTACAGGCTTTCCGTCGAATTGCCGACGGATGAGGTGACCAAGCAGATCGGTCTTCGCACCATCGAGCTGATCACCACGCCGGATGCGGCCGGCAGCCGCTTTGCCTTCAAGGTCAACGGCCGCGAGATCTTCTGCCGCGGCGCCAACTGGATCCCGGCCGACGCGCTGTTTTCGCTGTCTTCACCTGAGAAGACCGAAGACCTGCTGCAATCGGCCAAAGCCGCCAACATGAACATGATCCGTGTCTGGGGCGGCGGCTTCTATGAGCAGGATCATTTCTACGATCTCTGCGACCGGCTGGGCCTTATGGTCTGGCAGGACTTCATGTTTGCCTGCAACCTCTATCCGTCGACCGAGGACTTTCTCGACAATGTGACGATCGAGGTCGACTACCAGGTGCGCCGGCTCTCCTCGCATCCCTCGATCGTGCTCTGGTGCGGCGACAATGAACTGGTCGGAGCGCTCACCTGGTTCGAGGAATCGCGGAAGGATCGCGACCGCTATCTCGTCTCCTATGATCGCCTCAACCGCACGATCGAGCAGGCAGTGAAAAAGGCGCTGCCCGGCGCGGTCTGGTGGCCGTCGAGCCCGGCCTCCGGCTATCTCGATTTCGGCGATGCCTGGCATGCGGACGGGTCCGGCGACATGCATTACTGGTCGGTCTGGCACGAGAACAAGTCGTTCGACAATTACCGCTCGGTGCGTCCGCGCTTCTGCTCGGAATTCGGCTTCCAGTCCTATACGTCGCTGCCTGTGATCAAGACCTATGCCGAGGCGAAAGACATGAACGTCGCTTCCCCGGTCATGGAGCTGCACCAGAAGAATGCCGGCGGCAACGAGCGCATCGCTGGCACGATGTTCCGTTATTTCCGCTTCCCCAAGGATTTTCCGAACTTCGTCTATCTCTCCCAGATCCAGCAGGGGCTGGCGATCAAGACGGCGGTGGAATACTGGCGGTCGCTCAAACCCCATTGCATGGGCACGATCTACTGGCAGCTCAACGACACCTGGCCGGTGGCCTCCTGGTCGAGCCTCGACTACGGCGGTCGCTGGAAGGCGATGCACTATCTCGTTAAGCGCTTCTTCCAGCCGGTCGCGGTTGCTGCCATTCCTTCCGACGACGGAAAGACGGTCCGCTTCTCGCTCGTCAACGATACGCTTGCCGATGTCAGCGTCGACCTTTCGATCTCGCTGCTGACGACGAAGGGCGAACGCCGGCACCTGAGAGACGTACAGGCCATATGTTCGCCGGATGCGGCCGTCACTGCCACGAGCATCGACGTTTCCGATATTCCCGAGGGAACGTTGCTTGCCTGGCGTTTCACCGCGTCGAACGGCACGGGCGGCGAGGGGCATCATGTCAACGGTACCTACAAGGCGCTGGAGCTGGAACCTGCGGGGCTTGCTGTCACCCACGAATATGTCGAGGAGAACGGCTCCGTCGACATCAACGTCACCGCTAGGGGACTTGCGCTTTTCGTGATGATCGAAACCGAGACCGACGGCAAATATTCCGACAACGCCTTCGATCTTGCGGCCGGCGAGAGCCGCCGCATCACCTTTACCCCGGCACGGCCGCTTGATCGTGGCGCGCTTCCGGAGTTCCGGTTCTACGACCTGTATTCCTGCCAGTCGGCGGATTGATCCTGCAAGAATGGGCACGAGGCCCAAGGAGAACATGATGACGAAACTCAGCTACCAGCTCTATAGCGCCCGCAACTTCCAGCCCTATTCGGCGATCTTCGAAAAGCTCGGCAAGGCTGGCTATGCCGAAGTCGAGGGCTTCGGCGGCATCTATGCCGATCTCGATGATGCCGGGCTGAAGAGCCTTCGCGCTGAGCTCGACAAGAACGGCCTCGTCATGGCGAGCGGCCATTTCAGCCCCGATTTTCTGGAAAAGGAAGTTCAGAAGTCGCTGAACATTGCCAAGATCCTCGGCATGGATTCGATCTATGCGCCGCATCTCGCCGCCGAAGAACGCCCGTCCGATGCTGCCGGCTGGGTCGCCTTTGGCAAGCGGCTGCAGGAAATCAGCAAGCCCTACAAGGCTGCCGGCTACGAATTTGGCTGGCACAATCATGATTTCGAATTCTTCAAGCTGCAGGATGGCTCGCGGCCGATCGAGCACATCTTCGAAGGCGCGCCCGACATTTCCTGGGAGGCGGATATCGCCTGGGTCATCCGCGGCGGCGGCGATCCCTTCGCCTGGATCGAGAAGCTCGGACCGCGCATCACCGCCGTGCATGTCAAGGACATCGCACCGGCCGGCGAGGCGACGGATGAGAGCGGCTGGGCCGATGTCGGTCACGGCAAGGTCGAGTGGGCCAGGCTGATGACGGCGTTGCGCGCCACCAAGGCCAAACACTACGTCGTCGAACACGATAACCCGAATGACATCGACCGCAACATCAGCCGCTCGATCGCATCCTTCCAGACCTACTGAGGCTTCATCATGACCAGGGAACTTGGCGTCGGCATCATCGGATGCGGCAACATCTCCACCACTTACTTCTCACTGGCACCGCTCTTCAAGGGGCTGAAGGTGCTGGCCTGCGCCGATATCAACGCGCAGGCGGCCGAGGCGCGCGCCAAGGAATATGGCGTCAAAGCGCAGACGATCGACGAGCTTCTCGTCAATGACGAGATCGACGTTGTCGTCAACCTGACGATCCCGGATGCGCATTTCCGGGTATCGAAGGCGATCCTCGAGGCCGGAAAACACGTCTATTCCGAAAAGCCGCTGGTGCTTTCGCTCGAAGAGGGCGAGGAGCTTCGCCGCATCGCCAAGCAGAAGAACCTTGCCGTCGGCTGCGCGCCCGACACTTTCCTCGGCGGCGCCCATCAGCTCGCCCGCAAGTTCATCGACGACGGCGGCATCGGCCGGGTGACCTCGGGCGCCTGCTACGTGATGAGCCCCGGCATGGAGATGTGGCATCCAAACCCGGATTTCTTCTTCCTGCCGGGCGGCGGCCCGATCCTCGATCTCGGCCCCTATTACATCGCCAACCTGATCAACCTGATCGGCCCGGTCAAACGTGTCGGCGGCATGACCTCGATGGCGTCGCCGACCCGCACCATCACCAGCCAGCCGCGCAACGGTGAGATCATCCCGGTCAAGACGCCGACGACGATCCAGGCGCTGCTCGAATTCGTCAACGGCGCCACGGTGACGCTGACGGCTAGCTGGGATGTGTGGTCGCACCGCCATGCCAACATGGAGCTCTACGGCACCGACGGTTCGCTCTACGTGCCGGATCCGAACTTCTTCGGCGGCACCGTCGAGGCAAGCGGCCGCGACAAGGACATCAAGCCGCTCGATGCGTGGGAGCATCCATTCGGCAAGATCAACCAGGAAAGCCCGAACGGATCGCGCGCCAATTACCGCACCGCCGGGCTTGCCGACATGGCGATGTCGCTGATCGAGGGCCGCGATGCGCGCTGCTCGCTCGACCGCACGCTGCACGGTGTCGACGTCATGACCTCGATCCTGAAATCGGGCGAAGAGGGCCGTTTCATCGACCTGACCACGACCTGCACGCAACCGGCCGCGCTTGGCATCGAAGAAGCGCAAGCGCTTTTGAAGTAGAGAGAACGCGCGCCTTGTCCTGCGGCTGTCCGGTTCGCGCCGGTGGCTGCCCCTCACCCTAACCCTCTCCCCGTAAAAACGGGGAGAGGGGACGTGCCAAATGCAGCGTCGAGGTTGAGGTTGAGGAAGGCGGTGCGGCATGTCCCTTCGCCCCGTTTACGGGGAGAAGGTGGCGGCAGCCGGATGAGGGGCAGGTGTCGGCAATCTCTTGGGCCGATGATGTCGCATGACGACCATATAGCTATTTTATCAAGGAGACATTCAGATGAGCTGGCAACCGGCCGCAGACCGTTATTCGAAAATGAAATATAACCGCACGGGCCGTTCCGGCCTGAAGCTGCCAGCCGTCTCGCTCGGCCTTTGGCACAATTTCGGCGGCGACACGCCGCATGACCGCAAAATCGATATGTGCCGCACGGCCTTCGATCTCGGCATCACCCATTTCGACCTCGCCAACAATTACGGCCCGCCTCCCGGCAGCGCCGAGACCGCCTTTGGCGAAATCATGCGCACCGAATTCGTCGGGCTTCGCGACGAGCTGATCATCTCCTCCAAGGCCGGCTACGACATGTGGCCTGGCCCTTACGGCGAATGGGGCAGCCGCAAGTATCTGATCGCCTCCTGCGACCAGAGCCTGAAGCGCATGGGCCTCGATTATGTCGACATCTTCTATTCACACCGCTTCGACCCGGAAACACCGCTGGAAGAGACCTGCGGCGCGCTCGACCATATCGTCCGTTCCGGCCGGGCGCTCTATGTCGGTATTTCCTCTTATAATTCGGAGCGCTCGCGTGAAGCAGCCGCGATCCTCAAGGAGCTCGGCACACCGTGCCTGATCCACCAGCCGAGCTATTCGATGCTCAACCGCTGGGTCGAGGACGACAGGCTGCTCGATACGCTCGACGAGGTCGGCATGGGCTCGATCGTCTTTTCGCCGCTTGCCCAGGGCATGCTGACGACGAAATATCTCGGCGGCATTCCCGAAGACAGCCGCGCGGCGCAGAATCATTTCCTGAAGCGTGACTACATCCGCCCCTCGATCATCGATAATATCCGCAAGCTCAACGAGATCGCCGAAAGGCGCGGCCAGACGCTGGCGCAGATGGCGATCGCCTGGGTGCTGCGTGGCGGGCGCGTGACTTCGGCGCTGATCGGCGCCAGTCGCTCGTCACAGATCGTCGATTGTGTCAAGGCGCTCGACAATCTCGAATTCAGCATCGAGGAGCTTGCCGAGATCGACGTCTACGCCCGTGAAGCCGACATCAACCTTTGGGCCAAGTCCGCCGAACGCGCATAATCACATCAGGCACGGGGCAAGCCTCCGGGCCTTCTTCTGCCATAATCTGATGTACGTGCAGCAAACAGCATCGCCGCTCGGAGGAGACCGCTTCCATGATCCGCAACCCCATCCTACCCGGGTTCAACCCCGATCCGTCGATCTGCCGCGTCGGCGCGGATTATTACATCGCTACCTCGACCTTCGAATGGTATCCGGGTGTGCAGATCCACCATTCGCGCGACCTGGTGAACTGGACGCTGGTGCGCCGGCCGCTGGAGCGCAGATCGCAGCTCGACATGCGCGGCAACCCCGATAGCTGCGGCATCTGGGCGCCGTGCCTGTCCTATGCCGACGGGCAGTTCTGGCTGGTCTATACCGACGTCAAGCGCTACGACGGCAATTTCAAGGACGCGCCGAACTACATCGTCACGGCACCCACGATCGAGGCCGAATGGTCCGAGCCGGCCTATGTCAATTCCTCCGGCTTCGACCCTTCGCTCTTCCACGACGATGACGGCCGCAAGTGGTTCGTCAACATGCAGTGGAACCACCGGACCGAAAGCTACGGCGGCTCGCCGAAATCGCCGGCCTTCGACGGCATCCTGCTGCAGGAATGGGATCCGGTGACAAAGGCGCTGAAGGGGCCGATCAAGAACATTTTCGCCGGCAGCCCGCTCGGCCTCGTCGAGGGCCCGCATCTCTTCAAGCGCAACGGCTGGTATTACCTCACCACCGCCGAGGGCGGCACCGGCTACGACCATGCCGTCACCATGGCGCGGTCGCGTAATATCGACGGGCCCTATGAGATGCATCCGAACATGCATCTCATCACCTCCAAGGATCATCCGGGCGCGGTACTGCAGCGGGCAGGGCATGGCCAATATGTCGAAACGCCCGAGGGCGAGGCCTATCACACCCATCTCTGCGGCCGGCCGCTGCCGCCAAAGCGGCGCTGCACGCTGGGCCGCGAGACCGCCCTACAAAAGTGCGTCTGGCGCGACGACGACTGGCTCTATCTCGAAAACGGCACCACCGTGCCCGATGGCGATGTGCCCGGCCTCTCCGGCGCGGTGCCCGTGGAAAAGCCGATGCGCAGCGAATACAGCTTCGATGGCGGCACGCTGCCCGCCGATTTCCAATGGTTGCGCACGCCAGAGCCCGCGCGCATATTCAACCTGACGGATCGTCCCGGCCATCTGCGCCTGATTGCGCGCGAAAGCATCGGCTCCTGGTTCGAACAGTCGCTGGTTGCCCGCCGCCAGGAGCATCACAGTTTCCGTGCCGAGACCGTGGTCGAATTCTCGCCCGACAGCTACCAGCAGGTGGCGGGGCTGACGCATTACTACAACCGCCACAAATTCCACGCCGTCGCCGTAACGTTGCACGAGACACTCGGTCGCTGCGTGACGATCCTCTCCTGCAACGGCGACTACCCGAACGGACGCCTGAGCTTTCCCGCCGAAAGCGGCGTGGCGATTGCCGCCGAAGGTCGCGTCCAGCTCGCCATGGAAATCCGCGAGAACGACCTGCAATTCTTCTGGCAGACCGAGGGCAAGGGCGCCTGGCAGTCGATCGGCCCGGTCCTTGACGCCGGTGTGATCTCAGACGAGGGCGGACGCGGCGAACACGGCTCCTTCACCGGCGCTTTCGCCGGGGTGTTTGCATTCGATACGTCAGGCCGGGCGAAGTCCGCGGATTTCGACTGGTTCAATTACGACGAGCTGTGAGGGATACCCTTGATCCCTTTCATCCGCAGCGAGCCACGGAAAGAGCGAGGTGCGGAAGGAACGAAAAAAGAAAGCCGGCACAGGGCCGGCTAAGACGAACGCGGCTGAACAGGGGATACTGGCCGGTTCCAAGCACTTCGTGACTGAACAATAACTTTCACTACATGCCGAGGCAGCAAAAATGGGGCGCAACGAGAACACCCGGAGACGGCTCCGCAAAGGGGTGGGCGGCGGGGCGGATGCCGGTGCTGACCTCGGCTCTCTTATCGGGCACGAAGATCACCGGATGATGACATATGAAGTCGGTCGCTGCCTTTCTTTCGCCGGCCAACCGCTTCGGCGGGCCAACTGTGTTGGCAGCATGCGAATGCAGTGTTCATGCGCTTAAGGATGTTAAAGCGTTACAAAGGGACTATATAGCGGGCCGAAGTAACTTCCGAGAATCCGCAAGAGTCCCGCATGGCCCCCATCATTTCCGTTCAGAACCTCACCAAGACCTACGCTAATGGGTTCGAGGCCCTGAAGGGCATCAATCTCGACGTCGAAAAGGGTGAGATCCTGGCGCTGCTCGGGCCGAACGGCGCGGGCAAGACGACGCTGATCTCGATCATCTGCGGCATCGCCAATCCGAGCGGCGGCCGGGTGCTGGTCGCCGGCCACGACGTCGTGAAGGATTTCCGCGCCACCCGCGGGATGATCGGACTGGTGCCGCAGGAGCTGACCACCGATCAGTTCGAGACGGTGTTCAATACAGTCAGCTTTTCGCGCGGGCTGCACGGCAAGAAAGCCAATCCTGCCCATATCGAGAAGGTGCTGCGCGCGCTCTCGCTCTGGGACAAGAAGGACAATATGCTGCGCCAGCTCTCCGGCGGCATGAAGCGACGGGTGCTGATCGCCAAGGCACTCTCCCATGAGCCGGATATCCTTTTCCTCGACGAGCCGACCGCCGGCGTCGATGTGACGCTGCGCAAGGACATGTGGCATGTCGTCGAAGAGCTTCGAGCCTCCGGCGTTACCATCATCCTGACCACCCATTATATTGAGGAGGCCGAGGAAATCGCCGACCGCGTCGGCGTCATCAATGGCGGCGAGTTGCTGCTCGTCGAGGACAAGGCAGCGCTGATGGCCAAGCTCGGCCGCAAGCAGCTCATCCTCGATCTCACCGAACCCCTGAGCCGCCTGCCGGATTGTTTTGCCGGCAACGGGCTGACGCTGGAGGCAGACGGCAACCGCCTGACCTACGATTTCGACACTGACGATGAGCAGGAAAGCATTGCGGCTCTGCTGACCCGGCTCGGCGAGAACAATATCCATTTCAAGGATCTCTCGACGCGGCAAAGCTCGCTCGAGGACATCTTCGTGGCGCTGGTGGGAGCGAGCAAATGAACGTCGAGGCCGTCAAATCGATCTATTTCTTCGAGATGGCGCGCACGCGCCGCACGCTGCTGCAGAGCGTCATCTCGCCCGTCATCTCGACCTCGCTCTATTTCATCGTCTTCGGTGCCGCTGTGGGATCACGCATTCAGGAGGTGGAGGGCGTGTCCTACGGCGCCTTTATCACGCCCGGCTTGATCATGCTGACGTTGCTTGGCCAGTGCATCAGCAACGGTTCCTTCGGCATCTATTTCCCGAAATTCACCGGCACGATCTACGAGGTGCTTTCGGCGCCGGTGGCGATGACTGAGATCCTGCTCGGTTATGTCGGGGCTGCGGCGACCAAGGGCATGATCATCGGCTTCATCATCCTCCTGACTGCCAATCTCTTCGTCGACGTCAGGATCGAGCATCCCTTCATGATGGTCCTATTTTTCTTGTTGACGGCGATCACCTTCAGCCTGTTCGGCTTCATGATCGGCATCTGGGCCGGTAATTTCGAGCAGTTGAACCTCATTCCCATGCTGGTGGTGCCGCCGCTGACTTTTCTCGGCGGCAGCTTCTATTCCGTCAGCATGCTGCCGCCGTTCTGGCAGGCGGTCAGCCACCTCAACCCGGTGCTCTATCTCGTCAGCGGCTTCCGCTGGAGTTTTTACGGGATCGCCGACGTTAACCCGGCGATCAGCCTGGCGATGATCACGGTGTTCCTGGTGATCTGCCTGGGAACACTTGCCTGGATCTTCAAGACCGGCTATCGGCTCCGAAACTGACCATTCACCCGAACACGTGTCATCGGAAAACCCGATGACACCATCGGTTTCTTCCGTTTTTCTTCCGCTCCGGTCCGAGGCATCTGCTGCATCAGCCGAGAAGGAGATGGCAGATGACAGATATCAGGATCGAAGGCGCGAAGATCATTATTGTTGGCGGCAGTTCCGGAATGGGGCTGGCGCTGGCGAGGCGTTTGCTCGGGGAAGGGGCGGGGGTAACGATCGCAGGACGCAGCGAAGATAAGCTTACGGCGGCCCGCCGCAATCTCGGTGACCATCCTGGATTGGCGACGGTTGCCGTCGATATATCGCGCGAGGAAGAGGTCGCGGCGCTGTTTTGCAATAGCGGGCCAGTCGATCACATCGTCAGCACGGCGGCCGATATCGAAGGCGCCTATCAGCTGCTGCCTAAGATCGAGCTTACGGCGGCGCAAAGGGTGGTCGAAAGCAAAATCTACGGGCCGCTGCTGCTGGCAAAATATGGTGCCGCCCATTTGCCGCCGTCAGGATCGATCACCTATACGTCAGGTGTCGCGGCCTACCGACCGGCGGCGCGTGGATCGGTGGTCGCAGCCGTCAATGCGGCGCTCGAAGGCCTGGTCAGGGCGCTTGCTGTCGAACTGGCGCCGATACGGATCAACGCGGTGTCGCCCGGATGGGTGGACACGCCGATCTGGGGCCTCGTCGCCGGCGACGCCAAGCAGGCAACGCTTGATGCGATGGCACAGCGCCTGCCGGCCGGACGCGTTGGACGGCCCGATGATATTGCCGATGCGATCCGCTTCCTGATCGGCAACGGCTTCACGACAGGCACTATCCTGCATGTCGAAGGCGGGCATCGGCTGGTCTGAGCGGCGAGAGCTCTTCGCTTGCCGATTGCAGCAGAAGGGTAAGCGCTGGCGGCTGCACGCGCCTGCGCCGCCACATCATCACCAGCGAGGCTGCTGGTGGTTTGCCCGGCCATGGCAGTTCGACGACGTTGCCCCGCGTTGCGGCCGGGCTGACGGCAAGGCGGGGGACGAGGCCAAAGCCGGCGCCGGATGCAACGAGCCGGACGATCGTCGCGATGCTGTCTGCTTCCGTGACGATTGAAGGCGCTGTAATGCGCGCTTCGTCAAAGGCAGTATCGAACAGGTGACGGTAGACGCAGCCGGTTTCGGTGGCGACGAAGGGCGCGGTACTCAGTTCTGCGAGGCTTGCGGGTGGCCGGGCTTGAAAATCGCGCCCGGCAATCAGCACCAGCGGTTCGCTGCAGATGCGGCGCGTCAAGAAGCGCTCATCCTGCTGCCCGCGATCGAAGGTGAGGGCGATATCGATCGAGCCTTGCTGCAATTGTGCCGGCAACTCGCCGCTGCTGTGGATCCTGATCTTGAAGTTGACGTCTGGGTTCTTCTTGCGAAAGAGTGATAGCCAGGGCGCCAGCCGCTCGGCGGCGATGGTTTCGAGCGTCCCCAAGGTGATGGACTGTTCGGCGTTGCCGGCTGCAGCACTGACAGCGGCCTTCGCCTCCTCGTTCAGTACCAGTATCTGTTCGGCATAGGCCTTGAGGACCGCGCCTGCCGCTGTCGGGACGACGCCCTGCCGGGAGCGGAGGAAGAGTTCTGCGCCCAGTTCCTCTTCCAGCGCCTGTATCTGGTCGCTGAGGGTTGACTGAGCGAGATTGACCTCGGCAGCGGCGCGCGTGAGATTTTCGTGCCGGATCACCGCAAGGAATGTCTTCAATTGTCGTGGGTTCATGTCGGGCTCCGGTACGGCGCGCAGAGGCGCCTGGACGCAGGATATCAACAAAGCAGAAGGCGCTGCAACGCAGGAGCATGTGGCGGCGCACCAGTTCCCGTCAAGCGCTGCTGACGAGAAGGGCGCCCGCGATGATGAGGAGGGTGCCGGCGACGAGCTTCATTACGTCGAGCTCGGAGGCTTCGCCGAGAAAGACGGCGCCGATTGCCAGGGTCACCAGCACGTTGCAGCTCCAGATTGGGGCGAGTTTCGAGACCGGGACACCATAAGTGAAAAGCGCAAAGCTGATGAGGCCGGTGCCGACAGCAAAGCAGGCGCCTGATGTGGCGGCAAAGCCGAGACCTTCGGCAGTCCAGGGGGCGGGGCGCCAGATCAAGGCGGCGATCAGGCCGGCGAGCGCGCAGGCAGCGCCGAAGGCGATCAGGTAGACGGCGGAGCCGGTGGCAGCCGTGGCGCTCTGCTTCTGGAAGATGGCGGTGATGCCCCAGAACAGGGCGGGCAGAACGCCGCCGATGACGATCGGCCAGAGTGAATTCATCGCGAAACTCCTGTTGCACCCATGGATCAAGGCCTCGCCGCGGGCGAAGGCCGGCCGAACATGCGGTGCCACCAGACTAGGAGTTTCTTTTTGCTCTTTGTGGTCTTGTTGTTGCTCTTGAAGGTGACAGATCCGACCGCTGCCGTAAAGGCGCCCGCAGCGGCAGCGGATCAGGAGCGCTGCGAGGCTTAATCGCGCATGCGGAGTTCGTCGGTCTGCATCTGCAGCGAGCCCAGCGTTTCCAGGAAGCTCATGCCGAGCAGGCTCTGGTCGAGCCGGCCGTCCTCGGCGACGCTGGCTGCGACATTGTTGCGGATGATCGGGCCGATCGCTACCTGGTCGAGCGTGACGGGTGCTGCGCGGCCGCGGCCGTTGGCTGTCATGATAGTCATGGAATAGGTGAGGCGGGAGAGATCGATGCCGATCCGTTCGGCATCTTCGCGCGACAGCGCCACCATGCTGGCGCCGGTATCGACAAGCATCTCGACCGTCTGGCCATTGACCGCGACATCAGCTTCGAAATGGCCGTTCAGCAGCTTGTGCAGGATGATCTCCTGGCCGCCCTCACTTGTGGTGACGACGACGGCGCGGCCCGGAACGAGGCCGGCGAGTAGCCTGTTGCCGACGCCGAGCGCTTCCTGACGATAGAGATAGACGGTCACGAGCGCCAGAATGATGACGAGCCAGATCATCATCTGGCGCATCGTTTCGCCGACACTGCGCCGGCTCGCCCAGATGCCGGCCGACAGCATCAGCGCGATCGGCAGCAGATAAACGACGCGGCCGAATTCATCGCTCTGCAGACCAAGGACGCGGCCGCTGTCATTGTTGACGATCAGCACGGCAAGGCCGATGCCGATCACGACGAGGAAGACGGTCAAACGGATCATAAAGGCCGCTCCGGCCCACCGGCGAGGCTCGTTTTCATATGGTTCGACGGCGTGGCGGCGCCTGCGAGCCTTGCCGGCAGCAGCGCCATGATCCGTCTTCGCTCGGTGTCGGAATAGCTCGTCCAGCTGCCGATTTCCTGAAGTGTCCGGCCGCAGCCGACGCAAAATCCGGTGATGGGCTCCAGGGAGCAGAGGTGAATGCAGGGTGTTTGCATGAAGGATATATCGGAGTTTCAAAGAGCCGTGGCAAGGGCGCAAAGAGTGGCGATCTCGCAAATTTGCTGCGTCGCGCCCAGCGTATCGCCGGTGTGGCCGGCAAGCTTGCGGCGGATGAAAGCGGTGAAGGCAAACCCTGCGATGCCGGTGGCGAGCAGGCTTGCGACCAGCGGCCGCAGGCCGAAGGCAGGCCAGATCAAAAGCGCTGCGACGAGGCCGGCTGAGGCGAGCGCAAACTGCATCGCCGCCTCGTCCGGCTGGCCGGTCGAGGCGGCCACGCCATCGGCCTTTGCCGGTGCCAACCGCTGCCAGTGCCAGGCGATGGCGCCGCGGCTGAGAGCCGCGACGGCGGGAATGGCGAGGGCTGCCGTGAGCGGCGAGGAATGGCGGGCGATCACAGCAAGCGCGGCGGCGCGGATCGCGAAGGAGAGGATCAGCGCTATCGCGCCATAGGTGCCGATCCGGCTGTCTTTCATGATGAGGAGGCTCTGTTCGCGGCTTTTGCCGCCGCCGATGCCGTCGGCCGTATCGGCCAGACCGTCCTCGTGCAGTGCGCCGGTGACGAGGACCTGGATGGAAAGCGCGATCAAGGCTGCCATCAGCGGGTCCGCACGCAGCCCCAAAAGCAGGAGGAGGGCGAGTGCGGGGATGAAGCCGATGACGATGCCGGCAAAGGGAAAGGCGCGCACCAGCCGGCCGAGCCTGCCGTCATAGCCTTTGAACAGCGATTGCGGCATGGGAATGCGGCTGAGGAAGGCGACGGCGCGGGCGGTATCGACCGCATAGTCCTTGATCTTCATTCTGCTTCGTTCTGCCGGAGGTCTCGGCTTATGGTCGCGGCGGCGCTTTTGGAGTTGTTCGCCTCGTCCGCCCGCTTTAAGAGAGTTGCCACCCGCAAAGAAGCTGATTTGCGGGAAAAAAACAAGAATACCCGGATTCATAGGAAAACCGCACAGATGAGCGTTTCAGGCCTGCCGTTCGATGATTTCCGTACCCTGCTCCGTGACCTGCCGGGGCCGGATGCCCGCGCGCTGGTGGCGGCGCGCGAACGTGACGCGCAGCTGACCAAGCCGCCGGGCGCGCTCGGACGACTCGAGGAAATCGCCTTCTGGCTTGCTGCCTGGACCGGCCGCACGCCTGCCGTCAACCGGCCGCTGGTGGCGATCTTTGCCGGCAATCACGGCGTCACCAGGCAAGGCATCACGCCCTTTCCGCCAACGGTGACGCAACAGATGGTCGAGAATTTTGCAGCCGGCGGTGCTGCAATCAACCAGATCTGTGTCGCCTATGATCTCGGGCTGAAAGT
Organism: Rhizobium acaciae; assembly: GCF_025941625.1. Lineage (NCBI taxonomy): Bacteria > Pseudomonadati > Pseudomonadota > Alphaproteobacteria > Hyphomicrobiales > Rhizobiaceae > Rhizobium > Rhizobium acaciae. The sequence continues at coordinate 249,703 of NZ_JAPCZO010000001.1, forward strand.
CTTCGATCTGGCGCTCGATTATCCCACCGGCGACATCACCGAAGAGGCAGCGCTTTCCGAGCGCGATTGCGCCGCGACCATGGCCTTCGGCATGGAGGCGATCGCCGGCGGCACCGACCTGCTTTGCATCGGCGAGATGGGCATCGGCAATACGACGATTGCGGCGGCGATCAACTATGCGCTCTACGGCGGTTCGGCGCGCGACTGGGTGGGGCCGGGCACCGGTTCGGAAGGCGAGATGCTGGAGCGCAAGATCGCGGCGGTGGAAAAGGCGGTGGCACTGCATGGCGACCATCTCGACGATCCGCTCGAGATCATGCGCCGGCTTGGCGGCCGCGAAATCGCGGCGATGGCTGGCGCCATCCTTGCCGCCCGCATGGAACGCATCCCGGTGCTGATCGACGGTTATGTGGCGACCGCAGCGGCGGCGATCCTGAAAGCCGCCAATCCGTCAGCACTCGATCATTGCCTGATCGGCCATGTATCCGGCGAGCCTGGACATCTTCGCTCGATCGAGATGCTCGGCAAGACGCCGCTTTTGGCGCTCGGCATGCGGCTTGGCGAAGGCACCGGTGCGGCGCTTGCCGCCGGCATCGTCAAGGCGGCCGCCGCCTGTCATTCCGGCATGGCGACCTTCGCCCAGGCAGGTGTGTCGAATAAGCATTAAGGCCGCGGTCGGCGCCGCCGACCGCACGCCTTCGCTTGCGCGCCTCAAGTGAATTCGGTATTTGCGTATTCGCTCATTGATGGAGGAAACGGCAAAGCCTCTCCCGGTCTGTGATGCAACGGAAAGAGGAGAGGCATCTTGACGAAGTCTGCGGTGACGAAAGAGACCGGACTTCGGCATTTCATCGCCGCCGCCAGCTATTCCTGGGCGGGCTTCCTGCGGGTGCTGAAAGAGGCGGCCTTCCGCCAGGAACTCGGCTTCTTCGTCGTTTCGATCGCGGCGCTGGCGCTGGTGGGCGCTACTGCGGGCGAGATCGTCGTCGCAGTGCTTCTGTTTCTCGGGCTCTTTTCGATGGAGGCGATGAATACCGCCGTCGAAGAGGTGATCGACCGGATTTCGCCGGAGATTTCGATCGTCGGCAAACACGCCAAGGATCTCGGCTCCTTCGCGGTGACCTGCATGATCACCGCCTGCTGCCTCTATCTCGGCTTCATCTTCGGCAAGCATCTGTTTTTTAGTTGAATCAGGCAAAACTCTTGCGTTTGCGCGCGACGGCCTGAGCCTCCTCGACGGCCGGCAGGCTCTGGAGCACGCGCTTGGCAGGCAGGATGGCGATGACCTCGGTGCCCTCGCGCAGCTTCGATTTCAGCAGGAACTGTCCGTCATGCTTGGCAAGGATCGCCTGGACGATGGGCAGGCCGAGGCCGGTGCCCTGTTCGGCGCTCTTGATGGCGATTGAGCCTTGGCCGAAGGCCGACAGGACGACGGGAATCTCTTCTTCCGGAATGCCGGGGCCGTTGTCCTTGATCGAGATGTACTGGCCGCCGCCAGCTGTCCAGCCGACCTTGACGTGGATTTCGCCGCCCTGCGGCGTGAACTTGACGGCATTGGAGAGAAGATTGAGCACCACCTGGCGCATCGACTTTTCGTCGGCCCAGATGGCCGGCAGCTGCCGCTCGAACTGGTCCGAAATGGCAATGTTCTTGGCGCGGGCGCGCAGCTGGACCATGCCGATGCAATCTTCGGTGATATCGAGAAGCGAGATCGCCTCTTCGCTCAGCTCGTATTTGCCGGCCTCGATGCGCGACAGGTCGAGGATCTCGTTGATGAGATCGAGCAGATGCTGGCCGGAGCGGTGGATATCGCCGGCATATTCCTTGTAGGTCGGATTGGCGAGCGGCCCCATGACTTCGGCCGACATCACCTCGGAAAAGCCGAGGATGGCGTTGAGCGGGGTTCTGAGCTCGTGCGACATGGAGGCAAGGAAGCGCGACTTGGCGAGGTTTGCCTCTTCGGCGCGGCGGCGAGCCTCGTCCGACATCGATTTCGCCACTTCCAGCTCGGCGATCAGGTCGTCCTTCTCCGATTGGTAGGAAAGGATCCTGAGGTTCGACTTGAAGAGCCGGTCGCTGATATAATTGAAGAAGACGAGGGTGGTAGTGAAGAGCCCCGTCAGGCTGATTTCGAGGATGTCGCGCGACAGGCCGCTCTTGGCGGCAAGCGCCAGGACCGCCGGCGAGAAGGCGGCGAGCACGGCGGGCGTCAGCATGAAGTTCGACATCGCCGTGACGGAGAGCGCGATCAGCAGCGTGGCGCCCTTATAAAGAATGAAGCTCGACGGCTCGCAGGTGTCGCAGCCCTGCAATGCGAAGACGGCCCAGCAGCAGCCAATCAGGAACTGGCCGGAGAGCAGCAGGCGGCGCCATTTGCGGGCGCTCTCGGAGGTGATCTCCTGCCGGCGCGCGCGCCTTGCAAGCAGGATATTGCCGGCGTGACAGGTGAGTGTCAGCAGCGCCCAGAAGATCAATTGCGTATCTTCAGTGAAATAGACGCCAAGAGCGGTGATGATGACGACGAAGAGCGGCATGATCGTCGCTCCCTGCAGCACCGACGCCACATACATGTCGAGCACGTCACGATCGAAGGAGGAATTGGACGCATGACCGGACTGAAGACGTTCACGCGTCTGCCGCACGGCCTTGGAAACGGCCTTGTTGCGGTGGCTGCGCGACCTGTCGACGATGATCTTGTCGGTCGATGTGCTTACGCCGGTACTCATGTGCACGTTGAAACTTCATCCCAGGGTGGATAAGAGCTTAACCGGCAATTCTTAAGAAGATGTTTGCCATCTTTGCCAAGGATTTGTTTTTTAAGGAGGCAAAAGCGTGACACGAGGCCTGCGCCTGATTCGCGACGGCGTGATTGCTTTTGCCCTGCTGGCGCTCGTAGCGCTGATCGCCGCCAAACTCAACGATGCAGCAAAAATCGAGCATGCGGGCGCCTTCCATGCTGCCGACGGCGACAGCCTGGTGTTGGGAGACGAACGTTTGCGCCTCGAAGGCATCGATGCGCCGGAACTCAACCAGAGTTGCGAGCGGGCGGGGAAAGCCTGGGCCTGCGGGCGCGCGGCGCGCGGGGCGCTGCAGGACATGGTGCTGGTATCGGGAACGCTTTGTCAGGGCAGCCGGCGCGACCGCTACGACAGGCTGCTCGTCGTCTGCCGGAGCGGGGCAGGCGGCGACATCAATGCCGCCATGGTGCGCCGGGGCATGGCGATTTCCTATGGCGATTATGGCAAGGAGGAGGCCGAGGCGAAGGCTGAGAAGGCCGGTCTCTGGGCCGGGACTTTCGAGCGGCCGCGCGATGTGCGCGATCATGCGCGCCAGAGTTCCGGCTTCGATGGCGCTCTGCGCTTCATCGGGCAGATCGTCGGATGGGAGTAAAGCCATGAGCGACGAAGCCATGCTGGAGACGCTGCGGCGTGAGATCGCCTGCTGTCGGATCTGTCGTGACACGCCGGCGAAAGGCCTCGAACAGCGGCTGCCGCACGAGCCGCGGCCGGTGGCTGTGATCTCGTCGATTGCGCGCATCCTGATCGCAGGGCAGGCGCCCGGGCTTCGGGTGCATGAGAGCGGGCTGCCGTTCGACGATGCATCGGGCGACCGGCTGCGATCATGGCTCGGCGTTGACAGGGCAAGCTTCTACGACCGCGACCGATTCGCCATCGTGCCGATGGGCTTCTGCTTTCCTGGCTACGACGACAAGGGCGCGGATCTGCCGCCGCGGCGCGAATGCGCGCCATTCTGGCGGCAAAGAGTGATCTCGGCCATGCCGCAGATCGAACTGGTGCTGGTCATCGGCCAATATGCGCAGGCCTGGCATTTGGCCGGCGAAAGGCAGGACAATATGACCGAGACGGTGCGAGCGTGGCGCGACAGTCTTCTGTCCGACCGATCGCCGGCGGTGCTGCCGCTGCCGCATCCGAGCTGGCGCAATAGCGGCTGGCTGAAGCGCAATCCCTGGTTCGCGAAAGAATTGCTCCCGGTCTTGCAGGAATGGACGAAAATGCTGCTTTCCTGAAACAAAATTCTTTTCGTTGCGCGGAATCGAGTTATACAAAGAAAATAATTCGAAAGGACTGTTGTGCGCATGGATCGCCTCGACCGAAAAATACTGCGTCTTCTGCAAGAAGATTCGACGCTTGCCGTTGCCGATCTCGCCAAGAAAGTGGGTCTCTCGACGACGCCATGCTGGCGGCGCATCCAGAAGATGGAAGAAGACGGCGTCATCAAGCGCCGAGTCGCCATCCTCGATCCGGAGAAGGTCAACACCAAGGTCACTGTCTTCGTTTCGATTCGCACTGCCACCCATTCGATCGAATGGCTGCGCCGCTTTTCCGAGGTGGTCGCCGAATTCCCCGAAGTGGTCGAATTCTACCGGATGAGCGGCGATGTCGACTATCTCCTGCGAGTCGTCGTGCCCGATATCGCCGCCTATGACGCTTTTTATAAGCGGATGATCGCCAAGATCGAGATTCGCGACGTTTCCTCCGCCTTTGCGATGGAGCAGATCAAGTATTCGACGCAACTGCCGCTCGACTACATGATTCTCGACAATGCCAAGTCCAACGAGGATTGAGGCCAAGCGTGCGGCCATGACCGCACGCGATCATGCAAAATCCAACGAGGACTGGGACCAGACGTGAGTCTAACGGTGTGACACTCTGGCCGCACGCGGGAATGCCGGTTCGGCAAGATCGAGTTCTGGCATGTGCGGTCGGTGATTGCAAAAAAGCCTCAAAAATAGCGAAAAAACGCTCAAATCGCCCCTAATTCCTGGAAAAATGAATAGCCTGGTAAGGATTCCGGGGGTATGGTCGATGAAACCAGTGGGCGATATGTCATAATTTTGTCTCATTGGTATCGAATTCAGGACACCATGTTCTAAACCGCCACCTTGTTTGTGCTTGTTAGCCGGCGGTAGAGTTTATGCGCTTCACCAGTATGTTCGACGGGGGGTCGGACGGTGAAGAATTTGACAATGGGGTGTAGCGTTTGCGGCTTGCGATGGAGGATTTCCGTCGCGGAGCCGCTTTGCGTGTTTTCTTTATAAATATTTGAAATTGTTGTATAAAAATCACGTTGCCGGGGAAAGTAGCCGGTGAGAACCCATCTGGCGTGCATCGACAATTGCTTGATAGAGCCTTGTATGTGATGACGGTTTGGCGGTTCGATCGATCCGCACGCCGAGATGGCTGTTCAAACTGGGCCGGCTTCAAATCGACTACCCGATCTGAAGCCTGCCCCGATCGACAAAGGAATGGATTGGTAAATGAACATCAGAATGGTTTTGCTTGCATCAGCAGCAGCATTTGCTGCATCGACGCCGGTTCTTGCAGCTGACGCTATCGTTGCTGCCGAGCCGGAACCGGTTGAATATGTTCGCGTCTGCGACGCTTACGGCACCGGCTACTTCTACATCCCGGGCACCGAAACCTGCCTCAAGATCGAAGGCTACATCCGTTTCCAGGTCAACGTTGGCGACCAGCCAGGTGGTGACAACGATTCTGATTGGGATGCAGTAACTCGCGGTCAGGTTCAGTTCACGGCCAAGAGCGACACCGAGTATGGTCCGCTGACCGGCGTCATCGTCATGCAGTTCAATGCTGACAATGCCACCGATCAGGATGCCATCCTCGACTCCGCTTACCTCGACGTCGCGGGCTTCCGCGCCGGTCTGTTCTACAGCTGGTGGGACGATGGTCTCTCTGGCGAAACCGACGACATCGGTTCGGTCGTAACGCTGCACAACTCGATCCGCTATCAGTATGAAAGCGGCACCTTCTACGCCGGCCTCAGCGTCGACGAACTGGAAGATGGCGTTTACAAGGCTGGCGAAGAAGCTAACAACGTTGGCGTTGCCTTCGGCGTTGGCGGCACTGCCGGTGTGTTCAGCTACCAGATCACCGGTGGCTATGACGTCGACAACGAAGACGGCGCTATCCGTGCAATGGGTACCGTTGACATCGGTCCCGGTACGCTCGGCCTCGCCGGCGTATACTCCACTGGCCCGAACTCGTACTACTCCTCGGCTGAATGGGCTGTTGCTGCCGAATACGCTATCAAGGCAACCGACAAGCTCAAGATCACCCCGGCCGTTCAGTACTACGGCAACTACTTCGGCGGCGGCACTGTCGTTCCTGATGATTTCGACGGTCTCGGCGATGCTTGGAAGGTCGGTCTGACGGTTGATTACCAGATCGTCGACAACTTCTACGCCAAGGCTTCGGTTCAGTACCTCGATCCGGATGATGGTGACGACTCCACTTCGGGCTACTTCCGCCTGCAGCGTTCGTTCTAATCCACTTGGTGGATGCTCCCGGTCTTCGGACCGGGAGCACTACAATCAGTTTCTGATCCGAGTGACCTCCGATCAGCTACGGGGACGGGTCCGGTCTTCCCTGCCGGACCGTCCTTGCAGCGTTTCCGGCGTACCGTCTCAAGGCAGTCAATCACGATGCCTTCAGGTGAGCTGAACCGGTGCGGTGTGTATTACACTCAGCATCCCGCCAGCCTCGTTCTAGAGGCACCCTGTTTTTCCATTTTTCCAACGAGCTGGATCCACCGATAGAATTGTCGTGCGGACGGCTGTTTGTCCATTCTCCCCTTCGGCATCTGTTTGTTTTGTCGCAACAGGTCGCGAAAAGAAAATCCAATGCCGACAATGTGATCACAGCTTTTTGGGAGAGAGGATACAACCCTTGCTGGGGGCCGGCATTCATTCCTACTCGCGGATAGCTTGTTCTTATGGACGATCTCAACGACTACTATTATTTCGCCGCCGTCGTCTCCAGCGGCGGTTTCGCTTCGGCAAGTCGCGATCTCAAAATACCACGTTCGAAACTCAGCAGGCGGGTCAGCCGGCTTGAGGAAGGGCTTGGTGCGAGGCTCATAGAACGCTCGACCCGTCACTTCCGGGTGACTGAAATCGGCCAGGCTTTCTACGAAAGATGCCAGACCATCCTGCAGGAGGCCGATCGTGCCAAATCGATCGTCAGCGAGGCTCAATCCGACCCGCAAGGTGTGGTGCGGATGGGCTGCCCGCTCGGTCTCGTCGACATCTCGGTCGGGGGGATCCTGCCCGAATTCCTGGAACGTTATCCGAAGATCAAGCTGCAGATCATTGGCTCCGACCGGCGCGCCGATCTCATCAACGAACGGATCGACCTCGAGGTGAGGGCGACCAACGAGCCGGAGACGCAGACGAGCCTGACGATGCGCAAGCTCGACCGTATCCGGCGTATCCTGGTCGCAAGTCCGTCGCTTGTCGAGCGTACCGGCAGTTTGAATTGCGTGGACGAACTCGCCGAGCTGCCGACGCTGGCAATGACGTCATGGGTGTCGTTCCACACTTGGGAACTGGTCGGTCCGAATGACGCCAAGCAGGTGATTCGGCATCAGCCACGGCTCACCTGCCGCAGTATGACCGCCATCCTCGACGCAGCCCGTGCCGGCCTCGGCTTCGGGCTTCTGCTCGAAAGTGCCTGCGAGGCCGATCTCCAGGCCGGCAAGCTGGTGCGGGTGCTGCCGGACTGGCAGTCCGAGGAGAGCCAGTTCTACATCGTCTTCACGACGGCCAAGGGCATGCCGCCGGCGGTGCGGGTCCTGATCGATTTCCTGGTCGAAAAGTCCAGGCAGCATTGATTTAGTTATTCGAGCCGGCATCCCGCCTTATCTCAACCGTGCCAAGAGCTTTTCGCCGGCCAGTTCCCTAGCGGCATCCTTGCCGATCCAGCGGGCGGTTTTATCAGGGCTTTTCGCCAGGGACTGTGCGAGTGCCAGTGCCGGCGCATGGCAGGCGAGATTGCGCTTGCCGATGTTGCGCAGCGCCCAATTCACCGCCTTGCGCACGAAGTTTCGAGGGTCGCCGGAATGAGTCTCGATCAGCGGCAGCCAAGCGAGAATGGTCGCGTCGGGTTCCTTCTTCAAGTGAATCGCAGCACCGGCAATCATGGCGAAGGCTGTGCGCCTGATAAATTCACGCTCGTCGGCGGCGAAGTCTGAGATGAGTTCGTCCAGCCCGGCCTCGACGAAGAGATCGGCGGCGCAATCGACGATCTCCCAGGAGTTGAAATCATCGGCCCAATTTTGGGCCTCCTCCGTCGTCAACCGCTTCGGCTCGGCTGTGTAGAGGGCGAGCAGGCGGGCTTCGCGGATATCGCTTCGCCAGAGCTGCATTGCCCTGAGGTGATCCTTCTTCGCCACTCTGGCGACCGCCTTGATATCGGGATTGGAGATACCGAGGGCGCGATCGGTTACGATGCCGAAGCGCGCCATGCTGGCAACATTCTCCTCCGAGCGCAGCGTTTCGAGATGCGCGATCAATTCGGCCGCATCGGACGAGGGGCCGATCATTTCTCCAGGCGGGCGAGCAGCGAGGATGTGTCCCAGCGATTGCCGCCCATCGCCTGCACGTCGCCATAGAACTGGTCGACGACGGCGGTGACCGGCAGCTTGGCGCCGTTGCGGCGGGCTTCGGTGAGCACGATGCCGAGATCCTTGCGCATCCAGTCGACCGCGAAGCCGAAGTCGTATTTGCCCGCGTTCATGGTCTTGTGGCGGTTTTCCATCTGCCAGGAGCCGGCTGCACCCTTCGAGATCACCTCGACGACTTTTTCAATATCGAGGCCGGCGCGCTTGCCGAAATGCAGCGCTTCGGCAAGTCCCTGGACGAGGCCGGCGATGCAGATCTGGTTGACCATCTTGGTCAACTGGCCCGAGCCTGCCGGTCCCATCAAACCAACCATGCGGGCATAGGCGTCGATGACAGGTCTGGCGCGTTCGAAGACGGCTTCGTCGCCGCCGCACATGACGGTCAGGACGCCGTTTTCAGCGCCGGCCTGGCCGCCGGAGACGGGAGCGTCGATGAAATCGACACCTTTTTCCTTTGCCGCGGCGTAAAGTTCGCGGGCGACTTCAGCGCTAGCTGTGGTGTTGTCGATCAGCACCGAACCGGGCTTCATGCCGTGCAGGGCGCCGTTTTCGCCCAATGTCACCGAGCGGAGATCTTCGTCATTGCCGACGCAGACGAAGACGAAATCGGCCCCAGTGGCGGCCTCGGCCGGGGTGGGGGCGGCGTGGCCTGAAAATTTCTCGGCCCAGGCGGCGGCTTTTGCCGGCGTGCGGTTATAGACGGTGACATCGTGGCCGCCTTTCGTCTTCAAATGCCCCGCCATAGGGAAACCCATGACGCCGAGACCGATGAACGCGACTTTTGCCATATGTCCTATCCTTTTCCTCAAGTGCAGGCCCGAGGATTAACCGAAACAGCGGGAGCAGAAAAGCCCCGTGAAGACGGACTTCCTTTCCGATTGACGCATATGAGGCTGGCTACGGTTCGGCCGAGCCCTAGATTGGAGGGAGGGCATTATGTTCCCGGGGGTGACATGAGCGAAATTCCGACGATCAAGCCGCGGCGCAAAGGCCGCAGCGGAATGCAGGCGATGCTCATTCCATCGCAGCAGATGGTCGCAGAGCAGATTCGATCGGCGCCAGAAGGTGTCCTCACCGAGGTTGGGGTCCTCCGCCGCCGTCTCGCCGCCCAATATGGGGCGGATGCCTGTTGTCCGGTGACCGTGCAGCGGCATTTGCGGGTGATCGCCGAGCTGTCTTTTGGGGCGCTGGAGAAGGGCGAGCCGGTTTCGACGGTCACGCCTTATTGGCGCATAGTCGATCCCGCCAGTCTGCTTGCGAAACGTCTCGCCGGCGGCCCCACCTTCATCCGTGAGCGTCTGACTGCCGAAGGTCGGGCGTGAGGTGGGATAATCGACAGCATAAGGAACGCGCGAAAAAATTCCGTCTAAGGGCTATTTCCGGGCCGCAAAATTTCAGCAAAGGCCGAATGTCGCAAATAAAATTGTCGATCTAAATTATAGATTTCATCATCATGATGCTCGTAACTGACGGGTCGACCAGCCGAAAACGGGCCCGACGCCGTTCAACAAGGGGATAGTCATGATTTCACGTCGACAAACGCTCGGGCTTTTCGGAGCCGCTGCGGCCACGGCAATCCTGCCGGCCGTCAAGCCGGCACGCGCTGCCGCCAGCGAATTCCGTATCGGCTGGCAGAAGAACGGCGTGCTGGCGCTCGCCAAACGGCGCGGCGCGCTCGAGAAGCGGCTTGCCGATCGTGGCATTACCGTCAGCTGGTCGGAATTCACCTCCGGCCCACCGCTTCTCGAAGCGCTGGGTGCCGGCGCTCTCGATTTCGGTGCGACCGGCGATGTGCCGCCGCTCTTTGCCCAGGCGGCCGGCGGGCAGCTCTATTATGTCGGTCTCTACAAGGGCAGCCCGGCAGCCTCGGCCATCCTCGTGCGCAAGGATTCGCCCATCAAGACGCTTGAAGATCTCAAGGGCAAAAAGGCTGCCTTCAAGCGCGGCTCCAGCGCGCATAACGTAACCGTCAAGGTTCTGCGCCAGGCGGGCTTGAAGCCCGAAGATGTCGAGCAGCTCGACCTTTCGCCGCCGGATGCCGCCGCCGCGTTCAAGAACGGCAGCATCGACGCCTGGTCGATCTGGGATCCCTATCTGGCGATTGCCGAAGCCGATCCGGAAACACGTATCCTGACGACCGCCGAAGGCATCGTCGACTCCTACAGTTTCTTCCTCGCCAATCGCGATTTCACCGATGCCAACGGGCAGGTGGTCGTCGATGTGATCGACGAGCTTGCCAAGGTCGGCACGTCGGCCCAGAGCAATCTCGACGAGACGGTGAAGGAGCTTTCCGAGATCACCGGCGTGCCGGTTGACGTGACGCGCGTGACCTTGACGCGAAAGGGCGCCGATCTCGGCAGCGTCTCGACCATCACCGATGCCGCCGCCGCCTATCAGCAGGCGCTCGCCGACGAGTTCCACGGGCTCGGCATCCTGCCGAAGAAGCTTACGACCGGCGATATCGTCTGGCGTCCCAAGGCAAGCTGATTTTCCGGCCGGGCCAAGATTTCCGCGAAGCGGCATGGAGAGGGCTTCCATGCCGCTGAACCGGAAAAATATTCTCCAAAACGGATTAGAATAGCAAATTGATATAGTCGATCTAATTGGTGGTCTATGTCACTATCCTTACGATCGAGCGGACAACCAAAGGCATCTGCCTGCTGCCATCCGATCGACAAGGATATTTCAGATGCTCGCGCATAGACAGACAGCCGGCCTTCTTGCCGCCTCCGCCGCCACTACGATCCTCCCAAGCATCTGTGCGGCGGCGGCGCTATGCAAGGCAGACAGAGAGCCATCTCGACCACGCGAGTTGATTTTCGAATTCCGCAGCTAAAGGACCGTCTTCCAATGACCACCATCTCCAATACTGGTACATCCGAGCCCATCAACTTCCTCTGGTTCATCCCGACATCGGGCGACGGCACCTATCTCGGCTCCTCCGATCTCAACCGCGCGCCCGAGATCGGCTATCTCACGCAGATCGCCCAGGCCGTCGACCGGCTCGGCTATTCCGGCGTGTTGCTGCCAACCGGGGTTGCCTGCGAAGAATCCTTCGTGACGGCGGCGGCCCTTGCCGCCAAGACCGAGAAGCTGCAGTTTCTGGTGGCGATCCGTCCCGGCACGGCATCGCCTGCCTATTACGCGCGTCTTGCGACGACGCTCGACCGCATCTCCAACGGCCGCCTGCTGCTCAACATCGTCGTCGGTGGTAGTCCGGCGGAGCTTGCCGGCGATGGCATCCATCTCGAGCATGACGAGCGCTACGCCCATGCAGAAGAGTTCTTCACCGTGTTCGAGGAACTGCTGGAAGAGGGAACGGCAAGCTTCGACGGCAAATACATCAAGGCGACCAATGCGCGCCTCGGCTTTCCCTCGGTGCAGAACCCGCGCCCGCCGCTCTATTTCGGCGGCTCGTCGGATGCCGGCATCGATTTCTCCGTCGGACGCGTCGACAAGTACCTGACCTGGGGCGAGCCGCCGGCACAGGTTGCCGAGAAGATCACCAAGGTGCGCAAGGCTGCCGGCGAACGCGGTCGCGAGGTGAGCTTCGGCATTCGTCTGCACTTCATCGTGCGCGAAACCGATGATGAAGCATGGGAGGCGGCCGAGCGGCTGATCCGTCATCTCGATGACGATACGATCCGCGAGGCGCAGGAGCGCTTCGTCCAGGAGTCCGACTCGGTTGGCCAGAAGCGCATGGCCGCCCTTCACGGCGGCCGGCGCGACAAGCTCGAAGTCTCGCCGAACCTCTGGGCCGGCGTCGGCTTGGTGCGTGCCGGTGCGGGCACGGCGCTGGTTGGCTCGCCGAAGACGGTGGCCGCGCGCCTTCGCGAATATCAGGAGATCGGCATCGATACGGTGATCGGCTCCGGCTATCCGCATCTCGAAGAGGCCTATCGCGTCGCCGAACTGCTTTTCCCCGAACTCGGCATCACCCGCGAGCAGCAGCGCCTGGGCTTCAACAACGAGTTCGGCCGCAAGCAGGTCTTCGCAGGCGGCAGCCATGGCGGCAATCTGAAAGTCGTTTCCGGCTCCTGAGCTCGAACAGAGCGCGACACCGTCGCAAGCCGTTCAAGGCTTGCGGCATCCTGCTTTCGATAAGCGCGAGGATAATGCATGTCGACTTTCGATACTCCATTCGTACGATCGGTCGCTTCTGAAAAGGCCGGGAAGGCGGGTCTGCGCCTGCCGTTGCCCGGTCTGGAGAAGCTGACGCCTTACTTAGTGCCGGTGGCGATCGTGGCGTTCTGGCAGCTTGCCTCCTCTGTCGGCTGGATCTCGTCGCGCATCATGCCGTCGCCGGCCGATGTCGGCCTCGCCTTCTGGTCGACGATGGTTTCCGGCCAGTTGCCGAATGACGTGCTGGTGAGCGCCGGCCGCGCCTTTGCCGGCCTTCTCGTCGGCGGCTCGATCGGCTTCCTGCTCGGCATCGCCAATGGCGTATCGCGCATCTCCGAACAGCTGACCGATACGACGCTGCAGATGCTGCGCACCATTCCGCATCTGGCGATGATCCCGCTTGTCATCCTGTGGTTCGGGATCGGCGAGGAATCGAAGCTGTTTCTCACCTCGCTCGGCGTGCTCTTCCCGGTTTATCTCAACACCTATCACGGGGTGCGCAATGTCGATCGCGATCTGATCGAGATGGGCAAGGTCTATGGCATGGGCAACTGGACGCTTTTTCGCAAGGTGATCTTTCCAGGTGCGCTGCCGTCGATCTTCGTCGGCCTCAGATATGCGCTCGGCATCATGTGGCTGACGCTGATCGTATCGGAATCAATCGCGGCATCGTCTGGCATCGGCCACATGGCCAACAATGCCCGCGAATTCATGATGACTGACGTCGTCGTGCTCGCCCTCGTCATCTATGCGGTGCTCGGCAAGCTTGCCGATGTCATCGCCCGGGTGCTGGAGAGGCGGCTGCTCGCCTGGAACCCGGTCTATCAGAAATAGGAGAGACGCCATGACATCGATCGCACATGAGCGTTTTCACGCCATCGTCGAAGAGCCAGCTTATGCGCGCGAAAACGCGCCGGCAGTGGGCCGCAGTGCGCCCGCGGCGATCAGCCTGACGGGGCTTGAAAAGAGTTTTGGGGGCAACCGCGTGCTGCGCGGCATCAACCTGCATATTCCGGCCGGCCAGTTCGTTGCCGTGATCGGCAAGAGCGGCTGCGGCAAGAGCACGCTGCTGCGCATCCTGATGGGCCTCGACGAACCGAGCGCCGGCGAGCTGCATTTCGAGGATGCCGACGGCGCGCAGGCGAGCCCGAACGCGCGCATCGTCTTTCAGGAGCCGCGGCTGCTGCCCTGGCTCAGTGTCGCAGACAATGTCGTCGTCGGGCTCGGCGACGGCGTTGACAGCCGGGCGGCGGCGAAGGCGGCCGAGGCCGTGCTTGCCGAAGTCCAGCTTGGCGAAAAGACCGGGGAATGGCCGGCGCGGCTTTCCGGCGGGCAGCGGCAGCGCGTGGCGCTGGCGCGGGCGCTGGTCAGCCGGCCCGGCGTGCTGGCGCTCGACGAACCGCTCGGCGCACTCGATGCGCTGACGCGGATCAGCATGCAGGAACTCATCAACCGTGTCTGGCGCGAACTCGGCTTCACCGCCGTGCTCGTCACCCATGATGTCAGCGAGGCGGTGCATCTCGCCGATCGGGTCATCGTGCTCGATGAGGGGCGGATCGCACTCGATCTTCCCATTCCCTATCCGCGTCCGCGCCGGCACGGCCAACCTGGCCTCGCCGAGCTGGAAGGCCGGCTGCTTGCCGCGATTCTCGGCACCGACGGCGGCCATTGATCCCAAGGCTATTCGCGACGCTACATGACCTCGCATAGGCGAGGCGTGTCCGCGCGAGCATGCATGCCCAATGGCGAAAATGTATAGCCGCTTGGGTATGTAAAATTTACTCGCCTGTGGCAAGTGCGCGCTGCCACACGCACTAGATGCAGCAATAACTATTTCTCGAGTTGTTTTACGTCCAGCTTGACTCACTCATACCTCCGTGGCTATACGTCAATCCATAGCCAACGAGGTATGGATTGCAGATGTCGGACACTCAGGACGTGCTCTTCAGAACGCTCGCCGATCCCACCCGGAGGTCTCTTTTCGAACGGCTGTGCCGGGAAGGAGAGAAGACGGTCGGGGCTCTGACGGCTCGGGCCGGGGTCTCGCAACCGGTCGTCTCGAAACATCTCGGAATCCTGAAGCAGGCCGGATTGGTGCGCGACCGCCATGAAGGTCGCCAGACCCACTATAGCGCCCAGCTCGGTGCGCTGGCGCCGCTTGTCGACTGGACAAGCGACATGGCGGGCTTTTGGCAAAATCGGTTCGACCAGCTGGAAGATCTATTGAAAAGGATGGACCAATGACCGAAATTTCAAAAGAAACCCGTTCCGTCGTCGTCGAAAGAGAGATCCCTTTTCCGCCGGAAAAGATCTGGCGCGCGCTCACCCAGCCGCATCTGATCGCGGACTGGCTGATGAAGAACGACTTCGTGCCGGTCGTGGATCACCGCTTTAAGCTGAGCGCGGATTGGGGCTCCGTCGATTGCCAGGTCCTGGAAGTCGAGCCGAATAAAACCCTGTCTTACACCTGGGCTGCCTATGATCTCGTGAGCGTCGTCACCTGGACTCTCACGCCCACGGGCGCGGGCACGCAGCTGCGCATGGAGCAGTCGGGCTTCCGGCCGGATCAGCGGCAGGCTTACGGGGGCGCCAAAAGCGGTTGGCGGCAGTTCTTCGCCAAGCTGGAGCAGGTGCTGGCGCGCATCGAGTGAGACCGCTGTCAAAACGGATTACGCCATCCGCTTCGCTTGTTTTCGCAGGAGGTTTCCTTGAATTGGAATAACTGGCTTCGGCAAATCCACCGCTGGCTGTCCATTGCCTTTACGCTGGCCGTCATAATTAATATCATCGCGATGGTTCAGGAGAAATCGTCGGTCTGGGTGGGCCTCATGGCGCTGCTGCCGCTGACCTTGCTCCTGCTCACCGGTCTCTACTTGTTCGCGCTGCCATATGCCACCAGGTGGCGCGGCGCAGGACGCAGCGGAGGGTAGGAGTGAAGGCAATGTCCGGCAAGACATCCAAGACCGCAGCAAAGCTCACGAAGAAGACAGCCGCTAAGCCTGAACCCGCGGAGCCGGTCCTTCTCTCGGGTGGCAACCCCCAGATCGCCAAGGGTTACGGCGACGCTCCCGTGCAGGCCTACATCGCCGCCATGCCCGGCTGGAAGAGCGACGCCGGGCGCCGTCTCGACGCGCTCATCACGCGTACGGTGCCCGGGGTGTATAAGGCCGTGAAATGGAACTCGCCCCTCTACGGCATCGAAGGACAGGGCTGGTTCCTCGGTGTCCATTGCTTCGCGAAATATATCAAGGTCGCTTTCTTCCGCGGCACGTCGCTCAGCCCCCTCCCGCCCGGCGAGTCCAAACAAAAGGAAGTGCGTTACTTCCACATCCATGAAGAAGACCAACTCGACGAGGCTCAGCTCGCCGCCTGGGTGGAACAGGCCAGCCAATTGCCCGGCGAACGAATGTGAACGGACGCGAGGATTGAAAGAGTTAGAGCGTCCTTTGTGCGTCCAAAAGGACGCACGGCGCTCTAGGCCATCAGCACTTAAGGGATGGAGGGGAGATATCGATGAAGAAAGCCACGGCAACCATGAAAAAGAGCGGTTCCAGCCAAGAGAAGGACGGAGACTCTCCTTCTCGTTTGATCGATGCGAGAATCGAGGAGTTGAGCGACTGGCGCGGCAAGACGCTCGCTCGGGTCCGAACTCTCATCAGGCAGGCCGAGCCCGACGTGGTCGAGGAATGGAAGTGGAGAGGCGTTCCGGTGTGGGAGCGCGCCGGGATCATCTGCACTGGCGAGACCTACAAAAGCGTGGTGAAACTGACCTTCGCCAAAGGCGCCTCGCTGGAGGACCCTTCAGGCCTTTTCAACTCCAGCCTTGACGGCAATACCAGGCGCGCCATCGATTTCCATGAGGGCGATGAGATCGACGAGCAGGCGTTGACGGCGCTCATTCGCGGTGCTGTCGCACTCAACACTTCAAAGCGGGCCGCCGCTCGTCCTGCCGACTCGCGGAAGAAACCAAGCAGCGTTTGAGGCTTGGCCTATTTCGCCTGAAACGCGTCGCGTCAGACTTGGTTCATGCGAGGCGATTCAGTTTTGCGCCACATGCGATCAGTGGATCGCGCTTTCCTCGCGCTCGAGGAAGAGTTCCAGATTGTCGAGGCCGATCTCGGTGCCCTGGAGGCGGGCGCCGTTATCGGCGTAGCCGTCGAGGAAGACCACCTGTTCGGTGAAGACCATTTTGGTGCCGCCGGGTGCAGCTTCGAAGGTGACGGTGGTCAACGAGGCGGAGATGCGGCTTTCACCGAGCTTCATCTCATAGGCATAAATGATGCGGGTATCGGGCACGATATCGATGTAATGGGCGTCGTAGGCGTGCAGAAGGCCGTCAGTATCGGCGACGTGGTTCCTTTCCGTGCCGCCGGAGCGGAAATCGAGCCGGTAGTCCAGCGGCACCCAGTCACCGTGGCAGGCAAACCATTGGCGTTTGGCCTCCGGCACCGACCAGGCGCGGAAGACGCGGGCGACTGGCGCCTTCAGGTGACGCTCGATGACGAGAGTGGCGTGTTCGGCGGATCGTGTCGTCATTCGGGAAGGGTCTCCGTTTCATTGGCGAGAAAGTGGTCCAGCCGGTCGAAGGTGGTCGTCCATTGGATCCTCCGCTGTTCCACCCAGCGCTCGACGGCGGCAAGCGCGTCCTGCTGCAAGCGGTAGGTTCGCACCCGGCCGGATTTTTCGGAGAAAACGAGGCCGCTTTCCTCCAGTACCTGCAGATGTTTCATCACTGTCGGCAGGGCAACCGCGAGCGGCGCGGCCAGCTCGGTGACGGAGGCCGGGCCGCGGCCAAGGCGATCGATCATGCCGCGGCGGCTGCGATCGGAAAGCGCATGGAACATACGGTCGAGATTCGCCTGGCTTTCGATCATCCCGCCGCATCCCGGAAGCGGGCCGGCAGCCTCTCTTTGTAGGGGTAGAACTTGAAGTAGGGGCGGGCCTCTTCCAACGCCCTTGCAAAGGACGGGCGCGCCAGCAGCCGATTGTAATATGCGCGAAGGTTCGGCTGTTCCGGAGTGAAGGGGATCAGCGTCTCGGCATAGAAAAGCGCGGGGGCGGCGGCGCAATCGGCCATGGTGAAGCCGTCACCTGATATCCATTGCTTATCGGCGAGCTGCTTTTCGATCATCGCATAGGCAGTCGCGAGCGTCGCCTTCGCGGCGACCACCTCGACCTCGTCCGCCGTGCCCTCGGGGCGTCGGCGATTGCT
This sequence comes from Rhizobium acaciae, assembly GCF_025941625.1. Classification (NCBI taxonomy): domain Bacteria; kingdom Pseudomonadati; phylum Pseudomonadota; class Alphaproteobacteria; order Hyphomicrobiales; family Rhizobiaceae; genus Rhizobium; species Rhizobium acaciae. The sequence continues at coordinate 267,476 of NZ_JAPCZO010000001.1, forward strand.
GACGATGGTCTGCATCGGCGCCTGGACATAGTGGTCGAAAAAGCGGTCCCAGAGGCGAACCTGCAGCGCCCGGTCGATCTCCGGCGGCAGCAGGCGAACGGGGCCGGGATAATATTGCTCGAGATATTCGATGATGATCGATGTCTCGGGAATGGTGCTGTCACGCGCCTCGTCCCGCAGCAGCGGCATCTTGCCGATCGGCCAGAAGCGAAAGAGATCGGCGCGCGAGCTTTCGTCGGAAAGATCGACGATGCGATTCTCGAAGGGAGTGCCGTTTTCATAAAGCGCGATCAGCACTTTGTGGCAGAAGGAGGCGAGCGGATGCCCATAAAGCACGAGCGACATGCGGCGACCTTTCCTATCGTTGCGGTAAACTTTACCGATCGACTAACTATCAGGCCGTGACGCATCACGCAACAGATACTTCGCCAATCGCGCAAGTATTCCGTCAGGCGATCTATCAGGTGTCGGCGTCAGCCATTATACCGGGCAATCACCAGATGGCCTGGTGTCGGCTGGCCGTCTTCCATGCGCACGTTGATATCCGATATCTCGACGAGTTCGAAACCCGTGGCCGTCAGGCGTTCTCTCACATAGGCGTCGGCATGAGCGAAGCGTTGGTGCGGGCCGACCATGTAGGCGCGGCCGGCGAGTATTTCCTCGGGCAGGGTTTCCGAGGAGAAAATGAACAGGCCGCCCGGCGTCAGGTTCTCGGCGGCGCCGAAGAACAGCGGTTCGAGCGCGCCGAGATAGGGCAGCACGTCGGCGGCGGCGATGATGTCGAAGGCTTCCTCGTCGTTGTCGTCGAGGAAATCCTCGACCTCGGCGACGAAGAGCGTCTCGTAGAGATCCTTCTCATGGGCGATCTCGACCATCTTCTCCGATATGTCGATGCCGGTCATATCAGCGCAGAGGTCGCGCAGCGCGCCGCCGGTCAGGCCCGTGCCGCAGCCGAGGTCGAGCAGCCGCTTGAATGGTCCGAGCTTCAACGCCTGCAGGCGTTGGCGCACCAGCATCGGCACGTGATAGCCGAGCTGCTCGACGAGCACGTCCTCGAAAACCTCGGCATGCTGGTCGAACAAGGTCTGGACATAGGCGTCGGGCGCCTTGACCGGCGTTTCGCCGCGGCCCATCGCGGCAATGCGCACGGCCGCACCGCCGTGATCGTCGGGGTCGATCGCCAGGACTTCCTCATAGGCTGCAACGGCGGCATCGACATCGCCGGCTTTTTCCAGCGCCAGCGCGCGGTTATAGGCCTCGCCAAGAGCTTCTTCGTCGATCTTCTTTGCCATCGCAGTCCATCGTCCTTTTGTTTCAGGCATGCGTCTAAGGCGGCTTTCGATGTTTTGCAATGGCGCGATTGCGGGCGCAGAATGGCCGAAAAGAAGACCAAGGGAGGAACGGTCATGAAAACGGAGCCAGAGAGGACATCATCGGCGAGGGAAGGAGAGGCCGGCCGGGCATTCCTGCTACCTACGACACCAAACGAGGTCACCAACACGCTCAGCCATTATTACCGCGGTGAACTCGGGCGGATGACGAGCTGGCGCGACCGCATCGACCGGACGTCCAACTGGGCAATCACCGTGGTCGCCGCACTCCTCTCGGTGTCGCTGTCGACGCCGACCTCGCATCACGGGGTGCTGTTGTTCGGGATGATGCTGGTGACGCTGCTTTTGATGATCGAGGCGCGGCGCTACCGCTTCTTCGATATCTATCGCGCCCGCATTCGCCAGATCGAGCGCTGCTATTTCGCGCAAATCCTGGCGCCCGACGCCAATTCCGGCAACGAATGGGCGGTGGTGGTCGCCAGCAGCCTGCGCAAGCCGCGCTTCCTGCTCAGCTATCAAGAGGCGATGCACCGCCGGCTCAAACGCAATTACGGCTGGATGTATTTCATCCTGTTGCTCGCCTGGTGCCTGAAGATCTCGACGCCGAAGCTGCAGGCGGAGGGCATGCCGGCGCTGCAGGCGCAGTCATGGGCCTATGTCATCGACAATGCAGTGCTCGGGCCGGTTCCCGGCCTTGCGGTCATTGCCGTCGTCGTCGCCTTCTATTTCGGCATGCTCGGTTTCGCGCTTCGCCCGGATCGCGACGAAGGCGAATTCGGCCATGGCGAGGCGCATGTCTGACGCGGTCAGAACATATCGCCCGAGCCGTTCACACTTTTCGGCATCATGCTCCAGAGCCGATCAGTGCAGGATGAACTCGCCTTTCAGTGCCCGCCACTCGGTTGCCGAGATCAGCTTGCGGTGGATGTAGCGTACCGAATGCAGTGGCCCGTCCAGCTTCTCTTCCCAGAATTTCAGGAAGCCGCGCATTTCGGGAAAGTCGGGGGCGAGGTCGTAATCCTGCCAGACATAGGTCTGTAGGATCACCGGGTGGTCCGGCAGACGGTAGAGGATCTGGGCGGTCGTCAGACCATAGCCCTTCAATTGTTTTTCCATGTCCTTGTGCATCGTATTCCGCTTCTTCTTGTTCCCACTCGCGCGCTTATTAGCGCTATATGATATGGAAACATGCGAGTGGTTAACGGAAGCTTTGCAGATACTTCGTAAAAGGACAATTTATTTTTAATATCAATGGTTTGGCAGCATCGTCCCGAGAGTGCTGCCAAACTGGCCTTTGTTTGATGAATGCCGTTAATCCCAAAGCCGCGACACAGTTTTGGGCGTCACGCATCAGCGCTTGAGGTGCCGGGTCAGGCGGCGCTCGAACCAGGCCCAGAGATGGCGCAAGGCCTCAACGATGGTGAGGTAGAAGATCGCCGCCCAGAGATAGGTCTGGTAGTCGAATGTGCGGGAGAAGGCGTAGCGGGTTTCGCCCATCAGGTCGAGCACGGTGATGATGGCAACGACCGCCGAACCCTTGATCAGAAGGATGATCTCGTTGCCGTAAGGGCGAAGTGCGACGATGAAGGCCTGCGGCATGATGATCTTGCGGAAGGCGATGCTGTTATGGATGCCAAGTGCGGCGGCCGCCTCGCGCTGGCCGTGCGGCACGCTTTCGATCGCGCCGCGCAGGATTTCCGCCTGGTAGGCCGCGGTATTGATGGTCATGGCAAAAAGGCCGCAATACCAAGCTTCGCGGAAGAACCACCAGATGCCGACGGCCTCAAGCTGCGGCCGGAATACGCCGAGGCCGTAATAGACCAGGAACAGCTGGGCAAGCAGGGGCGTGCCGCGGAAGAAATAGATGTAGCCGTAGGCCAGCGCATTCAGCACGCGATTGTTTGACATGCGCGCCATGGCAAGCGGCAACGACAGGATGGCGCCGCAGATAACGGAAATGAAAACGAGGCTCAGCGTTATCCAGAGACCATGGAGGTAACGCGGCCCGTAGCGAATGAATTTTTCCGGATCCCAGCCATTGATGACGGAAATGACAAGAAGGGCCGCGAGCACAGCCCAGATGGCGACGAGAATATAGCCGGCCATGCGCGCCGGCGTCATCGGCTTTATCACCTCGCGGGGTGCTGGCTGCGGCGGGATCAGCGTTTCGGCGTAGCTCATCGACGGACCTCCGAACGCTTTGCCCAACGCTCGACATAGACGAGCAGAAAGGAGGAGAGGATGGCAAGCACCAGATAGAGACAGCAGGCCACACCATAAAAGAAGAAGGGTTCCTTGGTCACGCGAACGGCAACACTTGTCTGGCGCAGGATATCGGCAAGGCTGATGATCGAGACGTAGGAGGTGTCCTTCAGGAGCACCATCCAGAGGTTCGTCAGGCCCGGCAGCGCGATGCGCACGAGTTGCGGCAGGATGATCAGGCGCAGCGTGCGGCCGCGATGCAGCCCAAGCGCGTCGCCCGCCTCATATTGTCCTTTGGGAATGGCGTGGAACGCTGAGAGCAGCACTTCCGAACAGTAGGCGGAGAAGACGACCGAAAGCGCGATGACGCCGGCGAGGAAGGCGTTGATCTCGATCGGCGGCCCGTCATAACCGACGAAGGTCAGCAGAGACTGGATCAGCATCTGCATGCCGTAATAGATGATGAAGAGCGTCAAAAGCTCCGGCAGGCCGCGGAAGATCGTCGTGTAGATGCCGGCAGCCAGCCGCAGCGGCTTTTCCTCCGACTGCTGGCCAAGCGCCACCAGAAAGCCGATGGCGAGGCCGATCGGCAGGGTAACGATCGCCACCGAAACGGTGACCTGCAGGCCAAGCGCAATCTCGTCGCCCCAGCCGGTATCGCCACAGGCAAGGATCGTTGACTGACCTAACCAAGTGAAGATGCCAACGGGCCCGCACAGCGGATCGAAAATGTGCACAATCCAGCTCCAGAAGGAGCCCAGCGCGGAAAATAATCCGCCCATGCGAGAATTCCCCTCACGGCTTTTGCCGTTTTAATCTTGCTATCTTTGTCAAACAAAAATGGCGGAAGAGCAAGCCTTCCGCCATTACCTTCATCGGCGAGATAACGAATTTCTTATTCGCCGTAAACGTCGAAGTCGAAGTACTTGTCCTGGATCTTCTTGTATTCACCGCTGGCGCGGATCGCAGCGATCGCCGTGTTCAGCTTTTCCTTCAACGGGTCGCCCTTGCGGATGGCAATGCCTGCGCCGTTGCCATTGATTTCCTTGTCGACCGGCAGGGTCGTCAGGATCTTGCAGCAGGCGCCGGCGTCGGACTTGACCCATTCGGAGAGAACGACGACGTCGTCGATGACGGCGTCGACACGGCCGCTGGCAACGTCGAGCTTGTATTCGTCAGCGGTCGGATAGAGCTTCAGCTCGGTGTCGGCGAGATGCTTCTCGGCATAGTTGGCGTGCGTCGTGGAGGTCTGCGCGCCGATCACCTTGCCCTTGAGGCCGGCGACGTCTGATATCGTCGAATCCTTCGGCACGGCAATGGCTGGCGGGGTGTTGTAGTACTTGTTCGAGAAATCGACGAGCTTCAGACGCTCCGGCGTGATCGACATGGAGGAGACGATCATGTCGAACTTCTTGGCGTTGAGCGCCGGGATGATGCCGTCCCAGTCTGTGCTGACGAAGGAGCATTCGGCCTTCATTTCAGCGCAGAGCGCCTTGGTGATGTCGATATCGAAGCCCTGGATCGTGCCGCTGGCATCGACGAATTCGAAGGGCGGATAGGTCGAATCGGTGCCGATCACATATTTCTCGCCGTCGGCCATGGCCGAGCCGGCAAAGAGGGACATCGCCGCGATTGAGGCTGCCGCGAAAATACGGGTAGAGTTAAGCATGAGGATCCTCTCTGTTGGTAGCCGTCGCTCCTTTTTCTGTTGGGCTGACGGCCGCAGTTCAACGGTGCTGAGACCGCCTTGCGGCGATAATCAGACTTTTTTTCATGGAATTGCAACACAAATCCCATCGCAATTGTGCGGTGCAAATAGCAGGCGAGATGAACGCCGGCAGACTGCAACATTCACGCGAGGTTAATCCCCGACTTCCTAGAACCGGAACAAATCGGCGGCTCGGCAATTGCCATTCCGTCCTTTCGCCTCAATGCGAAGCTAGGGGCGGAACCAGGGCCTAGCGGCCTCAAGAAGCTCAAACAGGATCGAGGAAACCCGATGGGCATGAAATCAAGATTGTTCGCGAGCGCGGCTTTTCCGTTGCTTTCTTTCTCGCTGATTCTGCAGCCGGCAACGGCGATGGCTGCCGTGCGCGACGTCGCGACGCAGGCATCGGCCGTGCGGCAGGCCGAGCAAGGCAGCTTCGAGGTGGCGCAGGATGCGCCTTCCGAGGAGGAACTGCTGAAGAAGAAGCGCAAGCAGCAGGAGGAAGCCCCGGCCGAAAAGGCGCCGGCCGCCGAAAAGCCGGCGCAGCAGGAAGCGCCCGCGGAAAAGCCGAAGGCTGAGCGCAAGGAAGCTCCGGCGCCCGAACCCAAGGCAGAGCCCGTACCGCCCAAGGCCGAAGCGGCGCCGAAAGAGGAGCCTGCTCCGCAGCCGGAAAGCAAGCCGGCGCGGAAAGCCAAGTCGGAAGCCCAGCCCGAGGCAAAGCCGGAGGCCGAGCAGCCGGTAACCCAGGAAAAGCCGAAGAAGCCGAAGAAGACTGAAGCCCAGCAGGCCGAGCCCGAACAGCAGCCGGCAGCAAAGGAAGCTCAGCCGGAAGCCGAGCAGGCACAGCCCGAAGCCAAGCCGGAAGGCGGCAAACGGGATAAAGGACAAGACAAGGCCCAGAGCCGGGATAAAGGCAAGGGCAAGGCTGAGAAAGAAGCTCAGCCTGCCGGTCCCGACGCCGTGACGCCGACTGCGGAAACGGCCAAGCCCGAAGCCACGCCTGAGGCAAAACCCGCCGCCGAGGCGCCGGCCGAGAAAAAGCCGACAAAGGGCGAGACTGCAGCCCCCGCAGACAAGGCACCCACAGACAAGGCAACCGAAGGCAAGGCGACCGAGGACAAGGCGGCAGCACCCGAAGCCGCACCCGCCGAAAAGCCCAAGGATGGCACGGCGGCAAAGCCTGCCGGTGAACAGCCCGCCGGCGCACAGCCGACCGCGCCCGCGACTGACACTGCCCAGCCGTTGCCGGATGCCAGCGGCGGCCAGCAGGTGGAGCAGGCCATTCCGGCGCCGGAAAAGGTTTCACCCGAGGAGCTGGAGCGCCGCAAGAAGATCGCCGCAGATCCGGCCAAGAGCAACGAAACCGTTGTGCTGCCGGTGGAGAACGGTGCGGCCGTGCTCGACAGTGACAAGGATGCCGACCGCAGCAAGGGCCGGGAAGGCCGCCGTGATCGCGACAGGCAGCGCGCCGACAGCCAGGAGGTGAAGGTGCCGACCTCGGATGCCGACGCACAGGCTTTGAGCGGCGCCAAAGCGCCGGCGCCGGTCAAGCTCGAGGCGGTGACCCGCGAGAAGGGCAGGAAGCTAGACGAGCGGCCGCGGTTCGTCCGTCCTGACGGCGCGCGCTTCGACGACCGCGGCGACGACAGCCGTGTGATCATCCAGTACGATAACCGAACGATCGTGCGCGGCGATGACGACAGGCGCTTCCTGCGCGACGGCGAACGACCGAGCTACGAAGAGCTCTCCGGCGACCGGTACCGCGAGACGATCACGCGGCCGGAAGGCTATCGTATCGTGACGATCCGCAACCGCTACGGCGACATCATCCAGCGGTCGCGCGTCGATGCCCGCGGACGCGAGGACGTGCTCTATTATTCGCAGGACCTCTATGACGATCCGGACCGCGACTATTTCGAGGATCCGGGCGCCGACCTGCCGCCGATGCGGCTGCGCGTGCCGCTCAGCGACTACATCATCGACACCCGCAGCGACCCGAACCGGGACTATTACGAGTTCCTGAGCGAGCCGCCCGTTGAGCCTGTGGAACGTGTCTATTCGCTCGACGAGGTGAAGTATTCGGCCCGCATCCGCGACAAGGTGCGCCGCATCGACCTTGACACGATCACTTTCGCGACCGGCAGCGCCGAGATCCCGATGACCCAGGCGCGCACGTTGCGCAAGGTCGCCGACGCGATCAGCCAGGTGCTCGAGAAGGATCCGAGCGAAACCTTCCTGATCGAGGGGCATACGGATGCTGTCGGCTCAGACCAGAGCAACCTGATCCTCTCCGACCAGCGGGCGGAATCGGTCGCCAACGTGCTCTCCGACGTCTACGGCATCGCGCCGGAGAACTTGGCGACGCAGGGCTATGGCGAGAACTACCTGAAGGTCAACACGTCGGCTCCTGAGCAGGAAAACCGCCGCGTCACCATCCGCCGCGTCACGGCACTGGTCCGCCCGGTCGCTGCCAACAGGTAATGATGTTGCCCCTCCCCATTTCCGGGGAGGGGCATCTCGGTCTTGCTTCTTCTTTCCAACTGGCTTGAAGGGTGATTGAGACGGGTGGCTCGCTCCTTCGTCTCCCCAGCGGGATGGTGCCGGCAGCAGAGCGGATTGTCGTCGATCATCGGAGGCATTGCGACGCCCTTTAGCGGCTATGCGGGACTGCCGACGCCCCGTATCTTTGAATTCATACGGCGCAGATCGCGATGTCCGAATGTCCTTTTGGGGGATTTCCGTAGAAGTTCACAGTGCTTTCTAGCCCACCGTGTCTCCGGTACTTTTAAGGAAAAAATGCATTTTTTGAGTATCAATTGGAACGCTAATCCTATCATCCGGGCCAACGCGCGATGACGCGTGGATCTGGGCCGTAAAGGCCGCTGACCCGACCTTGCCGATCGCCAGTGTATATGGACCGAGGGGCTCGATATCGGCGACATGAAGGCTCACAGTTGAAACGTTGGAATCCCCAACCATAGTATGTTCCGGACGGATCCCGAGAACCACTGACTGTCCCACTGCCGCCGAAAGGCTCTCGGCTCTTTGTGTGGGAATCGGAATGTCGACCCCACCTTCGGTTTGGAAGGCAATTCCACCGGCGTTTTGCACAAGTTGCCCCTCGATGAAGTTCATGCTTGGCGAGCCGATGAAGGCAGCAACGAAGAGGTTCTTCGGAGATTCGTAAAGGGTGATCGGATCAGCGGCCTGTTCGATCCGCCCTTGATTCATAACCACGACCCGATCTGCCATCGTCATCGCCTCTACCTGATCATGTGTAACGTACACGATCGTGGTTTTGAGCCTGCGGTGTAGGAGCTTGATTTCTGTCCGCATTTCAATGCGCAATTTAGCGTCGAGGTTGGACAGTGGTTCGTCGAACAGGAACACATCCGGCTGGCGAACGATCGCTCGGCCAATCGCCACACGTTGGCGTTGGCCACCTGAGAGCGCGTTCGGCTTGCGTTTCAAATAGTCACCGAGATTGAGAATGCGCGCCGCATTTGCAACGGCGGCGTCGATGTCCTGCTTCGGCGTTCCGCGCACCTTCATGCCGTAGCCGATGTTTTCGGCGACTGTCATATGCGGATAGAGCGCGTAATTCTGAAACACCATCGAGCAATTGCGCAGACCCGGGCGCAGCGCAGTAACGTCCCGCTCGCCGATACGGATTTCCCCTGACGTCGTCTGTTCCAGCCCCGCGATCATCCGCAGGGTGGTTGTCTTCCCGCAGCCGGAAGGCCCGACAAGAACCACGAATTCCTTGTCGGCAATTGCCAAATCGAGCGGAGGAATGACCTCAACGCTACCAAAGGATTTGGTGACCTGATCCAAACGCACCTGGGACATGCTGTAACCTTTTCATGAGAATTCCATCGCCTGGCCCAGCGCATCGGCCCGAAAATCGGAATCGATTTTCGGAAAGCACGATGCGAGGATTGAAAGAGTTAGAGCGTCCTTCGTCCGAAAGGACGCACGGCGCTCTAAGCGGCGATGGTTTGCTTCTTCTTTCAACGATGTCTGATCTCATCCCGGCACCGCCGGGATGAGATGTTGAGGATGGGCTTACTTCGCAGGCAGGCCCATCGACGAACGATAGGCTGCCAGTTGCTTGTCGCGGCCGAACTCGTCCGTCAGCTTGTTCCATCCGGCAGCCACGGTATCCAGCGCCTGCTGCGGCGTCACCTCTCCAGCCAATGCCTTGGAAAGCTCGATTTCGAGAATTTCCGTATAGGAGAAATAGCCCGGCAGGCGCATGTCGAGCGCCGTGTTCTTGGCGGTCACCGCGTCCTTCTGGCTTCCAAGATATTCCTTGGCCTCACGCTCGGAAAAGATCTTCGACCACAACGCCGTATTTGTCGTGTGCGAAAGACGGTAAGGATTGACGCCTGTGCCGCCGGTGATGGCCGCTTGACCGGAAACCGCCGGGCTCGTCAGGAACTGGATATAGTTCCAAGCTGCCTCCTGGTTCTTGGAAGACGACGGAACAGCCGCCTGCCAACCGCCGAAGGCCATGAAGGAAGTCTGGACGACCTCTGGCTGCTTGTCCCACTTCTTGGTCTTGTAGTTCCAGATCTCGTCGGAGCCCGGCAGCGATGCCGAACCGACGCTGCCAGCAACCTTCGACTGTTTCGGGTCGGCGGCGATGACGCCGGTATCGCCCCAACCGATCGATTCCGCGACCTGGCCACCGGCAAAGGCCGCGTTCACTTCGCCGAACGAGAAGTTCAACGCATTTGGCGGCGCCAGTTTCGAAGCGCGAATATATTCCTCCAGGCCGCGTACCCAGCCCGGATTGTTGACCTGTGCATCCATCGTATCCGGATCGAAGAACATGCCGCCGGGATTGTCGGGATGGCTGGTGTATCCCGCCACGTGACTGAACAGGAACCAGAATTGCTGGCCACCACGGCGGAAGGCTTCCGCCGTGCCCCAGAGGCCCTTGTCCGGCTGCTGGAAGAATTCGGCGATGTCGAGATACTGCTTCCATGTCTTCGGCGGGGCCAGATCGTAGCCATACTTCGCCTTGAAGGCGCTCTGGTTTTCCGCGTTTTCAAACAGATCAATGCGGTAGGTATAGGTATGGGCGTCACCGTCCATGGTCTGCGACAGGACCTTGCCGTTCCAGACCATGAGTTGCTCGCGGTAAACCGGCGCGATGTCGTCCCAGTCGGCACCTGATTGCATCGCCTTGGGCATTTCCGAGAGAAAATCTGTGAAGTCCGGTGCCCAGGCCGGCGCAAAGGCGACCACGTCGAACGTGTCTTCGCCGGAGGTCAACGAGGTTACGATTTTCGGATAGAGTTCCGACCACGGAAATTCGACGACATTCACCTTGCCGCAGGTCTTTTCTTCCCAGCCCTTGGCCGCGAGTTGCAGCGCAGAGGCGATATAGGGGCCTGTCTGCGTCGTGGCGGTGAGCGTGACACCGGTGTAGTCCGGCTCGCACGCGAGCGCGGATGTGACGCCCGCCGCAGCAAGTAGTCCTGCGGCCGTTGAACTCAATAGCAATCTTCTCATGTTTTCCTCCCCGGAATTGAACAATGACTAGGCTTGTCGAACGGTCACTTTATTGCTCCTAAAAGCAGGCCAGACCGCATCAGCCTGCTCAAAATGCCCGCCATGACGACCATGGGTATGATCGCGACCAAGGCGGCTGCCGATATCGACCACCACTCGTCGCCGCGCTGGCTGTTTTGCCCTGCGACGAGAATGGGAAGTGTCTGCCATTTGGAACTGGTCAGGAATAGTGCGAACAGGAACTCGTTCCAGACGAAGGCGAGCGTGATCATGAATGTCGCGATCAGGCCCGGCTTGGACATGGGCAGGACGATACCGAAGAAAATTCTCCACGACGGCACATTGTCGACCATCGCCGCCTCTTCGACTTCAACCGGCAGTGCCGCAAAGAAATCGCGCATCAGCCAGATCACGATCGGCAGCGAGAAGGCGACATAGGCGAAGGTGAGGCCTGTATAGGTGTCCACCAGCTTGAACCCCAACTTGCCCATTTCCGTATACATCAGGAACAGGGCAAAGGCGGCGACGATCGGCGGAAACATGCGCTGGCTGACGAACCAGAAGACGATATCATCATTGCCGAGGAGTGGCCCCGGAAGCCTGATACGGCTGGAGCCGATGGCGAGCGCAAGCGCGGCGACAAAGGCGTAGATCAGCGAAATAGCCTGTCCGTAGCCCAGAACATGACGGCCAAGCAGATATCCGCCGAAGGCAACAACGACGAAAATCACCCCGGACAGCAGCTTCACCTCGAAGGTGAAGCGCACCAGCGCATAGGCTGCCATCGAACCGATGAAGGTGGCCAGCACCGATGCGGATAGCCCGATGATCGTCGAGGCGATGAAGGTGTTGTAGAACTGGCCGCGCGCGCCGGACAGAAGCTCGCTCCAGGCTGTCAGCGTCGGGTCGAAATCGACGAACGGAATATAGGTCGGTCCGCCGACGACGCCGAGCGGCGACTTGAACGAGGTGATCGCCACCCAGTAAAGCGGAAAGAAGGTGAAGGCGAGCCAGAGCAGGCAGCCTGCGAGCGCCCACCAGCGGCCGGATCCTTTGAGGTCGCGCACGCTCATTTGTGCTTCTCCAGATAGGGCTTCAGGATGGCGAGATAGACGAGCCCGATCACGGTAATGACGATCAGGAACAGGAAGGACAGGGCGGAGGTGTAGCCGAGGTTGAACTTCTTGAAGCCCTCCTGATACGCGAACAGGGTGAGCGTTTCAGTCGAAATGCCAGGCCCTCCGCCTGTCATGACGAACACCGTGTCGATGATCTTGTAGCTCTCGATGAGGCGGATGAAGACCACAGCCACCGAAATCGGCAGCATCATCGGGAAAGTGATCCCCCAGAACTGCTGCCAGGGGCTGGCATTTTCAAGCGCGGCAGCTTCGTAGACGTCCTCCGGCAGGGTTTGCAACCCGGCAAGAAGCATAAGGATGACGAAGGGTGTCCACTGCCACACTTCGACGGAAATAATGGCGCCGATAGCCCATCTGGTCTGCGTCAGAAACGGCAGGTTGGGAAAACCGAAGACGGTCATCAGCTCATTGAGCGGGCCCATCGTGGGATTGAGGATCTGGCGGGCAATGAGTGCAACGGCAACGGGCGCTACCAGCATTGGCACCAGGAAGCTGACCCGGAACAAACCTTCGCCGGGCACCCGACGGTTGAGCGCCAGCGCCACGGAAAAACCGATGACATACTGCAGCGTCACCGCGATAAAAGCGATGATCGTCGTCGTCCAGGCGACATTCCAGAAGCGCGGATTCTGAAGCAGTTCCGTATAGTTGCCGAAGCCGACGAAACGCGCGGGGATCGGCGGCACGAGCCGCAGGCTCATGAAGCTGGTGGTCAGCGAATAGATCAGCGGGAAGATCGAGATCACCAGCACGATCAGCAGCGCCGGCCAGATGAAGAAGTGTTTGATCGGATCGTTGCGGGTCATGCAGCGCCTCCTTTCTGGAGAAGCGCCTCGATTTCCTCGATCTTCGGCATTGCAGGTGCGGTACCCCGCCGCGTCACCGCAATACCGGCGGTCGCGCAGCCGAAACGCACGGCCTCGACCGGACTAGCGCCCCGCGAGAGCGCTGCCGAGAAGCCACCGACAAATGCGTCGCCGGCGCCGGTGGTATCGATGACTGCTCCCGACGAGACCGCCGGAACATGAACCGATTGCCCGGCCGTATGATACAACACACCGCGACCACCCAGGGTGATCAGCGCGGCTTTCACGCCCTTGGCAAGTAAGGCGTCGCCAGCCCGTCTGGCGTCGTCGAGTGTGTCGAGCGGAAAACCGAGGATGGCGGCTGCCTCGGTTTCGTTTGGCACGATATAGTCGCAGAGCGGGTAGATCGTGTCCGGAAACGGCTCGGCCGGCGCTGGATTGAAAACAGTGGTAACGCCGGCCGCATGGGCGATTTCGAGGGCGCGCTGCGCCGCTTCGGCCGGTTGTTCAAGCTGAGTCACGAAGACAGCCGATTGCTCGATGGTTTCGCGTGCCGCCTCAACATCGCTTACGTCGATGGTGCCTGCGGCACCTGGATAGACGATGATCGCATTGTCGCCGTTACCGTCATTGACGTAGATGAAGGCAGCGCCGGTCGGCATATCGTCCATCTGTACAACCTTCGGCGTCACGCCTGCTTCCGCATAGGTCTTCAGCGCCATATCGCCGAACGTGTCGCGGCCGATCTTCGAGATGAAGGAGACTGTTCCACCGGCGCGGGCAGCAGCGACAGCCTGGTTGGATCCCTTGCCGCCCGGGCCTACTGCAAAACCGGTCCCGGTGATGGTCTCGCCAACATTTGGCATGCGCTTGGCCAGATAGGCCGTGTCGGCGACGAAAATCCCGAGGATCGAAACACCCAGCTTCATTATCGTTTCCCCTCAAACGGTTTCCGGCGGAATGACGCCTTTGGTGAAGAGGAAGCAGCCGTAGAAGCGGTTTTCGCCCGTGGTGATGACGCAATAGGCCTTTTTTGCCTCCTCATAGAAGGCGAAACGCTCGATGCCGTACATCGGCGCCGGCTTGCCCTCGGCGCCGTCGATAACGGCCTGGACTTCCTGCTGCACTGGAGGGATCTCGTCCGGCGCGCCCATGATTTCCATTCGCCCGGCAGACGGCTGCAACGGCGTATCCAGCGGCATCACCGAAAGAATAGCTTTGATGGCGCGGGCAGTAGACACATTGTCTATGCGCAACAGCTTGCCGAGCACCGTTTGCCGGGCAATGGAATCCGAAGGAAAATTGGTGTCGGAAACGACGACTGTGTCGCCATGCCCCATGGACCGGAGCGCGTGCAGCACGTCCGCATTCAGAGCCGGATCGATATTTTTCAGCATGAAAATCCTCCCTTAATTGCACCATTTCGCAGCACCTCATGCCGCAAAACAGGGCCCAATAACCGCAGCTCCGTTACAGCTCTGCGATTCCCTCAAATTCCGTCGTTCTCGCCTGCCGGTACGGTTCTCCTCCCGCCCGGATGACCAGAGTTGGAGCCCTTATTCCCCGTAGGGGATCCAGATATTCTTCACATCCACAGCGCGGCGAAGGTATAGCGCGCCTTCGGCAGCGGCTCTGTCCATCCAGTCCGTCGCCTTGCCATTGTCCACGAAGGTTCGCTTGAGATTGCCCGAAGACAGCTTCTCCACCGTCGTCGAAAGTTCCGCCGAGCCGAAGGTCCACAACGCATCAACGTCATTGTGCGCGGCAAGGATCTTTGCCAGTTCGATCGCCGACCCGGTGACGATATTGACCACACCGGCAGGCAGATCCGACGTTTCCAGAACGGAATAGAAATCCGTGGCCGAAAGCGGGAAGGCCTCACTCGGCACGGCGACGACACGATTGCCGGTGGCAATCAACGGCGCAATCAGACTGATAAAGCCGAGCAGTGGCGCTTCCGGCGGGCAAATGACGCCAACGACGCCGATGGCTTCCAGCATGGCCAGTGCAACGCCGCGAAGCGGCGGCTGATGAATGCCGCCTTCATATTTGTCCGCCCAGGCTGCGTAGGTGAAGAGACGGGAAATCGCGGCGTCGACCTCGGCGTTTGCATTGGCTGCGGAGGCTCCGGTCATCGCTGTTATCCGCGAGGCGAACTCGTCGGCGCGGCCACTGAGGTTTTCGGCGATGTAATAGAGAATCTGGGCGCGGTTATGAGTGGTCGCATTCGACCAGGCGGACGCGGCCTGTGCGGCAACCACCGCATTGCGGATGTCCTTGCGGTTGCCTTCGCCGACCTCCCCGATCGCCTTGCCCTTGGGTGAGGCGATGACACGGGAATAATTGCCGTCCGGGCGTGCCTGCTTGCCGCCGATGAAGAGCTTTGCCGTCCGGTCGATGCTTGGCAGGGTAAAATCGCCGGCAACCGGCTTTACTTGCGAAAGTGCGGGCATTGCTGCGCGCGCCTTGCGACCGACCCAAGCCTTCGGCTTCAGATATTCGTAGCAACCTTCGCGTCCGCCTTCGCGGCCGAATCCGGATTCGCGCTTGCCGCCAAAACCGACGGCGGCATCGAAAAGATTGGTAGCATTCACCCAGACCACGCCGGCTGCAAGCTTTGCCGCAACGTTCAGCGCCAAGCCGATCGTCTCGCTCCAGACGCTGGCGGCGAGGCCGTAGCGGGTGTGATTGGCAAGCTGGATAGCCTCTTCCGGTGTCCGGAAAGTCATGGAGACCGCAACCGGCCCGAAGATTTCCTCGGTCGCGACGATCGATGTCGGCTGCACGCCGCTCAGAAGCGTCGGCGGGTAGAAGCTGCCGCCCTTCGGCAGGTCGATCTTGGCCTGATGCAGCGTCGCGCCTTCTGAAACTCCCTTTTTCACCAGCGCTTCGATACGCGTCAATTGCACGGGCGCGATGATCGCACCCATATCGATGCACTTGTCCAAAGGCTGACCGACCCGCAATGTCTCCATCCGGCGCTTCAGCCGCTCGTGGAAAAGATCGGCAATGCCTTCCTGGACCAGAAGCCGCGAACCGGCGCAGCAGACCTGTCCCTGGTTGAACCAGATCGCGTCGACCACGCCTTCCACGGCGCCGTCGATATCGGCGTCGTCAAAAACCACGAAAGGGGACTTGCCGCCGAGTTCCAGCGTCAACGATTTGCCGCTACCTGCGGTCCGCTCGCGAATAACGCGCCCGACTTCGGTCGATCCGGTAAAGGCAATTTTGTCGATATCCTCATGCGCGACGAGCAGTGCGCCTGTTTCGCCTTCTCCGGTCACGATATTGAGCACGCCCGGCGGAAGGCCCGCCGCCGATGCCAGTTCGGCAAAGAGAAGCGCCGTCAGCGACGTGAATTCCGCAGGCTTCAGGATGACGGTGTTGCCGAGCGCCAAAGCCGGCGCCACTTTCCAGGCGAGCATCAGGAATGGGAAATTCCACGGGATGATCTGGCCGACGACGCCGACCGGCACATGATCGGCAAATTCCGTGTCCTGGATTTGCGCCCATCCGGCGTGATGATAGAAATGACGGGCTGCCAGGGGCACGTCGAGATCGCGGGTTTCGCGGATCGGCTTGCCGTTGTCGATTGCCTCGACCACAGCAATCAGACGTGCATGGCGCTGGATCATCCGGGCAAGTGCATAGAGATGGCGCGCCCGCGCATGGCCCGGCAATCGCGCCCATGAGGCCTGTGCCTTGCGGGCCGCAGCAACCGCGTTGTCCACATCCGCCGCGCCGCCGTTCGCGAGCTTCGCCAGGACCTTGCCGGTGGCTGGCTCGAACGTGTCGAAGTTCTTGCCCGACGCGGAGGGCACGAATGCGCCATTGATGAAGTGACCGAAACCGGAAGCGTGGCGCGCCAGCCAATCGCGAGCTTCGATATCGGATTCAGGGGCGGGGCCGTATGACATTTCGTCGAAATACTTTGCAACAGTCATCTGGATCATCCAATCGGGTGTCTGTTGAGGGCCGAATAGGCACCGGTGACGTGATGCTCCAGCTGCCGCTCGATATCCGCAAGCAGGCTTGATGCACCGATGCGGAAGAGATCGGACTCCAGCCACTCGCGCCCCAGTTCGTCCTTCATCAGGAACTGGTAGTTCAACACGTCCTTCGCCGCGGAAATGCCTCCGGCCGGCTTGTAGCCGATTTTGATACCGGTGCGCTCCTGATAGGCGCGGATCGCCCGCAGCATGGTCAATGTCACGGCCAGCGTCGCATTGACGCCTTCCTTGCCGGTCGAGGTCTTGATGAAATCGGCTCCCGCCATCATGCAGACCAGCGAGGCCCTGGTGACATTGCGGAGCGTCTTCAGGTCGCCGGTCGCCAGAATGGCTTTGACATGCGCATCACCGCAGGCGGCGCGATATTCTTTCATTTCCTCGTAGAGTGCCGTCCAGTTGCCGGTCAGCACATGCTCGCGGGTGATGACGATGTCGATTTCCTTCGCGCCATCGGCAACTGACGCCTCGATTTCCTTGACCTTGAGGTGGTGCGGGCTGAGGCCGGCAGGGAAACCGGTCGAAACCGCGGCGACCGGAATGCCGGAATCCCCGAGTGCTTCGACGGCCGTTGCAACAAAACGATGATAGACGCAGATGGCGCCGGTGGTGATCGAACGGCCGCTCATGCCAAGCGAATCCAGAATGTCGGCACGTATCGGATTCATCGCCTTCGCGCATAACCGCTTGACGCGCTCGGGAGTATCGTCGCCGTTCAGCGTCGTCAGATCGATGCAGGTAACCGCCTTCAGGAGCCAAGCCGCCTGTGCGTCTTTTTTGACGGTTCGGCGCCCGGGAAGCGAGGCTACGCGGCGCTCGGTGGCAGACAGGTTGACCCGGGTGTCAAGCACCCACGACAGGTCGAGTTCCATACCGGTATTGCGCGGCCGGTTATGGGTGCCGCCCGGCAAGCGCGAAGGGCCTCCATGATGCGTCGCGTTTGCCGCATTGTGAACAGCAACGGTTTCCAACTAGAATCCTCCCGATCCGAGCGTGAAGATCCTGTTGCCATCAGTGCAGATGCACGCGGAGAAGCTTCACGACTGGCTCAAATGTGATTTTTTTTTCACTGTTTGTGAAGTTTGCATCACTGCGCCGCTGCGTCAAGTTTAGATTTCGACAGACGCAGAAAAAATGCGGGATTTCTCAGTCGAAATCGTTCATGCCGTTTTCGGTGATGACCACATCGAACGACTTCATGTCGCTGAAAAAGGCCGGCTTGAGCTTGCCGATTTTGCTGCTGTCGGCGAGAAGAATATTCTTTCGTGCCCGGGACATCGCCTTTTTCTTGATCTCCGCTTCGTGAAAATGCGCGCAGGTCGCGCCACGCCGGGCATCGATACCGGCTGCAGAAAGAAATGCCACGTTGATCACAAGCTGATCGAGCATTTCCAACCCCGAGGCACCGGAAAAGCTCGCCGATGCTGGGTGGTAAAGACCACCGAGCATAACAAGGCGAACGTTGGGTTTTCGCGTCAGACGATCGGCGACATTCATGGCGTAACAGATCGCCGTTATGTGAATCTGGTCAGGGAGGAGATCGACCAGATAGGGTAGCGTGGTGCCGCAATCGAAAAACACCGTGTCATCATGGTGAATGTAATCAATTGCTTGTATGCCAACTTGGCGTTTTGCAGCGGCATGACTGTCGGCTGCCTTGGAAATTTCATAGGGATCGCTTTCCGCTTCGACAGCCGGAACGATATGGCCGCCGAGAAACGCGAATTGGCTTGCATTGGCGCTGACATCACGCCGAACCGTCATCTCTGAGACGCCCAGGATCTCGGCAGCATTCTTGATGTGCAGAATGCGATGCTGTGAAAGGGCCTCGGATAAGACTGCGATGCGCCGGCCCCTGCGACTATCCATATCGCATGTCTCCCTTATCGTTTAGACTGGAATAGTGTTCTGATGAAAATTTAACAAGGGACTGCCATTCCCATCTCGTTTGTTCCTCGATCCACGATTCGGCATCTGCGCCGAGATACAGCTTCTGCGCCAGCCGGTTGCGAGAGCATGGGATATCGTCGCAATTTTATATAGAGAAACTCCGCAATTTGAAATGAGAATTGTGACTTGTATTCCATTTTTTGATGGAATAGTCACAAGAGGGCATAAATGGTGCCCGACTTCGGCTGCGGGAGGCGGGGACGACGAGATCGACATTTCGGCCGGCAGGGACGACTTCGTCACGCCTCTGGTCGGGTGGCCCTCCGACCAGAGGCTTCATGCTCGCGACTGCTTAGGACATTCCTGGCTGCGCGTGCTACTCGCCGGCTTTCCTTGCAGCCGTTTCGATCGCATCGGCGACCTTTTCCGGTTGGGATGCGAAGACGGCGTGGCTTGCCTTTATTTCAGTCACGTCGCTTCCGGCACGTTTTGCCATGTCACGTTCCAGCTCGGGGTTGATGGAGCGATCCTCAGTGGCGACGATCGACCAGCTTTTCTTCGTCCGCCATGCCGGCTGAGTGATCTTGGCGGAGAATGCCTGCTTTGCGGCGAAGACCTGTGACTTTGCCATGAAATCGGCTTCGGCTTGCGGAAGGTCGGCTGCGAAATCCGCGGCGAAGGCGCCTGGATCGAGATAGAGATATTTGCCGTCCTTCGTTTCTTTTATATCCATGCTGCCGGCGGGCTTCGAGCTGGCGAGGCTCAGCAGGCTTTCGCCCTTGTCTGGCTGGAATGCCGCGACATAGACCAGGCCCGCGACCACGGGATCGTTGCCGGCTTCGGTGATGACCATGCCGCCATAGCTGTGGCCGACGAGCAGGACCGGTCCGTCCTGAAGGTCGAGAACCCGCTTGGTCGCCGCCACATCGTCGTCGAGCGAGGTAATGGGCTGCTGGACGATGGTGACGTTGAAGCCGCGCTTCTCGAGAATGTCCGTCGCCTTGCGCCATCCCGAGCCATCGGCCAGCGCGCCGTGGACGATCACGATGTTCTTGACCGCGGCAGCCTCTGCTGCGAACGCGATGGCGGTGGTGGCAAATGCAAGCGCTGCAGTGAAAAGAAGACGTTTGTTCATGACTATCACTCCTTTGGTCATTGTTGATGATCGGGATATTGATGCGTTTCAGGTTCAGCCGAATGTGAAGGCGTAAGCCTGCACGCCGGGATCGAGGAAGCGGATCTCGAAATTGCGGGCGGCGACTGTGCCGGACTGGCGGATGAGTTGATAAAGCCTTGTCGCGGTCACCGTGCCATTGCCATCGGCATCGATGTCGGAGCCGTGGTCAGGCCCCGGCGCCTTGCCGTCGATCTTCACCTGGAAGCGGATTGGCTTGTCGCCGGCGCCAGGCCCAAGAACGAGATGCAGATCGCGGGCGCTGAAGCGATAGGTGATGCCGCCGCCCGGCTGATCAAGCGTCGCCTGATCCCGGCCGACGATCCAGGTTCCAGACAGGCCCCATCCATTGAGGCCGGGTTCGGCGATCGAATAGTTGCGCGCCGTGTCGGCCTGCAGCCCTTCGGGAGAGGCGAAGTTCGCCGCCTGTTCGTAGCCGAGATAGGTTTCGCCGGAGCGCATATTGCCGAGATCAGGACCTGCTTCCACGCCCTTGGCATTCGGCACGACCGGCGCACTTGCCGTCGTTTGGCTGCCGACTTCGCGCAGCAGGTCCTGAATGGCCTTTTCGGTCCTGTTGTAATTGCCTTCGCCGAAATGGTGGTAGCGGATCTGGCCCTTGGCATCGATCAGATAGGCGGCAGGCCAGTAGCTGTTTTCGAAGGCGCGCCAGACTTTGTAATCATTGTCGATCGCAACGGGATAACCGATCTGGAAGTCGCCGATCGCCTTCTTGACGTTGTCGATCTTCTTCTCGAAGGCAAATTCCGGAGCGTGGACGCCGATCACCACGAGACCCTGATCCGCATATTTTTCGGCCCAGGCCCTGACATAGGGGATGGTACGAATGCAGTTGATGCAGGAATAGGTCCAGAAATCGACGAGCACGACCTTGCCTCGCAGCTGTTCCGTGGTGAGAGGCTCAGAGTTCAGCCATTCGACCGCGCCGTCGAGCGAAGGGGCGTGGCCTTCGACGGGCAAGTCGCTACGGAAGGGTTTGTTCGCATCGGCTGCGGCGATCATCACCTCGTTGCTCGCCAGCTCGGAAGATGCGCCGCTGAGCGGCTTTGCATGCAGCCTGTCGAGCACGGCCTGTTCCAGCGATGCGGTGCTGGCATAGGAGAGCCGGGCGAGCAGGCTGGTGTCGAGGCCGAGCGCGATGACGGCGACGCCCGCCAGCACGGTAGCGCCGAGCCCCTGACGAATCCTGTCGCCAACGCCGAGCGAACGCTTCATGGCGGTGAATATCCGGCCGCCGACAAGCAGGGCGACGGCAAGCGAACTTGCAGCACCAGCGGCATAAGCGATCAGCAGGAAGGTCGTCTGCAGATTGGCGCCCTGCAATGCGGCTCCGGTCAGTACAAGGCCAAGGATCGGACCGGCGCAGGGCGCCCAGAGCAGTCCGGTGGCAACGCCGAGAAGAAGCGCGCTCTTCACTGTCGTGGTGCCGCGTCCGTGGCCGCCGGCGTTGATCAGATTGTTGCCAAGGTCGACGATCGGCCGGGCAAGCGTGCTTGCGAAACGCGGTGAAAGCAGGCTTGCGCCGAAGAGAGCAAGCAGGACGATGGCGGCAAGCCGACCATATTCATTGGCGCGAATGGCCCAGCTGCCGCCGACTGCGGCCAGTGTGGCGACCAGTGCGAAGGTGGCGGCCATGCCCGCCAGCATGGGCAGCGTGCTCCTGACGAAGGGCTGTCCGGCACGGGCGAAAACGAAGGGGAGGATGGGGAGAATGCACGGGCTGAGGATCGTCAGCGCGCCTCCGAGATAGGCAATGATCAGAAGTGTCATCATCGTTTCCTTTGAAACCGATTGATCGGACTCTGGGCGGCGATGGGGCCTGAACCAGCAACGGCGGGGATATGGCCGGTGTGAAGTATCCCCGATGTGTCCGGCTTTGCGGGAAAATGTACCGAAGTGTCGGGGTAGGGCGGCGGCGATACAAAGCGATACAAACTGCCGCAGTGGCGAGGAAACGGCTGCGGCCATTGCGACCACTTGCTGAGGCAGCGCGATTGTATCGGAATGTATCCAGGCGGCCGGAAGCTACATCCGCATTCAAAAAACGGTTGCTTACGACATATCGGGGATACAAGTAGAACGCCTTTTCGCGACCGTGATCCATTCGACAGGAGTGACCGATGTCAGAGCAAATCAACCATCACCGCCGCCGTTTCTTCGGCATGACTGCAATCGCCCTTGCGGCGGTCGAATTCGGCGTGGCCGGCATGGCCGCCGCCCAGTCGTCTGCGACTGCCGCATCGGTGCCAGCTATAAAGCCCGGAACCAACACGTCCTTCGAAGCGCTGAAGCAGGTCAAGGCAGGCGTGCTCGACATCGGTTATGCCGAGGCGGGAAAGGCGGATGCCCCTGTCGTATTGCTGCTGCATGGCTGGCCCTATGACATCTATAGTTTCGTCGATGTCGCGCCGCTGCTTGCCTCGGCGGGCTACAGGGTGATCGTGCCTTATCTGCGCGGTTACGGGACGACCCGCTTCCTGGACGACCAGACGCCGCGCAACGGCCAGCCGTCAGCGCTCGCCGCCGACATGATCGCGCTGCTCGATGCGCTGGATATCGAGAAGGCCGTCATTGCCGGCTACGACTGGGGCGGGCGGACCGCCAATATCATGGCGGCGCTCTGGCCCGAGCGCTGCAAGGCGATGGTATCTGTAAGCGGCTACCTGATCGGTAGCCAGGAGGCCAACAAGAAGCCGCTTCCGCCGAAAGCCGAACTTGCCTGGTGGTACCAGTTCTATTTCGCTACCGAACGCGGCCGTCTGGGATACGAGAGAAACACCCATGATTTCGCAAGGCTTATCTGGCAGACGGCATCGCCGAAGTGGAACTTCGACGATGCGACATTCGACAGGTCGGCCGCTGCCTTCGACAATCCCGACCACGTCGCGATCGTCATTCACAATTATCGCTGGCGCCTGGGGCTTGTCGAAGGCGAGGCCAAGTACGATGCCTACGAGACGACGCTCGCCGCAACGCCCGTCATTTCGGTGCCGACCATCACCATGGAGGGCGATGCAAACGGTGCGCCGCATCCGCAGCCTTCCGCTTATGCCGGAAAATTCTCCGGCAGATACGAGCATCGCACGATCGGCGGCGGCATCGGCCATAACCTGCCTCAGGAAGCGCCACAGGCTTTTGCCCAGGCGGTCATAGACGTCGATCGTTTCTAGGTCGACGATGCCGGTTGCAGCGCCTCGTTGCTCCGGCCAGCGGAATATGCGTAGGTCGCGTCTGTCGCTTCGGTCAGGAACGAAGCGACCGGCGCGGCCGCTTCTATCGATAAGGAACAGGGAAATATGGATCATGTCGATCACATCCTGATCGTCGATGACGATCGCGAAATCCGCGAGCTGGTATCGGGCTACCTGCAGAAGAACGGCCTGCGCACGAGCGTTGCCGCCGACGGACGGCAGATGCGCAGTTTTGTCGAAGCCAATGCCGTCGACCTGATCGTGCTCGATGTGATGATGCCCGGCGATGACGGGCTGGTGCTGTGCCGCGAACTGCGTGCCGGCCGGCACAAGGCGATCCCGATCCTGATGCTGACGGCCCGCACCGACGAGATGGACAGGATACTCGGGCTGGAGATGGGCGCCGACGACTATCTTCCCAAGCCCTTTGCTGCGCGCGAGCTGCTCGCCCGCATCAAGGCGGTGCTGCGGCGCACGCGGATGTTGCCGCCCAACCTTCAGATCAGCGAAGCCGGGCAATTGTTGACCTTCGGCGACTGGCGGCTCGATACGGTCGCCCGGCATCTTCTCGACAGGGAAGGGACCGCGATTGCGCTGAGCGGTGCCGAATACCGTCTGCTCCGCGTCTTCATCGATCACCCGCAGCGGGTGCTCAATCGCGACCAGCTTCTGAGCCTGACACAGGGGCGCGACGCCGATCTCTTCGATCGCTCGATCGATCTCCTGGTCAGTCGCCTGCGTCAACGGCTGGGCGACGATGCGCGCGAACCGACCTATATCAAGACGGTGCGCAGCGAAGGCTATGTGTTTTCGGTTCCGGTCGAAATATCGGAGCCGCGCCAATGAAGGCGGCAATCCCCTTGCGTTCGGGCTTGACGTGGCCGAGCACGTTGCGGTCGCGGATCTTCCTGATCCTGCTGATCGGATTGGCCTTCGCCTACGGTCTGTCCTTCAGTGTGCTCTATATGGAGCGGTACATGTCGGCCAAGGCGGTGATGCTCGGCACGCTGGAAAATGACGTGGCAACATCGATTGCGGTTCTCGATCGGCTTCCGCCAGGCGAACGCGGCGACCTGCTCGACCGGCTGAGCCGCGGCAATTACCGTTTCGTGCTCGGACCCGGCCTTCCCGGCGTGCCTGATACGTCAAGCAAAGGGGCAGAAATCTCAGGAAAGATCGAGGAGGCCATCGGGCATCGCTTTCCGATCCGTATCGAACGAATTCCTGGCGATGTGAACCGATTGCAGGCGCATTTGACGCTGAGCGACGGAAGCCCCTTGACGATCGACGTCACGCCGAAGGGCGTCATGCCGATCGCCGCATGGCTGCCCTACGTCTTCGTTATCCAGATGGCGCTGCTCATCCTCTGTACCTGGTTTGCGGTTCGCCAGGCAATCCGGCCGCTCGGCGAGCTTGCTGCCGCCGCCGATGCGCTTGACCCGAACAAGGACGGCCCGGCTTTGAGTGAGGCAGGCCCGAGCGAGGTCGCGCATGCGGCACGGGCTTTCAATGCGATGCGGGAGAGGATCGCCCATTACCTCGAAGAGCGCGTCCAGATCCTGGCGGCAATCTCGCATGACCTGCAGACGCCGATCACCCGCATGCGACTGCGCGCCGACATGGCGGAGGATTCGCCTGAGAAGAACAAGCTGGTGAACGATCTCGCCGAGATCCAGCGCCTCGTTCAGGACGGCATTGCCTATGCACGCAGTGCGCATGGCAATGGCGAGAAGAGTGCCCGCATCGATCTCGCCTCGTTCATCGACAGCATAGCCTACGACTACCAGGATACCGGAAAGGCCGTCACGGTCGTCGGCCTGGTTCAGGGCGCCGCCATTACCAAGCCGCATGCTCTTCGCCGCATCCTGTCGAATTTCATCGACAATGCGCTGAAGTTTGCCGGTGCTGCCGAGATCAGCGTCGAGCGTAGCGCCGAGAACGATATCGTCATCACGATTATGGACCGTGGGCCTGGAATCCCCGACGATATGCTGGAGGCGGCCATGCAGCCTTTCTTCCGGCTGGAGCAATCCCGCAACCGGGAGACCGGCGGCACCGGTCTCGGTCTTGCGATCGCCCAGCAGCTGACGGCCAAGATCGGTGGGTCGCTCCGGCTCTACAATCGCGCCGGCGGTGGGCTGGCGGCGGAAATCACTATCCGCTGACATCGGGGCGCGCCGCGAAATTTCGAGACGTTTTGTATGCGAAGTTGTCCTCGATATCGGATGCTACGCTTTGTGACATTTCGGGCGATTTTGGAAACATGGCGGATATATCCGTCAGTCAAACCACACTCCGTCAACCCGGCCGCGCACCGCGGCCAGTCGCCTTAGCGACGCAACAAAGGAGTGTTCCATGACAAAGATTGACAAGGTTCTCTATACCGGCAAGACCCACACGACGGGCGGGCGCGACGGCGCGTCGCATAGCGACGACGGGCAGCTTGATATCAAGCTTTCGCCTCCGGGCAGCAGCCGTGCCGGCACCAATCCCGAACAGCTTTTCGCCGCCGGCTGGTCTGCCTGCTTCATCGGCGCGATCGGCATCGCTGCCGGCAAGCTGAAGGTCAAGCTTCCTGCAGATGCCGCCGTCAACGCCGAGGTCGATCTCGGGGCGACCGACGGCGACTATTTCCTACAGGCTCGCCTCAAGGTCAGCCTGCCGGGCATCGAAGCGGATCTGGCAAGGGCGCTTGTGGATGAAGCGCACCGGACCTGCCCCTATTCGAAAGCAACCCGCGGCAATATCAATGTCGAATTGAGCATTGCCTGACAAATGGGATCGATCGCCAAAAGGAAACATGACGAGGCCAGTCGGGCCTCGTCGACGGAGGAACCAATGAGACTGATGATCATCTGCATTCTGGGGGCGACGATTTTCGCAGCGCCCTGCATCTACGATGTAAGCTCACAGGAGCCGTCGCCGCTTGTCGGCCTCGTGACGGCGGCATCAGCAGCTTCATCCTAAGGGGAGCGGCCGCCGCTCCAGCTGCTCTTTTAGATCACCAGGGAGAAGACAGTGAAACTCTATCAGAACGAAATTTCCTCGGCGACATCTCGAGTCCGCATCGCACTCGCCCTCAAAGGACTGACGGCCGAAGCGCTGCCGGTCACCATCCTCGGCGAAAATTCCGAGAGCCGGCAGGCCGGATATCGCAGTATCAATCCGCAAGGGCTCGTGCCCGCCTTGCTGACGGATAGTGGCGTCCTCATTACCCAGTCGCTGGCGATCGTCGAATATCTCGATGAGATAAAGCCTGAACCGCCGCTATTGCCTGACACCGCGGAAGGCCGGGCGCAGGCGCGGTCGATCGCGCTTGCGATCGCAGCCGAGATCCACGCGCTGCTGCCGCCGCGGATCGGTCTGCATCTCGGCAAGGTCTTCCAGGCGGATGCCGATGCCATTACTGCCTGGAATCGTCATTGGGTCGGTGAAGGAATGGCCGCGGTCGAGGCGATGATCGCCGGCCACAGGCAGGGGGCTTTCGCTGTTGCGGATCAGCCTGGTATTGCCGAGATCTTTCTCTTCCCGCAGGCGATCAGCGCTCGGCGCCTCGGCTTCGATCTCGCCCGCTGGCCTGGTATCGCGGAGATTGTCGCCAGACTGGAGGCGATACCGGCTTTCCAGGAGAACGCACCGGCCCCGAGACAATGATCCAATCCATGAAGAATCGGCCGCAAGTGACTGCGGCCGATTCTCTTCTGGTGTTCTAGCCTTGGCGATAAGACGTCACCTTCATGGCCCGTCGGTCGCTTTTAGCGGTTGACCCTTGCCTGCAGATGCGCGGGATAACGATCGCCTTCCACCTTGATCGTGGCGAGCGCGCTTTCGATGCTACGGAGATCCTCGGCCGTCAGTTCGATCTCGGCGGACTGGATGTTCTCCTCGAGGCGATGCAGCTTGGTGGTGCCGGGAATCGGCACGATCCAAGGCTTCTGTGCCAGCAGCCATGCGAGAGCCACTTGGGCGGAGGTGGCCTTCTTGCGGGAGGCGATTTCTCCGAGACGATCGACGAGCGCCTGGTTGGCCTTTCGCGCCTCCTGAGAAAAGCGGGGCACGACGTTGCGGAAATCCTTGCTGTCGAAGGTGGTCGTTTCGCTGATCGCGCCAGTCAGAAAGCCCTTACCGAGGGGGCTGAAGGGCACGAAACCGATGCCGAGTTCTTCAAGCGTCGGCAGGATTTCCTGCTCTGGTTCGCGCCACCACAGCGAATATTCGCTCTGCAACGCCGCCACCGGCTGGACGGCATGGGCGCGGCGGATCGTCTGGGCGCCCGCTTCCGAGAGGCCGAAATGCCTGACCTTGCCTTCCGCGATCAGCGCCTTGACCGTGCCGGCGACATCCTCGATCGGAACATCGGGGTCGACGCGATGCTGGTAGAAGAGATCGATGACATCGGTCTTCAAACGCTTCAGCGCCTGGTCGGCCACCGCGCGGATCTGCTCCGGCCGGCTGTTCATGCCGCTCTGGCCGCCATTGGCATCGAAGTTGAAACCGAATTTCGTGGCGATCACCACCTCTTCGCGGAAGGGGGCGAGGGCCTCTCCCAGAAGCTCTTCGTTCTTATAGGGGCCGTAGGCCTCAGCCGTGTCGAAGAAGGTCACGCCGCGTTCGAATGCCCGCCGGATCAATGCGGTCGCTTCCTGAATATCTGTCGCCGGGCCATACCCGTAACTCAGCCCCATGCAGCCGAGACCGATGGCTGAGACTTGAAGTCCGCTCTTTCCAAGTTCACGCTTCTGCATAGAAGTTTCCTTTTTTAACCTTGGTATTGCGTGTCGGTGACATGCTCCATCCAGTCGACGACCTTGCCGTCGAGCTGTTCCTGGATGGCGATATGGGTCACCGCCGTCGTCGGCGATGCGCCGTGCCAATGGCGTTCAGCCGGTGCGAACGAGACGACGTCGCCGGCGCGGATCTCCTCGATGGGACCGCCTTCGCGCTGCACGCGACCGAAGCCCGATGTGACAATCAGCGTCTGGCCGAGCGGATGGGTGTGCCAGGCGGTGCGGGCGCCGGGCTCGAAGGTGACGCTGGCGCCAGCCGCGCGTGCAGGGTTGGTCACGGCGAACAGCGGGTCGACACGCACGCTCCCGGTAAACCAATCGGCTGGTCCCTTGCCCGAAGGCTGCGAACCGCTTCGCTTGATCTCCATCTTATCTTCCTTTCGATGTCGGTTGGACGTGTCCACTCGAGTAACAACAAGGTATTTAGGGCGTGCGCCGGGTCGCGATTAGATGGTATAAACGGCAAGAACCCATGAGAAAGTTTCATCAATGCCGCGCCCCGCCGTCAACGACCTCATCGCCTTCCTTGCCGTTGCACGCGCGCAGAGCTTCACAAAGGCGGCGGGCAAGCTCGGTGTGTCGCAATCGGCGCTCAGCCACACCATCCGCGGGCTCGAGGAGCGGCTTGGACTGCGATTGCTGACACGCACGACCCGCAGCGTCGCGCCGACAGAGGCGGGTGAACGCCTGCTCGTTTCCATCGGACCGCGGCTCGACGAGATCGAAAGCGAGCTGGCTGCCTTGAGTGCGTTGCGGGAGAAGCCGGCAGGCACCATTCGCATCAATGCCGGCGAGCATGCGGCCGATGCCGTCCTTTGGCCCGCCTTGGAAAAGCTCCTGCCCGATTATCCCGATATCAATGTCGAGATCATCGTCGACTACGGTCTGACCGACATCGTCGCCGAGCGTTACGATGCGGGGGTGCGGCTTGGAGAACAGGTGGCGAAGGACATGATCGCAGTGCGCATCGGCCCCGACATGCGCATGGCCGTGGTCGGGGCTCCCGCCTATTTCGACACCAGGCCGAAGCCGCTGACGCCGCAGGACCTTACGGATCACAATTGCATCAATCTGCGCCTGCCGACCTACGGCAGCGTTTATGCATGGGAGTTCGAGAAGGACGGGCGCGAACTCAGGGTTCGCGTCGAAGGGCAATTGGTTTTCAACAATATAGCGCTGCGGCTGAACGCAGTACTGGCAGGTCTGGGGCTGGCATACATGCCGGAGAACTTGGTCGAGGCACATCTCGCCGATGGACGGCTGGTTCGCGTCCTCGAGGATTGGTGCCTGCCGTTTTCCGGCTACCATCTCTACTATCCGAGCCGCCGGCATACGTCGCCGGCATTTGCTCTGCTCGTCGACGCACTTCGCTATCGAGCATAAACGCCCACCGTTTCGAGCCGCCCGGACAGGCATATATCCGAACCACTGGTGACCGGCTCTTGCCGGACGCGAAATCATGCCTGCCAGTGATTTGACATTCCATCACTCGCCGCTAATTCACCCTTGAAATTGAAGGAAACAGTGAATGAATACTGCGGCACCTGCCACGAAAGCTCGGACCGGCGTGTCCGGTTTGGATACAGTTCTGGCGGGGGGGCTTTCGCCGGGCCACGTGTTTCTCCTGGAGGGAAATCCGGGAGCGGGCAAAACGACGATTGCGCTGCAGTTCCTGATCGAAGGTGCACGACTTGGCGAGCAGGGGCTCTACATCACCCTTTCGGAAACCGAGAGCGAACTTCGAGCCGGTGCCGCATCGCACGGCATGGTGATCGATGGCAATATCGAGATCTTCGAGGTCGTGCCTCCGGAAAGCCTTCTGGATGCCGACCAACAGCAGAGCCTGCTTTATTCCTCGGATCTTGAACTCGGAGAGACGACAAAGGAAATCTTTGCCGCTTTCGAACGGATCAAGCCACGTCGCGTGGTTCTCGACAGTCTGTCGGAGATAAGGCTGCTCGCGCAAAGCTCGTTGCGCTACCGCCGGCAGATCCTCGCGCTCAAACATTATTTTGCCCGACAAGGGGCGACAGTCCTTCTGCTCGATGATCTGACCTCAGACGTGCTCGACAAGACTGTGCACAGCGTCGTGCACGGCGTCATCCATCTCGAAGAGATGGCGCCGAGCTACGGCTCCGAACGTCGGCGTCTCAGGGTCATAAAATATCGCGGACAGGCCTTTCGCGGCGGTTATCACGATTTCATCATCCAGACCGGCGGCGTTATCGTCTTTCCGCGGCTTGTCGCCGCCGAACACAGGTCGAGCTACGCCCGCGATCAGATTTCCTGCAATATTGCGGAACTCGATCTGCTTCTCGGAGGTGGCCTCGAGCGAGGTTCCAGCACACTCATCCTTGGTCCTGCCGGCACCGGCAAAAGCACCTTCTCGTTTCAATTCCTGATGGCCGCGGTCGCGCGCGGCGAGAAAGTGGCGGCCTTCATTTTTGACGAGGAGTTGGGCCTGCTCTTCACGCGGCTGAAGGCGCTCGGAATGGATCTCGAAGCCATGCGGAACGCGGGTCTTATTCACATCGAACAGCTTGATGCCGCCGAATTGTCGCCGGGCGAATTCGCCCACCGCGTGCGCAACTGCGTCGACAAGTCGGATGCGAAAACCGTGATCATTGATAGTATCAACGGTTATCAGGCTTCGATGCCGGATGAGAATTCGCTGATCCTTCATATGCATGAGCTGCTGCAATATTTGAACAGGCAAGGCGCCAACACCTTCCTTACCGTTGCCCAGCACGGGCTGGTTGGTGACATGAAGGCACCTGTCGACGTCACCTATCTCGCCGACACCGTCATTTTGCTGCGTTACTTCGAGGCGGCGGGAAAGGTGCGGCGGGCAGTCTCGGTGATCAAGAAGAGAACCGGCTTTCACGAGGATACCATCCGGGAGTATCGCATAGACGCTTCCGGCCTGAGGTTCGGCGATCCTCTCGTCGGGTTCCAGGGCGTCCTTCGCGGCGTTCCAGAATTTGTCACGACCTCAACGCCGCTCCTCGCGACCGATGGCGGGGATAGCGGCAATTCCTAATTCCGGCAAACCGAAAGCATTGATCTACACCCCCGTCGGTCGCGATGCCTGGGTGGCGAGATCGTTGGTCGATGAGGCCGGATTGGTATCGATTGCCGCCACCGACCTGCCTGTGTTCGCGTCATCGCTCAGCGATGACGTCGCGCTTGGCGTCCTGACGGAGGAGGCCGTTCGCTCTAGCGATCTCAAGCCGATCGCCGCCTGGGTTTCGGCCCAGCCGAGTTGGTCAGACCTACCGTTCATCGTGCTCACCACACGCGGCGGCGGGCCTGAACGAAATCCGGCCGCTGCCAGGCTTTCCGAGGTTCTTGGCAACGTCACCTTCCTGGAAAGGCCGTTCCATGCGACCTCTTTCATCAGCGTGGCCCGGACCGCATTAAAGGGACGCCTGCGCCAATATGAAGCGCGAGCCCGGCTTGAGGCTCTGGGCGAGGGAGAGCGCCGGTTGCAGACGGCGCTCGCCGCCGGTCGTCTCGGGGCGTGGGAGCTGGAGCTGTCCTCGATGGCCCTGTCTGCTTCGGCGACCTGCAAAGCGATCTTCGGCCGAAAGCCAGACGATGATGTGACGCGCGACGATCTGATCGCAAGCATCCACCCCGACGACCGGGACCTTGTGCTGGCACGCCTGCGCCAGACGATCGATACCGGACGCGACTATTCGATCGAGCACAGGACGATCTGGCCGGATGGATCGCTGCATTGGACCGAGGTCCACGCGCAGCTTTATTCCGACAGATATGGTTCCGCCAGAAAACTCGTCGGCGTCTGCTCCGATACCACCGTCCGAAAGACCATCGAGGAAAATCTGAGACGGCTCAATGAAACTCTCGAAGAACGTGTGAGGGAACGAACCAAAGAGGTCAACGCCGCTCACCAGACCCTGCTCGAGGAAGTCGCCCAGCGCGAAAGAGCCGAGGAGCAGCTTCGCCAATCGCAGAAGATGGAGGCGATCGGCCAACTGACTGGCGGCGTCGCACACGATTTCAACAATCTGCTGATGGTCGTTCTCGGGAATCTGGAGTTGCTTGGCAAGCACGTTGGCGGAGATGCCAAAGCGACGCGTCTGGTCGACGGGGCGATTCAGGGCGCGCGGCGCGGGGCGGCGCTGACGCAGCGGCTGCTGGCTTTTGCCAGACAGCAGGATCTGCAGGTCAAGCCCGTCGATCTGGCCGAGCTGGTCTCGGGCATGAACGACCTGCTGCGGCGCTCGGTCGGATCCTCGATCAGCATCGAAACCATCCTGCCGGCAACCCTGCCGCCGGCGCTGGTCGACGCGAACCAGCTCGAATTGGCGCTGCTCAACCTTGCGGTCAATGCCCGCGATGCGATGCCGGATGGCGGGACGCTGTCCATATCGCTGCGCGAGGAGCAGGTTGCTGGCAATGAGGCTCTCGGCAAGGGAGCCTATCTTGTGTTGGCGGTGGCCGACAGCGGCACCGGCATGGACGCGGAGACGCTGAAGAAGGCGGTGGATCCGTTTTTCTCGACCAAGGAACTCGGAAAGGGCACGGGTCTGGGCTTATCGATGATCCACGGACTTGCCGTTCAGCTCAACGGCGCACTTCTTCTGACCAGCGAGCTTGGAGTGGGAACGATTGCCGAATTGTGGCTTCCGGCGACCGAACGGCGCCCCGAGCAGCCAGCCGAGGCGGAGCTGCCCGTCCCGCAAGCTGCATCCAGACTGAAGATCCTGCTCGTCGATGATGATGCCTTGATCGCCATGAGTTCGGTCGACATGCTTGAGGATCTCGGCCACGAGGTCGTCCAAGCAAACTCCGGCGCGCAGGCGTTGGAACTGATCAGCAGCGGTCAGCATTTCGACCTTGTCATAACCGACTATTCGATGCCCGGTATGACCGGCGCACAGCTTGCCCAGGCCACGCGGGACATTCATCCGGCGTTGCCGATCGTGCTGGCGACAGGTTACGCCGATCTTCCTGCAGGCACCGATATCGATCTTCCGAGATTGGCAAAGCCCTACGATCAGGCTCAGCTCGCCAAGGAAATCGCCAAGGCGATGGCACGCGAAACGGCTCCGCTTCTTAGATCCGGCGGCGGCGCAGGTGGTTCACAGCCTCGCCTGTCCAAGGCCAACGATGTCAGCGATGAAATCGGCGATGGCGCTTGTGTCGTCTAGATCGAAGACCGGCAGGGCCGCATCGGTGACAGCATGATCGGCGGCGATGGCGCGGATATGGGGATCGCTCGGCGCCAACGGTTCACGATTGGCGGCCTCCAGGCGGCGGGCCTCGATCTTCGGGATCGGTTCGCGCTTGTAACCTTCGATCAGCACGAGGTCGCAGGGGGCGAGGCGGGCGAGGATCTCCTCGAACTCGGGTTCCGGCGCACCGCGCAGCTCGTGCATGATGGCGTAGCGGGTGCCGGAGACGATGGTGACCTCGTGGGCGCCGGCCTGGCGGTGGCGGTAGCTGTCGGCTCCGACCTTGTCGATGTCGAAATCATGATGGGCGTGCTTGATCGTCGAGATCCTGTAGCCGCGGCAGGTGAACTCCGTCACCAGCCGGACGGCGAGCCCCGTCTTGCCCGAGTTTTTCCAGCCGGCGATGCCGAAGATTTTCGGTGCGGTCATGCGCGAAGGGCCTCCAGCCAGCGTTCCGCCTCGACGAGATCATCAGGCGTGTTGATGTTGAAGAAGGGATCGAGCAGGCTGGCCCGGGTCGGATGTAGCGGAAACGCTACTTCCGTAACGTCATGCCGCAACAGGAAGTCGCGTACGCGGCGCTTCTGGTCGGTGGCGATCCAGGCTTCGAGATCGGCTGCCAGCGTCACCGGCCAGAGCCCGAAGACGGGATGGCTGCGGCCCTCGGAGGCGGCAATGGCGATCTGCGACGGGTGCTCGATCGCTGCCGCCAGCCGGGCGACGAGATCGGCCGGGAAGAACGGGCAATCGACCGAGACGGTGACGACATGGGTGATCGAGGGCAGGCCGGTGGCATAGACCATGGCAGCATGGATGCCGGCCATCGGTCCGGCCTTGCCGCGAAAACGGTCGGGAACGACAGGCACGCCCTCGGCGGCGGCGTCGGCATTGACGGCAACGTGCAAGGTTTGCTGCGAGAGGCGGGTCAGCACATGGCGGAGCAGGCTCTCGGCGCCAAGCATCACGCCCGCCTTGTCGCGGCCCATGCGCTGCGAACGGCCGCCGGCCAACACGACGCCTGCTATATGAGATTTATCCAACGAGAATTCAGCCATGATCCTTCCTCAAACCGGCGCGCGCGGCGCGGATTCCTGCGCAATCGGCGACACACGGCGCTTGGCCTCACGATAGAACGTATAGAGGCCGGATGCGATGACGATCGCAGCCCCGACGAGCGTCCAGCTGTCAGGCACTTCGGCGAAGAAGAGGAAGCCGAGCAGAGAGGAAAAGATCAGGCTGGTATAGCGGAACGGCGCGACGAAGGAGATTTCGCCGGTGCGCATGGCGAGGATGACCGACTGGTAGCCGACGAGCACCAGCACCGATGCGAGCACGAGATGCCCAAGCGCGTTAGCGCTGACCGGCTGCCAGCCGCCGAGCACCGGAATGAGCAGCGCGCCGAAGAAGGAGGCTGATATGGCGGTGATGACGGTTATCATCAGCGAGGGAATCTCCGGACTGATGCTCCGGGTGGCGAGATCGCGGCCGGCCGTCGTCAGCACCGCGGCGACGCAGAGCAGGGCGGCGGCGGTGAATCCCTCAGGGCCGGGGCGGATGATGATCATCACGCCGACGAGGCCGACGAGGATCGCCGACCAGCGCCGCCAGCCGACCGGCTCGCTGAAGAAGAGGGCAGCGCCGAAGGTGACGACCAACGGCAGCGATTGCAGGATCGCCGAGGCATTGGCGATCGGCATCATGCCGAGCGCGGTGATATAGGTGACGGCGGAGAGCGTCTCACAGATGATCCTGAAGATGATCATCGGCTGCAGCATGACGCGCCAGGAGCGCAGCGCGCCCATTTTCCAGGCGATCAGATAGACGAGCAGGCTGGTGAAGAGGCCGCGCAAGAACATGATTTCGCCGGCGTTCATATAGGCGATCACCGATTTGGACAGAGCGTCGCTCGCGGAAAAGCCGGCCATCGCCAAGCTCATATAGATGGCGCCCTCAGTATTGCGTGACCGCGGCATGAAGAGATTCCCGTTACCTGTGCGCTCCTTTTAGTCGCGAAGATGCATGAAGGGAATCGGATGAATGTCACACCAGTCATAAATCGATGATGCGGTGCACAATGGCGCTGATGTCAACGCAGGGCTGTGGGCGGAAGTCCCGACAAATCCCCGCTTTTTAAAGTGAATTCCTACAGTTCCGACGCCACAATCAAGGCGTCGATGAGGACGCGCCGTCGCACTGCCGGTTCGGCCATAGGCATTCTTCTCTTCCTGCGCGGGAAACGGGTGGCTGCATCGCCTGATGTTTGAGCATCTCAGATCTCGCAACAACGAAGGAGAGACCGATATGACACTTCTCAACGACAAGATCGCCATCATCACCGGCGCAAGCTCCGGCATCGGCCGTGCGGCGGCGAAACTCTTTGCACGGCAAGGCGCCAAGCTCGTGGTCACCGGCCGGCGACAGGAGGCGCTCGATGCCGTCATCGCTGAAATCGAGGCGGAGGGTGGTCAGGCCGTCGCCATATCAGGCGATGTCAAGGATGAGGCGCTGCAGGCAAGGCTCGTCGAGACGGCGGTCTCGCGCTTCGGTGGGCTCGACATCGCCTTCAACAATGCCGGCATCCTCGGTGAGATGGGGCCGGTTGCCGGGCTGTCGCTGGAGAGCTGGCGCGAGACGATCGAGACCAATCTCACCGCCGCCTTCCTCGGCGCCAAGTACCAGTCGGCGGCGATGGGAAAAGGTGGCGGATCGCTGATCTTCACCTCGACTTTCGTCGGTCACACCGTCGGCATGCCGGGCATGGCCGCCTATGCGGCGAGCAAGGCGGGTTTGATCGGCTTCGTGCAGGTGCTCGCCGCTGAACTCGGAGCGCAGAAGATCCGCGTCAACGCACTGCTTCCCGGCGGCACCGACACACCCGCCAGCATTACCAACGCGCCTGATGCCACGCCGGAAGTGCTCACCTTCGTGGAAGGGCTACATGCGCTGAAACGCATGGCGCAACCCGAAGAGATCGCCAATGCGGCGCTCTTCCTCGCCTCCGACATGTCGAGCTTCGTGACCGGCACGGCGATGCTGGCGGATGGCGGCGTTTCGATCAGCCGGACATAGGGGCAGGAAATAGGGTGTGCTGTGGCAACCAGCCGTGCGCGTCTGGGACCTAGCCACCCGCCCTCGTCCTTCGAGGCTCCGGCCTGCGGCCTGCGCGCCTCAGGATGAGGGCTGGTCGGTGTGCCTTGCTGCTGCGCTTCCCGTTGAACCAGGCCGCAACCTCTCTCCAGCCTCATCCTGAGGCGCCCCGCAGGGGCCTCGAAGGACGGGGCTGGCCGCTTTGCGCCGATCAGGCGACTTCCCGTATGTCTCTTTCCGCCTGGCGGTCGAGATAGGCGACCAGGTCCTCGATGGTGACGAGGGGGAGGTTGTGGCGTTCGGCGAAGAGCGTGAGTTCGGGCAGGCGGGACATGGTTCCGTCGTCGTTGGCGACTTCGCAGATGACACCGGCGGGGATCCTTCCGGCGAGGCGGGCGAGATCGACTGCGGCTTCGGTGTGGCCAGGGCGGCCGAGCACGCCGCGGGGGTTGGCACGCAGCGGAAAGATGTGGCCGGGGCGGGCGAATTCGTCAGGCTTTGCGCGATCGTCGACCAGGGCGCTGACGGTGGCGGCACGATCGGCCGCAGAAATGCCCGTCGTCGTGCCCTTGAGATAGTCGACCGAGACCGTGAAGGCGGTTTTTTGCGATTCCGTATTGTTGGGCACCATCAGCGGGATATCGAGCGCATCGAGGCGCTCGCCTTCCATGGCGATGCAGATGAGGCCACGGGCGTGGGTCATCATGAAAGCGATTGTTTCCGGGGTGACGGCATCGGCCGCGACCACGATATCGCCTTCGTTTTCCCGGTTCTGGTCGTCGACGACGACGACCATCTTGCCACTGGCAATGGCTGATATGGCATCTTCAATTGTTGCGATAGTCATGCTGTCTGGCCTTTCAAGGGTTATGTCAGCGGGCTGACATGGTCTGCTCGGCTCAATCCGTGAGCGAGCCTTCTGCCCTTGGGCGAACAAACGTCAGCCGACTCCGGGATGGAGTGCGACTGCCCGTGTTGTCCTCTTCCATCCGGACTATACCGTCGGCTCCGGCATCTCACCGGATCTGCTGACCTTCCGACAATTCAAAGTGCTACTGCGTCCTTTGCGCGTCTGAAAGACGCGCGGCGCTGTAGTGCCGGAAGCGCTCGCGGGCTCCAGGATTGCTCCTAATACCGCCGGTGGGGAATTTCACCCCGCCCTGAGAACATTTCAAAGATAGGATCAAAAACAGGCAGATGGCAAGGTCACCCGACCGGGCAAAAATGCAAAGCTGCCCTGCCGCCGATGGACACACTGTTCACACGGAGGCGACGACCGTGTCGCCTTCCGCGCTTCGTTGGTGGTTTGATCCTTCCATGCATGTCGTTGTCCCAAAACCACTGCGCACTTTTGGGCGACCTGCATCAGGACATGATCAGGCCGCCGTCGACATTGATCGTCTGGCCGGTAATATAGGCGGCGTCATCGCTGGCGAGGAAGGTGACCAGGCCGGCGACGTCTTCGCCGGAGCCGGCCCGTTTCATCGGGATGCCCTCGACCCATTCCTTCATCAACTCGCCGGGGGCGTAGTTGCCGAGCAGCTTGCCCCAGGCCTGGTCGTTATAGGCCCACATGTCGGTTTCGATGATGCCGGGGCAGAAGGCATTGACGGTGATCTTCTCGGTCGCGACTTCCTTGGCCAGGCTCTGGGTGATGCCGACGACGCCCATTTTCGAGGCGGCATAATGCGGCGTGTAGATAAAGCCGTCGCGGGCCTGGCCGGAGGCGGTGTTGATGATGCGGCCGCCGCGCTTGTGCCTGCGCATTCTCGATATCGCCTCCTGGGCGCAGAGGAAGACGCCCTTGGTGTTGACGGCCATCACCTTGTCCCATTCGCTTTCGGTCAGGTCCTCGACGCGGGCAATGGTGATGACGCCCGCATTCTGGATCGAGACGTCTACCGAGCCGAATTCCTTCTCGGCGGCATCGTAGAGGGCGGTGACGCTCGCCTTGTCGGTGACGTCGCCGATGAAGGAGATCGCCTTGCCGCCTTCGGCCCGGATCTGTTCGGCAACGCCGTGAACCAGCTCCTCGTTGGCCGAGACGACGAGATTGGCGCCTTCTTTCGCAAAGCGTCTGGCGATCGCCGCTCCGATGCCGCGGCTGCCCCCGGTAATGACGACGGTCTTCTGCTCAAAGCGTTTCATGCTCTTTCCTTGTCCATCGATAAACAATAAATCTGGGTGCGACCTACCATGCGATCATTATTGGAGATCAACCGGTTGTCGCGAATTCAGGCAGTGTTGAGCGCCGGTGACGACGTCCGCGCCTTCCATCCGTTCGACAGCCCGTTCGATCGGCGTGAAGGGCGGGCAGACGACGATATCGCACGCCGTCATGCCCGTTAGTCCCTTCAGCGCCTCGATCTCAGCCAGGGAGGAAGCGAGACCGGTCACTTTCCAGCAACGGCAATGAGCTTTCTCATCACCAGCAGCAGAAACCGCCGTCGACGAGAAGATCGACGCCGGTCACGAAACTCGCTGCATTCGACAGCAGGAACACCGCCGGACCTACCATCTCGTCCACCGCTGCCATGCGCTGCATCGGCGTCTGCTCTTCGAAGAGCTTGGTCTGGTGGACCATCTCCGGACGGGTGTTCATGGGCGTTGCCGTGTATCCGGGGGAGATGGTGTTGACGCGAATGCCGCGGTCGACCCATTCCATGGCCATAGACTTCGACATATGGATCACACCCGCCTTGGAGGCGTTATAGTGCGCTTGGCTCAGCCCCCGGTTCACGATCACGCCGGACATGGAGGCGATATTGACGATGGAGCCGCGCCCATTCTTCAGCATGGCGCGAGCCTCTGCCTGGCAGGAAAGAAAGACGCCTTTGAGGTTGATATCCATCAACGTCTGATATTGGTCCTCCTCCATTTCTTCCGCTGCGTTCGCGTTAGCGATGCCCGCCGCGTTGACTGCAAGTGTCAATGGGCCGAGGTCTGCCTCAGTACGTGCTATTGCCTCTCCAAGGGAAGACTTGCTCGTGACATCCGCCGCGATCTGGATCGAGCGGCGGCCGGCGGCGCGAATATGTTCAGCCGTCTTGGCCAGTCCGTCGTCGGTTCGGCGGTCGAGCAGCGCCACGTCGGCGCCGCATTGCGCAAGGCCGATGGCAATGCGCTGACCAATACCGCTGCCGGCTCCGGTAACGATGGCAACCTGGCCGCTGAGATCGAAAAGCTTCGGGGCGTTCAGAGTGATGTCGGACACCGCTCTTCCTTTCTCTGTCTGTTTAGATGGTGGCCAGCTCCATGACCGAAACGTCATTTGCCTGGTCACGATTGAGAATCCCCGCCTGCTTGCCTTGCGCAAGCACGAGAATGCGATTGGAGACTCCGAGAACTTCTTCGAGGTCCGAGCTTACGACGATGACCGCCACGCCCTGTTTGGCAAGATTGACGATGATGTCGTAGATGCCCGCTCGGGCACCGACGTCGATGCCTCTCGTCGGTTCGTCGAGCACGACGACCTTGGGATCGCGCATCAGCCACTTCGCGATCACGACCTTCTGCTGGTTGCCGCCGGACAGGTCCGAGGCGTGCTGTTCAGCACGGCCCTTTACGCCGAACTTGGCAACTGCCTTTTCCGCAAACGAGCGCTTGATGCGCGGCGTGATCCAACCACCGCCCAGCTTGTCGAGATTGGCGTAGATAATGTTCTCGCTGATCCGGTGCCCGACGATCAGGCCCTGCTCCTTGCGGTCTTCCGGAACCATCACGATACCCTTGGCGATCGCGTCCGCCGGATCGCGCAGCCTCAGTTCCTCGCCTTCCAGCTTGATCGAACCAGCACTGATTGGATCTGCTCCCGAAATCGCGCGCACCAGTTCGGTGCGGCCGGCGCCGACCAATCCGGCGATGCCCAGAATTTCCCCGGCCCGGACCTCGAAGGTAACGTCACGGAAGGAATTGTCCGGCGAGCTCAGCCCGGACACCTGGAGTACCGGACGATCTGTCGGAACCGGCAGGGTAGGGAACAAGCGGTCAAGCGGGCGTCCGACCATGCTCTCGACAATCGTTCGCACCGGAGTCGCGCTGTCTGAGAATTCCTGCACGCGCTCGCCATCGCGAAGAACGACGATCCGGTCGGTTATTCGCTTGATCTCTTCCATACGGTGGGAAATGTAGACGATGCCGACGCCTTCTGACCGAAGCTTCCGAACCTGTTCGAAAAGAGCTTCCGTCTCCGCGCCGCCAAGGGCGGCTGTCGGCTCATCGAGGATCAGGAGCTTTGCGTTGAGAGCCAGCGCCTTGGCGATCTCGATGAGTTGCTGATTTGCCGTGGAAAGGCCGGTGACCGTCCGCGTTGCGGGGATGTGAAGGTTCAAGCGAGCGAGCTGGTCCTGGGCCCGGCGAACCATCTGGGCGCGGTCGACGACGCCGTTCTTCATCGGCCAGCGTCCGATGAAGACGTTTTCCGCGATCGACAGCTGCGGCAGAAGCTGCAGCTCCTGATGGATCAGCACAACACCCTTGTCGATCGCTTCCCTCGGGGTGGCCGGGGCATAAGGCTGCCCCAGCCATGTCATTGATCCTTCGGACGGTGTGCGTGACCCGGCGATGATGCCGGATAGCGTTGACTTGCCCGCCCCGTTTTCACCGAGAAGTGCAACCACTTCCCCCGGATAGACGTCCAAGCTGACATTCTTCAGAACCTGGAGCGGCCCATACCATTTGGATATGCCCCTCAGGGAAAGAACTGGATCAGTCACGGCACACCTCCTCAAGACCTCGACTTCATTATGGATGGTTGGCGATGAAGCCTGCGACGTTTTCCTTGGTTGTCAGCGTGGCATCCAGGAGTTGGACCGGCGGCACCTTTTCCCCGGCAACAAGTTTGGCGGCGTTTTCAACCGCGTCGCGGCCCATCTTCTGCGTCTGCTGGGTCGCCGTTACGTTGAAGACGCCCTTGCTGAGTGCTTCGAGAGCCGCGGTGTCACCATCGAAGCCGCCAACCACGATCTTCTGCGACGGATTGGCGACCTTGATCGCCTGCGCGGCGCCAAGGGCAAGGCCGTCGGCCTGGGCGAACACGATCGAAACGTCAGGATTTGCCTGCAGCATATTCTGCATGATCTGGAAACCTTCGTCCTGGCTCCAGATGTTCGAGAACTGTTCGGCGACAACCTTGACGTCCGGATATGCCTTGAGAGATTCAGCGCAGCCCTTCGAACGGTCGACTTCCGGCGTCGTGCCCTTCTGGCCGTGGATGATGACCATCTTCCCCTTGCCGCCGGCTTCCTTCAGGATGTAGTCGCACACGGCCTTGGCAGACGCGACGGAATCCGTTGCAAGGAAGGTATCGCCGGGTGCTCCCTCGGCGTTGCGGTCGACGTTCACGACCGGAATACCAGCGCTCTTCGCGAGCTTGACCGGAACGGTCGCAGCAGCCGCGCCGGCCGGAATGTAGATCAGCGCGTCGATTTTCTGGGTCAGAAGGTCCTGGATCTGGTTGACCTGCGTCGGCCCGTCGCCCTTTGCGTCGACGGTGATGACTTCGATGCCGCGCTTCTTGGCTTCGGCCTCGACCGATTGCTTGATCTGGTTGAAGAAGTTTGCCTGAAGGTTGGCAACGGCCAGGCCGAGCTTCTTCAGTTCCGCAGCATGTACAGGCCCGAGCATGAGGCCCAGCAGTGCAGCAGATGCGAGCATGGTGCGCGCTATTTTCATTGTATTTCCTCCGTTGTTTGATGGAACCCTCGGGTATGTCCTCCCCCTCGGGGTATTGATCCGACCCAAATTTTTGGGACGGAATTCCGGGTTCGCCAACGCGGCGGACCCCGCTCGTCAGGCGCGACGCCGACGAATGGTCTCCGCGCCGACCGCGAGCACGATGACGATGCCGATGATCACCTGCTGCAGGAAGGGCGAGACATTGAGAAGGTTGAGACCGTTGCGAAGCACACCGATGATAAGAACGCCGATCAGCGTTCCACCGATGCCGCCCGCGCCGCCGGAGAGCGAAGTTCCGCCGATGACGACCGCAGCGATGGTGTCCAGTTCATAGCCCAGACCACTGGACGGCTGGACGGAATCCAGCCGCGCGGCGAGCACGATGCCGGCGAGCCCCGCAAGGACGGCACTCACGACATAAACGGCTATCGTCACGAGCGGGACGTTGATACCGGCCAGGCGTGCGACTTCGGGATTTCCTCCCACCGCGTAGAGCATGCGACCTTCGGACCGGAAGTGCAGGAAAAGCCACGCGGCAAGAACAACCGCAAGCATGAGAAACACAGTGGCTGTCAACACGCCGAAATGGCGATCGATTGCCAGCATCATGAACCAGTCGGGGAATCCAACGATCTGCTGGCCGTCCGTGATCATATTCGCGACGCCGCGAGCCGCGGACATCATCGCAAGAGTGGCAATAAACGCTGGAACCCTGAACTGCGTAACCAGAAGTCCGACGATCAGCCCTGAAAGGCCCGCCGCGACCAGAGCAAAAGCGATCCCGACCGGCAGCGGCAGGCCGGCGACATTCGCAGTCCAGCCCATGACCATCATCGCAAGAGCGAGTGCCGAGCCGACGGAGAGATCGATGCCGCCGATCAGAATGACAAAGGTCATTCCGACGGCCATGATGCCGAGGACAGTGATCTGATCGAGGATGTTGAGACCGTTCCGAACCGAAAGAAACGTGTCGGTGCTGAGGCTCAGGAAGACGCAAAGCGCGAGCAGCCCCACGAGCGGGCCGGTGGCGCCCTTGAGTTTGCTCAACCAGGCCCCGGACGAAAGCCCGTGTTCATTGATATCGAGCGCCACCATTGTTCCTCCCTATGCCTAGGCTAGTAGCTAATTCACTCTACGAATAAATATTCACTGATGCTGGAAAATTCATTAACAAGTTGCTTTCCGGCTGTCAACAGGATTTCTAGACTTACAACTGTCGGTGTTCCACTTAAAGGGCTTGACTAATCGGTGTCTTGTGCAAAAATATTGACAAGTGAATATTTATGCATGAGAGGAATCCATGAATACGACAGAACTCGAGCGGGTCGCTCGCGAGATCCGATTGCGCGATCTCCAGGCGGTCTTTGAAGCGGGCGCCGGCCATATTGGCGGGGAAATGTCGGTCATCGACATTTTGACTGCCCTCTATTTTCGTGTGCTGAATGTTTGGCCCGATCAGCCGAAGCACCCCGACCGCGACAGGTTCGTTCTTTCGAAGGGACATACTGCATGCGCGCTGTATGTGACGCTCGCAAAACGCGGCTTCATCCCGGAGGAAGAGATTTCCACCTTTTTGCAGCCGCATTCGAGGCTGAACGGGCATCCAAATTGCAACAAGGTTCCTGGCGTCGAAACGAATACCGGGCCGCTCGGCCACGGTCTTCCTGTCGCAATAGGAATGGCAAAAGCCGCCAAGCTCTCAGGCGCGAAATATCACACCTATGTCGTCACCGGCGACGGTGAGATGCAGGAGGGCTCCAACTGGGAAGCGATCATGGCGGCCGCTCAGTTCAAGCTCGATAACCTGACGCTGGTCATCGACCACAACAGGTTCCAGCAGGGCGCCGCCCTGGCGGAAACCAACGATCTCGCCCCGCTTCGTCCGAAGCTTGAAGCTTTCGATTGGGAAGTCACCGAGATCAACGGGAACGCTATGAGCGAAGTCGTTTCAGCCCTCGAATTCCGGGGATCGAGACCGCATTGCATCGTGGCCCACACCAACAAGGGGCATGGAATCTCGTTCATGCAAGACCGAGTCGACTGGCACCACAAGGTACCGAGCAAGGAACAATACGAAATCGCATTGGCAGAATTGTCGGAGGCACTGTAATGAACGCGCCAATAAACGCACCCAAGCTCTACGATTGCCGCGACGCATTTGCCACTACGCTTGAGCGGCTGGCAGCCGAAAACGAAACGATCGTTGCCGTCTGCAACGACTCCGTGGGTTCCTCCAAGCTCGGCGGCTTCAAGGCGAAGTTTGCAGAGCGCCTCGTCAATGTCGGTATCGCTGAGCAGAACATGGTGGGGGTTGCAGCAGGCCTCGCCAATGGCGGACGCCTTCCGTTCGTGTGCGCCGCCGCTCCGTTTCTCACGGGACGGTCGCTGGAGCAGATCAAGGCCGATATTTCCTACTCGAATGCCAACGTCAAGCTGGTCGGCATTTCTTCCGGAATGGCGTATGGCGAACTCGGCCCGACCCATCACTCGATCGAGGATTTTGCCTGGACGCGTGTTCTGCCTAATCTTCCGGTCATTGCGCCTTGTGACCGCATCGAAACAGCTGCTGCGGTCGAGTGGGCCGCGGCCTACAACGGCCCCTGTTTCCTGCGTCTGTCTCGCGTAGGTGTGCCTGATCTGCTTCCGGAGGGTCACAAGTTCGAACTTGGCAAGGCAAACCTCCTTCGCCAGGGTTCCGACGTCACCCTTATCGCAAACGGCACTTTGACTCATCGAATCTTAAAGGCTGCCGAGATCCTCGCAGACCGCGGCATCAACGCCAGAGTGCTCAACCTTGCAACGGTTCGTCCGATCGACGAGGACGCCATCATCGCCGCGGCGAAGGAAACCGGAGCGATCGTCACAGCCGAAGAGCATTCGATCTTTGGCGGGCTCGGTTCCGCGGTAGCCGAAGTGGTGGTCGACAATGCTCCAGTCCCGATGAAACGTCTCGGAGTTCCCGGCGTCTACGCTCCGACCGGTTCGGCAGAGTTCCTGCTCGACGAATTCGGGATGGCGCCGTCCGCAATCGCCGACGCGGCGCAGTCGCTGATCAGGCGCAAGTAACTGGGATGACGTGATCAGCCCGGACGCTTTTTGTCGTCCCGGCT
Source organism: Rhizobium acaciae (assembly GCF_025941625.1). Taxonomy (NCBI): domain Bacteria; kingdom Pseudomonadati; phylum Pseudomonadota; class Alphaproteobacteria; order Hyphomicrobiales; family Rhizobiaceae; genus Rhizobium; species Rhizobium acaciae. Next base: position 312,326 of record NZ_JAPCZO010000001.1, read on the forward strand.
GCCGTCTGATCTGGGGAGGATAGAATGCGGGCAATTCTGGCAATTGACCAGGGCACGACCAATTCAAAGGCAGTTCTGGTTTCGGAAAAGGGAGAAATTGTCGGCAGAGGTTCGGCTCCAGTCGGCATTTCCTATCCGAAGCCGGGTTGGGTCGAACAAGACCCAAATAGGCTCTACGCATCGGTCTGCGAAGCGATCGACGCCTGCCTGAACGCCGCCCCCGATGTGGCTGTCGAGGCGGTGGCGATTTCCAATCAACGCGAGTCTGTCACTGCCTGGGACGCCGAAACGGGAGACGCGCTTGGACCGGTGGTAAGCTGGCAGTGCCGTCGAACGGCACAGGATTGCGAACGCCTCATTGCCGAAGGCCGTCTTGACCGTGTGCAGGCGCTCACGGGCCTGCCGCTGGATCCGATGTTTCCGGGTTCGAAATTCCGATGGCTGCTCGACCGTATTCCGGCCGGGCGATCGGTGCGGCTGGGAACGGTCGACAGTTGGCTCGTCCACTGCCTGACAGGTGGGCGCCGGCATGTTTGCGACGCTTCGAATGCCGCCAGGAGCCAGTTGTTCGATCTCCGGGAGCAGAGATGGAGCGAGGAACTTGGCGAGATTTTCGGCGTGGATATCGCGCTGCTGCCCGAGGTACTCGACAGCTCTGCCGACTTCGGCAGGACGCAAGGGTTGCCAGGCGTGCCGGATGGAACTCCGATAATGGCCGTGATCGGAGACAGTCATGCTGCGCTGTTCGGTCATGGAGCATTCAAGCCGGGTGATGGCAAGGTAACCTTCGGAACCGGCTCGTCGGTGATGACGACGCTTCCGCGATTTATTCCCCCACGCAACGGCGTCACTACGACCGTCGCATGGCGTCTCCATGGAAAGCCGACCTTCGCTTTCGAAGGCAATATTCTCGTCTGCGCCGCCAGTCTCCCCTGGATGGCAGACATTCTCGGCCTTTCGGACGTGGCGGCCCTTGTCGAACTTGCGGCGAGCGCCGAACCGGGCGGACCGGGCTTCGTGCCAGCATTCGTGGGACTGGGCGCACCCTATTGGAACTCCGACGCCCGTGCCCTGTTCTCCCAAATCAACTTCAATACGACACGTGCGCAAATGGCGCGGTCGGTCACCGACTCGATCGCCTTCCAGGTGCACGACGTGATCGCCGCCATGCGAGCACAAAGCGGCGGCGAGCTCGGGGCCCTCTATGTGGACGGCGGACCGAGCCAGAACCGTTTCCTGATGCAGTGTGTCTCGAATCTCATCGAACATCGCGTGATCCAATGCGAAGCACCCGAGGCGTCGGCTTTGGGAGCCGCATATCTCGCGGGTCTCTCACTCGGCCTGTGGAGCGATCTCCAGGCTATCGCGGAGCTGCCCCGGAGCTCACATATCATTGACCCGGAACCCGTGGATCGAGCGGTGCTTCTGAATACCTGGAATGATGCACTTGCCCGCTCGACGGCGCGCGAAACAGCGGCTAATGATGAATAAAAATTCACCCTAGGATTAGCGATGACTCGCCTCAATGAACTCCGCCTCATCTCAAGGGTCGCCCAGATGTACCACTTGGAGGGGCGGCGACAGGCGGAGATCGCACAACACCTTCGCCTGTCGCAGGCGACAGTGTCGCGCATGCTCAAGCGTGCCGAGGCCGAAGATATTGTGCGAACCAGCGTGACCCCTCCGGTTGGCACCTACAGCGAGCTTGAGAGCGCGCTTCGCGAGAAATATGATTTGCCGGAGGCGATCGTCGTTGAGTGCACGGAAGATCGGGACGGCGCCATCATGGCCCGTATCGGAGAGGCAGCGGCTCATCTCTTGGAGGTGACGCTTGCGCCGGGGGAGATCATCGGCGTTTCGAGTTGGAGCCAGACCATCTCCAAGATGGTCGAGAACATTCATCCCCTGAAGAGCGCTCAGGCCAAATACGTCGTCCAAACCCTTGGAGGCATGGGCGATCCTTCAGTGCAGACGCATGCGACGCAGCTCACCACGCGGCTTGCTCGGCTGACCGGCGCAGAGCCAAAACTGCTCGCTGTGCAGGGCGTTACGACGTCCAGAGAGGCAAAGTTTCTTATGCAGGCCGATCCATACGTTCGGGAGACGATGGACTTGTTCGGCAGCATAACGCTTGCGATTGTCGGAATCGGAGCGGTCGAACCGTCCGAACTTCTCGCACGGTCCGGCAACATCTTTTCGTCTCGCGAACTGTCTGATCTCGCGGAAGCGGGAGCCGTCGGCGATATCTCGCTTCGCTTCTTCGATAAAAACGGCAAGCCGGTCAAGACACCCCTGGACGACCGGGTCATAGGGCTTCCACTCGAGGATCTCGAACGGGTGGACCGGGTCATTGCTCTTGCCGGCGGGTCCAAAAAGACCGACGCTATCGCAGGGGCACTCCGGGTGGGGGTCATCCACATGCTTGTTACGGACAAGTTTACCGCGCAGCGACTGATCAACTGATGAGTTAGACTGATTGCCACCTCAATGCGCCGTCCCATCCACAATCACGTGGTCATGGTCCAGCGAGCATTTCTCCACCCGGGCCTCGACCCTGTAGATCTCCCGCAACATCTCGGCGGTGACGACGTCGCGGGGGGTGCCGCAGGCGTGCATGCGGCCGTTGGCGATGACGAGGACTTTGTCGGCGAAGCGGAGCGCCTGATTGAGGTCGTGGATGGCGATCAGCACGATCATGCCCTTGGTGCGGGCCTGGCGGCGCATGAAATCGAGGACCTCGACCTGGCGGTGAAGATCGAGCGCGCTGGTCGGCTCGTCCATCAGCATGATCTCGGGCTCGCGCACCAGAGCCTGGGCGATCGAGACGAGCTGGCGCTGGCCGCCGGAAAGGGCGCCGAGATCGCGGAAGGCGATGGCTGACATATCGAGCGCTTTCATGATCTCGTCGATGAAGCGCAGGTCGCTGTCGCTGACGGCCCAGGACTGGCCCTGCTTGCGGGCAAGCAGGATGGATTCGTAGACCGTCAGCACCGCGTTGACCGAGGTATCCTGAGGCATGTAGCCGATGGCGTTTTTCGCCTTCGAGCCTTCGACGACAACCTGGCCCGGCCCTTTGAGGAGGCCGGTGATGCGCTTGAAAAGCGTCGACTTGCCCGCGGCGTTCGGGCCGATTACCGCCACGACCTCGCCCGATGTCATCACCGGCGTCGTCACGTCCTCGACGAAGAGCTTGCGGCCGTGATAGGCGCCGACCGATTGCAACTGAAGCGCTACCACGACCGGCTCCTGTTCGAAAGGATGAGCGAGAAGAAGAAGGGCACGCCGACCAGCGCCGTGATGATGCCGATCGGGAAGACGACGCCGGGAATGATCGACTTCGAGACGATCGAGGTCAGCGACAAGAGCAGCGCGCCCGACAGGATCGAGCCCGGCAGGAAGAAGCGCTGATCCTCGCCGAGGATCATGCGCGCGATATGCGGCCCGACGAGGCCGACGAAGCCGATCGTGCCGACGAAACTCACGGGCACTGCGGCAAGCAGCGAGACGATCAGCATGGTTTCCAGCCGGATGCGGCGGACATTGACGCCGAAGCTTGCGGCCTTGTCCTCGCCGAGGCGGATCGCGGTCAGCGCCCAGGCGTTGCGGGCAAAGAGCGGCAGCGCGATCAGCAGAACGGCAAGCGTTACCCAGATCTTCGGCCAGGTGGCCTTGGTGAGGCTGCCCATCGTCCAGAAGACGACGGCAGACAGCGCCTGTTCTGAGGCGAGGTATTGCAGGAATGCGAGCAACGCATTGAAGGTGAAGACCAGCGCGATGCCGAGCAGCACCACCGTCTGCACCGAGACGCCGCGGGCCTGCGAAACGAAATGGATGAAGAGCGTGGCGATCAGCGCCATGATGAAGGCGTTGGCCGGTACGAGCAGGCCGGCTGCAACAGGCAGAAGCGGAACGCTGGTGACGATCGCCAGGGCGGCACCGAAGCTTGCCGCCGCCGAAATGCCGAGGGTGAAGGGGCTGGCGAGCGGATTGGCGAGGATCGTCTGCATCTGCGCGCCGGCGACGGAGAGCGAGGCGCCCACGACGATCGCCATCACCGCAACCGGCATGCGGATGTCCCAAACGACGGCCCGCACCTGATCCGAAACGGAGGAGGGGTCGATAAGAGCGGCGACGACCTCGGTAAGACTATAGCGGGCCGGCCCCCAGGCGAGATCGACGGCAAAGGACAGGCAGAGCGCTGCCGTCATGGCGGCAAGGATCAGCAGCTTGCGCCGGGCGAGGGCGCGGTAGCGCTCCCTCCCGGCTTCGGCTTCGATCGATATGGCGGCGATCTCGGCCATTTCGGATTACTGACCCGCCTTGGCATCGACCCAGTACCCCGGCTGATAGGCGACCGGCAGGAATTTATCGTGGAATTCCTTGAAGGTGGCGTCGGGGTCGAGATCAGCAAAGAGGTTCGGATGGAACCACTTGGCCAGCTGCTGGACGGCGACGAACTGGTAGGGGCTGGTATAGAACTGGTGCCAGATCGCATGGACATTGCCGCCGGCAACCGCCCTGGAGCCGGTGAAGGCAGGGTTTTCCACCAGCGTGTTCAGCGCCTTGCGGCTGTCGTCGAAGGTGGCGGCGGCATTGGGACCGACATTCACATAATCCTTGGCATTCTTGGTCTGGCTCCAGTTGGAGCCGGTGACGACGATGACATCGGGATTGGAGGCGACGACCTGCTCGGCATTGATCGAGCCGGTATAGCCCGGCAGGAAATCGGAGCCGAGATTGTGGCCGCCGGCCCAATCGACCATCAGGCCAAAATTATCGGGGCCGAAGGTGCCGCAGCATTCGACCAGGCCTGCGGCGCGGTACATGAAGACATTCGGCTTCGGCGGATTGGCGGCCTTCAGCCTGTCGGTGACGCGGGCCATCTGCTCTTTCCAGAAGCTGGCGACGGCTTCGGCGCGGTCTTCATGGCCGAAGATCTGGCCGAGGATCTTCAAGCTCGGCTCGGTATTGGCGACGATATGTTCGCGGAAATCGATGTAGACGATCTTCACGCCGATGCCGTTCAGCATGTCTTCGAGTTTCACCTCGTCGGCGGCGGCCTTGTTGCCGATCGGCAGCAGCAGCACGTCGGGATGAAGCTTGACGACCGTCTCGGTCTGCAGCGTGCCGTCGGTCAGGTTGCCGAGGAAGGGCAGGTCCTTGCCCTTTGGAAACTTCTCGACATAGGCGTTGAAGCCGTCCTTGTCGGTGGTCCAGAGATCGTTGCGCCAGCCGACGATCTTGGCGAAGGGGTCTTCTTTCTCGATCGGGGCGACGGCGTAGAGCATGCGGCCTTCCCCAAGGATCACACGCTCGACCGGTTTGTCGAAGGTCACTTCGCGCCCCGCGATATCCTTGACGGTGAAGGACTGCGCCCAGGCCGAAAGCGGCATGAAACCGGCAATCGCAGCTGCGGAGACTGCGAGCATTTTTACGAAATTCATCTGGAAATTCCCTCAATGCCTGAATAATGTCCGCAGGCATATGAAATATGACTTTGTGAATCAAGTTTTATGTTTTAGAGCTTTTCCAAAGTGATCTGCTGCCGGGGTGCCTGCGATGAATTCGATGAATACAAATTACTCCATCCGCGACGAAATTCGCGACTTCTGGTCGGAAAGGGCGGCGACCTTCGACCAGAGCGTCGGCCATGAAATCTTTTCGGACGCGGAGCGGAAGGGCTGGCAGCGGCTGATCAGAAAGCATCTGGGCGAGGGGCAGGGGCGCGCGGCGCTCGATCTTGCCTGCGGCACCGCCGTCATCTCGCATCTGATGCACGATGTCGGCTTTGCGGTCACCGGCCTCGACTGGTCGGATGCGATGCTGGCGCAGGCACGCGCCAAGGCGAAGAAGCGCGGCACCGATATCCGTTTCGTTTCCGGCGACGCCGAGAACACGATGGAGCCCAAGGATAGCTACGACGTCATCACCAACCGCCATCTCGTCTGGACGCTGGTTGACCCGGCTTCGGCCTTTAAGGAATGGTTCTCGGTGTTGAAGCCGGGCGGCAAGGTGCTGATACTCGACGGCAATATGGGCAAGGAAACCTGGGTCAAGGGCCTGCAGAAGGTCTGGACTAAGGTGACAGGCAAACCGCCGGCGAGCCACATGTCGCCGGAGATGATGGCGCGGCACCAGAAGATCCGCTCACGCGTGCATTTCTCCAGCCAGATGCCGGCCGAAGCAGTCGTCGATCTTCTGCGCCAAGCCGGTTTTACGGACATCGTCGTCGACCGCAAACTCAGCGATATTCATTGGGCGCAGGCGCGCAAGATGCCGTTTTTGCGCGGGCTTGAGCGTATGGTGCAGGAGCGGTTTGCGATTTGTGCGCGTAAGCCTGAGTGATGGGCTCCCTCTTCTCCCCAGCGGGGAGAAGGTGGCCCGAAGGGTCGGATGACGGGGCCATTCGGCACAACGTTGATTGCCCTTCGCTTGCGCTCAGCGCATTCGCTCCTGTCGTCGCTCACCCAACTGCCCTGAAGGGCATCTTCTCCCCGCTGGGGAGAAGAGGGAGTCTGCCGCACCGTATCCCGGCCCTTCGCGTGGCTCAGGGCGTTCGGCGCTGCAATCGATTCACTGGATCGATTGCTCCCGCTTTGCGGGACCGCTTCTCACCCACCCGTAACACTCATATGCCGCGCCACAGCCGGACGATTATGCGTCCGGTCGATGATGAAGTCGTGGCCTTTGGGTTTGCGGGTGATGGCTTCGTCGATGGCGGCTTGGAGGAGGGCGTCGTCTTCGGTGGCGCGGAGTGCGGCGCGCAGATCGGCGGCGTCGTTCTGGCCGAGGCACATGTAGAGCGTACCGGTGCAGGTGAGGCGGACGCGGTTGCAGCTCTCGCAGAAATTATGGGTCATCGGTGTGATGAAGCCGAGGCGGCCGCCGGTTTCTTCGACCCTGACGTAACGCGCCGGGCCGCCAGTCTGGTAATCGATATCAGCAAGCGTGAACTGCTCTTCGAGATCGGCGCGCAGTTTCGAAAGCGGCAGGTACCGGTCGGTTCGGTCTTCTTCGATCTCGCCCATCGGCATGGTTTCGATGACGGTCAAATCCATGCCGCGGCCATGGGCGAAGCGCAGCAGCTCCGGCATCTCGGCATCGTTGAAATCCTTCAGCGCCACGGCGTTGAGCTTGATCTTCAACCCTGCCTTTTGAGCTGCGTCGATGCCTTCCATGACCTTGGCGAAATCGCCCCAGCGGGTGATCTTGCGGAACTTGTCGGGGTCGAGCGTATCCAGCGAGACGTTGATCCGGCGCACGCCGCAATCATAGAGCTCCTCGGCATGGCGGGAAAGCTGTGAGCCGTTGGTGGTCAGCGTCAATTCGTCGAGGCCGGAGCCGATCTTCTGGCCGAGCTGGCGAACCAGATACATGATGTTCTTGCGCACCAGGGGCTCGCCGCCGGTCAGCCTGATCTTGCTGACACCCTTGGCGATGAAGGCGGAACAGAGCCGGTCGAGCTCTTCCAGCGTCAAGAGGTCCTTCTTTGGCAGGAAGGTCATATTCTCCGCCATGCAATAGGTGCAGCGGAAATCGCAGCGGTCGGTGACGGAGACGCGGAGATAGGTGACCGCCCGCCCGAAGGGGTCGATCATCGGGTCCGCACCTGCCACCAGCGGTGATGCATTGCCTATCGTTCCGACTCTGGTGTTCACCTGTATCTCCGTACTCTCTTCAATGTGGGCATATGCTATTGTCGCGTCAAGGGAAACAGCCCGCGCGAGCATGCCAATTTCAGCTTGCGCTGAAAAAGATCAGCGCCTACTCCTCGCATGAGAAGAGGACAAAATGATGAGCGATATCTGGCCGAGCGAACTTCGCGTCTCGAAAGACAGGCAGCGGCTGGTGGTGACCTTCAACGACGGCCAGAGCTTCGACCTGTCGGCCGAGCTCTTGCGCGTGCTGTCGCCCTCGGCCGAGGTGCAGGGCCATGGGCCGGGGCAGAAGGTGACGGTGCCGGGCAAACGCAATGTCGCGATCATCTCGATGATGCCGACCGGCAATTACGCGGTCCGGATCGGCTTCGACGACATGCACGATACCGGCATCTACACCTGGACCTATCTGCGCGAACTCGGCGAACGGGGCGCTGAGCTGTTTTCCGCCTATGAGCACGAGCTCCGCGAAAAGGGCATGAACCGCGATACGGCGGAGAAGCCGCGCTGACGCTCACGAGAGCGCCGCTATCACTTTCAATAGACCCATAATTCCAGCCATCGGGGGGCCATATGGCGAAAACGAACGGAAAGAACTGGCTGCGCGCCAAGGGCAGCGCCAGCGGCAGCAAGGTGACCTTCCTCGAACTGTTCTTCGACCTGGTCTTCGTCTTTTCGATCTCGCAGCTCTCGCATGCGCTCGCCGCCCACTACACGCCGCTCGGTGCCGCCGAAGCGGCACTGATGACCTTCGCCGTCTGGTGGGTGTGGATCTTCACCACCTGGGTGACGAACTGGCTCGATCCGGACAGGATGCCGGTGCGCGGGATGCTGGTGACGCTGATGATGCTCGGGCTGCTGCTGTCTGCCTCCATCCCCGAGGCTTTCGGCGACAAGGGGCTGCTGTTTGCCGGCGCCTATGTGGCGATGCAGGTCGGGCGCTCGCTGTTTACGACCTATGCGATGACGCGCGTCGACCGCGCCAATACGCTGAATTTCGTCCGCATCACCGCCTGGCTCGTGGCAGCAGGCGTCTTCTGGATCGCCGGCGGGCTGCTCGAGCATGAAGCCCGGCTGATCGCCTGGGTGATTGCGCTGGCGATCGAATATGCTGGGCCGGCCGCGGGCTTTGCCGTGCCGGGACTCGGCCGCTCGACGGCGCGGGACTGGGACGTTTCCGGCGCGCACATGGCGGAGCGCTGTGCACTCTTCGTGATCATCTGCCTCGGCGAAGCGATCCTCGTGTCCGGCCGCACCTTTTCGGAGCTGCCGTTCTCAGGACTGACCAGCATCGTCTTCGTCACCGCCTTCATCGGCACGGTCGCCATGTGGTGGCTCTATTTCCGCTTCGGACACGGGCGCGCCGCCCACCGCATCGAGCATGAAGAGACGCCGGGAAGCTTGGCGCGGCAGGCCTTCACCTATGGGCACATCCCAATTCTTGCCGGCATCATCGTCCATGCGGTCGCGGTCGAGTTCATGTTCTCGCATCCGCATGAGACCGGCAATCTTGGTATCGCCGCGGCCGTGCTCGGCGGCTCCAGCCTGTTCCTGATCGGCAATCTGTGGTTCAAGGGCGCGACCAGCGGGCGGATGCCGCTCTCGCATCTGGCCGGCCTGGTGTTTTTGATCCTGCTTGCCTTTGTCGCGCCCTTCATCGAGGTCTATCTAATGGGCATTCTGGCGACGCTGGTGCTGATCGTCGTCGCCGCCTGGGAATACCGCTCGCTGACGGGTACGGAGGCCGCGCCGACGCTGCATTGAACATCAGTCCTCGTCGCGCAGATCTTTCAGCAGCACAGTGATGATCCGCTCCATCGAATCGGCGGTCGCCATGCATTGCTCTATCGGCTCGTCCGACAGCACGTGGTCGATGAGACCGGTCTGTATGGCCATGGCTTCCTCACTCAGCTTTCGACCCTCTGGCGTCAAATAGAGGCGCAGCACGCGCTTGTCGCGCTCGTCATCGCGGCGAAGGATCAGACCGCGCTTCTCCATCTGCGGCAGCAGCATGCTCATATTGGAGCGGCCGACCAGCAGTTTGCGCGCCAGTTCCTGCTGCGAGATGCCTTCGAAACGATAGAGATTGACCAGGATATCGAGGTGCGGCGGCTTGATGTCGAGATCGGCAAGCGAGCGGGCCAGGGATTGTTGCATGAGCTGGCAGGCGCGAGCCACCGCGATCCAGCTGCGAAAACGCGGATGATCCCAGGGAAGGGATTGATTTTTGTTCATCGTTGTACTTTATTGTTCAGTGTTGAACAGTCTTTTGGAATCCCACTATGGCAAACTTTGCGCTTGACGTCACCCGCCTCGGGTTTTCGCTGCTGCAGGCGGTTTCTCCTGATCTGGCGGCCAAAGCGGCGTTCCAGCTGTTCTGCCGGACGCCATCAGCAAGACCCAAGGGCACAAAGTCGAAGCTGGCGCATGCGGCGGGTGCGGCCCGGCTTGCCGGCGCCGAACGCTTCACCCTCCGGCTCGCCGGCGGGCGCCAAGCGCATGCCTATCGGCTGAACGGCGGGGCGAGGGGCAAGCGCAAGCGCTATCTGGTGACACATGGCTGGGGATCGAGCGCGGCATATATGGCCGAACTCGTCTCGATGCTTGCGGCAACGGGTGCGGAGGTCGTGGCGCTCGATTTTCCCGGCCACGGCCGTTCCGGAGGGCGCTTCCTGCATATGGGGCTTGCGGTCGAGACGATCGCGGCGGCCGAGGCGCGCTTCGGCCCATTCGATGCGGCGATCGGCCATTCCTTTGGCGGCGCGGCGCTGATGGTCTCGGCGGCGGGCCTGCTGCCCGGCGTGGCGCCTGTTGGCGGCGACCGCCTAGTGCTGATCGGCGCGCCGAGCGAGATGGGCTGGCTGTTTACCGATTTCGGCCGGATGGTCGGTCTTCGCCCTGCGGCGCAAGCCGCACTGGAGAATGAGGTCCATCGCGTCACCGGCCGGAGACTTGAGGATTTCGACGTCGGCGGGGCTGCGGGCGGCATCGGCCGGCCGGTGCTCGTCATCCATGCTGAGGACGACAAGGAAGTGTCGCCTCTCCATGCCAGGCGCTATGGCGCGGCGGGGAAGGGCGTTCGGCTCCTCTGGGCGAACGGTTTCGGCCACCGGCGGATCATCGCCGCCGAACCGGTTCTTGCCGCGATCGCGGCGTTTCTCGACGGCGATCGGGGCGTGGGTGAAGTGCCCGATGAAAGCATCAAAACAGATGCGGAGATCATTCCGTTTTTTGAGCTTCCGGCAAGGCGCGCGGCATTGTAGCGTCCGTCGCGAAGATCAAGCCGCGGCGGGACGCCTCATGAAAATCATCAGCAGCATCGAAGAGCTCAATACAATTTATGGCGCCGGCCTGTCGCCGGCCTCCGTCACCAAGGTGACGAAGCAATTGACCCCCCTCTATCGGGAGATGATCGAGATTTCGCCGTTTGCGGCGCTTGCGACCGTCGGCCCGGAGGGTCTCGACTGTTCGCCGCGCGGCGATCTTGGCGGCGTGGTGCGCGTCGCCGACGACGAGACGCTGCATCTGCCGGATTGGCGCGGCAACAACCGCGTCGATTCGCTCTCCAACATCGTGCGTGATCCGCGGCTGGCGCTGATGTTCCTGATCCCCGGCTCGAACACGACGATGCGCATCAACGGCCGCGGCGTCGTCTCCAACGATGAGACGCTGCTTTCGAGCTTCGAGATGGACGGCAAACATCCGCGCACCGTCGTCGTCATTTCGATCGACGAGGTCTATTTCCAATGCGCGCGCGCCGTGATGCGAGCCGAACTCTGGAATGGAGAACACTTCGCCGATCCGGCGAAGCTGCCGACGCCCGGGCAGATGCTGAAGGCCGCAACCGGCGATTTCGACCAGGAAACCTACGATCGGGAGTGGCCGGGGCGGGCGGCGAAGACGATGTGGTAGGGTATCCAGCCTGATATAAGCTGCACCGACTGCAGATGTTTGGGACAAACCCACTGCTGCCCGGTTCGCGCTGGTGGCAGCCCCTCACCCTAACCCTCTCCCCGTAAACGGGGCGAGGGGACGTGCCATGCTCGAGGTCGGCGGGGGAACGGAGAGGTTGCGGCATACCCCTTCGCCCCGTTTACGGGGAGAAGGTGCCGGCAGGCGGATGAGGGGCTGGTCTCGGCATGCCGAGACCGATTGCCCTCACGTCTTATAAATCAGCCAGCTCTTGGTGAAATCCTTCTGCATGCCGTCCTGATAGAGGATGGTGCAGTTGCGGCCGGCATTCTTGGCGCCGTAAAGTGCGATGTCGGTCTTGCTGTAGAGTTCGCCGGCATCCTCGGCATTGGAGGCCATGCAGATGCCGATCGAGACGGTAACCGGACCGTAATTCACCCGGGTGCGGGAGTTCTTGAAGGGCGTCGTCTCCAGGGTGCGGCGGATGCGCTCGGCGATGCCGGTGACTTCCTCGGGCGTGTTGCCGTCGATGATGAGGGCGAACTCCTCGCCGCCGGTGCGGGCGACGAAGATGTCGCGACGGACATTGCTGCGGATAACGGAGGCGACGGTGGCCAGCACTTTGTCACCGACCGGATGGCCGTAGGTGTCGTTTATCTTCTTGAAATTGTCGATGTCGCAGAGCAGCAGCGCCGTCACTGGCCGCATGCTCGAATTGTCGAAGATGGCGGCGAGGCGGTCATCGAAGGCGCGGCGGTTGGAAAGGCGCGTCAGCGAGTCGGTGTTGGCGATCCGCTTGTATTCGTCGAGTTCCTTGCGGACCTGATCCATTTCCTGCGAGCGCTGGACGACGTTCTCGACGGTGCGTTCACCATGCGCCATGGTGTCTCCGGTCGCTTGGCTCAGCAGCTCGATGGCGTTTTCGATCAGTTCGACGCTGGCATTGCTCTTGGAGGTGATGCGCTTATGGGTCTCGCCAAGAAGCCTGGTATAACTTTCGAGCGAGTTTTGCTCCTGCCTGAGAATGCGCAACAGGCCATCAAGTTCGCCTGATATACGCGTATGGGCGTCGTCGAAGACACGGGCAGGGCTGTGGGTGAAGTGCTGCGCGCCGAGCGCATCAAGCTCGGCCTGGGTCACCTGGCCGCCGAGGGCCGCGAGTTCGCGGGTCAGGGCCGGATTGGAGCCGATATAGGCCTCGTAGAAGAGTTGGTAATTGCGCGGTATCGGCGCGACGCCCATGGAGCGCATGGCATAGGTGATCTGACCCGCAACGTCGGGAACCGGCACCTTGGGCGCGACAGCCGTATTCATCCGGCGAACTCCTCATATATTCAAAGGCAATATTCTATTTGTTAGCTTAAATTTCTTGGGAAAAGATTAAAGCGATATATACCAAAGATTACATACGACAAATGCCCCATGGGGCAATACTTCGATCAGACCTATGATTCTCCACGGAAAAACGTATCTTTAGTGGGACAGTGCATACTCGCTGGGCGGGTACAGTGTCTAAAAAACTTACAGTTCTTCTCTGCCGGAGACCGTATTCATCTTGTCGACATCTGGTTTTGGCGGTTTCGTATTGCAGTGCCGGTATTTCGGGGTGATATTTCTTGGTGGCAAACCCGATCGCAGCCTGCAAGCCAGGGCGTGAGATCGTGGAAACCTCCCGCCATATTTCTTTTGCCATCCTCGCCTTCACCGTCTTCGCCGCCGGCACCTTGTTGCTGGAGCACACCGGCTTCTTCGCCGGCGCGTTCCGCACGGAGATCCTGGCAAGGGTCGATGCCGGGGATGTGGTGAGCGTGGGCGAGGCGGTGAAGGCGCGGAATGTCAGTGCGTCGGACAAGGCTTCGGCACGGTAGAGCAGGCGGCAACGCAGCCTGCCCATCACCCCAAATTCAGCTCCTGGAAGAAATCATTGCCCTTGTCGTCGATGACGATGAAGGCGGGGAAGTCTTCGACTTCGATCTTCCAGACTGCTTCCATACCGAGTTCGGGATATTCGAAGACCTCGACCTTGCGGATACAGTCCTGGGCAAGGCGGGCGGCGGGGCCGCCGATCGAGCCGAGATAGAAGCCGCCGTGTTTCTTGCAGGCCTCGCGCACTGCGCGCGAACGGTTGCCCTTGGCAAGCATCACCATCGAGCCACCGAAGGACTGAAATTGGTCGACGTAACTATCCATGCGGCCGGCCGTCGTTGGGCCGAAAGAACCGGAGGCGTAGCCGACCGGCGTCTTGGCGGGACCGGCATAATAGACCGGGTGGTTTTTCAGGTAATCGGGCATGCCTTCGCCCTTTTCCAGCCGTTCGCGGATCTTGGCATGGGCGAGGTCGCGGGCGACGATGATGGTGCCGGTCAAGGACAGGCGTGTCTTGACGGGATGCCTGGAGAGTTCGGCGAGCACCTCGGCCATTGGCCGGTTGAGATCAATGCGTACCGTCGATTCCGACAGTTTCGCCTCGTCGATCTCGGGCAGGTATTTCGACGGATCGGTTTCGAGCTGCTCGACGAAGATGCCGTCGCGGGTGATGCGGCCCTTGGCCTGACGGTCGGCGGAACAGGAGACGCCGAGGCCGATCGGCAACGAGGCGCCGTGGCGGGGCAGGCGGATGACACGCACGTCATGACAGAAATACTTGCCGCCGAACTGGGCGCCGACGCCCATCTGCTGGGTCAGCTTGTGGATTTCCTTCTCCATCTCGACGTCGCGAAAAGCGTGGCCGCTCTCGGAACCTTCGGTCGGCAGTTCATCGAGATAGCGGGTGGAGGCGAGCTTGACGGTTTTGAGGTTCATCTCGGCCGAGGTGCCGCCGATGACGATCGCCAGATGGTAGGGAGGACAGGCTGCCGTCCCTAACGTCAGGATCTTCTCCTTAAGAAAGTCGATCATCCGGTCATGGGTCAGGAGGGAGGGGGTGCCCTGGTAAAGGAAGGTCTTGTTGGCCGAGCCGCCGCCCTTGGCGACGAAGAGGAATTCGTAGGCGTCGGTGCCTTCCTCGTAGATATCGATCTGGGCCGGCAGGTTGTTTTTGGTATTCTTCTCCTCGAACATTTTGACCGGCGCGAGCTGCGAGTAACGCAGGTTCTTTTTCTCGTAGGCGTCCATGACGCCGCGGGCCAGCGCCGCCGTATCCTCGCCCTCGGTCCAGACCCGGCGGCCTTTCTTGCCCATGATGATCGCCGTGCCGGTGTCCTGGCACATGGGCAGCACGCCACCGGCGGCGATATTGGCGTTCTTCAAGAGGTCGTAGGCGACGAAACGGTCATTGTCGGTCGCTTCGGGATCGTCGAGGATCGAGGCGAGCTGTTTCAGGTGACCGGGACGCAGCAGGTGGTTGATGTCGGCAAAGGCGGTTTCGGCCAGCAGGCGGATCCCCTCCGGCTCGACGGTCAGGATCTCCTGGCCCTTGAACGTGTCGACCGAGACATGGTCGCCGCTGAGCTTGCGATAGGGGGTGGCATCCTTGCCGAGGGGAAAGAGATCGTCAGCCATCGAAGTGACCTTTCTGGTAGGGCGTCGCTAGATTGGAACCGGTCTAAATCCGCCGCGGGGCAAAAGCAATCAGGATGCGCCGGAGTCCGGCCGGTTAAGCCATGGTCGCACGTGCTGCACCACGTGCACGGGTGAGGCGGCCGGGGTAATTGCTCGATAAAGACGACCTCAAGTTGCCTACGGTTCGAAGCCAGTCCATATTCCCGGCCGCGTTAACTTGCTGGAGCTTCCGATGACGAATGCAAAGCCAACTGCTAACGACGACCTCTTCATTTTCTTCGAGCATGATTGGATCCGAGGGGATCTGCTCCCCAACGACAGCGATCCCGAGGAGGCGACCCTTTATCTTCGCTTTTTCGACGGCGTGCGCGTCGACGCGAAACACGGGCTCGCACAGGAAACGATCATGCGAGGGACCTATGGAACCTTCACCGTGCGGCCCGATGGCCACTTCGAGTATGAGCTGGATTTTACGCTCGACGTGGTGAAGAACTTGCGGGCGCACGAGCAACTGATCGAAGAGATCCGCTACAAGATCTCCGATGGCGCGGGCGGCACGGACGTTGGGGTTCTGACGCTGGCGATTGATGGCGTCAATGAAGAGGACAAGTATCACGAAGTCCTGGATTTCGACGATCTGGGCGTCACATCCAGAGCAGATGACTTCGCTCTCCCCAACTACCGGGGCTTCGCCCTATCCGTGAACGACAGTCACGAGCTCACGCTTCTGAACGGTATCGATTATGATACTGTTCCAGGCGTCGACGCCATCACCGAAGATGGATTCAGCGATACCGTCCTGTCGCCGGGATCCGCGCCCGTAAGCTTGAAATTGATCGATGGTGGGGAGTTCACCTTTCAGAGTGTTTCAATCGCCGAATTGTCGGCATCGCCGTTTCACCTGACATTGACTGCCCTGAACGACGGGCAGATCATCTATCAGCAGGAGCTTGAGGTCACCGACCCCAATCTCGAGTTTGAAATCGCGGACATCGATGAAATCCGCTTCGATTTCATGGGCAATTCCGTGGTGATGGACAATTTTTCGCTGTTGGTTTGAGGCTTGCTGGGTGCGATGGAGTGCCGACAGGCGAACGGCTTTATCCGCGTCGGTTGGAGTTTCGCGAGACGGCCACCACAATCTCCCTCATTCCTTTGCTCGTCACAGGAATCCAGTGCGCCCAAGTCCTTGGGCGCGAAAGACCCTTTCCCTTCAGGCATTGATTCATTCACGGCGCGGACGCGCCGTGGCTGGATTCCTGTGACAGGCACAGGAATGAGGGAGCAAGTGGCCAGCTCGTCCGCTCCCTCGCTCCGTGGAGGAGAGGGGAGAAGTGGGAGCAGACCACTCAATCTTCCTACTTCGGCCCGATCATCGTTTCCGGGCGGACGATTGCGTCATACTCCTCGGATGTCACCAAGCCGCTGGCGAGGGCCTCTTCCTTCAGCGTCGTGCCGTTCTTGTGCGCTGTTTTGGCGATCTTGGCGGCTGCATCGTAGCCGATCTTCGGGGCAAGCGCCGTGACCAGCATCAGCGAGCGTTCGAGGCCGGCCTTGATATTGTCCTCGCGCGCCTCGATGCCGACGACGCAATTGTCGGTGAAGGAGACGGCGGCGTCGGCGAGCAGTTGCACCGACTGCAGGAAATTATAGGCCATCATCGGATTGTAGACGTTGAGTTCGAAATGGCCCTGGCTGTCGGCGAAGGTGAGAGCGGCATTGTTGCCGAAGATATGGATGCAGACCTGCGTCAGCGCCTCGCACTGGGTCGGATTGACCTTGCCGGGCATGATCGAGGAGCCGGGCTCATTTTCCGGCAGCGCCAGCTCGCCGAGGCCGGCGCGAGGGCCGGAACCGAGCAGGCGGATGTCGTTGGCGATCTTGAAGAGGGCGGCGGCTGCCGCATTGATGGCGCCGTGGGAAAAGACCATGCTGTCATGCGAGGCGAGCGCCTCGAACTTGTTCGGCGCGGTGACGAAAGGCATACCTGTGATGGCGGCGATCTCTTCGGCGACTTTTTCGGCAAAGCCCACCGGCGCGTTGAGGCCGGTGCCGACGGCAGTGCCGCCCTGGGCGAGCTCGCAAAGGCCGGGCAGGGTCATTTCGATGCGCCTGATGGCGGAGCCGACCTGGGCGGCATAACCCGAAAATTCCTGGCCGAGCGTCAGAGGCGTCGCATCCTGTGTGTGGGTGCGGCCGATCTTGATGATGTGGCTGAATTCGGTGACCTTCATGTCGAGGGCGGCATGCAGGTGCTTCAGGGCCGGCAGCAGGTGATGGGCGATCTGCTCGGCGCAGGCGATGTGCATGGCCGTCGGATAGGTGTCGTTCGACGACTGGCTCATATTGACGTGATCGTTCGGATGCACCGGCTTCTTGGAACCCATGACGCCGCCGAGCATTTCTATCGCACGATTGGAGATCACCTCGTTGGCATTCATATTGGACTGTGTGCCTGAACCGGTCTGCCAGACGACCAGCGGAAAGTGGTCGTTCAGCTTGCCGTCGATCACCTCCTGGGCGGCGTCGACGATCGCTTTGCCGAGGGCGGGATCGAGCTGGTCGAGCGACATGTTGACGCGGGCGGCCGCCTGCTTGACGATGCCGAGCGCGCGCACGATCGACAGCGGCTGCTTTTCCCAGCCGATCTTGAAATTGCCGAGCGAACGCTCGGCCTGGGCGCCCCAATATCGGTCGGCGGCGACGTCGATCGGGCCAAAAGTATCGGATTCTGTGCGGGTTTCGGTCATCAGCCTTGCCTTCCCTTTACATGCTGTTTTCAGGCATTTTCGAAAGATGAGGTCTTATAGGTTGGAAAGCCCGACAAGAAAACTGGATGCCGCGCGAAATATTGAAATCGGAAGTCATGTTTGCGCGGGCTTTTTGGCGTGCCTTTTAAGCCACTTTGGAAATTTTATGCGTCCGGGCGTTTTGGCCGGACTGGCCTGGCGGCGAAAATTCGGTAAAAAATTAACTAATAATTTCATAATTTTGTGTGAACTGCTGGGCGGCGCCGTGCAGGATCTCCGTCACACAAAATTGAGTCCGCCGGCGCTGGCGGCGCAGGCCGGTTTCTGATCAATGGGGCCCCTACGCCGCTTGAGTTTCGCGGGATTTGAGCTTGAGCCTTGCGCTCGTGACAAGAACAGCATGACCGGACTGGAAGATATATGACGTTCGTTTTGAAAAGCGCGGCATCCGCATTGGCAATTTCCTGCGGCGTGGCAATGATGAGTGCCGCACCCGCGCATGCTTATACATTGATGGATATGCTGCGCGGCGACAGGCAGCGGACGCAAAGCACCATATTCATGGACCAGATGCCGCCCGGCCGTGTAGGCCAGCGCGGCGGCTCGCTCGGCGGGCTCGATCCGGAAGCGCCGCTGCCGAAGGTGAGCGGTCCGCGTTACTATACCTATAAAACCGAGACGCTGCAGTTCGTCGATACCGGCAGGTTCGCCGATCCGGTCGTCACCGGCGCGGTCGCGGATGTCTCGGGCAGCGGCGATGCCGCCGCCGAACCAGCCGTGCAGCGTCGTTTCCTGGCACAGGCCAAGGTGCGCGCCAATGCCGACGTCGCAAAGGCGCTCGAAGCCTATTACGGCGACAGCCGGAATCCGCTCGTCTGGGTCGAGGGCAACCAGATCAACGACCGTGCCAAGTCGGCGATGCTGGTACTTGCCGATGCGGCCCTCGTTGGCCTCGACCCGGCGGATTACGCCGTCCAGACGCCTGATATCGACCCGGCCAATCCCGATCCGGCCTTCCGCGACCGGGCGCTGACACAGTTCGAGCTCGATCTCTCCGCCAAGGTGCTCGCCTTCGTGCAGGACACGGTGCGCGGCCGCATCGATCCGAACAAGATCTCTGGCTATCACGACTTCCAGCGCAAGGTGGTCAATCTGGCCCCGGTGCTGAAGCTTGCCCGCCTGAGCCCCGATGTTGGCGCCTACATCGCCAGCCGCTCGCCCGATAGTCCGCAATTCCAGGCGCTGAAGGCGGAGCTTGCGAAGCTTCGCGCCGCCGATGGCGGCAACGAGGAGCGAATCGTCGTTTCGCTCGACAGGCTGTTGAGGCCTGGCGACAGCTCGCCGGAGATCGCCAATATCGTCAAGGCGATCGGCAAGCACGGTTCCGAAACGCTGAAGACCGATCATGCGGCAACGCTTGCAGCTTACGCCGGCAGCATCGACTATTCGCCCGACATCGTTTCGCTGGTCGAGGATTTCCAGAAAGAGCGTGGGCTGAAGCCCGATGGCGTCATCGGCCAGGCGACGGTGCGCGCCATGACCGGCGGCGACACCAATGCCTCGAAGATCGACAAGCTCGTCGTCGCCATGGAGCAGGCGCGCTGGCTGCCGGAGGATCTCGGTTCCCGCTACGTCATGATCAACCAGCCGGCCTACATGGTCTACTACCACAATGACGGCAAGGAACAGCTGTCGATGCGCGTGGTGGTCGGCGGCAAGAACAACCAGACCTATTTCTTCGACGACGAAATCGAGACGGTCGAGTTCAACCCTTTCTGGGGCGTGCCGCAGTCGATCATCATCAACGAGATGCTGCCGAAGCTGCGCTCGGATCCGAACTATCTGGACCAGCTCGGTTATGAGGTCGAAGTGAACGGCCACGCCGTCGCCTCTTCGAGCGTCGACTGGTACGGCTCGACCAATAATGTTTCGGTACGCCAGCCGCCAAGCAGCGACAATGCGCTCGGCGAACTGAAGATCCTGTTCCCGAACAGTCACGCGATCTACATGCACGACACGCCGTCGAAAAGCTTCTTCAAGCGCGACATGCGGGCGCTGAGCCACGGTTGCGTGCGTCTTGCCGATCCGCGAGCGATGGCGGCCGCCGTGCTCGGCACGACGGTCGACGACGTCGCCAAGCAGATCGCCAGCGGGCAGAACCATGCGGTCCGCGTGCCGCAGAAGATCCCGGTCTACGTCTCCTACTTCACCGCCTGGCCGAACAAGGACGGCGTGGTGGAATATTTCGACGACGTCTACGGCCGCGACGCTTATGTCGACAAGGCTTTCGACGCGACGACTAAGGCGCGTGGGGCGCAGATCTGACAATCAGCTCTGATGAGTGATGCTGGCGGGCGGTCTTTGGGCCGCCCGTTTTTGTTTTTTGGGGTGTTGCGTGCAAGAAGCAGGAGGAGAGGGCGTGCTGTGTGTGGCCCCTCATCTGCCTGCCGGCATCTTCTCCCCGCTGGGTAGAAGGGACGTTGCCGCGACGCCTCGCTCCTGATCAAGGTAGTGTGCGGTTGCAGCCGTGCCGCTGGTTCCCCTCTTCTCCCCGGTGGGGAGAAGGTGGCCCGAAGGGTCGGAAGGGGGCCGCGATCGCAAAGACATACGGCTGATCGCCAAGCCTCAGACGGCGACCTTCTCCGCATATTCCCGCAACAGCGTTTCCACCAGCTCCGGCGTCAACTCATCGAAATGGGTGATGATAACATCCGGATCGAGGCTCGAAACCGGCACGTCGGAATAACCGAAAGGCACGGCGATCGACGGTATGCCGGCGTTTCTCGCCACCGCGATATCGTTGATGCTGTCGCCGATCATCACGGTGCGGGTGATGTCGCCGCCGGCGCGTTCGATGGTGCCGGTGAGGTGGCGGGCGTCGGGCTTGCGGTATTCGAAGCTGTCGCCGCCGGTGATGGCGTCGAAATATCGAGTAAGCTCGAGCTTGTCGAGCAGGCCGAGCGCCAGGCTCTCCATCTTGTTGGTGCAGACGGCGAGGCGATAACCCTGAGATTTCAGCCGGTCCATCGCGGCGACCAGGCCGGGATAGGGTTCGGTCCGGCCGGGCATGTTGCCGGCATAATGGGCGACGAAACGCTCGACCAGCGGCGGCAAGGCGTCGCTTTCGAGCGGATGGCCGCGCAGCCTGCAGGCGCGCTCGATCATGACGCGCGCGCCCTGGCCGACGAGATGGGTGAGGTCGTCGTAGCTGACCGGTTCGAGGCCAAGGGCCGCGATCGTATGGTTCAGGCTCTCGACCAGATCCACATGGGTATCAAGAAGGGTGCCGTCGAGATCGAAGACGACGAGCGCCGGGCGAGCGGGAACAGGGGTCAAGGGCATGTCTCTTTGAGCGATGGTCGTCTTGAGGAGCGATGGATCGTCCTAGGGAACGATGGGTCGTCCCTGAGGTAGGCGATCGTGCGGCGGAAAGCAACGTCCGGCGATGGCCGGGAAGGCTGCAGGCCTATGTTTCGGCTTTTCATTTTCCGTGATGATTTTGACTTTCGTTTGCCAGGCGAGCCGTGTAAACAGCACATCCAACGCAATATCAGGAGCTGGCGGCGCATGGATGCCCGCGAAATGAAGATCAAGGCCGCCGAGGCCGCACTCGCCCATGTCGAAAGCGGGATGCGTCTCGGGATCGGCACCGGCAGCACGGCGGAAGAATTCGTTCGCCTGCTGGCGGAGAAGGTCGCGGGCGGCTTCAGGGTCGAAGGCGTTCCGACGTCTGAACGAACCGCGCGGCTCTGCGTCGAACTCGGCGTGCCGCTGAAGTCGCTCGACGAGCTGCCGGCACTCGACCTGACGATCGATGGCGCCGACGAGGTCGATCAGGCGCTCAGGCTGATCAAGGGCGGCGGCGGCGCGTTGTTGCGAGAAAAGATCGTCGCGGCCGCCTCCGAGCGAATGATCGTCATTGCCGACGAGAGCAAGCTGGTGGAAACGCTCGGCGCCTTCGCGCTGCCGATCGAGGTCAATCCGTTCGGGCTCGTCTCGACGCGGATCGCAATCGAAAAGGTCGCAGCCCGGCTCGGTCTTTCCGGTGAACTCGATCTGCGCCAATCGGGTGACGGAGAGTTTACCACGGATGGCGGCCATCACATCATCGATGCATCTTTTGGCCGCATTCCTGATGCAGAGGCGCTTTCGAGCGAGCTGAATTCCATACCCGGCGTCGTTGAACACGGGCTCTTTATCAATATGGCGGCACTTGCGATCATTGCCGGTCCTGCGGGTGCGCGCACGCTGCAGGCAAACAGATAACAGGAGCATATACTCATGATGAACATTGCAGGTCTTGGCCGTCTCGCCGCTGCGACCGTCGTTCTTTCCGGGCTTGCCTTCGGCTCCGCCGTCAAGGCGCAGGAAGTCTCCGAGGAGCAGCTGAAGGCGTCTCGTGCGGCGATCGACGCCATCGGCGCCACTGCCCAGTTCGATAACATCCTGCCCGGTCTCGCCGAGCGTCTGAAGGCCGGCCTGATCCAGGATTCGCCGAACTACCAGGACATCATTTCGTCGACGGTCGACGCGCAGGCGCTGGCGCTGGCGCCGCGCCGTGGCGATCTGGAGAAGGAGGCGGCACTCACCTATGCCAAGACCTTCACCGTCGATGAACTGAAGGCGATCGCCGACTTCTATAATTCCGACGTCGGCAAGAAGCTGCTGCGCGACGGCCCGGTCGCCTCGCGCGAAACGGCGAAGGCTGCCGACATCTGGGCGCAGGGCATTTCCCGCGACCTGGAAAAGCAGAGCAACGCCGAGCTTTCCAAGGTCATCAAGGCACCGCCGCCGGCAACCGACAGCCCGACCGCTCCGGCACCGGCTGCCCAGCAGTAAAGGCCTGCCCCTTCAAATTTGCGAAAGCCCGGCATCGTCCGGGCTTTTTTGCTATGATGCGGCAAATGCCGCTGGCGAGGCTTCAGGTGACTGCAGACATGTCCGATCATGACAAGGCCGTCCGAGTGCGGATATCCGGCAAAGTCCAGGGTGTCGGTTTTCGCTATTGGACGCGCGATGAGGCCGTACGGCTCGGTTTGACGGGTTGGGTTCGCAATGAAGAGGACGGGGCTGTCATCGCTGTGATCGCAGGATCCGACAGCGCCATCTCGGCGATGATCGAGCGTTTTGGGCGCGGGCCTTCGGGGGCGTCGGTTTCGGGCGTCGAGACGGAAACTGCCCAGCTTGAGAAAAGCCTGACGGATTTCCGCATTACCCGCTGACAGCAGCACTCGCTAAGCGTATGCAATTGGCGTCGCATATGTGCCGGAGCTCAGTCCCTATGGGTTTGGGTTCTTTGCAAGTTGCCACACACCCTCCTCATCCGGCTCCACGCGCTTGTTGCCTCGGTAGAAGATCGGCAGTCTCGTCTTCTTGTCGATCGAGAAACGGCTCGGCGTGTATTTTTCGTCCTCATGGCCCTGAATGGCGAGGCCGAGCGCTTCCTTGAATTTGCCAGCCTTGCACAGGTTGCTGAAGAGAGTTTGATCCATCTTTTGCTCCGCCATTCTTTTCCATCCCACGGATTGCCTGCCAGCCTCGGCCGACCGGGTCAACCGTAAACGGTGACCGGGTCAACCGTAAACGGTGACTGGTCAACCGGAATGAAGATTCGACGATGGGAACCGGATGACGCACGAGCGGGCTTTTGTTTTCATGATGATCGCCCCTATATCAGGAACATCCTTCCTGCGATTCCCTTCCGGAGCTCCTCATGTCTTCCTACGACTACGACCTCTTCGTCATCGGCGGCGGTTCTGGAGGCGTGCGCGGCGCCCGTGTCGCCGCCTCGCTCGGCAAGAAAGTGGCGATCGCCGAGGAGTATCGCTACGGCGGCACCTGCGTCATCCGCGGCTGCGTGCCGAAGAAGCTCTTCGTTTATGCTTCGCAGTTCCACGAGCATTTCGAGGATGCGGCGGGTTTCGGCTGGACAGTCGGCGAAAGCAGCTTCGACTGGAAGAAGCTGGTGGCGGCCAAGGATGTTGAAATTGCCCGACTTGAAGGTCTCTACAAGAAGGGGCTTGCCGGCGCCAATGCCGAGATCCTGGAAACGCGCGCGGAACTCGTCGATGCCCATACGGTCCGGCTGCTGAAGACCGGACAGACGGTGACCGCAAAGACGATCGTCATCGCCACCGGCGGACGGCCGAACCCGCATGCAGCCCTTCCCGGTCACGAACTCTGCATCTCCTCCAACGAGGCCTTTCATCTCGAAGAGCTGCCGAAATCGATCGTGATATCAGGCGGCGGCTATATCGCCGTCGAGTTCGCCAATATCTTCCATGGCCTCGGCGTCGAGACGACGCTGATCTATCGCGGCGCCGAGATCCTGTCGCGCTTCGACGAGGACCTGAGGCGCGGGCTGCACGAGGCGATGGTCGCCAAGGGCATCCGCATCCTTTGCCACGACACGCTGCAGAAGGTTTCGAAGGGTGAGGACGGGCTCGTTCTGGAGACGCTGAACAACGGCACGCTGCAAGCCGGCGTGGTCATGCTGGCGCTCGGGCGCGATCCGAACACCGAAGGCCTCGGCCTCGAGGCGGCCGGCGTCGCGGTCGACGAGCGCGGCGCCGTTATCGTCGACGAATATTCCCGCACCAATGTCGAAAACATCTACGCGCTCGGTGATGTCACCAACCGGGTACAGCTGACACCGGTGGCGATCCACGAGGCGATGTGTTTCATCGAGACCGAGTACAAGAACAATCCGACCCGACCGGACTACGAGCTGATCCCGACCGCTGTCTTCTCGCAGCCTGAGATCGGCACCGTCGGTCTCTCGGAAGAGGAGGCGGGCAGGCGTTATCCCGCACTCGAGGTTTATCGCGCCCAGTTCCGGCCGTTGAAGGCCACGCTTTCCGGGCGGGCCGAGCGGATGATCATGAAGCTGATCGTCGATGCGGCGAGCCGCAAGGTGGTCGGCGCCCATATCCTCGGCCACGATGCCGGCGAGATGGCGCAGTTGCTCGGCATCACGCTGAAGGCCGGCTGCACCAAGGACGATTTCGACCGGACGATGGCGCTGCACCCGACGGCGGCCGAGGAGCTCGTCACCATGTATGCGCCGAGCTATCGGATCCGCGATGGCAAGCGGATTTGATTTCCGCCTCTGAGCCCACTTAGCTGGTGATACGGGGTGCGCGGATGACCTTGAGGAAGAGTTCCTTCATCGCTTCGGTGATGCCTTGGGTCATCGACACCTCGAAATAGAGGCCGGGCGAGGCGCATTCCTGCATCTTCGTGGGGATCTCGTTCTGGAAGGGCCTGATCCAGTCTTTGTACCAGTTGTTCTTCGGCAGCGGCAGATAGGTGGTGTAGAGCACCGCAACTCTGATTCCCTTATCCTTCAGCGGCTGGCAGAAAGACGTGTCGATCGGCTCCTGGCAGCGTTTGCCGGTGAGTTTCTTCGTGCAGCCCTTCGGCTTTTCGCTGTCGCCGACGCCGTCCGAGACGAAGAACAAGACCTTCTGCGGCGTTGTCGACGTGCTGCCGTCGCCGGGTACGGGGATGATGGTTTTCATCTGGTCCAGCGCGCTGTCGAAGCTCGTCTGCTGGTCGTTGTTGAAGCCCTGTCTCGGAATTGTCATCAGATCGACGGCGTCGGTATAGGTGCGCACCTGATCAAGTTTATCCGTCGGCTCGGATATGGTGGTCAACTTGGCATCCTCGGCCTTGGTGCCGAACGTATAGACGCCCATGCGGAATTGGTTGTCGGAAACACGCGTCGTCTTGGCGGTTTGCGTCAGCTCCTTGGTCGCCTGGCGAACGACGTCGATTCGCATGCTGACGCCGAGCTTCTTGGCGAGTTGGTAATAATTGTTTTTGTTCTCGGTTTCGTGGCAGGCAAAGGCGCAGGTGTCGCTGGTGTTCTTTTCCATGGTCGCGACGTCATCGGCGGTTGCGCCGACGCCCATCGACGGCGTGTTGTCGAGCAGGATATAGAAATCCATGAAGGTGGCGGTCTGGTATTCGGCCGTGGCCGTGCCGGAGATCGTGACGGTGTCCCGGCCGAGGATGCGCATGAAGGTCGTGGGCATGGTGGCGCTGAAGGAGACCAGCGAATTCACCTTGTTGGCGGTCTTGGTGACGTCGATGCCAAGATCCACATGAACGTCGGTCAGCTCGCCGGACATCTGCGACGTAAAAATGCTGCGGGCGTCGTCCTTGCCGAGCGAGATCGTGCCGTCGCCACTCATTTTCATCGCGGCGGCGACGGCGCCGGATTTTTCAGAGATCGCACCGACGGCGGCGGCATCGGCGGCGGCGAAAAGCGCCGTTCTCAGGCTCAACGCGTGGGCGAGATCCACCGCCATGCCGGCCGCGCCGGCAAGCGGCACCATCAGCAGCGCCGTGATAATGCCGAAATTGCCCGAGCGGTCCGATATGAAACCAGGCGGAAGGATCGCCATGCCATGTCCCCGAAGTTGAAACTCTTTCCGTTCTACATTGAAAGTCTAAAATATCGGAAAATCGACATGGTATATGCTGGTTTAACTAGAGAGCGGCGGGTGGCGGCGGCGAGAAGCGAATGGTCTTTGCAAGCCGGGTCTAAAGGTCTATAAGCCGCCGCATATTGAGGGCATCCTGAGGTATGGATGTGAGAACAGGTGAGTGAGATGGCAGACAATTGGACCCCGAGCAGCTGGCGGCAAAAACCGATCCTGCAGGTTCCCGAATATCCCGACGCAGCCGCTTTGGCGGCAACGGAAGCCACGCTCGCCAGCTATCCGCCGCTTGTCTTTGCAGGTGAAGCGCGCCGCCTGAAGAAGCATCTCGCCAATGTCGCCGAAGGCAACGGTTTCCTGCTGCAGGGCGGCGACTGCGCCGAGAGCTTCGCCGAGCACGGCGCCGACAATATCCGCGACTTCTTCCGCGCCTTCCTGCAGATGGCCGTGGTGCTGACCTTCGGCGCGCAGCTGCCGGTCGTCAAGGTCGGCCGCATCGCCGGCCAGTTCGCCAAGCCGCGGTCGTCGAATGTCGAGAAGCAGGGCGACGTGACGCTGCCTGCCTATCGCGGCGACATCATCAACGGTATCGAGTTCACCGAGGAGTCGCGCATTCCGAACCCGGAACGCCAAGCCATGGCCTATCGCCAGTCGGCTGCGACGCTGAACCTATTGCGTGCCTTTGCGATGGGCGGTTATGCCAATCTCGAAAACGTGCATCAGTGGATGCTCGGCTTCGTCAAGGACAGCCCGCAGGGCGAGCGCTACCGCAAGCTTGCCGACCGCATCAGCGAAACCATGGATTTCATGAAGGCGATCGGTATCACCTCGGAAAATCAGCCGGCGCTGCGCGAGACCGATTTCTTCACCAGTCACGAGGCGCTGCTGCTCGGCTACGAGGAAGCGCTGACCCGCGTCGATTCCACCTCGGGCGACTGGTATGCAACGTCGGGCCACATGATCTGGATCGGCGATCGTACGCGCCAGGCCGACCATGCGCATGTCGAATATTGCCGTGGCATCAAGAACCCGATCGGCCTGAAATGCGGCCCGTCGCTGCAGGCCGATGATCTGCTGCAACTGATCGACATCCTAAATCCTGCCAACGAGGCCGGGCGCCTGACGCTGATCTGCCGCTTCGGCCATGAGAAGGTCGCCGACAGCCTGCCGAAGCTCATTCGCGCGGTCGAGCGCGAGGGCCGCAAGGTCGTCTGGTCCTGCGATCCGATGCACGGCAACACGATCACGCTCAACAACTACAAGACCCGTCCCTTCGAGCGGATCCTGTCGGAAGTCGAAAGCTTCTTCCAGATCCACCGCGCCGAAGGCTCGCATCCGGGCGGCATCCATATCGAGATGACCGGCAAGGACGTGACCGAGTGCACCGGCGGCGCCCGCGCGGTCTCCGCAGAAGACCTGCAGGACCGCTACCACACCCATTGCGATCCGCGCCTGAACGCCGACCAGGCGCTCGAGCTCGCCTTCCTGCTTGCCGAGCGCATGAAGGGCGGCCGCGACGAAAAGCGCATGGTCGCCAACGGCTGATCGCAGCCCCAAATGGATGAAGAAAAGCCCGGCGATGCCGGGCTTTTTTATGCTGCGAAGGTGGAACAGGCAGTCAGATGCTGGCCTGGACGCTGTGCAGATTGGCGTAGACGCCGTCTTGCGCCATGAGCTCGTCATGGGTGCCCTGTTCGACGATGCCATCAGCCGTCAGGACCAGGATGCGGTCGGCATGGCGGACGGTCGACAAACGGTGGGCGATGACCAGGGTGGTTCGGCCGTTTGCCAGGCTGAGCAGCGCCTGCTGCACGGCCCGTTCGCTCTCGTTGTCGAGCGCGCTGGTCGCTTCGTCGAAGATCAGGATCTCCGGATTCTTGAGGAAGGCGCGGGCGATGGTGATGCGCTGGCGCTGGCCGCCTGAGAGCTTGACGCCGCGTTGGCCAATATCGGTGTCATAGCCATGGGGCAGGGCGATGATGAAGTCGTGCGCATTGGCGGCGCGCGCGGCCGCTTCCAGCTCCGCATCGCTGGCGTCGGGCCGGCCGTAGCGCAGGTTTTCCGCCACTGTACCGGCAAACAGGTAGACATCCTGCTGCACCACTCCGACATGGCGCCGGAGCGAGGCCAGCGTCACATCGCGGATGTCGATGCCATCGATCCGGATCGCCCCGGCCTCGACATCGTAGAAGCGCGGTATCAGCGCGCAAAGCGTGCTCTTACCGACCCCCGAGGGGCCGACCAGGGCGACGAACTCACCGGGAGCGATGGTGAGCGAGAGCTGCTCGAGCACCCGCGGGCCATCGCCCTCGTAACCGAAGACGACGTTGGAAAAGCTGATCTCGCCCCTTGGTGCCGGCATCGCACGGGCGGCCGGCCGATCGGTGATATCGGGGGCGATCTCCAGGATCTCCATGGCCCTGACGAAGCCGGTGTAACCCTCCTGCCAGAGGCGCACGAAATTCGCCAGCCGCTGCACGGGATCGACCAGCACCGCGACGCAGAGCAGGAAGGTCAGCATATCAGGCACGGTCAGCTCCGCCGCGAGGATGCGCAGGCCGCCGACGATGATCACCAATATGGTGACGAGCTGGGCGAAGGTTTCGGTGCCGACCGAAAACCAGGCTTCGCTGCGGTAGCCCTCGGCGCGGCTTTGCAGGAAGCGTCGGTTCTGCTCGGCGAAGCGTTCCTTCTCCAGCGCCTCGTTGGCAAAGGACTGGACGACGCGGATGCCCGCAAGTGCATCCTCCACCCGCTCGTTGACGGCGGCGATCTGCCGTTTGCTGGCTTCGAGCGCGCGGTTCATGCGCCGGTTGAAATAGAGCGCATAGGCGACCGCCGCCGGAGTGAGCAGCAGGATGAGAGTCGCCAATGGCGGATCGATGAAGAACAGCACCAGCATAGCGCCGCCGTATTTGAGTACGGCGATGGAAAGATCCTCGGGCCCATGATGAAAGAGCTCGCCCAGCCACAGGCTGTCATTGGTGATGCGGCTCATCAGCTGGCCGGTGCGCTGGCGGTCGTAGAAGCTGAACGAGAGCTTCTGGCAATGCTCGAAGAGTTCCTGCCGCACCGTCGCTTCGATGCGCGCGCCCATCACGTGGCCGCGATAATCGACGAAGAAGATGGCGACGATCTGGACCGCCAGAACGACCAACATGACGCCGCCCATCGCAAGGATGTTTGCGAAGGCCTGTGGCGCGTCGGGCAGAGCGAGAAGGCGGCTGGTGACGATGTTGGCGCAGAGCGGCAGGGCGACTGCTGTGCCGGCGACCAGGATGGCGCAAAGCAGATCCGCCAGCAGCAAAGGCAGGTGCGGACGGTAGTAGGAGAGGAATTTGCGCATGCGCGACCAGCGCCGCTCGCGGTCGGCGGCATTCGCATTGTCGCGGAAGAATCTGGGGAAGAGGTTATGGCGTCGCGAGTTTTTCCTCGCGCGGGAGAACCGAATGTTCATGAAGCTGAATGTCCTTGTGGGGGATTTTTCCTTTCTGTTCGGACAGGGTCGCTCTCATGTTAGTCTCCCGGGGGTCGAATGAATTGGACCTTAAGTATTGCCGACAACAGCCGGCGATTCAATGCCGGGATGAGATGAGGTTGGCGGCTGTTGTCGTCGAGCAACAGGTGCTCGAGCCGACCAAGGATGCATAAGGCCGGCAATTTTCAAAATTTCTGATGCTTCCGTTGAGCGGAATGGATTTGACGCCGGGGGCGATCAGCGGCAACGTCCCGTCATAAACGGGAGGGCGATGATGACCGAACGGCATACAGGCGGCTGCCTCTGCGGCGCTGTGCGATTTTCAACGACGGCGAAGCCAGGACCTGTCGTCGGCTGCCATTGCTCGCAGTGCCGCCGGCAGACGGGGTTTTACTACGCCGCGGTCAACGTGGCCCGCGCGGCTCTTTCGATTGATGGCACTGAGGCGGTGCGCTGGTACCGGTCGAGCGAAGAGGCGCAGCGCGGCTTCTGCTCGAATTGCGGCTCCGCGCTGTTCTGGCAGGCGGACGGATCGGCGGAGATTTCGGTCATGGCCGGCGCCTTCGACACGCCCAGCGGTCTTGCCTTCGGCCATCATATCTACTGTGCCGACAAGGGCGATTTCTACGAGATAACGGACGGCTTGCCGCAATATGCGGTGAATCCGACTTAAAGGGCGTCGCGCGACGCCCTTTAAGTCTTTATCTGATGCATGTCGTTGTCCCAAAACCGCTGCACACTTTTGGGCGACATGCATTAGCCCTTGGCGGCGAGCGCAGCTGTGAGGCGGGCCACATCCTCGCGCAGCGCCGTCAACTCGGTCAGCACGCTCATATCGATCTTCTGGTGCAGGGAGAGCACTTCGAGTTCGGCCTTGAGATTGACCTCGTAATCCTTGGCGGCCTCGAAGCGGTCGCGCTCGGCCTGCCGGTTCTGGGACATCATGATGATCGGCGCCTGGATGGCGGCGATCATCGACAGGATCAGGTTCAGAAAAATGAAGGGGTATGGGTCGAAGGGATTCGCCACCAGACCGATGGTGTTCATCAGTGTCCAGACGGCGAGAAAGGCGAGGAAGGCGAGTATGAAGGACCAGGAGCCGCCGACGCGGGCGATGCCATCGGCGATACGCTCGCCGAAGGATGACTCGGCGGACAAGGCGGCGTTGACGTCGGTCGAGATGACCTTGCGCTCGCGCGCTTTCGCCAGCACGCGCTTTTCGACGTCGCCGAGCTCGTTGGCCGCTTTGTCGAAATGATGGTGCACGAAGTCCGAAAAATTAGACATGGCCTGTTTCCGATACCCGTTTATCGATGCGGTCGCTTTCGGCGCCAGTATTCTGGTCCAGAGGTAAATTGCAATGCGTATCGGCGCCGCGGGACACTATGCGCGATTCGTTCATAAAAATTTCGTCACTGCCAGACGCCGCTTTCGGTGCGAACGTGTTGCGGTCGCGAAAGGTGCAGGCTAAATAAATGACATGACACAGGAAAACGCCCTTTCTGATATCTTCCGCATCGCCATCGGCCAGCTCAACCCGACGGTCGGCGATGTTGCCGGCAATCTTGCCAAGGCGCGCGAGGCGCGTGCCGATGCTGCCCGGGAGGGCGCGCATCTGCTCGTTCTGACCGAGCTTTTCATCTCCGGCTATCCGCCGGAGGACCTAGTGCTGAAGCCCGCCTTCATCCGCGCCTGCTGGAAAGCGGTGGAGAGCCTGGCCGCCGAGACCGCCGATGGCGGGCCGGGGGTCATCATCGGCTTTCCCCGGCAGGACGACACCGGGCGCTATAATTCGGTCGCCGTGCTCGATGGCGGCAAGGTGATCGCAGTGCGCGACAAGATCGACCTGCCGAATTACGGCGAATTCGACGAGAAGCGCGTCTTCGATCAGGGCGCCATGCCTGGGCCGGTGAATTTTCGTGGCGTGCGCATCGGCATTCCGATCTGCGAGGATATCTGGGGCGATCTCGGCGTCTGCGAGACGCTCGCCGAAAGCGGGGCCGAGATCCTGCTGTCGCCGAATGGTTCGCCCTATTATCGCGGCAAGGTCGATATCCGCCACCAGGTGGTGCTGAAGCAGGTGATCGAGACCGGCCTGCCGCTTATCTATGCTGCCCAGCTCGGCGGCCAGGACGAACTCGTGTTTGACGGCGCGAGCTTCGCCTTCAACGCCGACAAGTCGCTCGCCTTCCAGATGAGCC
The DNA here is from genome assembly GCF_025941625.1 of Rhizobium acaciae. NCBI lineage: Bacteria > Pseudomonadati > Pseudomonadota > Alphaproteobacteria > Hyphomicrobiales > Rhizobiaceae > Rhizobium > Rhizobium acaciae. Next base: position 344,270 of record NZ_JAPCZO010000001.1, read on the forward strand.
AGTTCGAGACGGCGCTTGCGGTGACGACGTGGAAGCGCTGCGACACCGGCTGGCACTGCGCCGAAGGGCCGATGGCGTATATCCCTGAAAGCGAGGAGGCCGATTACCGCGCCTGCCTGCTGGGCTTCCGAGATTACGTCAACAAGAACGGCTTCAAGACTGTCGTGCTCGGCCTTTCCGGCGGCATCGACTCGGCGATCTGCGCGGCAATCGCCGTCGACGCACTTGGCGAGGAGCGGGTGCGCACGGTCATGCTGCCTTACCGCTATACCTCCGAGGATTCGCTGAAGGATGCGGCCGATTGCGCCAAGGCGCTCGGCTGCCGCTACGATATCGTGCCGATCGAACAGCCGGTGACGGGTTTCAGCAGCGCGCTCGCCAGCCTTTTCGAGGGCACGGACAGCGGCATCACCGAGGAGAACCTGCAGAGCCGGGCGCGCGGCGTCATCCTGATGGCGATCTCCAACAAGTTCGGCTCGATGGTGGTGACGACTGGCAACAAGTCGGAAATGTCGGTCGGTTACGCCACGCTCTACGGCGACATGAACGGCGGCTTCAATCCGATCAAGGACCTCTACAAGATGCAGGTCTATGCGCTTTCCCGCTGGCGCAACGAAAACGTGCCGCCGGGTGCGCTGGGACCGTCGGGCGAGGTGATCCCGCGGAATATCATCGACAAGGCGCCTTCGGCCGAGCTGCGTCCCGACCAGAAGGACCAGGATTCGCTGCCGCCCTATCCCGTGCTCGACGATATCCTCGAATGCCTTGTCGAGAAGGAGATGGCAGTCGAGGAGATCGTCGCGCGCGGCCATGATGTCGCGACCGTCCACCGGGTCGAGCATCTGCTCTATCTCGCGGAATACAAGCGCCGGCAATCGGCGCCGGGCGTGAAGATCACCAAGAAGAATTTCGGCCGCGACCGGCGCTATCCCATCACCAACCGGTTCAGGGACCGCTGACGCAATCGAGATCGCTGACGCAATCGAGATCGCTGACGCAATCGAGATCGCTGACGGCATCAAGCTTTTCGGGAGGAAACATGCGCAGCTCGGTTGAGATCTACAATGTCAGGACGGGCAGGGCCCGCGAGGTCTGGCAGACGGACAAGCTGGTGGAGGCGCCGAATTTCTCGCCGGATGGTTCCTACCTGCTCTTGAACGGCGACGGGCTGCTCTATCGCCTGCCGCTCGATGGCGGCGAGGTGGTCAAGGTCGATACCGGCTTTGCCGTGAACTGTAACAATGATCACGGCATTTCGCCTGATGGGACGAAGATCGTCATTTCCGACAAGACTGAATTCGGCAAGTCGGCGATCTATACCTTACCGATCGAAGGCGGTACGCCGCGGCTCGTCACCCAGAACCTGCCATCCTACTGGCATGGCTGGTCGCCGGACGGGCGCCAGCTCGCCTATTGCGGCATCCGCGACGACCTCTTCGATATCTACACCATCTCCGTCGTCGGCGGCGCCGAGACGCGGCTGACGCATGGCGAGGGCCGCAATGACGGACCGGACTATTCCGCCGACGGCCAATGGATCTATTTCAATTCCAGCCGTACCGGGCTGATGCAGATCTGGCGCATCCATCCCGATGGCACCGGGCTCGAACAAGTGACCTCGGACAATCAGGGCAACTGGTTCGCCCATCCGTCGCCCAACAACGACATGGTGCTGCTCCTATCCTACGACCCATCGGTGTTCGACCATCCGCGCGACCTCGACGTGCGGCTGCGGCTGATGGGTATGGACGGCGGCAATCTGAAGACGCTGTTCGAGCTCTTCGGGGGGCAGGGCACGATCAACGTGCCCTGCTGGTCTCCTGACGGCGAAGAGTTCGCCTATGTCCGCTATTTCCCGGCGGCTTAAGCGCGGGTCTGGCGGCGCTCGCGGGCGGATTTTGCCAGGTCTTCCAACACCGCGACCGACATATCCCAGTCGATGCAGCCGTCGGTGATGGACTGGCCGTAAACCAGCGGCTTGCCGGGAACGAGGTCCTGGCGGCCGGCGACGAGGTTGCTTTCGATCATCATGCCCTTGATGTCGCTGTTTCCGGCGGCAATCTGTGCGGCGACGGATTTGACGACGAGCGGCTGGTTCATCGGGTCCTTGCCGCTGTTGGCGTGGCTGGCATCGATGAGGATGCGCGGGGCGACGCCAAGCTTGACGGCTTCGCCGGTCACCGCTTCGACGTCGGCCGCTTCATAGTTCGGCCGCTTGCCGCCGCGTAAGATTATGTGGCAGTCCGCATTGCCCGTCGTCGAGGCGATGGCCGCCTGTCCGTCCTTGGTCACGGCCGGGAAGTGATGCGGCTGCGAGGCGGCGAGGATGGCGTCGAGTGCGACGCGCACGCCGCCGTCAGTACCGTTCTTGAAGCCGATCGGGCAGGAAAGGCCGGAGGCAAGCTGGCGGTGGACCTGGCTTTCGGTCGTGCGCGCACCGATCGCGCCCCAGCTGACGAGGTCGGCGATGTATTGCGGCGTGATCGTGTCGAGGAATTCGCAGCCGGCCGGAAGACCCATCGCATTGATATCGAGCAGCAGGCGTCTCGCAATCCTCAACCCTTCCTCGATGCGGTAGCTGCCGTCGAGATGCGGGTCGTTCATCAGTCCCTTCCAGCCGACGGTCGTGCGGGGCTTTTCGAAATAGACGCGCATGATGATCTCGAGATCGCCGGCGAAACGGCGGCGCTGCTCCTCCAGCCGTGCGGCATATTCTCGGGCGGCGACAGGATCGTGGATGGAGCAGGGGCCGATGACGACGATCAGCCGGTCGTCTTGGCCCCGGAGAATTTTGTGGACCGCATCGCGGTTGCCGGTCACGGTCTTACTGACATCAGCATTGCGGGGAATTTCCGCGATGATATCGGCGGGTTTGGTCAGCGGGGTGATTTCGACGATACGCAGATCATCAATGGTATCAGACACGGTATGGCTCCTGTTTGGTCATACCCGCGCGGAACAAGAAAGCCGCCAGGTAGACTAGCGGCTGTTCGGGTTGTCGTCGCGTCGAATTCAGTTACGCATGGACCCGCATCCGCTGGGAGCAGCGGTACCAATAAAATCCCGAGGCGTAGGTTGACGTGATCGACATGAGGCGTGTGTAGCGCCAAGACCGGGCATTGTCACGTAGAATTTGCCGCCTGAAAAACTGGCGCTCTTGCGGGCGCGCATACCCCCGAAGAAGGCACGCCGCACTCGATCTCGCTCATGCGACGTCTTGCAAGTTTTTGTTGATGCATATCGCCCGAACCGTGCATGCTCCGGGCGATAGGCGTTTTCATTGCTTTCGAATGTCGTTCCTGAGATCAGAGAGCGTCGACGTTCACACCGACGGTAATGGCGCCGATCGGTGTTCCCTTGTCGTCTGATATCGTGACGCTTGCCTGCGACTGCAGCGTCTGGGTCGATTCATCCTTTTCGATCTCATCGACAAAGACGGCGTCCTTGCCGGCGCCGAAGGACTTCTGGAACTTGCCCTCGTCGCCCTGCCAGTAGTCGGAGGTGATGTCGCTTTGGCCGACATTCAGGCCCTTTGCATCCATGACGAAGATCTCGGTGATTTTGCCGCCGGAAGCTTCCTTCTTTGACTGAAGGAATTTCGACAGGGCGTTGTTGAGCACGCCGTCGATCATCGAGTGGTCGGAGCCATCGACTTCCGCGCGCCACTTCTTGTCGAGGGCGTCGATATCGGCCGCGCTCAGATTGGCGTTCGTAGCGTCCTGCGCCTTGATAGCCTCGATGATGGCGGGGTCGTTGAGCCATGGCGTTACGTCGCTCTTCACGTAGTCGAAGATCGGGGCAAGCTTGGCATCCTGTGCCATGGATGCGCCCATGGGCACGGCAAATGCGGTGCAGGCCAAAAGAAATGCGGGCACGATTTTCTTCATAGTGTTTCCTTCCTGATTATGGGTTGCTGCGGCATAAGGCTTATCGAACGAGGATGACGTTAGAACTCCTCCCAGGCACCGGGAGCAGCGGCGACGGCGGCATTTCCTGCATGCCGCTGCACGAAGGCTCTGGGCTCGGGACGAGATTGGCGGGCGGGTTGCATGGATCTGGGCTGGCTGGCTGAAGACGCGCCGACGACGAACCTGCCGGCCGAGTCCTGCAGAAGGCGTCCCTGCTGCAGCAGTTCCTGGCAGGCCGCGTTCGTTTCCTCGACCATTGCCGCATTCTGCTGCGTCGCCTGATCCATCTGGTTGATCGCGCCGTTGATTTCTTGCAGACCCGTCGCCTGTTCGCGGTAGGACTGGACGATGGAAGCGATACTGTCGCTGATGCGGTTGATCTGCTCCTCGATCTTCAGCAGGGCATCGCCGGTTTCGTTCACCAGCCCGACGCCTGCGGCAACTTCCTGGCCGGATACGTTGATCAGGTTCTTGATTTCCTTTGCCGCATTTGCAGACCGCTGGGCGAGTTCACGCACTTCCTGCGCGACAACCGCAAAACCCTTGCCGGCCTCGCCGGCGCGAGCGGCTTCGACGCCGGCATTCAGCGCCAGTAGGTTTGTCTGGAACGCGATTTCGTCGATGACGCCGATGATGCGGCCGATCTGACTCGACGAGGTCTGAATCCGGTCCATCGCTCCGATTGCATCACGCACCACCGTTGCCGAGACATGAGCGCTCCGCTTGGTTTCCTCGACCAGCTTGCCGGCATTTTCGGCTCGCTGCGACGATGTTCTGACCGTGGTAGTCACCTCATCCAGTGCCGCGGCGGTCTGTTCCAATGCTGCCGCCTGCTGCTCGGTCCGCCTGGCGAGTTGATCGGCGGAGGATGCCAGCTCGCTCGACCCGCCTTCGACCGCGACCGAGGCGGTCTTGATCTCTGTCAGCGCAGCCGCGACCGCTTCGACCATGTTGTTGAAATCCTGCCGCAATTTATCGAATTCAGGACCGAGATCGGCCAGGTGTATCGAGAAGTCGCCTGCGGCAAGCTTTTCCAGTGAGTTTGCAAGAGCGGTCATGACCAGCCGCTGGGTGTTGCTGGCCTCTTCCGTGAACAATGCGTTGCGCGCGCGTTCGGCGTCGAGCGAAGCGCTCTGCTCGGCAGCGGCCTGCTCTCTTTCGACCTTCGCGATCGCTTCATGACGGAAAACTTCCAACGCGCGCGCCAGAAAGCCGATCTCGTCGCCATTTTCCTTGTAGGTAACGGGAGAGGCCAAATCGCCTTTCTGCAACGCGCTGATTCGTTCGCTGATCACCCTGATGGGCCGGCCGACCAGGCTGCGCATGGCGAGAAGGAAGGCAACGACGGCCATGGCGGTGATCGCGGACTGCGTGAGCAGCGAAATGAGAACTTTCTGCCTGACTTCGGCAGCGATTTTTTCGACGGACCAGTTGGTGACGATGTAACCGGTGGCCTTGCCCGACTTATCCAGCGGGAGCGGCGCGATGATCGTCACCACGCCGGCAGATGTTCTACCGTCATCGATGGTTGTCTTTTCCGGTTTCGCGCTGAGGCTCTTCGCCAGATCGGCTGGTGCGGGCAAACCACTGACGCCATCGCGCGCCCAGGTATCGACGGCGGTCGGTTCGGCGTTGAATGCGGCAAACTGCACAAGATCGAGCGAGGGGTCGTCGCGGTAGAGCGAATAAGCCTCTCGAACGGCGTTCGCCTTCCCCCATTTCACGCCGCCCGCGGCCAGAGAGGCAAACTGCTCCGCATCCTTGGACCAATTCGCCTTGGCGCCGTCGATCAATGCCCGGGTTTCGTACATCCACGTATAGGTGGCGAAAGCGGAAATGCCGCAGAGGTTGACGGCAACGATAATCGCCGCCAGCTTGGCGGTCAGAGGCATCGTTTTCAGAAATTGGAACATTCCGCGGCGGCCTAGAATTGCGGCTCAGTCGGATATGTTCCCGACCGGCGTCTCAATACGGGCATCTGCGCCGACGGTCACATCACGAGCCCTCATGCCCATGTCCGGATTGCAACCCAAAACGCGCAAACGCAGTGTGTATTTGATGTGTGAATAAATCATAAAGTAGGGAATGCCGAAGCACACGCTTGTCATATTGCCATTGCGCCCGCCGGGAGATCTGTCTTGATCAGCTATTTTCCGCCACGGCCTCTTCGGGCTCGGCGCGCCGGCGCTTGCGGCCGCGCGCCGTCAGTTCCGCGCCGGCATCATGCGGCAGGCGCAGGAAGGTGATGCAGGCCAGTGCCGAAATCGCCGAGACGCTGAAGAAGGCGATATGAAAATCAGAGACCAGCAGCCTGCCGTCGTGAAAGCTGCTCGAAATTTCGAGGATGCCGCCGGCGATCGCCACACCCATCGCCATGGAGATACGCTGGGCAACGGCATTGATCGCGGTCGCCTGGCTGCTGTCGGCGTCGTCGACATCGCCGAAGGCCATGGCGTTGACGCCCGAGAAAGCCATGGAGCGGAACAGGCCGCCGATCAGCAGGCAGGCCATGATCAGGAGCAGCGGCGTTTCGGCGGTGAAAAGGCCGTTGATGCCGAGGAAGATCGCCGCCAGCAAAGTGGTGATTGATATGACGATGCGGAAGCCGAAGGCATTGAAGGTGCGCGAGGCGGCGAATTTCGAGCCCATGGAGCCGAGCGCGCTGACGAAGGTGACCGAGCCCGATTGCAGCGGCGTCAGGCCGAAGCCGAGCTGCAGCATCAATGGCATCAGGAAGGGCAGGGCGCCGAGCCCCATGCGGAAATTCGAGGCGCCGAGGATCGCCGCCCGAAACATCGGGTAGCGGAACATCTTCGGGTCGAGAAGCGGATAGGGCGCGCGGCGAGCATGCAGGAGGTAGAGGAGGCCGGCAAGGATGCCAATCGCAACCGTGACATAACCGTAGATGACGGGCACGGCTGGCAGGCTGATCACCGACACGCCGAAGACGAAGCCGGAGAAGCCGATGCCGCAAAGGAAGAAGCCGGGGAAGTCCATCGGCCGCGGACTGCGTGGCTCGACGGCCGGCAGGAAACGTGTGACGAGAATGATGCCGAGCACGCCGATCGGGACGTTGATCCAGAAGATCCAGTGCCAGGTGAGATAGGTGGTGAGGAAACCGCCGATCGGCGGACCCATGATCGGGCCGATCAAAGCGGGAATGGTGAGCCAGGCCATGGCATCGACAAGTTCGTGGCGCGGCGTTCCCCGGACCAGCAGCAAGCGGCTGACCGGCGTCATCATCGAGCCGCCGGCGCCCTGGATCAGGCGCGAGACGACGAAGGCCGTGATCGAGTTGGAAAAGGCGCAGGCGATCGAGCCGATCATGAAAACGAAGATCGCCATGCGGAAGATGTTGCGCGCGCCGAAGCGATCGGACATCCAGCCGCTGATCGGGATGAAGATCGCCAGCGCCACGAGATAGCTGGTGACGGCGAGCTTCAGCGCGATCGGCGAGGTGCCGATATCGGCGGCGATTGCCGGCAGGCTGGTGGCGATCACGGTCGAATCCATCTGTTCCATGAACAGGGCGACCGCAAGGATCATGGGTGTGAGGCGGGGCACGGGCAACCGAAATGCAAAGAGAAAAAGTCCGGCGTCATGGGCGTCGGTCAGGATCGGTTTGTTTCTAAGGCAGCGACGCGCCTCTGTCCATGAAATCGATGTCGCATGCAGCGTGTCGGTGGCATCGGAGCCGGCTTGCCGCCGCGCCGCTTTCCTGAAATAGATGCGCCGTCAGGTGCCCGCCGATAAGGCGGGAGAATCGGGAATCCGGTGCAAGACCGGAACGTGCCCAACGCTGTAAGGCCGACGCTTGCCGCTTCATCATGCCACTGGCCTCTTGCCGGGAAGGCTGCGGCAAACGGATGACGCCAAGTCAGAAGACCGGCCTGGCAAGATAGACCGATCCGCGCGGACAGCGGGGCGGTCGCGTTGTTGGGGATTTGACGATGCGACCCTTTGATGAGGATGCCCTTTCGGCGGCGTCCGGTTTTTCCTTGGCCGAACGCGAGGCCGTCTATCACGCGATCATGACGCGGCGTGACGTTCGCAGCCAGTTTCGACCCGATCCTTTGCCTGACGATGTTGTGCAGAGGCTCCTGACGGCCGCTCACCACGCACCCTCCGTCGGCTTCATGCAGCCTTGGAATTTCATCCTGGTGAGGAATGCCGAGGTGAGGGCGCAAGTCCGGGACGCCTTTGCCAGGGCCAATGAGGAAGCGGCGCTGATGTTTGAGGGCGAGCGGCAGCAGGCATACCGCTCCCTCAGGCTCGAAGGTATCGTCGAGGCGCCACTCGGGATATGTGTGACCTGCGATCCGACACGCAGCGGCAGTGTGGTGCTGGGGCGCACGCACAATCCGAAGATGGATTCATACTCGACCGTCTGCGCCATCCAGAATCTCTGGCTTGCGGCACGGGCGGAAGGGGTGGGCATCGGTTGGGTCAGCATTTTTCGCGAAGGCGATCTGAAGAGCATTCTCGGCATACCCGAGCACATCGAGGTGGTCGCCTGGCTCTGTGCCGGTTTCGTCGACCGGCTCTATGAGGAGCCGGAACTCTCGGTCAAAGGCTGGCGGCAGCGGCTACCGCTCGAGGAGCTGGTCTTCCACGATGGATGGGGACTGAACACCTAGATAGTCAAGGTGAGCAAACCGATGTCGGTATCGCCGACGCCGGGAGAGGCCGAGGCATCTTTATTCCTGGCCTTCATATCGATACGCTGAAGGTGAAATCCCGGAGTTTCCAAGAGATACTCGGTTATCGGCGGCTCAATCGGAGGATAACGGCCCTATGAACATGATCGACTTGAAGGAACGCATCATCGTAATTACTGGCGGTGCGAGGGGCATCGGCTACGCGATCGCAGAGCGCGTCGTCCAGTCTGGTGGCAAGGTGGCCATCTGGGACTTGAACGAAGACATGGCGAGGGACAGCGCTTCCGCTCTCGGATCCGGCACAGTCGCTTTCGGCGTCAATGTCGCAGATCCCCTATCCGTGAAAAACGCGGCGGCGACGACCGAGGAGATTTTTGGCCGTATCGACGGCCTCGTCAATTCCGCCGGGATTACCGGTCCGGTAAAACCCACGATCGAATACGATGTCGGCGAGTGGAAAGACGTCGTCGATGTCTGCCTCACGGGAACCTTTAACTGCTGCCGGCACGTCGTTCCGGTCATGTCAAAGCGCGACTACGGGCGGATCGTGAACATCTCTTCGGTTGCGGGCAAGGAAGGAAATCCGAACATCGCCGCCTACAGCGCAGCGAAAGCTGGTGTGCTGGGCTTCACCAAGTCTCTTGGCAAGGAACTCGCAAAGACGGGAATCGCCGTGAACGCGGTAACGCCGACCACAGCAAAGACACCTATATTGGACGGGCTGACAGCCGAATTTATCGAATATATGCGCGTCCGCATTCCTCGCGACCGTTTTGTCGAACTTCGTGAGATCGCTTCGATGGTCGTCTGGCTGCTCTCCGAAGAGAACTCCTACACGACCGCATCGACCTTCGACCTGAGCGGCGGTCGTACGACCTACTGACCCATTCAATCACTGCTGCTGTTGCGGCTGCGGGCCCGGTGCTGCCGGATTGGCGAGGTCGATCGAGCCCTGATCGCCGGCCAGAAACTGCGGGCCGACCTGACGGACGCGGTTCTGCGTCGGATCGTAGGGGCGCTCGGGAAAGGATGATTGCGGCGCGGCGGCTGCGGTATCCTTCGCCGGTGGATTGGTGCGAATGGTACTGATCGAGCCCTGCTGCGGCGGTTCGCTCACCGCCTGCTTGCCGCGCATCTCCTCGTAATAGGCGGTGAGATTGCAGGCGCAGGCGGACTTTTCCCCGGGCGTGCGGTTCTTGTAGGCAAAGGCGTTCTTCATGGCGCTGTAGGGCGTGCCCGTTGCGACCGAGATCATGTTCGAGGCTTCGGTGCTTGTCACGTCACGATAGAACAGTTCGGTCTCGATGCCCGGGCACATCTTGGCGCAGGTCTGGGCGTCGCGGCCGAAATCGACCGACGTGGCGTTCGAGCTGATCGGGAAGAAGCCGCCGTCGCAGCTGCGCACGCACATGGTGCTGACCGGCGAGAGCATCTCGGCCCGCGGCAGGCCGTAGCGCGGATCGACCTCTTCACCGCCGCCGAGCGGGATGAAGGTATCGGTGCGCATCGCCTGTTCCTCGACGCTCGGAGCCGGTTCATTGGCGCTGCGATCGCTCGGAGCATAGAAGTTTTCGCTGTTGCAGCCATTGCGGTCGAGAGCCGCGACCAGTTCGCGGCGCGTGCCGTCATCAGCGCCGTTTTGGCCGGCGAGTTCGTTGCGGCGGTCCTGGAGATAGCGGATATTGTCGATCATGCGGGCTTCGGACTGCGCGAGTTCGGCGCAATAATCGGCATTCTCGCCGCCGATCACGACCATGCTGCCCGAGGTGCAGTCATTGCTGCGCAGCTCGTTGCGAACCTTGCGCAGCTCAAGGTTCTGTTCGGCCATGGCGCTGGAATATTGGCGCGCCTCCGGGCCGTTGCCATTGCCGATCGATCGCGGCAGGTCGGCAAGGCGGCCGCGCAGGTCCTCACAGACGGCGCTGCTTTGCGCGGCGGCCGGCGCCGCAAGGGCAAGGAGAAGGGCAAGAGACAGGTTTCGGCGTTTCACGGCGTCGTCCCGGAATGAGCAAAGAATCGATCGGTCGATTGCGGCGCTGATCGCCGCGGGTTTCTCTTAGGGTATTTCTCTTAATAAGCTGGAATAAATACTTAGCGTATTTTCGCGATTTTATCCAGCGGACAGCCAGAGACCCGGTATTCGACTATGAAGATGCTGCCGATGGTAATCAACGAGGCTAAGTGCTCCACTCCAATCTCCTCAGTCGCTTGGGGAACGTACTCATATCCGGACGTCGAAAATGACAGGTATTGCCAACGAACTCAGCTCCCCCGCAACGACAGTCGGGCTGCCGGAAACCCAACACGGCTTTCACGTCTTCGTGGACGGTTGTTATGAACCCGGTTTCGGGCAAGGAGGCTGGGCTTTCGTCGTCTATCGCGATGCCGTGGAAATCGCCTCCGGCTTCGGTGGGGCTGAAGATTCCGCCAATAATTCGATGGAATTGACCGCCGTCCTCAGGGCGGCAATCTGGATCAACAGCGAGGCAAGCGGCGAGCCCGCGACCATCTGGTCCGATTCCGTCTATGCCGTCAAAGGCTGCAACAGCTGGCGACATATCTGGAAGAACAACGGCTGGAAGAAAAGCAGCCCGAATGGGAATGCCCGAAGGCGAACGATCGCCAATGCGGAACTCTGGAAAGCAGTCGATCTTCAACTATCCCAGAATGCACTCATGACCATTGTCTGGTGCAAGGGCCATTCCGGCATTGCAGGTAACGAACGCGCCGATGTGCTCGCGGATAAAGGGCGCCTGTCGATACGGAGTGCCTGAGACGGCATCAGGACATGTGTCGGGACGACTTCAGCGTCTTTACGCTGTGTTGCGGGCAACCGGCTCAAGCCGGTTGCGATGCCTCGACGACGGCGAGTGCCGCCATATTAACGACGCCGCGGGAGGTGACCGAGGGGGCGAGGATATGGGCGGGCAGGGCGGTGCCGAGCAGGATCGGGCCGACATGCAGGCCGTCGGTCATCGACTTCACCACACCGAGGGTGATGTTGGCGGCATCGAGGTTTGGGAAGACCAGGAGGTTCGCCTCATCGTGCAACGTCGTGTCCGGCATGACGCGCTTGCGCAGCGCTTCGGTGATGGCGCTTTCGCCGTGCATCTCGCCGTCGACCTCGAGGTCGGGCGCGGCTTCGCGCACGAGCTGCAGGGCGTTGCGCATCTTCGTGGCGCTTTCGGACTCACGCGAGCCGAAATTGGAATGCGAGACCAGGGCGGCGCGCGGCGTGAGGCCGAAACGGCGGATTTCCTCGGCCGCTAGCACAGTCGCCTCTGCGACCTCCTCGGCGGTCGGATTGAAGGTGACGTAGGTGTCGGTGAAGAAGGTGGCGCCGCGCTGCGAAATCATCAGGCTGAGGGCTGAAAAATCGCGGACATCTTTGCGCTTGCCGATGATCAGGCGGACGTCGCGCAGATGCTTCTCGTAACGCCCTTCCAGGCCGCAGATCAGCGCATCGGCCTCGCCGCGCCTCAGCGCCAGCGCGCCGATGACGGTGGTGTTGGTGCGCACGATCGTGCGGGCCGCCTCCGGGATGACGCCGCGGCGGCCGACGAGGGAGAAATAGAGATCGACATATTCGCGGAAGCGCGGATCGTCTTCCGGATTGATGACTTCGAAATCCTGCAGCGGCCGGATGCGCAAGCCGTATCGCTTCAGGCGCGTCTCGATGACTTGCGGGCGGCCGATCAGGATCGGTTCGGCAAGGCCTTCCTCGAGCAGCACCTGGGCGGCGCGCAGCACGCGCTCGTCCTCGCCTTCGGAAAAGATGACGCGCTTGCGTTCGGCGGCCTTGGCCGCGGTAAAGATCGGCTTCATGACGAAGCCGGAGCGGAAGACGAAGCGGTTCAGCTGGTCGAGATAGGCGTCGAAATCCTGGATCGGGCGGCGTGCCACGCCGCTCTGTTCGGCGGCTTTGGCGACTGCAGGTGCGATGCGCAGGATCAGGCGCGGATCGAAGGGCGAGGGGATGAGATAGTCAGGGCCGAAGACCGGAGTTTCACCGGAATAGGCGCGGGCGGCGACATCCGACGGTTCTTCGCGGGCAAGGGCTGCGATAGCGCGCACGGCCGCCATCTTCATTTCCTCATTGATCGTCTCGGCGCCGCAATCGAGCGCGCCGCGGAAGATATAGGGGAAGCAGAGGACGTTATTGACCTGGTTGGCGAAATCCGAGCGGCCGGTGCAGATCATCGCGTCGGGGCGGGCGGCACGGGCGAGATCGGGCATGATCTCCGGCGTCGGATTGGCAAGCGCCATGATCAACGGCTTGTCGGCCATCTGCGCCAGCAGCTCCGGCTTCAACACGCCGGCGGCCGAAAGGCCGAGGAAGACGTCGGCGCCGCCGATATTTTCGGCGAGCGTGCGCGTATCGCTCTTCTGGGCATAGATGGATTTCCATTCGTCCATCAGCTCGATACGGCCCTCATAGACGAGGCCTTCGAGATCGTGGACCCAGATGTTTTCGCGTCTTGCTCCGAGAATGACCAGCAGGTTGAGGCAGGCAAGGGCGGCAGCACCGGCGCCGGAGGCGACGATCTTGATGTCGGCGATGTTTTTGCCGGCGAGTTCCAACCCGTTCAGGATCGCGGCGGCGACGATGATCGCCGTGCCGTGCTGGTCGTCGTGGAAGACGGGGATCTTCATCTTCTCGCGCAGGCGCCGCTCGACCTCGAAACATTCCGGGGCCTTGATGTCTTCGAGGTTGATGCCGCCGAAAGTCGGCTCCAGCGAGGCGATGGTCGAGACCATCTGGTCGACGCCCGGGGCATCGATCTCGATATCGAAGACGTCGATGCCGGCGAATTTCTTGAAGAGCACGGCCTTGCCCTCCATGACCGGCTTGGAGGCGAGCGGGCCGATATTGCCGAGGCCGAGCACGGCGGTGCCGTTGGAGATGACGGCGACGAGATTGGCGCGCGAGGTGTATTCGGCCGCCATCTCGGGATTGTCGCGGATGGCAAGGCAGGGGGCGGCAACGCCGGGCGAATAGGCGAGCGCCAGGTCGCGCTGGTTGCCGAGCGGCTTGGTCGCCTGGATCTCAAGCTTACCGGGGCGGGGATAGCGGTGGAAGAAAAGCGCCTGTTCGTCGAGATCGCCGCTCGTCAGGTTCTTTTCTGTCTTCGATTTTTCCGGGTGATCCATCGCCGCCTCCGTGCACGTCTTTTGAGCTCCCTCCATACATCAATCGGATACGGGCGACAGTATGGAAATGGCGGAGTTGGCGAGTTTTTGTCCGGGCAACAAAAACATCCCGTCCGTGAGGACGGGATGTCGGTCCTGCCGATCGATGAGATGACCTCAGGCGGCGATGTTTATCCAGGCAGGGGCGATGACGGTTCCGCGGCCGAGGCCGTAGCCGAGGCGGATATTGAGCATGCCGAGCGGCTCCAGGAGCTTGGCAGCATCGAGGCCTCCGGTCTTTTCGACGGCAAATCCTGCGTCCACGACCAATCTGGAAACCTTTTCCACCGCGTCTTCGTCATTTCCGGCGACAAATACCGGCACCTTGGCCGTGGCATCGCGGGACGCGTTGAAGAGCTCGGCGAAGATGGTGTTGAAAGCTTTGACCACTTTGGCGCCGGTCGCGGCATTCTGGATTTTGTCGGCGGCGGAGATCTCGTGGCCGAAGAGCAGACCGGAGAAATCGGGCTTCAGGGGATTGCTGATGTCGACGACGATCTTGCCCGAGAGCGACGGCGAGGCGGCGATCTCAAGAGCACTGGCATAGGGAACGGCGAGGATGACGATCCCCGCGGCGGCGATCGCGTCTGCAATGGTGGCGCTTTCAACGCCGAGGCTTTCGGCAAGGCTGCGCGCGGCCTGATCGTTACGTCCCGCGACGATCAGGTCAGTCTTCCCGGCAAGGCGTGAGGCCAGGCCCTTGCCCATGTTTCCGATGCCGATAATTGCAGTCTTCATCGTTCGGTCTCCTGTTTCCGATGTGATGGTCACAGGGGTACATCCGAAATATTCCGTCGTTAATTGCATTGATATCGATAACAGAGATGCATAAAAGTATCGAATGCCCGATCTTCTGAACTTGCAGACGCTTATTGCCGCCGCGACATCGGGGAGTTTCGCCGCCGCCGCGAAACGTCTCGGTATTTCGCCTGCCATGGTCGGCAGGCGCATCCAGGCGCTGGAGCATGAGTATGGGGTCAAGCTGATCGAACGCACGACGCGTACGCAGCGGCTGACCGAGGTCGGGTCCCGTTTCCTGGTCAAGGCAAACAGAATCATCGATGAGTTGGAGGAACTCAACGACATCTCCCGGCCTGACGCCGAGGCCATGTCGGGACGCCTGCGTTTAAGCGCTCCGACGACACTGGGGATCAAGCGGCTTGCGCCCGTTATGGCCGAACTCGCGGAGCGGCATCCGGCACTTTCGGTCGAGCTCAATCTCAGCGATCGCAATGTCGACTTGGTGGCCGAGGGGTATGATCTGGCGATCCGGATCGGCAAATTGAAGCCCTCGTCGCTCATTGCGCGGCGCGTCGGCAGCTATCATTTTGTCTGCTGCGCCTCTCCGGCATATCTCGATAGGTTTTCCATGCCGGAGAGGCCCGAGGATCTTCGCCTTGGCCGCTGCATCCTCAACCTCAATCTCGTGCCTCGAGACGAATGGCCGTTCGCGACAAAGGACGGTGAGAGTTTCACGGTTGGGGTTCGCGGCAACATCGAGATCGACAACGGAGAGGCGCTGCGGATGGCGGCGCTCGGCGGGGCAGGCATCATCTACGTTCCGGTGGATCTCGTGGCGGAAGACATAGTGGATGGCCGACTGGTGGAAGTTCTCGCCGGCTGGCGGAAACTGGTGCTGCCGATCCACGCCATTCATCCGTCACGCCGGTTCGTACCCGGAAGGATCGGCGCGGTCATTGAGGCCATTGCGCGGGGGCTGCGGGATTAGGGATTGTTCCGCCGCATGCGTCGATTGCTTCCCAGGCATCGATTTCCCATGAAAATTCAATGAGAAGCCGCTTCCTTTCGTTTTGGGGGCAGAGGGCTAATCCTTTTCGAAACTTGTTTGACGACCGCAGCAAGCGCAAAATGCCGGCCGCGACGGTGCGGGGCGCCGGTCGTATGGAGGAAATCATGGACAATTTGAACCTGACGACCCTGCAAAGGGGGCAGACGATGGTCAATGACGTGGCCATCGATGCCTTTGCCGCCGGATTTCGCGGCAGTCTCCTGACCAGTAAAGACATGGATTACAACGAGGCGCGGGCGATCTGGAATGCGATGATCGACCGCAGCCCCGGGCTCATCGCGCGATGCGCGGGTGCTGCCGATGTCGTGCGGGCGGTGCGGTTTGCACGCGACAACAATCTGCTCCTTTCGGTGCGCGGCGGTGGGCACGGCATCGCCGGCAATGCCGTCTGCGAGGGCGGCGTCGTCATCGACCTGTCGGCGATGAAATCGGTGCGGGTCGACCCGCAGACGCGGCGCGCCAGGATCGAGCCGGGCGCCACGCTTGCCGATGTCGACAAGGAAACGCTGGCCTTCGGGCTGGTGCTGCCGACCGGCATCAATTCGACGACCGGCATTGCCGGACTGACGCTCGGCGGCGGCTTCGGCTGGCTGACCCGCAAATTTGGGCTGACGCTCGACAATCTGCTTTCGGTGGACGTGGTGACGGCCGACGGCGAGTTGGTCAAGGCGAGCGAGACGGAAAAACCGGATCTCTTCTGGGCGCTGCGCGGCGGCGGCGGCAATTTCGGCGTCGTCACATCCTTTGAATTCAAACTCAACCCGCTCAATCCGGAGGTGCTCGCCGGGCTGGTCGTGCACCCCTTCGCCGATGCGGAGAAGGTGCTGAGGGAATACCGGCAGGCGCTGGAAGCGGCACCTGACGAACTGACCTGCTGGGTGGTGATGCGCCAGGCGCCGCCGCTGCCGTTCCTTCCCACTGAATGGCACGGCAAGGAGATCGTCGTGCTCGCCATGTGCTATTGCGGAGACATCGCGGCGGGCGAAAAGGCGACAGCCAGACTGCGCGCGATCGGAAATCCGATTGCCGACGTCGTCGGTCCGGTGCCGTTCACCGGCTGGCAGCAGGCCTTCGACCCGTTGCTTACGCCCGGTGCGCGCAATTACTGGAAGAGCCAGGATTTTGCCTCTCTCTCTGATGTCGCGATCGAGGTGCTGCTCAACGCCGTGCGCAAGCTGCCCGGGCCGGAATGCGAGATCTTCATCGGCCATGTCGGCGGCGCGGCCGGCCGCGTGGCCACCGAGGCGACCGCATTTCCGCAACGAAGCTCGCATTTCGTCATGAATGTGCATGCGCGCTGGCGGGAAACCGGGATGGATGGAAGCTGCACAGGCTGGGCGCGGGATCTGTTCGAGGCAACCAAGCCGCATTCGGTCGGCACCGCCTACATCAACTTCATGCCCGAAGACGAAGGCGATCGCGTCGAGACCGCCTACGGCGCCAACTACGCTCGCCTTGCCGAGATCAAGCGGCGGTACGATCCGAACAATCTGTTCCGGATGAACCAGAACGTTAAACCGATGGCGGCAGTGCGAGCTGCCTAGCCCGACGATCCCGCGCTCGGGTGATATAGCCGGGCGCGGGATGAGGCGCCAATCGCTTGTCACCCGTCGGTGAGTTTGATCAATTCGCGCAGCAGAACCGCGTCGTCGGACGCGGCATGGTCGTCAGGCCGCAAAACATGGGCAAGCCATGCGCCGTCCGCCGCCAGGCGAACGATCTCGAGCCGCATTCCCATGTCGGTTTCGGCGTGCCTGACCAGCCGGTCATTCATCCATCTGTGCCAGAGGCTCTTGGAGTAGGGGTCGGCGAGCACCGTCATCGTCTGCGCCGACCACGGGCTGTTGGCAAGGGCTCGGTCGGCAAACAGGGTGCGGACATAGGCGCGGGTGAATGTGCCATGGCCGCCCTTATCCTTTTCAAGCTCCTCGTCGATCTCGCGATCGAGGCTTTCCATCATGCCGTCGAACACGGCCTCTATAAGAGCCTGCTTATTGGGGAAGTGATGAAACAGACCTCCCTTGGTCACGCCGGCTGCGCTCGCGACCGCCTGCAGGCTGACGGCGGCCAGACCATGCTCGAGCGCCAGCTTCCTGGCGCAATCGAGAAGAGCCTGCCGCACGACATCCGGCTGTTTCTTTCTGTTGCGGGGGCTATCTACCAATGCATGACCTGTGTTCGAGATAAGCTTCGCGCCGAGGCGGCCCGCGAAGATCAGTATCACTCCCGGGATCGCCGGGCCATGGGAGTTCCCATCATGATAGTGCTATCATACCAACCGGTAGGTATCTTGCAAAGCAAAAAAAGATCGACTATCTGTCGGCTGAGGAGGCCCGCCGAACGTCATTTCGGCGGGCTGCGCTTTTTTGGACCCCAGCGGGACCAGCAGGAAGGCTGATGAACATGCTTTTTCGAACGAAATCATTGCGTTATACGCTTGTCCTCGGGCTGATATTCGGTGCCGGCCTGCCGGCTTACGCTCAGCAAGGCGGCGCGATGCCGCCAACAGCCGTCAGCGTCCTGACGCTCAACCCGCGTCCGGTTCCCGTTATCAGCGAATTGCCCGGCCGCATTGCCGCGACGCGCGTTTCGGAGGTGCGGGCCAGGGTTTCCGGCATCCTGCAGGAACGGATATTCGAGCAGGGCAGCCTCGTTCGGCAAGGCGACGTGCTCTACCGGATCGATCCGGCGCTGTTCCGGGTCCGGGTGGCAAGTGCGGAGGCAAGCCTCGATCGCGCCAGGGCGACGCAGCTGAATGCCCGCCAGCAGTTGGACCGGCAGAAGTCGCTGCGCGACCGCGATGTCGCAAGCGGTATCGAATACGATGCGGCTGCCGTTGCCCTCGCCCAGGCCGATGCCGATGTCGCGCTGGCGCAGGCAGCGCTCGACGAAGCGAAGATCAATCTCGGCTATACCGAAGTCCGCGCACCGATATCAGGCATCATCGGCGGCGCGCTGGTGACGGAAGGTGCGCTGGTGACGGCCGATGGCGGCGATGCGCTGGCGATGATCCAGCAGATCGACCCCGTCTATGCCGACTTCACGCAATCCTCCGGAGACCTGCTGGCGCTGAAGCGGGCGGTCGAGAACGGCAGCCTCACGTCGACCGAACCAGGCAAGGCCGACGTCAAGCTCGTCTTCGACGACGGCACGGTCTATGGCGAAGCCGGTAAGCTGCTCTTCAGCAGCGCCAGCGTCGATGCGACGACGGGCCAGGTCACACTTCGCGGTGAATTCCCCAATCCGAAGGGCGACCTGCTGCCGGGGCTTTACGTCCGCGTCCGCATCGAACAGGCCGTCCGGGAGAAGGCGATCCTCATCCCGCAGCGCGCCGTCATCCGCACGGCCGACGGCAAGGCGCAGGTCTACGTCGTCCAGGAGGGAGACGTAGCACAGCCGCGTGACGTCGAGCTCGGTCAATCCTTCGGCAATGAATGGGTGGTCGAAAGCGGCCTGTCATCAGGTGAGCGTCTCGTTGTCGACGGCAGCCAGAAGCTGCAGCCGGGCGCAAAGGTCGCGCCGGAAGAGTGGCGGGATGGTCAGCTCGCGTCCGGTGACGCCAAGAAGCCGGAGTAGGATCGATGGCACGTTTCTTTATCGATCGCCCGATCCTAGCCTGGGTCTTTGCGATCTTCATCTCCCTCGCCGGTCTGATCGCGCTGCCGTTCCTGCCGGTCGCGCAATACCCCAAGGTCGCGCCGCCGCAGCTCAGCATCACCACCAGTTATCCCGGCGCATCGCCGCAGGATATCTATCAGGGCGTCACTCGCCAGATCGAAGAAGAGCTGAACGGGGTCGAGCACCTTTCCTATTTCGAGTCGACCTCCGATACATCGGGTGCGATGACGATCACCGCCACCTTTGCGGCGGGCACCGATATCGACCAGGCCTCGGTCGACGTTCAGAATGCCATCCGCCGCGTCGAACCGCGGCTGCCGCAATCCGTCAAGGATCAGGGCATCACGGTCGAGGAGGCGTCGTCGGGCTTCCTGATGTTCATCTCGCTGACTTCGACCGATGGGAAGACCGACGAGGTGGCGCTCGGCGACTATCTCAACCGAAACGTCATCGGCGAGCTGCGCCGTCTCGAGGGCGTCGGCCGTGCCCAGCTGTTTGCGTCGCAGCGCGCGATGCGCATCTGGATCGATCCCGACAAGATGGTCGGCCTGAACCTGACAGCATCCGACATCAGCGCGGCAATCTCGGCGCAGAACGCCCAGGTCGCAGCTGGCCAGATCGGTGCAGCACCCAATCCGATCTCGCAGGACCTGACGGCGACGGTGCTGGTGAAGGGGCAGCTGACCGACATCAAGGAGTTCGGAGACATCGTGCTGCGCGCCAATGCAGACGGATCGAACGTCAGGCTGCGTGATGTCGCGCGCATCGAAGAGGGCAGCGAGAGCTACAGCTTTTCCACCCGCTTGAACGGGCAGCCGAGTGCCGCCATCGCCATCCAGCTGTCGTCGACGGGCAATGCCGTCAATACGTCCAACCTGGTCAAGGCGAAGATGGAGGAGCTGTCACGCTTCTTCCCTGATGGCGTCGAATATTCCGTTCCCTATGATACGAGCCCGTTCGTCTCGACATCGATCGAGAAGGTGGCGCATACGCTTGCAGAAGCCGTCGCGCTCGTCTTCGTCGTCATGCTCATTTTCCTGCAGAGCTTCCGCTACACGATCATTCCGACGCTCGTCGTGCCCGTCGCGCTGCTCGGGACGCTGGCTGTCATGTATGCCGCCGGCTTCTCGATCAACGTGCTGACGATGTTTGCAATGGTGCTTGCCATCGGCATTCTGGTCGACGACGCCATCGTCGTGGTGGAAAACGTCGAACGGCTGATGGCTGTGGAAGGGCTTTCACCGAAGGAAGCGACCAAGAAGGCGATGCGGCAGATCACCGGCGCGATCCTTGGGATAACGTTGGTTCTCTCCTGCGTCTTCGTGCCAATGGCGTTCTTCCCGGGTTCAACCGGCATCATCTACCGTCAGTTCAGCCTGACCATGGTCGTGTCCATCCTGTTTTCGGCCTTCCTGGCGCTGTCGCTGACCCCGGCGCTTTGCGCCACCTTCCTGAAGCCGATCAAGGGTCATCACGAGAAGAAAGGCATCGCCGGCTGGTTCAACCGCAACTTCGACCGGCTGACCGGCCGTTATGCCCGTACCGTCGAGGGACTGGCCAAGCGCTCCTGGCGGGTGATGGCCGTCTACTTCGCGCTGCTCATCGGCCTTGGCTATCTCTTCGTCAACCTGCCGAGCAGCTTCGTGCCGGATGAGGACCAGGGCTTCCTGATCGTCGATGTGCAGGGACCGCCGGAGGCGAGCCGCAACCGCACGGTGGCCTCGCTTGAAAGCATCGAAGCGATCTTCAAGAAGGAGCCGGCTGTTGCCAACGTCGTCGCGATCCAGGGCTTCAGCTTCTCGGGGCAGGGACCGAACGCCGCCCTGGTGTTCGTCACGCTCAAGGACTGGGCCGAACGCGGCGCCGGCAATTCGGTGCAGGAGATTTCCAACCGCGCCAATATGCAGCTGTTTGGGCTGAAGGACGCCACATCCTTCGCGCTGTCGCCGCCGCCGATCGAAGGGTTCGGCACGACCAACGGCTTCACCTTCCGCCTTCAGGATCGCGGGGCGAAAGGCCAGGCGGCACTGACCGAGGCGGCGGGAATGCTGATCGGCAAGGCATCGCAGAACCCCATCATCGCAGGTATCCGCCCGGAAGGCATGCCTGACTCGGCCCAGCTCGTGCTCGTCATCGATCGCGAGAAGGCAAATACCTTCGGCGTCGCTTTCGCCGACATCAACAGCACGATCACCGCCAATCTTGGTTCGAGCTATGTCAACGACTTCCCGAATTCGGGCCGCATGCAGCGCGTCATCGTGCAGGCGCAGGACAAGAGCAGACTTCAAGCCGAAGACCTGATGAAGCTCAATGTCCGCAATGCGAGCGGCGGCATGGTGCCGCTATCGTCCTTCGCTGTGGCCGAATGGCAGAAGGGACCGGCGCAGATCGTCGGCTATAACGGCTACCCTTCCGTACGTATCTCTGGCGCTCCGGCGCCTGGATATTCGTCGGGGGCGGCGATTGCCGAAATGGAGCGGCTGGCCTCCGAACTTCCGGATGGCTTCGGCTTCGAATGGACCGGCCAGTCGCTGGAGGAGCTGAGATCGGGATCGCAGGCGCCGTTCCTGTTCGGCCTCAGCATCCTTTTCGTCTTCCTGCTGCTGTCGGGGCTTTACGAGAGCTGGTCCATCCCGTTGTCGGTGATGCTGGTCGTGCCGCTTGGCGTCATCGGCTGCGTGCTCGCGGTGATGAGCCGCGACATGTCCAACGACATCTACTTCAAGGTCGGCCTGATCGCGATCATCGGACTGTCGGCGAAGAACGCCATCCTGATCGTCGAATTCGCCAAGGACGGTTTTGCCGAGGGGAAATCGCTGATGGATGCCGCGATCGAAGGCGCTCGTCTGCGCTTCCGGCCGATCATCATGACCTCGCTCGCCTTTACTTTGGGCGTGGTGCCTCTGGCGATCGCCACCGGGCCAAGTGCTGCGAGCCAGAATGCCATCGGTACGGGCGTGCTTGGCGGCATGATCTCGGCGACGGTGCTGGCGATCTTCTTCGTTCCCGTCTTCTTCGTCTTCGTGCTGCGTCTCTTGAGGACGAAGCGGCTGGAGACTGTGAACGAGGAGGCGTCGGCCGAGCAGGAGCCTGCGCCGGTGACGTCACCGACCTGAGGTGAAGAATTGGCGGGTTGCCTTGCGCAACCCGCCGCACCTTTGCGCCGGTCCGATTTCAGGAATTATGCGGTCGGCTTCGGCGTGATCGTCACGTCGGCGCCATAGGCATCGCGCAGTTCGCCTTCCTGTCCTGGCTGCCGGTCGGCGGCCTGATGCAGCAGGATCGACTCGTATCCTTGCGAGCGCGTCCCCTCGATCAGGGTGATATCGGCGTTTCCGGGATTGTCGGAGCGCTCGAACCACTCGACAGGGCGGTGCAGGAAGTTCATTTCGATCGCGCGGTTGGTGACGCCATGGCCGACGATCACGAGGTTGTGGTCGCTATTTTCGGCATCGTGCATGACGGTCTGGAGGAACAGGCGCACCCGCTGGGCCACATCCGCCCGGCTTTCGCCATCCGGCGGCCGGGCGTAGAACTTGCCGCTGTTGCTGCGCAGCCTCGCCCATTTTTCGAACTCCTCGGGAAACTTCTGCTTCTGTTCGGCGTGGTCGTAGATTTCGGTGAAGAGACCGAAATCCTGCTCGCGCAGCAGATAATCCTCCCTGATATCGCCGACGAAGCTTTCCGGCAGGGCTTCGAGCAGCGCATCCTTGCTCTGCCGGGTTCTGAGAAAGGGCGAATACCAGATCTGCAGCTTGCCGAAACCCGCGCTCGGCAATGCTTGCAGGTAGGAGGCGATCACGCCGCCTGCCTCGAGAGCCTGCCGATGGCCCCATCGCGTCAGCGGCACGTTGTGATCGCCGAATTGGCGGTAGGCCTGTTCGTTGATGTTGCCGAGGGATTCGCCGTGGCGAACGAGAAAGAAACGCATCAGCCATCCCGCCTTGTCGGATATGAATCGCCGTCATCATGAACGCCCTGAATGCGTAGGGCAACCTTGTCGGCGGGGCTGGCGGCGACGGCATCCGGCCCGCGTGGCGACGGGCATACTGCCTGCGCGGCGAACGGCCATGCGGCCGCGCGGGATGAACAGGTTTGCAGGGCTTTTCCCCAGCTTGTCATCTTCCTGAAACACGAGTCTGGTTTTGGAAGGTTAGATGAAAGATGGGACATGAGCGGCAGCTCGTGAAAGACATGATGGAACCCAGACATTTCCGCACGCTCTTCATTTCCGATGTCCATCTCGGCTCGAAGGCCGCGAAGGCCGACTTCCTGCTGGATTTCCTGCGCCACCACGAGGCCGATACGATTGTGCTCGTCGGCGATATCGTCGACGGCTGGCGCCTGAAGCGCAGCTGGTATTGGCCGCAGGTCTGCAACGACGTCGTCCAGAAACTGTTGCGCAAGGCGCGCAAGGGCACGCGCGTCGTCTATATTCCCGGCAATCACGACGAATTCCTGCGGGCCTTCCCGGGCATGCATTTCGGCGGCATCGAGGTCGTCGAGCGCATGATGCATGACGGCGCCGACGGCAAGAAATATCTTATCCTGCACGGCGACGAGTTCGACGTCGTCGTCCGCAACGCCCGGCTGCTCGCCTATCTCGGCGACTGGGCCTATGACACGGCGATCCGCATCAACATCATCCTGGCGGCGGTGCGCCGCCGGCTGGGCATGCCTTACTGGTCGTTTTCGGCCTGGGCGAAGCTGCAGGTCAAGCATGCCGTCAATTTCATCGGCGAATTCGAGCGCGTCGTGGCCGAGGAAGCCCGCAAAAACGGCGC
Organism: Rhizobium acaciae; assembly: GCF_025941625.1. NCBI lineage: Bacteria > Pseudomonadati > Pseudomonadota > Alphaproteobacteria > Hyphomicrobiales > Rhizobiaceae > Rhizobium > Rhizobium acaciae. The sequence continues at coordinate 368,238 of NZ_JAPCZO010000001.1, forward strand.
CGACGGGGTGATCTGCGGACATATCCATCATGCCATCATCCAGGATATGGACGGCATCCGCTACATCAACACCGGCGATTGGGTGGAAAGCTGCACGGCGGTCGCCGAACACGAGGACGGCACCTTCGAACTGATCACCTGGCGGTCGCTCGCCAGCAGTGTGCCGGCGCTTGCCGCCATCGGAATGCATGACGAGGGTGAGCTGGCCCCGCAGGCCGCCTGATCTTGGTGCCCGGGCTTTACAGCACCGCATGTCTTTTCAGACGCGCAAAGGACGCCGTAGCACTTTGAAATTTTGCAGTAGGAATTTAGCCGTTACCGTCAGGCGACAGGCCCTATTTATTTTCTAAAACGTTTCAGAACGGCTATTTCTCGCAATAGTCGCTTCCAGGGTGGTGTGTTAGGACAACGACGAGTTTCCTTCAGGTCCACCCATGATTCCCGCTCAAAATTCCCCGACGGGTGAGGGAGCGCCGCCGCGCTTCCGGCTGCTCAGTGCGCTTTCCTATTGCGCGCCGCTGCTCGTCAACGGCATCGTCCTGCCGTTCTTCCCCGTCTGGCTTGCGGGCCACAGCTTCAGCGACCACGAAATCGGTGTGATCCTGGCCGTTCCGATGGTGGTGCGCGTGCTGGTGGCGCCTGTTGTCGCCATGATCGCCGACCGGATGAAGGAGCGCGCCGACGTGCTGCTCTGGTCAGGCGGCCTGTCGCTGCTGACGGCGGTAGCACTCTACTGGACGACGACTTTCTGGCCTGTCTTCATCGTCTTTACGCTGCAGGGCGCCACCTTCGCGCCCTATGTGCCGGTCGTCGAATCGATCGTCATCTCGGGCGTGCGCCGCTGGGGGCTCGATTACGGATCGATGCGGGTCTGGGGCTCGATCGCCTTCATCGTCTCGACGCTGGTCGGTGGCCAGTTGATCAACCGGTGGGGCGGCGGGATGGTGCTTGATGTCATGGCGTTCGGCTTTATCATGACCGTGGTCATGGCGATCTTCTGTCCGCGCATCGGGCCGACGCGACGGCGAGGCCAGCCGATCGATCTTCCTGCCGCCACCGGCAGCGGCCTGCGTGAGCCGCACCTGCTGCTGCTCTTGATCGGCGTCGCCATCCAGCAATCGAGCCATGCGGTGCTCAACGCCTTCTCCTCGATCTACTGGCATCACCTCGGCTTTTCCGGCACCGAGGTCGGCCTGCTCTGGAGTGCCGGCGTCGCTTCGGAAGTGACGGTGTTCTTCCTGTCGAAGCGCCTTAGCCGTCGCTTCGACGCCTGGACGCTGATCCGCTTCGGCTGCGCCATCAGCGTCTGCCGCTGGATACTGTTTCCGATGAATACGGGCTTTGCCGGTTTCTTCCTGTTGCAATGTTTCCACGGCTTCACCTACGCCTTCGTGCATACCGGCGTGCAGCGGCGGATCGTGGCGACGGTGCAGGAGACGCAGGAATCCTCGGCGCAGGGCGCCTATTTCTTCTATGTCGGCATGGCGATGGCGCTGATGACCCTGGCGTCGGGTTATCTCTACGCCTGGCTCGGCGTCGTCAGCTATTACGTCATGGCCGTAGTGGCGTTCTCCGGCCTCGGCCTCGTCATCTTCGCCTATTATCTTCAGCCCCAGAGGGTGCTTTCGGGCGGAAAGACCAGGGAAGCGGCGTAACGCAGGCCGGGTTCGCGGTCGCGGGCAAGTAATAGCGGACCATCGAGATCGACGAAATCGGCGTTCTGGGCGAGCAGAACGGCAGGCGCCATGGCAAGCGAGGTGCCGACCATGCAGCCGATCATGATGCTGAATCCAAGCCGTTCGGCCTCGGCCTTCATGGACAGCGCCTCCGTCAGGCCGCCCGTCTTGTCGAGCTTGATGTTGATCGCGTCGTAGCGGTCGACAAGGCTTGCGAGATCGCCGGTGTGGTGGACGCTCTCATCGGCGCAGACGAGGAGCGGGCGGCGGATTTCGGCGAGCAGCCCATCGCGGCCGGCCGGCAGCGGCTGCTCGACGAGGGCAATGCCTGCTTCGGCGGCGATATGGAGATGACGCTCCAACACTGCTTCGGGCCAGCCTTCATTGGCGTCGAGGATGATTTCGGCATCGGGCGCGGCGGCGCGGACGGCGCGGATGCGGCTTTCATCGTCGCCGGTGCCGACCTTGACCTTCAGCAGGGCGCGGCCGGCATGCTCGTGCGCCTGAGCGGCCATCACCTCCGGCTCACCGAGCGAGATGGTGTAAGCGGTGGTGAGTGGCTGTGGAGCGGAAAGGCCGAGGCGGGCGGCGACGCTGTCTCCCGTCCGCTTCGCCTCGAGATCCCAGAGGGCGCAATCGACGGCGTTGCGGGCCGCGCCCGGCGGCATGGCCGACAGCAGGTCATGGCGCGAAATGCCGGCCTCGATCAGCGGTCGCGCGGCCTCGATCTGGGCGAAAACACCCTCCATGGTCTCGCCGTAGCGGCGGTAGGGCACGCATTCGCCAAGCCCCAGCGCACCCTCTTCGATAAGCGTGCAGGTGATGACCCCGGCTTCGGTCTTTGCCCCGCGCGAGATGGTGAAGGTCCCGGCAATCGGAAAGGAATTCATCTGGATATCGAGGGTGCGCGGCATTATTGCTCTCCTGCAAGCATGGAAATTGCACAGTGCTTCTGTATATTGACGCGCCGGACGGACGATCTGCTTCGCGATTCGGCAATGTCGCTGTAAGCCTTGAAAGACACAAGTATCTTGAACGCCGAGAATCGCAACGCCGCCTCACTGCAAGTGGACGACCAGGCTGATGGCTCGGGACAGCGTGTGCGTCTTCAGGGCAATTGGCGCAGCGCCTACATCCATCTGGTGCTGCGCGATTTCGAAAAGCTCCTGCAGAAGAAGACTGGCGACCTGACGGTAGACCTCTCGGAGATTTCGGAGATCGACACCGCCGGCATCTGGCTGCTGTGCCGGCTGAAGAAACAAGAAGAGGCGGGCGGACGGGCGGTTCGCTTCGAAGGCACCAACCCGCATATCGACGAAATGCTGGAGATGTTTTCCGAGGAGCCGGCCAAGGTCGAGCCGGAGCAGACGGAGAAAGTCTCGCTTACCGCGCGCATCTTCGCGCCGATCGGCAAAATGACCTATGAGGTCTGGGACAATTTCGCCGCCGCCATGTATATCCTCGGTTCGGCGGTGCGCGGCGCGCAAATGAAGTTCGGCCGCGGCAGCGGCGTTTCGCCGGCCTCGATCGTCAACCAGATCGACCATATGGGCGTTCGCGCCGTTCCGATCATCCTGCTGATGTCATTTCTGATTGGGGCGATCATCGCCCAGCAGGGCGCCTTTCAGTTGCGCTACTTCGGCGCTGAGGTTTTCGTCGTCGATCTCGTCGGCATCCTGCAATTGCGCGAAATCGGCGTGCTCTTGACCTCGATCATGATCGCCGGCCGTTCTGGCAGCGCCATCACCGCCGAAATCGGTTCGATGAAGATGCGCGAGGAGATCGACGCGCTGAAGGTGATGGGGCTGAATCCCATCGGCGTGCTGATCTTCCCACGACTGGTGGCTCTGACCATTGCGCTGCCGCTTTTGACGGTGCTCGCAAATTTTGCTTCGCTCGGCGGTGCTGCCGCCGTCGCCTGGGGCTATTCCGGCATCACCTTCGCCAATTTCGTGTCGCGCCTGCACGAGGCGGTGACATTGTCGACAGTACTATCGGGCATGATCAAGGCGCCGTTCATGGCGCTGGTCATCGGCATCGTCGCCGCCGTCGAGGGGCTGAAGGTCGGCGGCAGCGCGGAATCGCTCGGCCAGCATGTGACGGCCGCGGTGGTGAAGGCGATTTTCGTCGTCATCCTGATGGACGGGCTTTTTGCGATGTTCTATGCAGCGATCGATTTCTAGGATGGCGGACCGCGTGGACGAGAAACCGATCGATACGGAAGACAAGGACGAAAGGGACATCGTGCTGTCGGCGCGCGACGTCACCGTCGGCTTCGGCTCCAAGGTCGTGCTCGACAATCTGAACCTCAATATCTACCGCGGCGAGATCCTCGGCTTCGTCGGCGCGTCGGGCACCGGCAAATCGGTGCTGATGCGCACGGTGCTTAGGTTGCTGCCGCGCCGCTCCGGCACGATCAAGATCCTCGGCCAGGATTTCGACGAACTCGACGAACCGCAGCGCAACGCGCTCGACATGCGGCTCGGCGTTCTGTTCCAGCAGGGGGCACTGTTCTCGTCGCTGACGGTCAAGGAAAACATCCAGGTGCCGATGCGCGAATATCTCGACCTGCCGACCTCGCTGATGGACGAGCTGGCGCATCTGAAGATCCGTATGGTCGGGCTTGCAGCCGATGCTGCCGACAAATACCCGTCCGAGCTTTCCGGCGGCATGATCAAGCGTGCCGCCCTTGCACGCGCGCTGGCGCTCGATCCGGAGCTCGTCTTCCTGGACGAGCCGACCTCCGGCCTCGACCCGATCGGCGCGGCCGAATTCGACGAACTGATCGCCAACCTGCGCGATAGTCTGGGATTGACCGTGTATATGGTCACGCACGACCTCGACAGCCTGTTTTCGGTCTGCGACCGTATTGCCGTGCTCGGAAAGAAGCGAGTAATGGTGGAAGGCACGATCGACGACATGCTGGCCTATGACGATCCGTGGGTGCAGGCCTATTTCAAGGGCAAACGCGCGCGGTCGATTGTGCCGCAGAACGATGCTGCCGCGCGGCACGACAGCAGCGGAAAGTGATCGGATAAGATGGAAACCAAAGCCAATTACACGATTGTCGGTTTTTTCACGGTGCTGGTGATCGCGGCGGCCTTCGGCTTCGTCTACTGGATGGCCGAATATGGCCGGGGCGGCCCGATGACGGAACTGATCGTGCGTATTCCGGGCTCGGCCAACGGCCTCAGCGTCGGTTCGCCGGTGCGCTTTAACGGCATCCAGATCGGCTCGGTGCAGACGCTGTCGATCGATGCCGACGATCCGCAATATTCGCTGGCCTTCACCCAGGTGCGTACCGATGCGCCGATCTACCCTTCCACCAAGGCCGCCCTTGAAATCCAGGGTTTGACCGGGGCTGCCTATATCGAACTGTCGGGCGGCCGCAAGGGCGAGGAAAGCATTCTCCAGCATGCGATCGACAACGGCAAACGCGCCGTCATCGTCGCCGATCAGTCGAGCGTCACCAATCTTCTGGCGACGGCCGACAAGATCCTCGATCGGGCCAACGACGCGGTCGGCGAACTTCAGGGTTTCATCGAAGATTCGCGCGGGCCGCTGACCGAGACTTTCAAGAATGCCGAGACGTTTTCGGATGCGCTTGCCAAGAATTCCGGCAATATCGATGCCTTCCTGCAGAGCGTGGGTGAGCTCTCCAATACGGTGAAGGCGGTCTCCGGTCGTGTCGATTCGACGCTTCAAGCCGTCGAATCGCTGGTCAAGGCGGTCGATGCGCAGAAGATCGACAACATCGTCTCCAATGCCGAGAAGATCACCGCCAATGTCGCCGATGCCTCGGGCGACCTCAAGGGCGCGATCCAGAAGTTCGACCAGACGGCCACCACCTTCAACGATTTCGGCAAGCAGGCGCAGGCGACGCTCGATCGCGTCGATACGCTCGTTGCCCAGATCGATCCCGCGAAGGTGAAGGGCTCGGTCGACGACATCGCGCAGGCGACCAAGGATGCGCGCGCCGCCGTCGCTTCGATCCGCGATGTCGCCAACACGGTTTCGGCGCGTCAGAAAGATATCGACCAGACGATCCAGGATGTGTCGCAGCTTTCCAACAAGCTGAATTCGGCGTCGACCCGCATCGACGGCATCCTCATCAAGGTCGATGCGCTGCTCGGCACCGACAATACGCAATCGCTGTTCACCGAGGCGCGCAATACGCTGGAATCCTTCAAGAAGGTGGCCGACAACCTGAATTCGCGCATTGGGCCGATTGCCGACAATCTGCAGAAATTCTCGAGCGGCGGCTTGCGCGACGTGCAGACTCTCGTCAACGACATGCGCGGAACCGTGAGCAATCTGAACGATACGATCACCAACTTCGACCGTAATCCGCAACGCCTGATCTTCGGCGGGGACACGGTGAAGCAATATGACGGCCGGACGCGGCGTTAACTGGGAAGTCAGGGGTAGCCTAATATGGTCGCATCGCATTTGTTGTCGCGCCGTTCACGGATCAGGGGAACGGTGATCGCGCTGCCGCTGACGGCGCTGATCCTTTCGGGGTGCGGCACTGCGGCCAAGAACGACACCTATGACCTGCCCGCTGCCGTCGACGGCAGTGGACCCGCGGCCAAATCCCGCCAGATCCTGATCGCCAGCCCGACGGCGCTAAGGTCGCTCGACAGCGAGCAGATCGTCATCCGTGTTTCGCCTTCGGAAATCCAGTATCTCTCAAAGGCGCAGTGGGGCGACAAGCTGCCGCGCATAGTGCAGTCGAAGCTGGTGGAAGCCTTCGAGAACTCGGGCAAGCTCGGTGGCGTCGGCATGCCGGGGCAGGGGCTGGCGATCGACTACCAGATCGTCACCGATATCCGCTCCTTCGAAATCGATGCTTCGAAGGGCAACCAGGCGGTGGTCGAGATTTCCGCCAAGGTCCTCAACGATCGCAACGGCTCGGTGCGTGCTCAGAAGGTGTTCCGCGCCATGGCGCCGGCCGGCGGCGACAATGACGGCTTCGTCAAAGGCCTCGACCGCGCCTTCTCCACGGTCGCCTCCGAGATCGTCAGCTGGACGCTGCGCTCAATTTGAACTGGAATTTCGAGACCGCCCCGTGAATATCGGGGGTTGTCGATTGTGAAAAATATTTGATCCCATGGCATAGGGGTCGTCATCGTATTCAATTTCTTCACGAATTTATGGAACGCATCATACAGTCCCTTTCAGGAGGAATGCTGCATGGTGGTTGCACGGGTCTTCGGGAAATCGTCATCGGAGGCGATCCAGCGCGAAAATGATCGCCTAGCTGTGTTGCAGCAGCTCGATATCCTCGACACTCCGAGGGACGAGGGCTTCGAGCGGATCGTACGCCTGATAAAGGAGATCTATTCCATCGACATCGGCATCGTGTCGCTGATCGATGCGCATCGGCAATGGTATAAGGCTTGCTCGGGCCTCGCGGGCGACGAGGTGTCGCGCGAAGACACGTTCTGCCGCTATGTCGTGGACTGTGAAAAGCCTGTTGTCGTGCAAGACGCCACCAAGGACCCGCGGTTTTCACAACATCCTGCGGTGACGGGCGAGAACCATATCCGTTTTTATGCCGGCGTGCCGTTGAAAACAAAAGCCGGGCACATGATCGGAACGGTTTGCGCGATCGACCGCAGGCCACGATCGTTCGGTAACAGAGATCTCGGCATTCTCGAGGAGCTGGCGGGGGCCGCGATGGACCGCATCGAGCTCATGCAGTCGGCCGCGATCGACAGCCTCACCGAGGCGATGACGCGGCGTGCCTTCAAGCAGGAGGCCGATCAGCTCATTTCGCTCGCTCTGCGGCACAAGCACGACCTCTCATGCATCGTCTTCGATATCGATCATTTCAAGAAGGTGAATGATACGCACGGACATGCCGCAGGAGACGAGGTCCTCAAGGCGGTCGCATCGACCTGCAAGGCGACCCTGCGCGCCGGCGATCTTTTCGGCCGCCTTGGCGGCGAGGAATTTGCCGTCATCCTGCCGCATGTCGATCGGGAAGGTGCTGCCGCGGTCGCCGAGAAACTCAGAGCCGCTATCGCCTCCGAGATCATACGTGGCGATCATGGCGCCCTGACCGTCACAGCCAGTTTTGGAACTTCGGCACTCTCGATCGTCAGCAAGGAGATCGAGACCTTGCTGGCTCAGGCGGATGCGGCAATGTATCAGGCCAAGCATGGTGGACGGAATCGTTGCGTGTCGTGGAGTTCCATCCACGCCGATCACGCCATTGGGGCTCGACGGCGGGTGCTGAAGGCGGGTTCGATCCTGTTCAACGATCGGCGTTCGACCATCGACTGCACCGTCAAAACCATAGGCTCGGAGAGCGCCGGCATTTCAGTCTCCAATACATCAGGCATTCCTGCGGAATTCATCCTGGCCATCAAAGGCGAAGGATTCGAAACGAATTGCAGGGTGATCGCGCAAGACCGCCAGCATCTGGAGGTGGCTTTCAGATAACCGGCAGGTCTCCGCTCATCGATCTTACTTCGTCGGTTGCGAATCCGTCATCGTCGCGCCCGGCTGGCTGCCTGGAGTCGTCGAAGCTGTGGTGGTCGATGACGGCGACAGGGTGCTGTCCAGCAGGCTTGCCATCTTGTCGTCGCGTATGCTCGCGGTCTTTTCGCCCATGACGACGCCGACCACGCGACGGCCATCCTTCAACGCCGACGTTACGACATTGTAGCCCGATGCATCGGTGTAACCAGTCTTGATGCCATCGACGCCGTCATAGCGATACATGAGGTTGTTGTGGCCGCGCAGCTTCATGCCGCGGAACTGGAAGCCGCGCATAGAGAAGAGCTTGAACTCCTCGGGGAAGTCCCGCATCAACGAAACGCCGAGCGTCGCCATGTCCCGCGCCGTGGTGACCTGCTCCGGATCGGGAAGGCCCGACGGATTCTTGAAGACCGTATCCTTCATACCGAGTTGGTGTGCCTTGTCGGTCATCGCCTTGGCGAAAACCTGTTCGGAGCCGCCAAGCTGTTCAGCGATTGCCACAGCCGCATCATTGGCAGAGAGCACGACAATTCCTTCGACCGCTTCGCGCAGCGTCACCTTGCGGCCGGCGCCGACAGCGAGCTTGAAGGGCTCCTTGCTCTCGGCATTTTCCGACATGGTGAGCTTCTGGTCCCAGTTGAGGCGTCCGTCATGCAGGGCCTCAAAGGCGAGATAGAGCGTCATCATCTTGGTCAGCGACGCCGGATAGTTCAGATCGTCCTGATTGGAACCTTCGAGGACCTGGCCGGACTGGGCATCCACGACGAAGCTTGCCTGGCCTGCCTGAACCTGAGTGAAAGCGCCCATCAGGAAAAGGGAAGAGAGCGCCGTGGCAAGGAGCCTGGATGTCGTCTTGGTCATCAATGTTGCTGTCTCTGTCGTTTGAGTGAGCCATTCGCTTTAATGTGAGCGGATCAGAAAAGTTTGTGACGGAATGAAGGACAGGGGGCAATAAAAAAGGGTCATCCACAGCTGATTCCTTTTGTCTCACCCTCTTCGGTTTTGACAATGATGCGCACGCCACGTAAAAACGCGCCATGAGCATGAAGCGCGCGTCTTTCTCCCGTCATATCAGCACCTGCCTGCAGGTCGCGATCGTGCGTGCTCTTGGCGGACGAGGTCTTCGCGTCCTGCTGTGACGTCAGGGCGCCAGGCGTCCGGCGCGCTGCTGGACGTAAAGCCCCTCACCACGTCAATCAAGGTTGCCAGGGAGACAGGCACCGTGCTCAATATTTATCATGTCAATTCGCTCGTCCATTGGGAGGAGCGCGAGATCCATTTGCTCGATCATATGATCAGCTTCTTCTCGCAAGAAGTCCGCAGTTTCCTCAGATCCGTCAATCCGGCCTGGGATATCAGGAGGGTCGAGGCGCCGGCGCTGATGCCGCGGTCGCCGGTTTCAAGCGCCTATTCGAACGCCGATATCTGGGTCCAGGAACAGCTCTCCACCAGCGAGACCGCGCTGGTGCTGAGACCGGAGACCACGCCGTCGACCTACGTCTACCTGCAGCATATTCTCGGCAATCACTCGAAGACACGGCTGCCGCTCTGCATCTGGCAGGCCGGCAGATCCTATCGTCGCGAGCAGGAACAGCCGACCAAACACATGCGGCTGAAGGAATTCTGGCAACTCGAATTCCAATGCGCCTTCACGGCCGACAGCGGCAACGACTATCACGCCGCCTGCCTCGAGCCGGTCCGCCGGATGATCGCATCGCTGATCCATCTGCCGACGCGGATCGTACCCTCCGACCGGCTGCCGACCTATTCGGAGGTGACTGTCGATATCGAGGTCGACAATGGCGACAAGTGGATGGAGGTCTGCTCGATCTCACGACGCACGGATTTTCCGCAGCGCTACCAGTCGCAGCCGAAGAAGGGAGCGGCGGTCGACCATGACGTTCTGGTACTTGAGATCGCCATCGGCCTCGACCGCTGTATCTACAACTGGAACATAGCGGCCGATCGGTAGGATGGGGAAGTCGGGGCCGCGAAGCGGTCCCGGTCCTCCTGCCGCCCGAAAATTTATGAAAAGGCGATCTCGGCGGCGGGGCGGATTTCTACCGTCGCCTTGCCCGCATCGAAACCATCGAATGTTTCGTTGTGATGGGCAATGATCTCGGAGAAGGTCAAGGTCGCCGTGTCGCCGGTCGTGTGACCATCGGCAATCAACGTCACATCATATCCGAGCGACACGGCTCGCCTGACTGTCGTGTCGACACAGAATTGCGACATGCATCCACCGACGACGAGGTGAGTGACCGATCGTTCGTCCAGGCGTTCTGCAAGATCGGTCTCGAAGAAGGAGTCGGCGCTTTTCTTGCGCACAACGACCTCGGCCTGCCTCGGCGCGATCTCGTCGCGCAGCGCCCAACCCGGCGTGCCGACAGCCAATCGATGGCCGCTGTCGCCATCATGCTGAACGAGTACGATCGGCGCGCCCGCCTGCCGAGCTTTTTCCTTTAGCGCGGCCAACCGTGCGACGGTCTCGTCGAGTGCGGCATCGACTTGAGGCTGCCGCTCTGGCGAGGCTTTACCGGAGAGGATCGCATTCTGTACGTCGATGATCAGAAGGGCCTTAGTCATTCGAGAGAGGCTTCCATGGCTGGATAGCGAATGGATAACACTCGCTTCACAGAGCGAAAGCCGCCCGACACGTGCTCAAGCGGCTTTCCAATCGGCGGGTACCAGTCAGGTTCAGCCGAGCCTGCCTGCGGCATGAGCGAGCATCGTGTAGACCTTGCCCGTATCCGAGGTGAGGTAGGACTGCGTTACCGTCCGGTTCGGGTCGGTGCGGGCGACGTCGGCGAGCAGCTTTTCGAAATCACCAATGTAGCGGTCGACGGCGGTGCGGAACTCCGGTTCGCGGTCATATTTGCGCTTGATCTCGTCGAAGGTCTGCTGGCCCTTCAGCGTGTAGAGGCGGCGGGTGAAGACGTCGCGCTCGCCGCGCTGGTAACGGCGCCAGAGATCGACCGAAGCGTCGTGGTCGATGGCGCGGGCGATATCGACCGAGAGCGAGTTCAGCGATTCGACGACGTGGCGCGGATTGCGGCTGTCATTGCTTCGCGCGGCCGGCGCGGCAGTTTCCGCCGGGCGGGCCGGAACACGGGCGGCCGCGGCCTCGTCGGCGGCCTCCTCACGCGATGCGCCACGCAGGAGATCGCTGATCCAGCCGCCGCTTTCCGGACGAGCCGGCTCCTGGCGACCTGTTTCCGGGCGGCCTGTTTCCTGGCGAGCGGGGGCAGGCTGCGGCGCGGCGCGCTGGGGGGCGGCAGCCGGCGCGGATGGTGCGATCGTTCCGCGCAGACCTGTCGCTTCGATCGGCGGGGGTGCTGCCGGCTGCTGCGGCTGGGCTGCGACCGGCTGGGAGGGACGTGGGGCCGGCTGCACCTGGGCGAGCGTGCGGGCAACGGGCTCGGAGATCTCGAGCTGCTGGCTGGAGCGGCCGACGAGCTGGGAGATATCCTGCAGCGCCTTGATCTGCTCGGCGACGGCCCGGCGCATGGCCGAGGCGCTTTCCTTGGCCTCTTCGGGAAGATCGAAGGCGCCGCGCTTCAGTTCGGCGCGGGTGGCGTCGAGCTCGCTGCGGATGTCGGCGGCGGAGCGGCGGATATCCTCGGTGGCGCCGGAGAAGCGGCCGACGGCATCATCGATCGCCTCGCGCAGCGCTTCCCGCATGTGCTGGGCGGCGCCGTCGGAGGCGCGGCCGGCTTCGCCGAGCATGCGCTCGACTTCCGACAGCGAGGCGGTGAGGCCGCCGCGAATGCGATTGGAGAGATCGCCGGAACGGCGCTCGACATTGGCAAAGGTGCCGTCGATCGTCGTATTGGCCTCGTCGCCGGCGCGAGTGATCGCCTCGCGCATCGTCTCTGCCGCTTCCTGGGCGCGCTTCTCGGTTTCGGTGAGAATGCGGCCAATATCGGCGAAGGAGGACTGCACGCCCTGGCGCAAATTGCCGGTAACCTGGCTGGAGCGTTGCTCTGCCCGCTCGAACACGGTCTCGATCATGCTGCCGAGGCCTTGCATGGTCTTTTCGATCTCGGCCGAGCGCGAGACGAGGCCGACCGAGAGCGTCTGCAGCGCGCTCTCGCGCTCTTCGAGCGTCGAGGCGAGGTTGGACTGGGCGGCGCCGAGAAGCTGCGAAGCCTGGGTCAGAACCTTGGAGTGTTCGTCGAAGCGGCCGATGATGCCGCCGACCTGTGCCAGCGTCTGGCCCGAGATGTCGGAGAGGCGGTCGACCTTGCCTTCGAGAAGCCTGGTCGAGGCGGAGACCATTTCAGCGGCCTTGGTGGCGGAGTCGGCAAAGCGCGTGGTGGTATCGCCGAGACGGCCGTCGACGCTAGCCAGTTGCTCGGCGGCGCGGTTCATCATCATCGCCATCGCCGCGCTGCTTTCCGACATGCGCTCGACGAGGCCGTTGACGTTGCCGACCAAGCTGTTCTCGATGGCGCTGACGGCATTGGCGACATTCTCGGTGCGGGCGGCAACGGCGCTGGCGAGCGCTTCGTTTTCGGCGCGCAGGCGGTCGGCGCTGAGGTTGGCCGCGGCGGTGATGCGGGCGGCGGCCTGCTCGCCAGCATCGGTGTAGCGGTCGATGATCGGGCGGGCCGTCTCGTCGAGGATGCGCGTCAATTCGACCGAACGGCCTGATAGCATCGAGTTGAGGTCGCGGGTGCGCTCTTCGAGCGTCGAGCGGATCGAGTTGCCGCGCGCTTCGAGCGCCCGGTCGATCTCGGAGAACGTCGTATCGATCTCGCGGGCACGCTCTTCGAGGTTGGTGCGAATGGCGCTGCTGCGGGCTTCGAGCGCCCGGTCGACATCCGCCATGGTGGCGGAAATCTCACTGCCGGCGCCCGACAGTGTCGAGCGGATGGCGTTGCCACGTGTCTCCAGAGACTGGCCGGCATCCGACAGCACCTTGGAGATGGCATTGACTTGCGTGCCGACGATGGTCTCGGCCTCGGCGACCTTGTTGACGATGGCGTTGCCGGCTTCCGAGAAGGTTTGGGCGACGGCAGCGGCCTGGCTTGCCAGCCGGTTCTGAGCTTCGGCGACGCGGGTGACGATCTGCGACGAGCGCTCATCCATAGTGCGGGTGAATTCGTCGCTTTTCGTATTGAGATCCTCGGCGAATTGCTGGCCGGTCTTGCCAAGCAGTTCGGTGGTTCTCGTCGCTTCGCCTTCCATTCCCTGGGCTGCGTCGGCAACCGCGCTGCGCAGCGTCGAGGCGAGGCCGGCGGCCTTGCCTTCGATGGTGCGGTTGACGGCCTCGAGGCCGACGGTCAATGCACGGTCCATGGTAGAGAGGCGTTCCTCGATGCGTTCATTGCCACGGTCGAGAGTTTCCCCAAGGCTCGTGGTGCGGCCGTCGATGGCGCCGGTCAGGCTGGTGGCGCGGCTGTCCAGCGTCTCGGCCAGATTGGCGGTGCGGCTGTCGATCGCCTGAGTGAGGTTTGCAGCACTGCCTTCGAGCGTCGCCGAGATGCGCTGCGTGGCGTCGTCGCTGAGCGCGCCGATACGGGAAACGCCGTCGGCAAGCACGCCGGAAAGCTGACCGCTGGCGGCTTCGACCCTTTCTGCAACGCCGCCGACGCCGTCGCGGATGCGGGTCTCGATCGCCGCAAGACCGGCTTCCACACGCGATCCGGTTTCTTCAAAACGGACCGTCAGGCTTTCGACCGACCGATCGAGATGGGCGGACAAGTCCTGAGTGGAACTCGAAATCGCGCTTGCAGCCTCCTGGAAGCGGCCGGCGATCTGGCCGGCGCCGGCATGCATGCGATCTTCCAATGTCTGGGCGCCGGCATCGATCGCCTGGCGGATCGCGGCCTCACGGTGCTCCAGCGATAATTCGAGCATGCCGACGCTCGTCGCCACCGAGGTACCGATGCTGGTCGCCTGTTCGGCCAGCGTATCGCTGATCAGCGCATGGGCCTGGTTCAGCGACAGGTCGATGGCGTTGGCGCGGTCTTCGAGCGTCGTGCGGATGCGCTCATGGGCAGAGGCGAGCCCGCCCTCGATGCGCGCTGCAGCCTCGTCGGCGAGGCCTCCGAGCCGTGTATGTGCATCGGTCAGACGGCCTTCGATGCGGCCGGTCAGGCCGCCGACGAGATCCTCGAAGCGGGCGCCGCCGGCATCGAGAACGCCCGAGAGGGCGGCACTATGTTCGGAAAGCGCATTTTCGAGCCGCTGCTGATTGTCGGTATAAGCGGTGCGGATTGCATCAGTCTTGTCGGAGAAGGCGCCGGCCACTCGTGCCTCGGCACCGGAGACGGCCTCCATGATGGCGTTGCTGCGGGCTTCGAGCACACTGTCGAAGCGGCTCTGGTTATCGTCGAGCGAAATGGCAAGCGCCATGGTCTTTTCGTCGAGCGTATCGGTGAGCCGGTCGTGGGTTGCCGTTACGGCGCCGATGATCGCGGCGGTGCGGTGGCCCAAGGCTTCCTCGAGGCGGGCCTGGCCTTCGCTCAGCGAGGTGGCAAGCGCGGCCGCCTTCTGGTCGAGTACACCGTTCAGGCCGACATGCGTGCCGGAGACCGCATTGGTGATCGCATCGGCGCCTGTTGTCAGCGTCTCCTCGAGACGGCTCTGGCTCTCGTTCAGCGAGATGGCAAGCGCCATCGCCCGATCGTCGAGTGACTCGGACAGGCGGTCGTGGGTGGCGGAGACCGCAGTCAGGAAGGATTCCGAGCGGCTCTCCAGCGTATCCTGCAGGCGGCTCTGACCCTCGTTCAGGGAGGCGGCGATCGCCGTCGCCTTTTCGTCGAGCGTTTCCGAGAGACGGTCGTGCGTGCCGGACACGGCCTTGAGGAAGGCTTCGGAGCGTGCTTCCAGCGTGTCTTCGATCCGCGATTGGCTCTCATTGAGCGAGATAGCGAGCGTCATCGCCTTCTCGTCCAGCGTCTCGGACAGACGGTCATGCGTGCCGGAGACCGCATTCAGCAGGGCCGCCGAGCGGGTTTCCAGCGTGTCTTCGATCCGTGTCTGGGTTTCGTTGAGCGAAATGGCGAGGGCCATCGCCTTTTCGTCCAGCGTCTCGGAGAGACGATCATGGGTGCCGGAGACGGCGTTCAGCAGGGCTGCGGAGCGGGTTTCGAGCGTATTCTCGATACGGGCATGGCCTTCGCTCAGCGAGGTGGCAAAAGCTGCCGCCTTGCCGTCCAGAGTCTCCGAGAGACGATCATGGGTTCCGGAGACGGCGTTCAGCAGCGCTGCGGAACGGGTTTCCAGCGTCTCCTCGATACGGGCCTGGCTCTCGTTCAAGGACATGGCGAGCGCCATCGCCTTTTCGTCGAGCGTCTCGGCAAGACGGTCGCGCGTGCCGGATACAGTGTTCAGCAGTGCCTCGGCGCGCGTTCCAAGCGCATCCTCGATGCGGGCATGGCGCTCGTCGAGCGAGGTCGTAAGGGCCGCCGCCTTGCTGTCCAGCGTTTCCGACAGGCGATCATGCGTGCCAGACACGGCGTTGAGGAAGGCTTCGGAGCGGGTCTCGAGCGTATCCTCGATGCGGGCCTGGTTTTCGCTGAGCGAAATGGCGAGCGCCATCGCCTTCTCGTCAAGCGTCTCGGAGAGGCGATCATGGGTGCCGGAGACGGCGTTCAACAGAGCCTCGGAGCGGGTCTCGAGCGTGTCCTCGATGCGCGCCTGGCTCTCGTTCAGAGAGATGGCAAGCGCCATCGCCTTTTCGTCGAGCGTCTCGGCAAGACGGTCATGGGTGCCGGAGACGGCATTGATAATGGCGTCGGAGCGGGTCGTCAGCGCTTCTTCGAAGCGACCGTGATGGGTGGTCAGTGCCTCCAAAAGTGCGCCGCCGCGCTCTGCCATGACGCTGTCGATACGGCCGTGGGCCGTGCCGAGCGCCTCGCTGATTTCGGCCGCACGGGCGGTAAGCACACCGCTCAGCTCTTCGGCGCGACCGCCGAAGGCAGCGGTCACCTGCTCGGTGCCAGCGGCAACGGCAGTCGTCAGATCGGTGGTGGTGGTGCGCAGCGTGTCGCGGAATTCGGCCGAGCGTGTCTGAAGGTTGTTCTGCAGCTCGGAGGTGCCGGTCGCAAGCGTCAGCGCGATTTCCGAGGTGGCGCTCTGCAGCGCCGAGTTCAGTTCGCCGGTGCGGCTGGTAAGCGCCGTAGTGATTTCGTCCGCCCGGCTGCCGAGCGTGCTTTCCAGCACTTCGTGGCCGGTGGCGAGCGCGGTGGCGAGCGCCAGCGACTGGTCGGTCATAGACGAACCGAGCCGGTCGATGCCGGAGCTCAGAATGCCGTCGATTGAATCCGAGCCGCCGGTCAGCGTCTCGTTGATACGGGCGAGGCTCTCCATCAGCTTGGTGTCGAGCGAGCCGGTGCGTTTGTCGAAGGCGCTGGTGAATTCGGAGACGCGTTCGTCGAAGGCGGTCGAAAGCTGGGCAACGGTCGTCTGCAGCCGCTCCTCGAAGAAGCCGGAGCGCACGTCGAGATCCATGACGGCGTCGTCGGCGGTGGTCTGCAGGCTCTGGCGGAAGCTTGCGCCCTTTTCGTCGAGCGCGCTGTTCAGCTTGAAGAGTACGTCGTCGAGCGTGCCGCCGATGGTGCGTTCGCCTGACGTCAGGCTCTCGTTGATCTCGCGGGTGCGGGCGATCAGGATCTCGTTGAGTTGGTGGGTACGCTCATTCAGCGCCGCATTCAGCTTTTCGGTGCTGCTGTCCATGGTCGAGGCGCGCGTCTCGAACTGGCTGAGCAGCCTTTCGCCATGATCGTTGAGATTGACGGAGAGGGCTTCGAGGCGGTTGTCGAATTCGGTGGCCAGCGCAAAACCCGACGCGTTCAGTGTCTGCAACAGGGTATCGGTCTTGGCTGCGAGCAGGCTGCCCATCGACTGCAGGGCGCTATCCGACTTTTCCAGGATCGTCGCGGCGCGCGTATCGATCAGAGAGGCGAAGGCTTCGCCCGATGTGGCAAGCCGCACCGCGATCTCTTCGGTCGCAAGCGACAGCTCTTCCTTCAACTGGTCGTGCACGCTGCCGATCGAGGTGCGGATACGGTCGGCATGGTTGACGATCGCCTCGCGCTCGGAGCCGAGTTCGTGGACGAGACCGCGAACGCGCAACTCGTTGTCGGCGTAAGAACGTTCAAGCGCATTGACTTCGGAATGGACGAGCGTTTCCAGCTCGGAGGCACGCGCGATGGTGCGCTCGATGCCTTCATTCATGGCCGAGACCTCACGGCGCACGGCCTGGCCGACGGTCATGATGCGCTCGGAGGCGATGGTTTCCGGCTCTGCTAGGCGCAATGCCACCTCTGCCATGGAGCGGGCGGCGTTGCGCATGTCCTGGGCGCGGGAGATCATGATGGCGAAGGCATAGAACATCATCACAGGAATGATGATGCCGACGAGGCCGGCAATGACGCCGGGCAGGGCGACGAGATCGGCGAGCGAACGGATCTGCCAGATCTGCGGAGCATAAAGCAGCGACATCAGGCCAAGGCCGGCCATGACCCAAAGCACGGAAAACAGGGTGGCGGTGCGCACCGCCGAGCGGCTGGAGGCGCCGTCAAAGGATTTCAGGATCGAGGCGGGCGTATTACGGCTGGCATCGTTGGCGGGCGCGAAGGCCGGACCCCTGGAAGCCTGCTCGCCGGCGGCACCGCGGCGGCTGCGGCGCTGCGCTTCTTCCTGGGCCTGCTGGTTACGCGCATTTACTGGATCAGACACATTAGCCTCCGGGGCCTGGGGCGCGTCGCCGCGGCGAGACGGTACGTTATCCTTGCTAAAGTCGATCTGGAGCGCCTCGTCCAATGCCTTGAACGCCTTGTCCTCAATCGACTCGTTATATTTGTTGTTCGCCATTCGGTTATGCCTCGTTACTGTCAGCCAGTCCGACAGCGCATCCTGGGCTTCCGCCTCACCCGGGAACAACTTTGCCGTTCCAGCCTTCCATCCCAACGAAGGACGGATAAGCATGTCATTTCAGAGTAGATAGCCGCTTTTTCAAACGGAAGGTATCAAAACACTACCATTATCCACTCGCTCGGCAAAGGCGCGTACCATAAACCCGCTCCACCAGTATCGTAGTGACACATCTGGGCTCTTCACACAATTAATGAAGGCTTGAGATTCATGGCGCGTTAACCCGTTGTTAACACCTTTGAATCCCAGGCGCGGCTTAAAAGCCAATAGTTTAGGGATATTTAACGGATGTTAACCATATGGTGAGATTTTCGCCCCGAGTGTGCCGGAATTTAACGTGATGGCCACCCTCCTGTCGCAGAACTGTTGCAACTGCGGACGACAGAGACGGGAGAATTGGCAATGGCAGCCCAGATGGCAGCATTGAACATCGTATTCGAGGCGCCGGATAATGCAAAGGGACCATGTCCCTCAAAGGTCCGGCCGATCGATCTGGTCCATCTCGCAAAGCAGACGATGGGCGATAAGACGCTGGAACTCGAAGTCCTTCAGATGTTTGCGCGCCAGGCCCGGGCGTGCCTTCAGGATATTGCCAGCGGCGAAACCATCCGTATCGGCGCAGCCGCGCATCGGCTGAAGGGCGCGGCAAGCTCGGTCGGCGCGTTCCGGGTGTCGCAGACGGCGGAAGCCGTCGAGGAAAACGGCGGCGATGCCGGCGCGACGGCAGCGCTCGGTGCCGCCGTCATCGACGCCGAGAATTTCATCCTGAAGCTCTGCCGCGGCTGATCTCTAAGTTTTATTCGATGCATCTCGTTGTCCCAAAACCGCTGCGCACTTTTGGGCAAAGTGCATAAGATACCGTTCGAACGAGGCCCGTTGTTCCATTGCGGAACCGCGGGTCTTTTTGCGACGTCCCTTATGACGCTTTGAAGACGGCGGGCGAATGTCCGATCTGCGAGGCTGTGGCGAATTTCCCCAATATTGACTGATGCGTCGAATTGTCGGAAGAAAATCCGCCCACCCACCTGAAGACCGGAAATAGACCTGATGCCCAAACTTACCATCGTCGCCTTCGACGGCACGCGCTTCGACCTCGACGTCGACCAAGGCTCCACCGTGATGGAGAATGCCGTGCGCAATTCGGTGCCCGGCATCGAGGCGGAATGCGGCGGCGCCTGCGCCTGCGCGACCTGTCATGTCTATGTCGACGAGGAGTGGACGGAGAAGGTCGGCCAGCCGGAAGCGATGGAAGAGGACATGCTCGACTTCGCCTTCGATGTGCGCCCGACCTCGCGGCTGTCCTGTCAGATCCGGATGAAGGCTGTCTATGACGGGCTCGTGGTGCACGTGCCGGAACGCCAGGCCTGAAGCACGCTGCGCTTCAAACATCGTCGAAAAATTCGATACCAAAAAAAGACGCCTCGCGCGCTAGAGCGAGCGAGGCGAGGCGGGCGCATTACCTACGGATGAGGGAGGAACATCCGCGGCTTCGGAACGCGCCAGGAGAACCCAGCGATGAAAGTGCAGATGCCATACCTGCACTTTCGAATGTGTTCATATTAACGCGTTCCGGTTGAGTCTGCCAGGATGAAAAATGACCAGTGAATCGCTGGGGAGGGTGCAAGTTTCGCACAAGTTTCGTTATGCAGCTAAGGGTTTCCGCTCGCAATCAGACTGAAAAAGCCTTATTTTGCGCCTGCTCGACCATTGATTCGATTGTTCAGCAACCTCAGCATCCGCTTTTGGAAATTGACCGCCTCGACCCGGTCGAATCGCGCCTGCTGCCGGTCGTGCTCCTCTATACCGCGAGCTGATTCGTCGGAGACGAGTTCCTGCATGGCTTCGCAGCTGCGCTGCTGCGGCAGCGCCCGAATGGCGCGCTCCATGGCGCGGGCCTGGTCGCGGGCGATCTCGGCATGGCGCTCCTCGTGGCGCTTGATATCGCTCGACAGCGCGTCCCAGATCATCGACAGCTCCTTGCTGGCGCCCTTGCGGCGGCTCCAGCGCGGCAGGATGATCTGGGTATGGACCGTGACCTTGACGTTGCCGACGCGGCAGCGCCCATTATTCTGAATATAGGTTGCCTCGCCGCCGAAGCGGATCTTCGTAGCGCCGGGATGGCGTGCCGAGGAACCGCTCGCCGTCGGGCCGCGCCGGCTGAGTTCGCGGTCGAGCTCATCCGCGGTTTTGCCGCGAATGTCGAAATAGGAATAGCTTTTCGATGCGATCACTTCGGCTGCCGACGGGCTGCAGAGGGAAAGAGCAATGGAAAAGGCGATAGGAACGACCATATAACGCACTGCAAGCGGCATTCTGAACGCAACCCGTGTTGAAATCGGCAGGAGCTTGGGGCATAGCCACCCCAAGCGCAATATCAGATGGCGCTTTTTTCGTCATCAATGGGATAAGTCTGGTGACAGGGCTCGAAGGCAGCATATGGCGTGTCGGCCATGGCCGGGAGATCGAACTCGGCCGTCGTTCGGTGATCATGGCGATCATCAACGTGACGCCGGACTCCTTTTCCGACGGCGGACGCTTTGAAACCGTCGATGCGGCGGTCGAACAGGCGCTGCGGGCGGTCAGCGAGGGTGCCGGCATTGTCGATATCGGTGGCGAATCGACCCGGCCGAACGCAGCAACCGTCAGCCCTTCCGAGGAGCAGGCGCGCGTGCTGCCCGTCATCGAGGCACTGCGCGCGCGCACCCAGGCGCTGATCTCGATCGACACCTATCGCGCCGAAACGGCGCGGCTTGCAATCAGTGCTGGCGCCCATATCGTCAACGACGTCTTCGGGCTGCAGAGGGAGCCCGATATCGCTGATATTGCTGCGGTGACCGGAGCCGGGCTCTGCATCATGCATACCGGCCGCGACAGGGTAAAGCTTGCCGATGTGATTGCCGATCAGGTGCATTTCCTCGAACGATCGCTTGATATCGCCGCTGCATCAGGCGTCAACCGCGACCGCATCGTGCTCGATCCGGGTTTCGGCTTCGCCAAGGAGACGGCGGAGGAGAACCTGGAGCTGATGGCGCGGTTTTCCGAACTTTCCCGCTTCGGCCTGCCGCTGCTCGCCGGCATGTCGCGCAAGCGCTTCCTCGGTACAGTGACAGGGCGTGAGGCGCAGGGGCGGGATGCGGCGACGGCTGCGACCAGCGCGCTGCTCAGGCTTCAAGGAGCTGCGGTTTTCCGCGTGCACAATGTCGCAATCAACAGGGATGCGCTGGATATCACCGATGCTATGCTCAATGCGCGCCAGGAATTCGAGAGGAAGCGGCCGACATGACCACCTACACGATCACGCTGCAGAACTGCGCCTTCTTTGCGCGCCACGGCGTGCATGACGAGGAGGAATTCCTCGGCCAGCGTTTCTTCGTTGATGCCGAGCTCGATGTCGTCGCCGGCGAGGCGCTGGAAAGCGATTCGATCAACGATACCGTCAATTACGGCATCGCCTTCACCGTGATCGAGCAGATCGTCACCGGCAAGCGGCGCTACCTGATCGAGTCCCTGGCGCTCGATATCGCCAAGGGGCTCTGCGAGACATTCCCCCAGATCCGGCGAGCGAAGATCACGGTGCGCAAGCCGAACGCGCCGGTGCCCGGCGTGCTCGATTTCGTGCAGGTGAGCGTTGAACACTTTGCCTGAGGCCGCATTGCAATCCGCCACACTCGGCCTCGGCGGCAATATCGGCGACCCCGTGAAGGCGATGGCTGCGGCACTGCAGAGGCTCAACGGACGGGATGACTGCCGGGTTAGCGCGGTCTCGCGGCTCTATCGCACGCCGCCCTGGGGCAAGACCGACCAATCGTTCTTCTTCAATGCCTGCGCTGCCGTCGAGACCAGGCTGGAGCCCGAGGCTTTGCTTGATGTCTGCCTGTCGATCGAACGGGAGATGAAACGCGAGCGCATCGAGCGCTGGGGTCCGCGCACGCTCGATATCGACGTGCTGACTTATGGCGACGTGATCCAGGACGCACCGCGGCTGGAACTGCCGCATCCGCGGATGACCGATCGTGGTTTCGTGCTGATGCCGCTTGCCGATATCGCGCCGGGTCTTCCGGTCAGGGGTAGGGCGGTCAGTGACTGGCTTGATGATGCCGAGGTGACCGGCATCGAGATCGCCGACGACAGCCGCGACTGGTGGCTAAGCGCCTGAAGCAGGGAAACGGAAAACGGAAAACGGCGAGAAACCCGCCGCTTCAGGAAAATCCGCTGTGCGGTTTGTCTACTGGATGGAACCGACGGCCATCTCGTCGACCTGGCGGGTCAGCGTCAGGCCGATGACCGGGATCATCTGGCTTTCGACCTTGACCGAAACGGTGACGTTCATGGTCTTGTCGTCGCGCACGCGGGCAATCATCGCACCGTTCAGCTTGGCGCGGTTGATGCCAACGACGACGGTATCCTCGCTGACGGCGCCGGAGACGACGTCAAGGCCCTTGCCGGCGGCGCCGTCGAGGAATTTGCCCTTGTAGCTCGAGCCCGACTGAGAGATGACGGCGGTCATCGGCTGCTTGAAGACGCCGACGCGGCAGGTGCCGTCGAGCTTGATGCCGGCGCTGCTGTCGCCAGTGGGCTCGCCGATCAGGTTGCAGGTGAACTTCGTGCCCTTGTACTTTCCGGCGACGATTTCACCGGGGCCCTTCCAAGAGCCGGCGACGGAATCGAAGAAGGCCTTGTCACGGGTCGCAGCGGTGGCTGCCGGTGCGGCATCTGCGACGGGAGACAATGCCGCGGCGGCCAAGCCGCATACGATGAGAAACTTGCGCGAATACATGGATTTTCCTTGGCAAACACCACTCACGAACTGGCTGCAAGTTTTGCCGAAGAATGGTTAATCCTTCCTTTCGATTGTGCCGAAATGCAAGGTGGCACAGGGTTTTCGCGCGGCATCGATTTTAAAACATCCTCACCAAAGCATTGAAACTACTAGAATTTCTTCGGCATTACGCTGGGGGAGGCGAATACGGCGGATTCGCCGCTTCGTTCAAGGATTGTTGCCGCGTGGCGACATGGAGGGGGTGAGATCGCCGATGAAATCACCGATTCCCGGCCGCTTCAGGGCGCGGAAGGCAAGCGGGCGGCAAAGATCCATCGCCGCGATTCCGATGCGGGCGGTCATCAGGCCGTTGATGACGCCTTCGCCGAGCCGGGCCGAGAGCTTCGAGGCAAGCCCATGGCCGAGCACCTGCTGGACCAGACTGTCGCCAACGGCGATCGAGCCGGTGACGGCGAGATGTGCCAGCACGTCACGCAGCAGGCGGAACATGCCGAGTGTGCCGGGCCGGCCGCCATAAAGCTCGGCCATGGCGCGGATGAGGCGCACCGCCTCATAGAGCACGTAGAGCAGGTCGACCACGGCGCGTGGGCTGACGGCGGTGACGATCGAGACACGCTTGGAGGCGTTGACGATGAGCGCGCGGGCCTTGCGATCGAGCGGAGTGAGCAGTTCCCGTTCGGCGAGCGCGATCAGATGCGGGGGATCGATGACCTCGCCCTCGGTCGCCTTCAGCGTCGCGCGACCCTTCGATGTCTCAGGATTTGCCGACAGCAGCGTGGTCAGCTGGGCGACGACGGCGCGCGCCTTGCCCGGCCGAGTCTCGAGTATCGCCGCCTCGGCTTCGGCCTTGATCTTCTGGACGGCGGCAAGGCGCATCAAGCCGATGGTTTCGCGGATGACGAGGGTAAACACCGCAAGGATACCGACCGCCAGCACGGCAAGGGCGGCATAACCTAGCCAGTCGGCGCGGGTGAAAAGTTCGCGGATCAGGCTATCGGTCCAGAGGCCAATGGCCAGAGACAGCAGGATGCCGAAGGCGACGGCGGCGATTTTGCCGAGGGAGGTCCGCCGCTTACGCGGCGCTGCAACGGGGACGGCGCTCAGATCCTTGTCGGGATTGAGGAAGGGATCGTCCTCATCAGGCGTCACGACGATATGCTCGGAGAAGCTTTCCGGCTTGCGCCGCTCACCTCCTTGCCGGCCGTTGTCACGCCGCTCGGTGGCTTCGTCCTCATAGATGAAGGCGGCGGGCGCGCGGCGCGGCGGATCGGACGGGGGCTTGCTCATGCGAGACGGTCTCCGAACAGGAACTGCATGGCGCGGTCGAGGCGGATATGCGGCACCGACAGCTTGATGCCGCCACCGGTTTCCTCGAGATGCGGCGGGCGGAACCTGACGACGTTGACGTCGGGTAGCTGCAGGCCGGTCTCGCCCGAGGCGATGCGGTCGAACAGGCTTTCCGGATCTTCCGGCAGGTCGCCGGGGAAGATCGCGGTCTTTCTCTCCCCGTCGAAACGCTCGCCGGCGATGGTTTCGCCCTCCATCGGCGTGCCGACGATGACCGGCAGTTCATGGCCGTCACGTTTGACCATCGCCTCGCGGGTGGCGCGCACGGACGCAAGCGCCATGACGTCGATGCCGGCGCCGGCCATGCCGATGCGGTCGATGGCGCGATCCACCAGGCGGCGGGTCAGAGCATCGAGCCGGTCGTGGCTTTCATGGTGAAGGTGATCGGCCTTGGTGGCGGCGACCAGCACGCGGTCGATGCGGCGCCCGAGCAGCGAGGAGAGCAGCGAATTCGTACCGGGGCGGAAGCAGGCGAGCACGTCGGTCAGCGCGCGTTCCAGATCCTGCACGGCTTCAGGGCCGCGGTTCATCGCCTGCAGCGCATCGACCAGGACGATCTGGCGGTCGAGTCGGGCGAAATGTTCGCGGAAGAAAGGTTTGACGACGACGGATTTATAGGCCTCGTAGCGCCGCTCCATCATCGTCCAGAGCGAGCCGCGGCCGGGACGGCCGTCCGGCGGCAGAGCCAGCGGCGCGAAGGTCAACGCCGGCGAGCCGTCGAGATCGCCGGGCAAGAGCAGACGGCCAGGCGGCAGGGTGGAAAGCGAGCGTTCGTCGGCTTTGCAGGCTTTGAGATAATCGGCAAAAGCGGTGGCGAGGTCGCGGGCGACCATCTCGTCGGCGCCGGCGTGGATATCGGCGGCGCGCGTCAGCGCCAGCCATTGCCGTGACAACTCGGTGCGGACGCCGCTTTCGGCAAGCGCGATCGTCTCCTCGCTGAACGTGCGATAATCCTTGCCGAGCAGCGGCAGGTCGAGCAGCCATTCGCCGGGATAATCGACGATATCGATCGACAGGCGGCCGGGCGAAAACAACCGGTTCCAGCCGCTGGCGCTCTGATAATCCAGGGTGATGCGCAGTTCGGATATGGCGCGGGTCGAATCCGGCCAGATACGGTCCTTCACCAGCGCGCGGATATGGTCCTCGTACTGGAAGCGCGGCACGGCATCATCCGGCTGCGGCTCCAGCCGCACCGCCGAGACGCGGCCGGATTGGACCGGCTCGAACAGCGGCAGGCGGCCGCCATGCAGCAGATTGTGAACCAGCGAGGAGATGAAGACCGTCTTGCCGGAGCGGGAGAGGCCAGTAACGCCGAGCCGCACGGTCGGATTGACGAGGCCGCTCGCCCGGTCGGCGAAATTGTCGAAGGCGATGCGGGCGTCATCGGCAAAGGATGTCAGTCGTGGCGGCAAGGCGCGATTCCGGTTGGTGACTGCCCCGCAATATAGGGAGGGCGCGCCGCCGGCGAAAGAAGCGGCGCTAGAGCATTTCCGTTTTTCTTCGAATCACGGAAATGCTCTACTTCCTTGTTTTTTTCGCAATTCCCGGCAAAAGCGCTTCGCGCTTTGCCTGGCAAATCGCGGCACACTTTTGCTGGAATTGCTCTAGTCTTCAGACGACGACGAAATCGGTGAGGCGCCAGGCGGTGGCGGAAGCATCGTAATCGACGACGGCAAGGCCTGCCGTCGGGAAGCCGCCGGGAAGGGCGCTTACCATCGCCTCGTGACCGATCAGCGCCTCCAGCGCCTGCTCCATGGTCGGATTGTGGCCGACCAGCATGACGGCCGCCTCATCCTGCGCATCGATGATCTCGAGATAGGTATCGACCGTGGCGTTATAGAGCGCGTCGACATAACGAACCTCGAGCGTAAGGCCCGTCGCCCGGTACACCGCATCAGCGGTATCGCGGCAGCGCAGCGCCGTAGAACTGATCAGAAGATCGGGACGGTAGCCCTTGTCGGCGGCCTTATCGGCGATGATCTCGGCATCGCCAACGCCCTTTTCGTTGAGCGGCCGGTCAAAATCGCGCTGTCCGGGTTCGGCCCAGGCGGCCTCGGCGTGACGCAGGAGATAGATGCGGTTGGGCGGAGGCAGGGGTACGGTCATGGGCAAATCCAAGATCCAGCGGGCCTTTTCAGTAGCGGTTGCAATCGGCCGGCGTCAACCGTCAGCGCTGCTCCAGCTGCCCAAAACGCGGCTGACAACACGGCGTTTTGAAGGCGAAGCAAAAAACGCAAGCCGGAATAATGATGAGAAAATAGTCTGTTAGCCGAAAACTGTGACAGATTTAAAAATCTGTTTACCTGTCGTATTTGGCTTGAATCGCGACTAGCGCTTGGGATATACACCCCGCCAGATGAGATGTTCTTCAGGAGAATCGCGTTGAGTGAGAAGATCGATCTTAGCAATTACGTTCCCTCGGAAGAGGAAGAGTTCATGAACGTAAACCAGCGTGCCTATTTCAGGTCCAAGCTGGTTGCATGGAGAAATGATATCCTTAGAGAAGCGCGCGAGACACTCGACCATCTGGCCGAGGAAAGCGCAAACCATCCTGATCTCGCTGACCGAGCGTCGTCGGAAACAGACCGGGCGATCGAACTTCGCGCCCGTGATCGGCAGAGAAAGCTGATTTCCAAGATCGATGCGGCACTGCAGCGCATCGAAGACGGCACCTACGGCTATTGCGAGGAAACCGGCGAACCGATCGGCCTCAAGCGTCTTGACGCCCGCCCGATCGCGACATTGTCGATCGAGGCGCAGGAGCGTCACGAACGCCGCGAAAAGGTCTATCGCGACGAATGAGAGTTTTCATGCAGGCATGAGAGCGAAATAGGCGCCGCGATCCGATCGCGGCGCCTTTTACAATTACGGTGAACTTCCGGTCGCTACAGACCTCCACCATTGCTCCCGGCCGGTCTCGGCGGCGAGGTCGACTGCAACCCTGGTGCCGTTCTTGATCCGCCGCCGCAAAACGTCGGCTCGATTCGAATCCGTCCGCAGCATGCCACCATCATGAAGAGCCTGTAGCCGGGTGCGTGAAACTTGCAACTCAGACGCCAGCAGGCGGTCGAGGCGCGTGCTGGATGGAAACGGGACCATCAGTTCGATTTCCAGTCTCGTCCAATTGGCAATGTCCTGCTGCATCTCTTTTGCGATTTCAAATTCGGCAAACTCGTCGACACGCTGCGACTTGCGCCTGAGAGCCTCGAGGTTGAACGCTTCTGCCCGGATCCAATCCGGATCGTTGGACTGCAACGCCTCGAGGACTGCGGGATCGATGTCGCGAACATTCCGACGCTCGAAGATCGGACGGTTCCACGTCTTTTCGCAGGTCGAGCATTTGTAGATAAGCCAGGCATCGAGCTTGCGGCCATTGGCGTTGAGCCGGATCTTGTCGCTGCATCGGAACGCTCTGAAGCCTCCGCAGCCGCTGCATACAATCCAGGGCTGGGGCGCTGTTTTCGGCAGAATGGTCCATCGGACCCGTAGGGTATTGCACATATCGTGTTGGTCTTCCGTTCGGAAGTCCACCAGGATGATGCGTGAGAAAGCCCTTGCGGGCGCGGTGTGGCGATGTTCTGGGCGGCGGAAGAGCTGAGACAGCGGAGCTGCACATGGCACATGTCGACAATGCCAAACCGGTCTCTTGCCACCACCCGATGAACATGTTCATACGCCGTCAGCGTGTCGCTGTCCGGCAGTACGGGTGAAACTGGAGTGAGACCGGTATTTACTTAGGCAAAATATGACCTCGATGCGCCAACGCTCTTCAACCGGAGCGATAACAAATTATCGGCACAAGATGGAGTCCCCTGGCGCATCGGGAACTGAAAGTCGCCGCATTGCGGCTTTTATGCAACTTGGTGATGAAGGAAGGTCGGACGTGCGTTTCCGCTCACTTGTCGTGCCCCGGTCACTTGTCGCGCCCGATCACTTGTCGCGCCCGATCACTTGTCGCGGTTGACGCTCATCTCGCCGAAGATGCGGGCGACTTCCTTTTGCAGGTCGGTATCGGCGCCGGTGATCGGGGCCATTTCCGGATCGCGGCGCGGCAGGTTTCCGGGTTGCGGCGCTCCGGGCCGAGGCGCCTGGTTTGCCGGCGCCGGCACGATGCGTTCGGCCGTCAGATTGTTCGACATTTCCTGTTCCAGCACCCGCTGGAAATCAAGACGGCTCGCTGCCGCCGACTGCGCAGCCGAATCGTCTTCGGCGCTAGCCGCTGCGACGCGTGCGGCTGCCGGCATGTCCTTGACAGGCGGGGCGGAGACCTCGGGTTCGATGCGCTGCTGTGGCAGCACGCGCTGGCGGGCGGCATCGAGGATCTCGGCGGCACTTGAGGTATCGTGGAACGGTGCGGGCTGCGCGGCAGGGGGAACGACGGGACGCTCCAGCGGGCGCGGCTGGGGCGGTTGGGGCGGGACGGCGCGCAGAGGATTGTCCCGTTCGGCCGACAGCGGAGCAGTCACCGGCTCTGCTGGAAGAGGGCTCGTGACCACCGGGGGTGCCACGGCAGGCTGAACTGGCGGTTGGGCCGGCGGTTCTGGGCGCGGGCGCGGCTCCGGCGAAACCGGCGCGGAGAAAGAGGGCTCGGCGGCCGGCTCAACACGGGCTGCGACCGGCGGGCGCGGTGGCGAGACCGGCGGAGTTTCAGGCCGCGCGACGGATATCGGACGCTGCTCGACGGGCTGCGGGTGGACGGCGCTGTCCGGCTGTTCGGCCGCCGCGGGCAGGATGCGGCTTTCGATGACGATATCGCTCGGGCCGCCGATCATGATCAGGTGCTCGACGTCGTCGCGGCGCACCAGCACCAGCCGGCGACGGGCATCGACGGCTGCGGCATCCAGCACCTGCAGGCGGGGCTGGCGGTTGCGGCCGCCGCGCACGAAGGGCGAGGGCGCCCGGCTGCGGATCACCCAGAGCACGATGATGAGCAGGAGAAGCGCCAGACCGACGCCACCGGCCGCAAGCAGGAAACGGCTGCCATAAGCTCCGACAACATCATCCAACATAGTCACCTACTCCATTTCGCATTCGGCACATATTGACGACTTTTCCGTTCCTTAGGCAAGGGCCGCCGGTGCTGTCCAGTCACGGGAGAACGCGATTTCGTGTTCCGCTGCTTGGCACCCGGCGACCTTGCGCACGGGTGGCAGCGTTGGGCTTCTGGGGCAGATGGCGCTGTTGCCTGTGAATTCAAGCAGTCTTGCCGGCCAGCGGTGTTTTTGCCGACGCGGCAAATTGCTAAGAAGGAAAGAGTGCCTGATTCCTGCTTCGTGTTCGTGCTACGAAGCAGGAGGGCTTATGTGAGGAATACATGACGAAACCGCGTCAGGCCGACGACTATAACGCACCGCTTGTGGATCGTGGGGGGCGTTCTGGCACGGTCTTGCGTATTCTTCTGCTGG
The DNA here is from genome assembly GCF_025941625.1 of Rhizobium acaciae. Taxonomy (NCBI): domain Bacteria; kingdom Pseudomonadati; phylum Pseudomonadota; class Alphaproteobacteria; order Hyphomicrobiales; family Rhizobiaceae; genus Rhizobium; species Rhizobium acaciae. Next base: position 397,817 of record NZ_JAPCZO010000001.1, read on the forward strand.
CGCTCGTGCTGATCGCAGCTGCCGGCGCCTTCGTCTTCTTCAAAAAGTCGCTCGACAACGAGGTGGTGCTTGGCGGTCTCGGCGTGCTCGCCATGGTCGGCATCTTCTTCCTGGTGTCTTCGGTCATCGGCTTTATCGAGGTGATGCCGCAGCACCAGTCCGACAGCCTGGCGCGCGCCTTCCTCAACAGCCATCCCGACGGTACGCTGATCACCGACGAAAAAGGCCGGATCATCTATGCCAATGCCGCCTATGGCGCGCTGACCGGCGCACGTAAGGCGACCGAGGTGCAGACGCTGGAAACGCTGCTGTCGCGCCATCGCGAGTCCAACGAGGCGCTCTACAGGCTGGTCAACGGCCTGCGCGAGGGCAAGGAAGGCCGGGAGGAATTTCGCCTGCTGCGCGCCGTCGGGCCTGGCAGCAACAGCTCCGGCGCGCATTGGTACCGGCTGAAGGCGCGGCTGCTGCAGCCGGAGGAAAACGGCGGCAAGCCGCTGCAGATCTGGCAGATCACCGACATCACCACGGAGCGCGACGACCAGGAGCGCTTCTTCAAGGAATTGCAGAACGCGATCGATTATCTCGACCATGCGCCGGCCGGCTTCTTTTCCGCCGGCAGGAAGGGCGAGATCTTCTACCTGAATGCGACGCTTGCCGAATGGCTGGGCCTCGACCTCACCAAGTTCGTGCCGGGCTCGATGACCATCGGCGATGTCGTGGCGGGCGAGGGACTGGCGCTGATCCAGTCGGTGCAGGCCGAACCGGGCCTGAAGAAGACCGTGACGCTCGATCTCGACCTGCGCAAGAGCAACGGCCAGAGCCTGCCGGTGCAGATCGTCCACAGCGTCACCTCGATGCGCGACGGCGCACCCGGTGAAAGCCGGACGATCGTGCTGGCGCGTGAAAAGAGCGATGCCGGCGGCCAGTCCGCTTCGGCCGCCGCCATGCGCTTCACGCGCTTCTTCAACAATACGCCGATGGCGATCGCCTCGGTCGACGGCAACGGGCGCATCCTGCGAACCAACGCGCCGTTCCTGAAGATGTTCTCCGGCGTCGTCTCGCGCGACGATCTCGAAAAGGCGCCGCATCTTGAAACCATCGTGCAGGAGAGCGACCGGCCACAGCTGGCCGCGGCGCTGGCGGCGGCCAAGGACCGGCAGGGCGACATCGCGCCGCTCGACACCCGGACGCCGACCGACGAGGCGCGCTATTTCCGCTTCTATGTCAATGCCGTCATCGACCAGAGCGACGAGGCGCCAGAGGAGGCGGCGATCGTCTATGCCGTCGAGGTGACCGAGCAGAAGGCGCTGGAAGCGCAGATGGCGCAGACGCAGAAGATGAATGCTGTGGGAACGCTCGCCGGCGGCATCGCGCATGATTTCAACAACGTGCTGACGGCGATCCTGCTTTCCTCCGACCACCTGCTGCTGCAGGCGCGGCCGGCCGATGCCAGCTTCGCCGACCTGATAGAGATCAAGCGCAACGCCAACCGCGCCGCCGTGCTGGTGCGCCAGCTGCTCGCCTTCTCGCGCAAGCAGACGATGCGGCCCTCGGTGCTGAACCTTACCGATGTCGTCGGCGACCTGCGCATGCTGGTCGACCGGCTGCTTTCCGGCACCAATGTCAAGCTCGACGTGCAATATGGCCGCGACCTCTGGCCTGTCAAAACGGACCTTTCGCAGTTCGAGCAGGTGCTGATCAATCTCTGCGTCAATGCGCGCGACGCGATGCCCGAGGGTGGCACGCTGACGCTGCGCACCCGCAATCTGACCGCCGCTGAGGTCTCGGCCTTCAATTACTCCTACATGCCGGCTGAGGACATGGTGCTTGTCGAAGTCGCCGATAACGGCACCGGCATCGCGCCCGAGATCATGGACAAGATCTTCGAGCCGTTCTTCACCACCAAGGATGTCGGCAAGGGCACGGGGCTTGGCCTTGCCATGGTCTACGGCATCGTCAAACAGTCGGGCGGCTATATCCAGCCGGAATCCGAAGTCGGCAAGGGCACGACCTTCCGCGTCTTCCTGCCGCGCCATATTCCGGAGCCGGCGGTGGCCGCCGAAGCAGGCTCGATCGATGGCGCCATCGCCGGGGCCGAAGTGGTGCCGCTGCCGGTATCGCCGCAGCAGCCGGAGGACCTGACGGGATCGGCCGTCATTCTTCTCGTCGAGGACGAGGAGGCAGTGCGTCGCGGCGGCAAGCGCATGCTGGAAACGCGCGGCTACACCGTCCACGAGGCGGGCTCGGGCGTCGAGGCGCTGGCCATCTTGGAAGAACTCGACGGCAAGGTCGATATCGTCGTTTCCGACGTCGTGATGCCCGAAATGGACGGCCCGACGCTGCTGCGCGAGCTGCGCAAGACCTATCCCGACATGAAGTTCATCTTCGTCTCGGGCTACGCCGAAGATGCCTTTGCCCGCAACCTGCCGCCGGAGGCGAAATTCGGCTTCCTGCCGAAGCCGTTCTCGCTGAAGCAGCTTGCTGTTGTAGTGAAGGAGACGTTGGACGGGTGAGGGTATGGGTCAGAGAGGTCGTGCCGATCCAGCCCCCCTCTGCACTGCCGGGCATCTCCCCCACAAGGAGGGACATCGGCTGGGCGCGCCGGCTTCCCCAAACAATGAGCGTCCAGCACGGCGAAACGGTCGATGGGCAGGAAGTTCAAGCCACTTGTGATCTCCCCACCTGTTGGGGGAGATGCCCGGCGTGCAGAGGGGGGGCTGGATCGGCACCACCTATCTAACAAGGCGATGTCGGCCTAACCATCAACCTTCACTCACCCAGCGCCACCGCGATCTCAGCCGCAAGCCGCGCGTTGTTTTCGACCAGCGCAATATTCGTCTTCAGGCTCTGGCCATCCGTCAGGTCGAAGATGGTCGACAGCAGATAGGGTGTAACCGCCTTGCCGGTGACTTCGTCGCGTTCGGCGCTGTCGAGCGCCCGCTCGATGTAGATTTCCATCTCCTCGCGCGCGATCTCGTCGGCCTCGGGCACGGGGTTGGCGACGAGCATGCCGCCGTCGACGCCGAGTTGTTCGCGCACCGTCTGGAAATTGGCGATGGCGGCCGGGCTGTTCAGCGATAGCGGGCTGCGGATGCCCGAGGAGCGCGACCAGAAGGCGGGGAATTCCTCGCTCTCATAGGTGACGACAGGCACGCCGCGGGTTTCCAGCACTTCCAGCGTCTTCGGAATGTCGAGGATCGCCTTGGCGCCGGCGCAGACGACGATGACGCCGGTACGCGCGAGTTCCTCGAGATCGGCTGATATATCGAAGCTTTCCTCGGCGCCGCGGTGCACGCCGCCGATGCCGCCTGTGGCAAAGACGCGGATGCCGGCGCGCGCCGCCGCGATCATCGTGGCCGCGACCGTGGTGGCGCCGGTGCGGCGTTCGGCGATGGCGAAGGCGAGATCGGCGCGCGACACCTTCATGACTTCGGTCGCCTTGGCGAGTTGCTCCAGTTCGGCAGCTTCAAGGCCGATATGCAGCGTGCCGTGAATGACGGCGATCGTTGCCGGCACCGCACCCTGTTCGCGGATGATCGCCTCGACGCTGCGGGCCATCTCGATATTGCCGGGATAGGGCATGCCGTGGGTGATGATCGTCGATTCCAGCGCCACCAGCGGCGCGCCGCGCTGCTTGGCGCTCGCGACTTCCTTCGAATAGGCGATCGGCAGAAGAGGGGAGATGGGCTTGGTCATGGTCTTGTCCTGTGATCGACAGAGCTTGATGCCGAAGTGCGAGCGGCTTTCGGACGACATCATGCTCAAACTATTTAATCAGCCGCTTCAATGCAGAATTCTGACCTTGGGAACAAGGGCAAGTGCCTCATTCAGCAGATCGGGCGTCAGATTTTCGTTGACGGCGTGCCGCGACTGCACAGTCAGTATGGCGGCTGCGGTGCCGTAGCGAACGGCTTCTTCGAGCGGCAGGCCTGATATCAATGCGGCGAGCGTGCCGGCCGCAAGAGAATCGCCGGCACCCGTGACATCGGCGACGGTGTCGGCGATCGGCGGCTGCAGTGTCACGGCGCGGCGACCCTCGCACAGCGCGACGAGCTCGCGCCGGCCGCGAGTGATGACGGCGTTCCTGATACCGATCTCGTTCAGCAAAGGCGGCCAGCCGGCGGCGTCTTCCGGCCGCTCACCGGCAAGGGCGGCGGCTTCAGCCTCATTCAGGAACAGATAGTCGATATCGCCGATGCAGGGTTTCAGCCTGACGACCTTGGCCGGCGAGATGGCGATTGCCGCAACGGGCTTGCCTAGCGAATGCGCCTTTGCGACGATCGCCGCGATCGTCTCTTCCGGCAGGTTGGCGTCGAAGAGGATGAAATCATGCGCGGCGAAAGCCTCTCGCACCCAGCGGATGGAGAGACGCCGCGGCACGAAGAAGCGGTAAAGATCCATGTCGGCGAGGGCGATCACCAGGTTGCCGTCCTTCTCGATGATCGCCGTGTAGCTCGGCGTCTTGCGGTCGAGGAAGACGAAGGGCCGGTCGTCGATGCCGGCGAAATCGGCAGCTTCTCCGACCGTCTCGCCCATCGGATCGCCGCCGCGCGGCGAGATCATCGTCACCTGAAAACCGAGCCTTGCCAGGTTGCGCGCCGCATTGAAGCCACCACCGCCCGGCTCCTCGAACCAGGTGCCGGGATTGCTGGCGCCAGGCGCCGTCTCGCCCGAGATGCGGCCGCGCCGGTCGATATGGGCGCCGCCGAGAACAAGAATCTTTTTCTTCATCCGATCCGCTCTCCCGATGCCCGAAGGACGAATCGATACGGTGCGCCCTGCCGCTGCCGAGTCGGCACTTTTGGCCTAAGCCGTTGCTTTTCATTGATAAAACAAATGCAGAACACGTGTCGTTTTACCTTTTTCTTTCAACTGTTTGATCGCCTATTGCGAAAATGGAACAAATAGGGTACAAACTCGACATTGCTTGAGCGGCTTCAATAACCTAAAGGTGGATCGGATGTCTCAGAATTCATTGCGGCTGGTAGAGGACAAATCGGTGGACAAAAGCAAGGCGCTTGAAGCGGCACTCTCACAGATAGAGCGGTCGTTCGGCAAGGGCTCGATCATGAAACTCGGCTCCAACGAGAATGTTGTCGAGATCGAGACGATCTCGACCGGCTCGCTTGGTCTCGATATTGCACTCGGCGTTGGTGGCCTGCCGAGGGGCCGCATCATCGAAATCTACGGGCCGGAAAGCTCCGGTAAGACGACGCTTGCACTGCAGACGATTGCCGAAGCGCAGAAGAAGGGCGGCATCTGCGCCTTCGTCGATGCCGAACATGCGCTCGATCCCGTCTATGCCCGCAAGCTTGGCGTCGACCTGCAGAACCTTCTGATCTCGCAGCCCGATACCGGCGAGCAGGCGCTTGAAATCACCGATACGCTGGTGCGCTCCGGCGCCGTCGACGTTCTCGTCGTCGACTCGGTCGCGGCACTGACGCCGCGCGCCGAAATCGAAGGCGAGATGGGCGACAGCCTTCCCGGCCTGCAGGCGCGACTGATGAGCCAGGCGCTTCGCAAGCTCACCGCTTCGATCTCGAAGTCGAACACCATGGTGATCTTCATCAACCAGATCCGCATGAAGATCGGCGTCATGTTCGGCTCGCCGGAAACGACGACGGGCGGCAATGCGCTGAAATTCTACGCCTCCGTGCGCCTCGACATCCGCCGCATCGGCGCGGTCAAGGAGCGCGAAGAGGTGATCGGCAACCAGACCCGCGTCAAGGTCGTCAAGAACAAGATGGCGCCGCCCTTCAAGCAGGTCGAGTTCGACATCATGTATGGCGAGGGTGTTTCCAAGACCGGCGAACTGGTCGATCTCGGCGTCAAGGCCGGCATCGTCGAGAAGTCGGGTGCCTGGTTCTCCTATAACAGCCAGCGTCTCGGCCAGGGCCGCGAAAACGCCAAGACCTTCCTGCGCGACAATCCGGATCTCGCCCGCGAGATCGAACTGTCGCTGCGCCAGAATGCCGGCCTGATCGCCGACCGCTTCCTGCAGAATGGCGGACCGGACCCCGATGACGGCGATGGCGATGCCACTGCGGAAATGTAATTTTCGCGCCTAAACTCATCGGACAGTTCGAACCGGCCGCATTCCTGATGAGAATGCGGCCGGTTTTGTTTGTCTGCTGGACAGCGGCGGGGGTGAACGTTAAAAGCCGATGAATTTAAATTACCTGCCTCCGGCAGCATTGAAGGGCATAGCATGAGCGGTGTGAACGATATCCGGTCGACCTTCCTCGACTATTTCAAGAAGAACGGCCATGAGATCGTTCCGTCGAGCCCGCTCGTGCCGCGCAACGACCCGACGCTGATGTTCACCAATGCCGGCATGGTGCAGTTCAAGAACGTCTTCACCGGCCTCGAAAAGCGTCCCTATTCGACGGCGACGTCTTCGCAGAAATGCGTGCGAGCCGGCGGCAAGCACAACGACCTCGACAATGTTGGTTATACTGCACGCCACCTGACCTTTTTCGAGATGCTCGGCAACTTCTCCTTCGGCGACTATTTCAAGGAGAATGCGATCGAGCTTGCCTGGAAGCTCGTCACCGAAGGCTTCGACCTTCCGAAGAACCGCCTGCTGGTGACCGTCTATTCCGAGGACGAAGAAGCTGCGACGCTATGGAAGAAGATCGCCGGCTTTTCCGACGACAAGATCATCCGCATCCCGACCTCCGACAATTTTTGGCAGATGGGCGATACCGGCCCCTGCGGCCCATGCTCGGAAATCTTCATCGACCAGGGTGAGAATGTCTGGGGCGGCCCTCCGGGCTCACCGGAGGAAGATGGCGACCGGTTCCTGGAATTCTGGAACCTCGTCTTTATGCAGTTCGAGCAGACCGAGCCTGGCGTTCGCAACCCGCTGCCCCGCCCGTCGATCGATACCGGCATGGGGCTGGAGCGCATGGCCTGCATTCTGCAGGGCGTTCAGAGCGTGTTCGACACCGATCTCTTCCGCACACTGATCGGCACCATCGAGGACACGATGGGCGTCAAGGCGGAAGGCAGCGCCAGCCACCGCGTCATCGCCGACCATCTGCGCTCCTCGGCCTTCCTGATCGCCGACGGCGTGCTTCCGTCGAATGAGGGCCGCGGTTATGTGCTGCGCCGCATCATGCGCCGCGCCATGCGCCATGCACAGCTGCTCGGCGCCAAGGAACCGCTGGTCTACAAGCTGCTGCCGACGCTGGTGCAGCAGATGGGCCGCGCCTATCCGGAACTGGTGCGCGCCGAGGCGCTGATCTCGGAAACGTTGAAGCTGGAGGAAAACCGTTTCCGCAAGACGCTGGAACGCGGCCTGTCGCTTCTCTCGGACGCGACGACGGATCTTTCCAAGGGCGATATGCTGGATGGTGAGACTGCCTTCAAGCTCTACGACACCTACGGCTTCCCGCTCGATCTGACGCAGGATGCACTGCGTGCCCGTGAGATCGGCGTCGACATCTCCGGCTTCACCGATGCGATGCAGCGCCAGAAGGCCGAAGCGCGCTCGCACTGGGCCGGTTCCGGCGAGAAGGCGACGGAAACCGTCTGGTTCGAGCTTAGGGAAAAACACGGCGCCACCGAATTCCTCGGCTACGATACCGAGACGGCCGAGGGTGTCGTGCAGGCAATCGTCAAGGACGGCGCTGTCGCTGCCGAGGCGTCGGCCGGTGACAAGGTGCAGATCGTCGTCAGCCAGACGCCGTTCTACGGCGAATCCGGCGGCCAGATGGGCGATACCGGCGTGATCTCGTCCGACCACGGCAAGATCGAGATTTCAGATACGCAGAAGAGGGGCGAAGGCCTGTTCGTGCATCAGGGTACTGTCGTCGACGGCGTGTTCAAGGACGGCGATGCGGTCGTGCTGACGGTCGATCATGCCCGCCGTTCGCGGCTGCGCGCCAACCATTCTGCGACCCACCTGCTACATGAGGCGCTGCGCGAAGTGCTCGGCACCCATGTTGCCCAGAAGGGCTCGCTGGTCGCGCCCGAGCGCCTGCGCTTCGACGTTTCGCATCCGAAGCCGATGTCGGCCGAGGAGCTGAAGATCGTCGAGGATATGGCAAACGAGATCGTGCTGCAGAATTCGCCGGTTACAACGCGGCTGATGAGCGTCGACGATGCGATCGCTGAAGGCGCGATGGCGCTGTTCGGTGAAAAGTACGGCGATGAAGTCCGCGTCGTGGCGATGGGAGAGGGCGTGCGCGGCGCCAAGGCCGGCAAGCCCTATTCGATCGAACTCTGCGGCGGCACGCATGTCGGGGCCACCGGCCAGATCGGCCTGATCCGCGTTCTCGGCGAAAGTGCCGTCGGCGCCGGCGTTCGCCGTATCGAGGCCGTCACCGGCGAATCGGCGCGGGAATATCTGGCCGAACAGGACGAACGCGTGAAGACGCTTGCCGCCTCGCTGAAGGTGCAGCCGGGCGAAGTGCTGTCGCGTGTCGAAGCGCTGATGGACGAGCGCCGCAAGCTCGAAAAGGAATTGGCTGACGCCAAGCGCAAACTTGCCATGGGCGGCGGGCAGGGCGGCTCGGTCGATGCCGTGCGCGAAGTTGCCGGCGTCAAGTTCCTCGGCAAGGCGATTTCGGGCGTCGATCCCAAGGATTTGAAGGGACTTGCCGATGACGGCAAGACCAGCATCGGGTCGGGCGTCGTTGCCCTCGTCGGCGTGTCCGACGACGGCAAGGCAAGTGCTGTCGTGGCGGTGACACCGGACCTCGTGCAGCGCTACAGCGCGGTCGATCTCGTCCGCATCGCATCTGCCGCCCTCGGCGGCAAGGGCGGCGGCGGCCGCCCCGATATGGCGCAGGCCGGCGGCCCCGACGGATCGAAGGCCGACGAGGCGATCGAGGCTGTTGCCGTAGCGCTCGCCGGCTGAACTGCCGGCTGACAACAGTTTGAAATTCAAACCGGCTGCGAGATCATGGATTTCGCAGCCGGTTTTGTTTTCAGCGGCCGTGGTCACTCGATGTTCAGTTTCGCGGCTGCACCGCCAGGCGGCAGGCGAGCCCGGTGAAGACTGTTGCCAGGATGTATTGCGGCAACTTCGGGAAACGGCTCGCCGATTGGAGTCTCGAACGGATCGTGCTTCCGAGGAAAATCACGGCGCCATTCACGACGAGGCCGATGCCGTTCAGGATGCTTGCAAGTATCAGCATCTGCATCGTCAGCGACCCGGCTGACGCATTCACGAATTGCGGAAAGAGCGCCATGACGAAGAGCGCCATCTTCGGATTGAGCAGATTGGTGGCAAGGCCCGCAAAGAAGATACGCCGGCCCGACAGTCGCTTCAGCGTCGATGCCGGCTGAAAGGCGGCGCCTTCCGAGCGGACCGTCTTGTAGGCGAGATAGAGAAGATAGCAACAGCCGGCCCAGCGCACCGTCTCATAGGCGGCCGGCACGGTCATGAAGAGCTGCGACAGCCCAAAGGCTGCGGCAAGGGCGTGGCAATAGGTGCCGAGCGCGATGCCGGCGTAGGTCAGGAAGCCGGCAGCGCGTCCCTGGCTGATGCTGCGGGAGGCGATCAACAGCATGTCGGGACCGGGCGTGGCTGTCAGCACCAGCGCCGCGGCGGCAAAGAGTATTAATGTTGAAAAATCCGGCATCTATCATTCCTCTTGGGTTCGAGCCGGAATTCCGGTTTACGCAGGATTCGCCGGAGGGGCAAGTCAGCAGGATTTGTCAAATCGGACTATGGTTCTCTGCGGTCGATCGATTTGCACGAGGTTCCGACATGAATGGCGAAACGGCATGGGCACTTTATGAAAACCGTCTGAGACGGGTTTCGGCCTATATTCACGACCACCTCGACGAGGAGCTGGATATGGGGCGCCTTGCCGAGATCGCCTGCATGTCGAGCTATCACTGGCACAGGATCTACCGGGCGATTTACGGCGAGACGCTGGCGGCCACCGTCAAGCGGCTCAGGCTGCATCGTGCGGCGGGCGAGATCGTCCGCACGGAGCTTGCCGTCAGCGAAATTGCGAAGCGATCAGGCTATCCCAATCTCCAATCCTTCAATCGTATCTTCAAGTCGGTCTACGGCATGCCGCCGGCCCGCTATCGCAGAGAGGGAAGCCACACAGCCTTCGAACCCTCACCTAACGGAAAGACCAAAGTCATGTTAGACGTTACCATACGTGAGATCGGGCCTATCGAGTTGATCGGCGTTGCCCATACCGGCTCCTACATGCAGATCGACAAGGCCTTCGAGACGCTGTTCGGCACGCTTTATGCCCGCGGCCTCGCCAAGCCCGACATGCGGATGATCGGCGTCTATCTCGACGATCCCGATCTTGTGCCGGAGGAAAAGCTGCGCTCGATAGCCTGCGTCACCGGCGCTGCCGAAGTGCCGGCCGCGACACCCTTCGAGCGGCGCACGATCGACGGCGGCGATTATGCGGTGCTGCGCCACAAGGGTCCCTATGCCGACATGTCCAAGTCCTATCAATGGCTCTTTGCCGAATGGCTGCCGAAATCCGGCCGGCAGTTGAAGGACAGGGTCATGTTCGAGGAATATCTCAACAATCCGCGCGAGGTGTCGCCGACCGAGCTTCTGACGGATATTCACATGCCGCTTGTCTAAAGTCGTCGATCGGGGGCGCGGCGGATCTGCCGCGTCCTGGAATTTTCAAGCGGCCTGCATGGTCTTGATGGCTTCGTCATCAAGGGCGTTCGCCCGTTTGTAGGCCTCACGCTGGCTGATGCGGACGACATAATCGAGGAAGGCCTGGCGTCTTTCGATGCCGCCGAATCCGATGCCCCAGCCGATATGGGAGCCGACATAGACGTCGGCGGCGGTGAAACGCTCGCCGGTGATGTAGGTCGAAGCGGAGACGGCTTTCTCGAGTGTGTCCATGACGTCGCCGAAACTGCCGCAGCCGGCCATGCGCAGGCGTTCCTTCGGAATTTCGAAGCCGAGAGCCTTCATCGTCACCGCCGATTCGAGCGGGCCGGCGGCAAAGAACATCCAGCGGTAATAGCGGGCGCGCTCCTCCGGCCTCGGCGCCAGCGCCTTTTCGGGGAAGGTCTCGGCCAGATAGGCGCAGATCGCCGCGCATTCGGTGACGATGGTGTCGCCGTGGCGGATTGCCGGCACCTTGCCCATCGGATTGACCGTGAGATATTCCGGTGCCTTCATGGTTTCGCCGAAGGTCAGGAGCTCGGTGCGGTAAGGCTGGCCGATCTCCTCCAGCATCCAGCGCGCGATGCGGCCGCGCGACATCGGGTTCGTATAGAATACCAATTCTTCGGTCATGACGTCCTCCTCGTGTTGCCGTTATTTGGTCCCACGGAATCAATAGCGCAGCGATGGCCGCCTGCAAGTCCCGGCCGTTAGAGCGCCTTGCGATATTGGATGAAGCCGGAGCGCTCGGCGATCCTGTCATAGAGCCGGCGGGCCGTTGCGTTGGTCTCGTGGGTCATCCAGTAGAGCCTGCCTGCGCCGTTGGCGCGGGCGAGGTCGGCGACGGCCTCGATCAAAGCTGCACCGGTACCCAGCCCGCGCTGGCTGTTGTCGACATAGAGATCCTGCAGGTAGCAGGTCCATTGCGGCAGCCAGCAGGAACGGTGAAAGATGGCATGGACGATGCCGACAAGATGGCCGTCTTCGTCGAATGCGCCGAGCGCATGCATCGGTTCGTCAGGATCGTGGAAGCGAGCCCAGGTGAGATCTGTGGTTTCTGGCGGGATGACCACTTCGTAGAAGCGCTGATAGGCCTCCCACAAGGGTTCCCAAGCGGCGCGGTCCGAGGATTCGAGCGGTCGCAGGATGGCCGTCATCGGTTCATTCTCCCAAAATGAAAACGGCGGGGAAATCCCCGCCGCTTCGATGTTATCTTGGAAAGATAGGCTTACGCCATGGCCTTCTGCAGGTTCTGGTCGATCTTGTCGAGGAAGGCAGTGGTCGAGAGCCACGGCTGGTCGGGGCCGATCAGCAGCGCCAGGTCCTTGGTCATGAAACCGGATTCGACGGTGTCGACGCAGACCTTTTCGAGCGTTGCGGCGAAGCGGGCGAGCTCGGCATTGTCGTCGAGCTTGGCGCGGTGCGCCAGGCCGCGGGTCCAGGCGAAGATCGAGGCGATCGAGTTGGTCGAGGTTTCCTGGCCCTTCTGGTGCTGGCGGTAGTGGCGGGTGACCGTGCCGTGAGCGGCTTCGGCTTCGACCGTCTTGCCGTCGGGCGTGAGCAGAACCGAGGTCATCAGGCCGAGAGAGCCGAAGCCCTGGGCAACAGTGTCGGACTGGACGTCGCCGTCATAGTTCTTGCAGGCCCAGATATAACCGCCCGACCACTTGAGCGCCGAGGCGACCATGTCGTCGATCAGGCGGTGTTCGTAGGTGATGCCGGCTTCCTTGAACTGATCCTTGAATTCGGTCTCGTAGACTTCTTCGAAGATGTCCTTGAAGCGGCCGTCATAAGCCTTGAGGATCGTGTTCTTGGTCGACAGATAGACCGGCCACTTGCGCATCAGACCGTACATCATCGAGGCGCGGGCGAATTCGCGGATCGACTCGTCGAGATTGTACATGGCCATGGCAACGCCGGCACCCGGTGCGTTGAAGACTTCCCTCTCGATGACTGTGCCGTCCTCGCCGACGAACTTGATCGTCAGCTTGCCCTTGCCGGGGAACTTGAAATCGGTGGCGCGGTACTGGTCGCCGAAGGCGTGGCGGCCGACGACGATCGGCTTGGTCCAGCCGGGAACGAGGCGCGGCACGTTCTTGCAGATGATCGGTTCGCGGAAGATGACGCCGCCGAGGATGTTGCGAATCGTGCCGTTCGGGCTCTTCCACATTTCCTTGAGGTTGAATTCCTTGACGCGGGCCTCATCCGGCGTGATCGTCGCGCACTTGATGCCGACGCCGTACTTCTTGATGGCGTTGGCGGCATCGACGGTGACCTGGTCGTTGGTGGCGTCGCGGTTTTCGACCGAGAGGTCGAAATAGTCGATGTCGAGGTCGAGATACGGATGGATCAGCTTATCCTTGATGAGCTGCCAGATGATGCGCGTCATTTCATCGCCGTCGAGATCGGCGACGGGATTGGCGACCTTGATCTTGTTCATGTATCTGCCTCGTTCGAGCTTCAATGGGGACCGGCGTCCCGGGTGGGTGATGTGATGAGGAGCGCTATAGCATTGTGATCAGGGAACGCAAAGCTGCAAGGGGCTCGACAATGCGTTTTTGCCGCCATTGCCAAGCGCCGGAAATTGGCTAGTGTCCGCCTCGATCTGCCGCCCCTGGACATTCGACCATGAAGACATTCGCCGTTGTTATCGTAAGCCTTATCGCCTTTTCCGGCATCGGCCATGCCGCCGACATTACCGCTCCCGTGAGGGAGATCATGGAGGCGACCAGGAGCAACTGGGCCGACAACAACAGCGACTGGACCGACATCTTCGATGCGAGCCGGCTCGATCATCTCTACAGCCGCGATTTCGTCGCGAGATACCAGGCGGCGGCACAGTTTCCGGCCGTCGACGACGACGGCATTTCGCCCTTCGACTACGACGTCATCGTCAACGGCCAGGATGCCTGCCCGCTGGAGGATCTGACGATGGCGGCAGCGCCTGTGGTCGACGGCGTGGCTGAGGTGACAGTGCGCTTCCGAAAGTCCGCCTGCTCGGATGCGCCCGATGCCAAGGACTATACGACCGTTCATTTCCTGGTGGTCGATGAAGGCGGCAAGCCCGTCATCGACGATATCGTCACCGAGAATATCGAAACGCAGGCGCGCGATTCCCTGAAGGCGACGATGGCGCTGATTGCCAAGGGCCAATAGGCGCGCGACATTCGAGAGCATCGGGATTCGATCGTGATCTTGTTCTCTGGCGGTTTGATTTCCGCTCGTGCGGCGGTATCTGTCGATCTGGGCAGCATGAGGGGCTCTTGCACTTGTTTTCCGGTTTTCAGTTCCGCGACTGGCTGCTTGCCAACGATCCGGCGCTTTCGCGCCTGCGGATGGCTTCGCGGGTGACGCTGACGATCGTCCTCTCCTTCACCATCCTGTTCGCCATCCAGATGTTCATCGTGCCGTTGCCGACGGCGGCCTTCGGCCTCGGCATCGTGCTGTCGATCGAGGGCGGGGTGGCAGTGCGCGACAAGGGCAATTCGCGCCAGTTGGTGACGCGGCTTTTCGGCTGTGTCGCGAGCATTGCCGTCGTCGGCATCGCCGCGGGGCTGGAGGACCGCCGTTTTCTCTCCGATATCGTCTTCCTGACGGTGATCGCGCTGGCATCCGCCGGGCGGGTGTTCGGGCCGCGCGGTTTTGCAATCGGCATGTTCGCCTTCACTTCCTATTTCATGGGCGCTTATTTCCAGCCTTCGCTTGCCGAGCTGCCTTATGTGGCGGCCGGCCCCGTCGTCGCAGTGCTGGTCGGCCATGTGGTGAGGGCGGTGCTTCTGCCGGATGATTGGCGGCGCGACCTGCTGCGCTCGCTCGAAAGCGTGCGCGGCCGGATCAACCAGATCCTCTTCAAGCTCGCCACCCTTGCCGGCGGCGCCGAGATCAGCGAAGCCGACCGGCAGGAACTGCGCCAGCTGGAAGACCGGCTGAAGGAAGTGGTGCTGATGGCCGAAACCTTCATTCCACGCCCGGCCGGCGGGGTTTTCGATGCTGCCGCCGATCCCGCCGCAGAGCTGGCGATCCGGCTCTTCGATGCGCATCTTGCCGCCGAGAGTGCGATCGTGCTGAGCTTCCAGAGCCCGCCGCCCTTCGCGCTCGTCCATGCGGTGATCGAGGCGGATGCAACCCAACTTGCACCCTATAGTGCCATGGCTGAAGCCATCAAGGACGAGCCTCAGGGCGAAACCGTGCGGGCGCTTCTCTGGCTCGGCGAGGCGCGGCAGCAGCTGACGCAGGCGATCGGCGAGGGGCGGGCCTCCGGCTTTGCCGGCATCGATGCCGTCAAGGACACTGCGCAGCCTGAAAGGATCGACTTTTCTTTTGCCAATCCGCTGCTGCGCTCGGCACTGCAGATCACGCTCGCCTCGGCGCTCGCCATGGGCTTCGGCCTGCTTCTGTCGCGCGACCGCTGGTTCTGGGCGGTGCTTGCCGCCTTCCTGGTCTTCACCAACACCAATTCGCGCGGCGACACGGCGATGAAGGCGCTGTCGCGCTCGCTCGGCACCGTATTCGGGATTGCCATCGGCCTCCTGCTGGCGACGCTGATTTCGGGGCAGCTGGCAATCGCCATTCCGGTTGCGGCTATCTGCATCTTCCTCGCTTTCTATTTCCTGCAGGTCTCCTACGCGACGATGACCTTTTTCATCTCGATCGTGCTCTGCCTGGTCTACGGCATGACCGGGGTGCTGACGCTCGATCTCCTGCAGCTGCGCATCGGGGAGACCTTGATCGGCGCGGTGGTCGGAACGGCGGTCGCCTTCCTGGTCTTTCCGGCACGCACGCGCGGCGCGCTGGATGCGGCACTCGCGCGCTGGTTTCAGGCGCTGGACGAGTTGTTGAGCGCGATCGGCGAAGGCAAGAGCGGTTTTGCGCTGATTACGCTGTCGCAGAAGATCGATGCCTGCTACCGCGACGTGACGGTGGCCGCCAAGCCGCTCGGCTCCTCCTGGTCGGTGGTGACGCGGCCGGGCCAGATCCGCCAGACGCTGGCGATCTTCCTCTCCTGCACCTACTGGGCGCGCATCCTGGCGAAGAGCTACGCAGCGCCGGCCGAGGCCGACGACCTGAAAAAGGTGATCGTGGCGGATCTGGCGCTGTCGAAGGATGCGGCTGCGCAGGGCTCGACCTGCTTCTTCATCGAGCGCAAGACATCGCGGACGACAGGGCGGCACCTGCCGCTGTCGCGCGAGGGCGCCAGACTCGGGCTCGAAATGATCGGTTCGGCACTAGAAAGGCTCTATCCGCAGGCTGATGTCTTGCCGTTTGCGCCGGGCGAGGTTATTGCGCGCTCGAAACAGGGATAGAACGATGGCAGGCACGAACAGCGAGCGTCAACTTCTGGCCGAAGGGCCGGCCATCATTCTGGTCGAGCCGCAGATGGGCGAGAATATCGGCATGGTGGCGCGGGCCATGGCGAATTTCGGCCTTGCTGAACTGCGCCTCGTCAATCCGCGCGACGGCTGGCCGAACGAGAAAGCCCTGGCGACCGCCTCCAAGGCCGATCACGTCATCGAGGCGACCAAGGTCTACGACACGCTGGAACAGGCGGTCGCCGATCTTAATTTCGTTTATGCGACGACGGCGCGCGAGCGCGACGGCTACAAACCGGTGCGTTCGCCGGTCATTGCCGCCGAGACGCTCCGGGCGAGGTTTCGTGCCGGCGAGGGAACCGGAATCCTCTTCGGGCGCGAGCGCTGGGGGCTGACCAACGAGGAGGTGGCGCTTGCAGACGAGATCGTCACTTTCCCTGTCAATCCGGCCTTTGCTTCGCTGAACATCGCCCAGGCGGTGCTGCTGATGTCCTATGAGTGGATGAAATCAGGCATGGAGGATCTCGGCGCGGTGCCCTTCCAGGCAATGGGGCAGACGCCCTCGACCAAGGACCAGCTGTTCGGCCTGTTCGACCAGCTGGAGGAGGCGCTCGATGCGCGTGGTTATTTCCACCCTGCCGGGAAAAAGCCAAAAATGGTCGACAATCTCCGTGCCGTACTCTCCCGCCGGGCCTTCACGGAGCAGGAAATCAGCGTGCTGCGCGGCGTCATCTCCTCCCTCGACCGCTTCTCGCGCAAGAGCCCGCGCGGCGGCCGGTTCCCGACAGCGGCCAAGGAAACACCGCCCGATGACAGCGCCGACGCATGAGCTGAAACCCGTCCTCGTCTTCGATTCCGGCATCGGCGGGCTGACCGTGCTGCGCGAGGTGCGCGTGCTGATGCCGGAACGCGGCTTCATCTATGTGGCCGACGATGCCGGCTTTCCCTATGGCGGCTGGGAGGAACAGGCGCTGAAGGAGCGGGTGATCGGGCTTTTCGGCCGGCTGCTCGAGGAGCACGATCCCGAAGTCTGCATCATCGCCTGCAACACCGCCTTCACGCTTGTTGGTGCCGATCTCCGCGCCGCCTTTCCTCAGATGACCTTCGTCGGCACCGTGCCGGCGATCAAACCGGCGGCGGAGCGCACGCGCTCCGGCCTGG
This sequence comes from Rhizobium acaciae, assembly GCF_025941625.1. Taxonomy (NCBI): domain Bacteria; kingdom Pseudomonadati; phylum Pseudomonadota; class Alphaproteobacteria; order Hyphomicrobiales; family Rhizobiaceae; genus Rhizobium; species Rhizobium acaciae. The sequence goes on from NZ_JAPCZO010000001.1 coordinate 414,896, forward strand.
TCTCGGTGCTCGCGACGCCGGCCACGGTCAAGCGCGCCTATACGCGCGATCTCATCCAGTCCTTTGCGCAGCAATGTCATGTGCGGCTCGTCGGCTCGGAAAACTTGGCGCGCATGGCGGAGGCCTATATCCGGGGCGACGCGGTTTCCGATGAGGCGGTGCTGACCGAGATCGACCAATGTTTCGTCGAGAAGGAAGGCCGCAAGACCGATATCGTCGTGCTCGCCTGCACGCATTATCCCTTCATGGCCAATCTATTCCGCAGACTGGCGCCTTGGCCGGTGGACTGGCTGGATCCGGCAGAAGCCATTGCCCGGCGGGCGCGCACACTCGTTCCGCAGATCGCCGATGCCGTTCACCCCGATAATTTCGACTTTGCGGTTTTTACATCCGGCAATCCCGACTTTGCGACGCGCCGGCTGATGCAGGGTTTCGGTCTCAGCATGCGATAAGGCACTGCGCGCTTTATTTCACCGATGTCATCGCGCAACATCTCTGTGGGGAATCGCGGGCGGGTGTTTGCCGCTCGATACATAAAGGGATGCGCCGTGCCGCTGCAAAGACTTGTCATGCTGATCTTCTTTCTGCAGCCGATAGCCTTTGGCGCCTGGTTGCCGCGCATTCCTGATATCCAGGCGAAGCTTGAACTCGGCACCGCCGATCTCGCCGTCGCACTTCTGGGATTGCCGATCGGCACGCTGATCACTCTGCCGTTTGCCGGCCGCCTCGTCTCGCGCATCGGCGGGCGCATGGCGATCATCTATGGTTTCATCTTCTTTCTTGCCGTGGTTTCGCTTCCAGCCTTCGCCCCCAGCGTCATGCTTCTATTCTTCGCCTTGATTGTCGTTGGGGTTGCGCTTTCGACGGTGGAACTCGGCATGAATGTCGAGGCCGATGTGACGGAGAAGGCGACGGGGCTGATCATCATGAGCCGCTGCCACGGCTTCTGGAGTTTCGGTATCATGGCCGGCAGCCTGATCGGCGTTGGTGCCATAGCCCTCGGGCTTTCGCCGCACTGGTCGATCCTGATCACGGCGATCGTTATCCTGCCGGCTGCGCTGATTGCCAGCCTGCGCCTGCCGAAATTGCCGGAAAGTCACCATGCGGAGAATTCGCAGGCAATGACCGGCTTCAAGCTGCCCAGTCTTGCTCTGCTCGGGATTTGCGCCTTCGTCTTCGGCGTGACGATGACCGAAGGTGCGATCGCCGATTGGTCGGCGGTCTACCTCCGCGATGTCATGAATGCAGAAGGCGCACAAACCGGCCTCGGTTATTCGGTTTTCGCTTTCATGGTTGCGGCGGGGCGCTTCAGCGGTGATTACATGAAAGGCCGTTTCGGCGCGGTTGCCATTGCCCGTGGCTGCGGCATCGCCTCGCTTGCCGGTATGCTCGTCGTTCTCCTTGCACCGGCGACGCCGCTTGCGCTACTCGGCTTTGCCGCAGTCGGTGTCGGCGTCTCGGTCGGGTTTCCGCTTGCGGTGACGGCCGTCGCTTCGCTGACTGATCGCCCGCCCGCTTCAAGCGTTGCGACGCTTTCCTTCGCAGCCCTGACCGGTTTTCTCATCGGGCCGCCGATCATCGGCTTTCTCGGTGAACTCCTGGGCTTGCGCGCGGGGCTTGCGGTCTTGCTGGCGCCGCTTTTCGTCAGCCTGCTCTGCACACGTTTGCTGATTCCGACGCAGAAGGACATGGCGGGCGACCTCGTCGAGCGCGAGGCGGTGTGAAGCCTTATTTCCCTGGAGCGCCGTGCGTCCATTTGGACGCACGGCGCTCCATCTTCTTGAATCGACGCATCAGGCTTTCCGAAAATCGATTCCGATTTTCGGGCCGATGCTGTAGGGCTGGCTTTCCTGTGGGTTCTTAAAGGTTTGACGACAACGGTGCCTGCGAATCTGCTAGAGCATGATGCCGAAAAGTGTGCGCGGTTTCGGACGACATCATGCTCTATTTCTTTGATGTAGATCAGGAAACAGATTTTAGGCCGATCGGGCCTAAAATCATCCTGATCTAGAGACGGGCCGGGAATTTGTAAGGGGAATTGGACGTGCAGGTTGGCATCGATATGGGATTGGCGTCCGGCAGCCCGGCGACGCTCGATATCGAGGAGCTGCTGGCGACCCGTCTGCTCGTGCAGGGCAATTCCGGATCGGGCAAGTCGCATCTGCTGCGCCGCCTGCTCGAACAGTCGGCGCAATGGGTGCAGCAGGTCATCATCGATCCCGAGGGTGATTTCGTCACGCTTAGCGACAGGTTCGGCCATGTCGTGGTCGACGGTGAGCGGACCGAGGCGGAGCTTGCCGGCATCGCCAACCGCATTCGTCAGCATCGCGTTTCCTGCGTGCTGACGCTCGAAGGCCTCGATCTCGAAGACCAGATGCGCGCCGCCGCCGCCTTCCTCAACGGCATGTTCGATGCCGATCGCGAATACTGGTATCCGGTTCTCGTCGTGGTCGACGAGGCGCAGATGTTTGCGCCGTCGGTCGGCGGCGATGTCTCGGAAGATGCGCGCAAGATGTCGCTCGGCGCGATGACCAATCTGATGTGCCGCGGCCGTAAACGCGGTCTTGCCGGCGTGATCGCGACGCAGCGGCTTGCCAAGCTCGCAAAGAACGTCGCCGCCGAGGCCTCGAACTTCCTGATGGGCCGCACCTTTCTCGATATCGACATGGCGCGCGCTGCCGACCTGCTCGGCATGGACCGGCGCCAGGCCGAGATGTTCCGCGACCTGAAGCGCGGCAATTTCGTCGCTCTCGGACCGGCGCTTTCGCGCCGGCCGCTGCCGATACAGATCGGCGCGGTGGAGACCTCGGCGCGCTCTTCCAGCCCGAAGCTGATGCCGCTGCCGGATGCGCCTCAGGATGTCGAGGATCTGATCTTCACGCCCGATCCGGAGGAATTCCAGCGCCCGCTGGTGCGTCGCGCCCCGCCGGCGCCGCGGCCGACGACCGATATTCTGGCCGAACTCTCGCGCTCGACGCCGGCGGCATCGGCGGTACCTGCCGAGTCGAGAGCGAGCCAGGTGGAAGTCTCCGCCGAGGAGCGGGAGGAGCGCCTTGTCGGCGTGCTTGCCGAAATCCTCGACGATCCCACCTCCGCCTTCCGTACCGATTCGGTGCTCTACCAGGATTTTCTGGTAAGGCTGCGCATGCGCCGGGTGCCGGGACCGCCGATCGCGCTGCCGGATTTCCGCCGGCGCGTGGCGATCTCGCGTTCCGGCGTCGATGCGGCAACAGCCGCGACCGATGCCTGGGCGACGGCGCTGTCGCTGTCATCAGGTGTCACCGACGACCTGCAGGGCGTCTTCCTGATGCTCGCCAAGGCCGCCGTCTGCGGTGAGCCGTGCCCGTCGGACGCCCGCATCGCCCGCGCCTATGGCACCCATTCCGCCCGCCGCGCGCGGCGCCTGCTTGGCTATTTCGAGGAGCAGGGCATCATCGTCGTGCACGCCGATTTTTCCGGCAAACGTATCGTCGCTTTCCCTGATATGGACTGCCAGACGGCGCCGGGCGACGCCAACGCGCCCGATACCGGCGATCAACCGCTGGCGGCGGAATAGTGGCGCTTTCCAGGTTTGCCGCTGTTGACATTTTCATGACGGGCCTCTAAAGACCGCCGCAAGCACCGGGCAGCAATGCCCGGTGTTTCATTTGACATGTCCCGTGGATCGTTCCTGTTCGCTAACCGGAACATCCTGTCAGGTCTTGGAAGAGACCAGAGGAGGGCGTGTTTCCTTCGTGCGGTTTGGCAACAAACCGTCATAAACCTTTGAAAGGAAATACGATGAGCAAGCGCGAATCGTCCAAGTACAAAATTGACCGCCGTATGGGCGAAAACATCTGGGGTCGTCCGAAGTCCCCGGTGAACCGCCGCGAATACGGCCCGGGCCAGCACGGCCAGCGCCGCAAGGGCAAGCTTTCGGACTTCGGCGTGCAGCTGCGCGCCAAGCAGAAGCTCAAGGGCTACTACGGTGACCTGCGCGAAAAGCAGTTCCGCGCGATCTTCGCCGAAGCCGACCGCCGCAAGGGCGACACCTCCGAAAACCTGATCGGCCTGCTGGAGTCGCGCCTCGACGCAATCGTCTATCGCGCCAAGTTCGTTCCGACGGTCTTTGCTGCCCGTCAGTTCGTCAACCATGGCCACGTCTCGGTCAACGGCGTGCGCGTCAACATCGGTTCCTACCGTTGCAAGGCCGGCGACGTCATCGAAGTTCGCGAAAAGTCGAAGCAGCTGGTGATCGTTCTGGAAGCCGTCAGCCTCGCCGAGCGCGACGTTCCCGACTATATCGAAGTCGATCACAACAAGATGGTCGCAACCTTCGGCCGCGTTCCGACGCTCAGCGACGTTCCGTTCCCGGTCGTCATGGAACCGCATCTGGTCGTCGAATTCTATTCGCGTTAATGCATTCGTCTCGCAGTCGAAACCGATTGCGAGACAACAGCATGCGTCGATATACGGAAAGCCGCTCTTTCGAGCGGCTTTTTTGCGATCTGGAGAGAAGTGATGGCAGATTTGCAGGCGACCCTCGATAGCATCTATGCCGATATCCAGCCGCGGATCGGCGAGGGCAAGGTCGCGGACTATATTCCCGAGCTCGCCAAGGTCGACCCGAAGCAGTTCGGCATGGCGATCGTCACCGTCGACGGCAAAGTCTATCGCGTCGGCGATGCAGACATCGCCTTCTCGATACAGAGCATATCGAAGGTCTTCATGCTGACGCTGGCGCTCGGCAAGGTCGGCGAGGGGTTGTGGAAGCGCGTCGGGCGCGAACCTTCCGGATCGGCTTTCAACTCGATCGTCCAGCTCGAGCACGAGAGCGGCATTCCCCGCAACCCCTTCATCAATGCCGGCGCGATCGCCGTCAGCGACGTCGTCATGGCCGGCCATGCGCCGCGCGAGGCAATCGGCGAGCTGCTGCGCTTCGTGCGTTATCTCGCCGATGACGAGTCGATCACCATCGACGACAAGGTGGCGCGCTCGGAAACGCAGACCGGATACCGCAATTTCGCGCTTGCCAACTTCATGCGCGCCTACCGCAATCTCGACCATCCGGTCGACCACGTGCTCGGCGTCTATTTCCATCAATGCGCGCTGTCGATGAGCTGCGAGCAGCTCGCCCGCGCCGGGCTGTTCCTGGCGGCGCGCGGCAGCAATCCGACGACCGGCCATTCGGTGGTCTCGCCGAAGCGGGCGCGTCGCATCAATGCGCTGATGCTGACCTGCGGCCATTACGACGGCTCGGGTGACTTCGCCTATCATGTCGGCCTGCCCGGCAAGAGCGGCGTCGGCGGCGGCATCTTCGCGGTGGCGCCGGGCATCGCCTCGATCGCGGTGTGGTCGCCGGGGCTGAACAAGGTCGGCAATTCACAGCTCGGCGCTGCGGCATTGGAGATGCTTGCGGCGCGCACCGGCTGGTCGGTTTTCGGCGATTGACGCTGTGTTACCAGGCGGGTTTCTGCTAGAGCAAATGTGGAATTTCTGTAGGACGAAGCAATGAATATCGCAGCCAACATCGCCGATGGTTTGGAAACCGGCGAAGCCGACACCAGCGGCCATGCGCTGTTTGCCGATGCACCGCGCTCGGTCTCCTTCAACAAGCTGCGCAAGCGGCTGCTGCGGCAGGTGCGCCAGGCCTTCGACGATTTCGACATGCTGAAGGGCCAGAAGCGCTGGCTGGTCGGCCTTTCCGGCGGCAAGGATTCCTACGGGCTGTTGGCGCTGCTGCTCGATCTCAAATGGCGCGGCTTGCTGCCGGTCGAACTCATCGTCTGCAATCTCGACCAGGGCCAGCCGAACTTTCCGAAACACGTTCTGCCGGATTATCTTACCAAGATCGGCGTCCGCCACCGGATCGAGTATCGCGACACCTATTCGATCGTGAAGGAGAAGGTGCCTGAAGGCGCCACCTATTGTTCGCTCTGTTCGCGGCTGCGGCGCGGCAATCTCTACCGTGTCGCGCGAGAAGAGGGTTGCGATGCGCTGGTGCTCGGCCATCACCGCGAGGACATTCTCGAAACCTTCTTCATGAATTTCTTCCATGGCGGCCGGCTCGCCTCGATGCCGGCCAAGCTTCTGAACGACGAGGGCGACCTGATGGTGCTGCGGCCGCTCGCCTATGCCGCCGAAGACGACCTCGCGAAATTCGCCGCCGCCATGCAATTTCCGATCATCCCCTGCGATCTCTGCGGCTCGCAGGACGGGCTGCAGCGCAATGCGATGAAGGATATGCTTGCCGATATCGAGCGGCGGATGCCGGGACGCAAGGATACGATGCTGCGGGCGCTTTCGCATGTGAACCCGTCGCATCTGCTCGACCCGAAACTCTTCGACTTTTCCACCCTTGGTGTCACCGATCCTTCATGAATGGCCGACTAAGCAGGCTGGCTATTGCATCAAGGACAGGATTTCGCATGACTATTTCAGATCAGGATATTCTCTTTCTCGGCGATTGCGTCCGGGAGGCGGCCCGCGCCGAGATCATGCCGCGTTTCCGCAATCTCGGCGCTGCCGATGTTTCGGAAAAGACTTCGGCAATCGATCTGGTGACGCAGGCTGACCTGCTTGCCGAACACCGGATCACCGCGGCGCTGAGAGAGCGCTTTCCCGCAGCACTCGTCGTCGGCGAGGAGGCTTATGACGCCGACCGGTCCGTCGTGCCGGCACTTGCCGATGCCGATCTCGCCTTCGTCATCGATCCTGTCGACGGGACGTTCAATTTCGCCGCCGGGCTTCCTGTGTTCGGGACCATGTTGGCGGTGACCGTCAAGGGCGAGACGGTCGCCGGCATCATTCACGATCCCGTTCTCGGCGACACGGTGACCGCGATCAAAGGGACGGGCACCTTCCTGACGCGCCAGGACGGGCAATCGACAAAGCTGCAGGTGGCGGAGCCTGCCAGCCTGAACCAGATGGTTGGCGGCATGTCGTGGGGTCATATGGACGAGCCGGACCGTTCGCGTATCTGCGCCAACATGGCGAAGATCCGGATGACTTTCGCATTCAACTGCTCGGCCTACGAATACTGGATGGTCGCCTCCGGCAAGCTGCATTTCATCGGCCATACGAAACTGATGCCTTGGGATCACCTGGCCGGCGTGCTTGCGCATCAGGAGGCCGGCGGCCATACGGCGAAATTCGACGGCACGCCCTATCGCCCCGGCGAGACGACGGGTGGCATCATCTCCGCGCCCGACAAGGAGAGCTGGCAGCTCATCCGGCGCGAGATCGTCGGCGTCTGATTCAAGCTTCTCCTGAGAGACCTAAGCGTGAGGATTTGACATGACTTCGACTGTTGACGTGACCGTTCTGGCCGATCTGCTGCGCCGCGCGGCGAAGGCGGAGATCCTGCCGCGATTTCGCCGGCTCGGCCAGCACGACGTGCGCGCCAAGAGCGAGGCGACCGATCTCGTCACCGAGGCCGATGAGCAGGCCGAGCGGATGATCAAGGCGGAAGTCGCGCAACTCTGGCCGGGCGCGCTGTTCCTCGGCGAAGAATCGGTCGCGGCCGATCCTGATCTGCTCGGCAGCCTCGAACATGCCGATCTCGCGATCGTCGTCGATCCGGTCGACGGCACGTTCAATTTTGCCTCCGGCATTCCGGCCTTCGGGGTCATGGCGTCCGTCATCTCCGGCGGCGAGACGGTTGCCGGTATCATCTACGATCCTATGGGCGACGACTGGGTGATGGCGGAAAAGGGCGGCGGCGCCTGGCTGCGGCGGCCGGATGGCGGCGCCGAGCGGCTCTCGGTCGCAGCGCCCGTCGGGCTGGAGCATATGGTCGGCATGGCCTCGACCGGCTACCTGCCGAAGGAGAAGCGCGCCGAAGTGCTCGGCAATCTCGCAAAGGTTCGCTTCCTCACCAATTACCGCTGTGCCGCCCACGAATACCGCACCTTTGCCGGCGGCCATGTGCATTACCTCATGTACAACAAGCTGATGCCCTGGGATCACCTTGCCGGTACGCTGATCTCGCAGGAGGCCGGCGCCTATGCGGCGCGCTTCGACGGCTCGGCCTACCTGCCGCATCATCTCGATGGCGGGCTGCTGATTGCGCCCGACAAGACCTCGTGGGACGTGCTGCGGCGTGAGGTTTTTACGGTCTGAACAACCGCTCGACCTGCCGCATATTACTGGTAGAGCTTTTCCATGAGAAAGTTTTCCAGGCCTTGCCCACGCTTCTCAACGATTTGCTTCGTTATGACGCGGAAGCCTTTGCGCTCAAAAAACGGTCGGGCCGTTCGGCTGGCTTCGGTATAGATTCGGCTAAACCCCAGTTTCAGGGCTTCGTCTTCGACACTGCCCAATAGCCGGCTTGCTATTCCAAGCCCTTGATACTCGGGGTGCACAAACATCATGTCCAGGCACCCGCCGCCGGTCAGATCAGAAAACCCGACAGGCTGCCCGTCAAATTCTACGATCCAGGCAGGTCTGCTTATCCTTCGCTCTGCCCATAGAGCGCGATCTTCCACCTTTGCTCAAGCCTGGATCTCAGCGGGTGAGTAGTCTTTCGACGCGACCTCTCGAATGGCGCGTAGAAAAATTTCAATCGTCGCGTCCACGTCGCCTGACGCGTAAGGCCTGATCAGAATTCGGTCGTCCATCGAGGGTGCCTTTCCCGCACTGCCGCACCAATTCGATGGATTGAACCATCGCTCAAATCACTGCAGTGCTCACGCTATAGAATCTCAAGAATATGTTCCCATGCGAGTCGTCCCAATTTGGCGTCGGCCTCGTCACTTCCACCATGAGCGCGCAGTGATGATCGGGGAGTCGTTTCGCCCGGCAGCAGAATGCGATGGCCCGCATCGTCTCCCAACACAAGCTGGGTGGACAAACCAAAACCTGCGCGTCTCCGAACAAGTGATGCGGCAAATTCGTCTGATGGCCAGAGCGCGTCATCGCATCCTGCTACGAGCAGAATTTCGGCATTCGTTCTCTCCAAAGGGATAGCCGCTGCGTTGATCTCAGACTCGTGCACCTGAAGGCATCGTTCGAACAGGCCCCGATAGGCGACCAGCTCGTCTCTGTATTCTCGCACCCATTCTGGGTCCGACGAAACAAAGGGAAGCGGTGTGCCTCGCAATGTCCACGACGAGCGTTCCGGCCAGCTGATGCCATCAAGCCCTGGACCAATATTTCCCCAGACGACCGACGAAGGGCTCATCGCGACGACCGCGCTGACGCGCGGATCGTATACCGCTGTGAGTAGGGCAGCTTCGGCGCCTTTCGATGTTCCCACCAGGACGATGCGTTTACAGCCGAGCCCCACCAGGTAGTCCGTGGCAGAGAAAAACGTTTCCAGCGGCACTTCGCAAATGCCTGGCACCTGGCCTTCGCCGCCGAACCAGCGAAGCGCTATGACCGTTGCCCCCTGGCTCGCAAACAACCTGGCGCGGGCCACATCGACCCGGCCGCTGGAGCCGCCGAATACCACAACGCCAGTGCCGGTATCTGGTTTGACTTGAAATATCTCACCCTGCAATGGCGGGGGGAGACGTTGATATTCTGCATCCAAAACCAGGCTCCTTCTTCCAGGGGGCATCAAGATTTAGGAACGTGCCGAGTTTGCAATCTAATGCAATGCCGCCGGGGACCAACCGCTCCGGCAGACTTCCCATTTCAGAAGTGGGCCGCACCCGGATCGAGTTGCGGGCTGTCGCCGGGATGGGTGAACAGCTTGCCGTTTTCCGCCCAGAGGGTGGCTGCGATCGTCACCGCGCCGAAAAGCGCGAATCCGCCGAAGAGCGGCTGCACCGTGCCGTTGAACATCTGGCCGACCAGGCCGCCAAGGATAGCGCCGGCCGTCGTCGAGACGAAGCCGGTGATGGCGGTCGCCGTGCCGGCGAGATTACCCATTGGCTCGAGGCTGATCGCGGTGAAATTGGTGGCGATCAGGGCAAACATCATCAGCACGATGGTGAAGATGCCGTAGGCGATGGCGAAGTCCGGCTTGCCGGCCAGCGAGTAGAAAAAGCCGACGGCCGACAGGGCCGTGAAGATCAACAAGGCGGCGTGCGAGATACGGCGCATGCCGAATTTGCGGACGAAGAAGCCGTTGGCGAAATTGGCGACGGCGATGCCGCCGGCGGTGGCCGCAAAGGCGATCGGCAGCCAGTCGCCAAGGCCGTAGACCTCGCCGAAGACCTGTTGCACCGAGATCACATAGGCGCTGATGACGCCGGTGAACATGGTGAGGCCGATCATGTAGCCGCAGGTGATGCGGTTGGTGAGCACGGTCTTGAAGCCATCCACGACAGAGGCGACCGACAGTGGCAGCCGCTCTTCCGGCGGCAGCGATTCCTTCAGCCGCAGGAGAGCCCAGACGAACAGAATGGTGGCGATGATGCCGAGCAGGATGAAGATCCAGTGCCAGTTGGCATAGAGGATGATGAGTTGGCCGACGGATGGGGCAACGATCGGCACGATCATGAAGACGATCATCACATAGGACATGACACGGGCCATTTCGCGGCCACCGAAGCAGTCGCGCACCATGGCCATGGTGGTGATACGCACCGCCGCACCGCCAATACCCTGGACAAAACGCATGACGAGCAGCATTTCAAAGCTGCCGGTCGCTGCGGCGGCAAACATTCCGACAATATAGCAGGCCAAGCCGCCGAGCAGGATGTTGCGGCGGCCGAACGTATCCGAAAGGCTGCCGAAGAAGATCTGCGAGACGCCGAACCCTAAGAAGAACACGCCGATGATCAGCTGCGCGTCGTTGGTATTGGTGACGCCGAGGGAATGGCCGATATTGGGCAATGCCGGCAGCATGCTGTCGATCGCCATAGCAACGCTGGCGGTCATAATGGCGATGGTAACGACGAATTCGCCAAAGCCCATGCCGATGCGGCGGGAGCCCTGGTTTTCCTGGTGCGGTTTATGCGGCGGCGTCATGTGGTGAAATCCCGGATGCGAATGAGGCCCGCCGTTTAGACGGCTGGGTTCTGCGATTGGAAGAGTCGGCCCTTCTCGGCGATGAGCACGAAGACGAGCCCGATGATCGACACGACGAAATAACCGGCGACCATCGGCAGCGCAGTGCCGTCGAAGGCCTGGCCGATGCCGGCGCCGATGATGGCGCCGCCGACCGTGCTCATGAATCCGAGGACGGAGGAAGCGGTGCCGGCGACGTGGCCGAGCGGCTCCATCGCGAGCGAATTGAAGTTCGAGCCGATCCAGCCGAATTGGAACATGGAAAGGCCGAAGAAGGAGATGAACAGAGCGAAGGGCATCGGCTCGGTGCTGGCCATCTGGACGATCAGCCAGATGGTGTTGATGGCGATGAAGCCGATGAGCGAACCATGCGACAGGCGGCGCATGCCGAGCTTGCCGACGAAGCGCGAATTGAAGAAGGACGACAGCGACATGAAGATTGCCACGCCGGCAAAGGCAAAGGGGAAATAGACGCCGAGATCGTAAATGCCGACATAGACCTGCTGGGCCGAATTGATGAAGCCGAACAGCGCGCCGAAGATGAAGGTGCTGGCAATGGTGTAGCAGAGCGCAACGCGATTGGTCAGCACCAGCTTGAAGGCGCCGAAGATCGAGCGGGCGGTGAAGGGCCTGACATTGGCGGGATGCAGGGTTTCCGGCAGGCGCAGATAGGCCCAGACGGCGATTGCAGTCGCCATGGTGGCGATGAAGAGGAAGATCAGGTGCCAGTTGCCGAAGAACATGACAATCTGGCCGGTGCCGGGCGCAATCACCGGCACGATCATGAAGACCATCATGATCAGCGACATGACTTCGGCCATCTGCCGTCCGCCATAGATATCGCGGACGATGGAGATGGTGATGACGCGGGTGGCCGCCGAGCCGATGCCCTGGACGAAGCGCAGCACCAGCAGGCCGGCGAAGGAGGGGACGAAGAGGATGCCGATGGCCGAAACGATATAGACGACAAGGCCGAACAACAGCGGCGTGCGGCGGCCGAAGCGATCGGAAAGTGGTCCGTAGAAAAGCTGGGCGCAGCCGAAGCCGAGCAGATAGGAGGAGACGACGAATTGCCGGTGGTTCTCGCTCTCGACGCCGAGGCTCGCGCCGATCTGCTGCAAGGCCGGGAGCATGATATCGATCGCCAGCGAGTTGATGGCCATCAGGAAGGCTGCGAGCGCGATGAATTCTCGCTTGCCCATGGGCAGGCGGCCCGCGGACACGGCTTGTGAAGAATCTGTCACAATGAAATTCCCATAAACAGGTCAAGGCGCTGCTGGCCGCAGCGCCTCGAACTCAAGAAACAGATTTGGAAACCGGGCGGACGTCCGGTGACCGGTCAGGAGGCGGCGCGCACCGCGATGCCATTTTCCTGGAGATGCTGCTGCAGTTCACCAGCCTGGAACATTTCCCGGACGATGTCGCAACCGCCGACGAACTCGCCCTTTACGTAGAGCTGCGGGATCGTCGGCCAGTTGGAATATTCCTTGATGCCCTGGCGGATTTCCGAATCGGCGAGCACGTTGACGCCCTTGTAGTCGACACCGATGTAATCGAGAATCTGCACGACCTGCCCGGAGAAACCGCACTGCGGAAACTGCGGCGTGCCCTTCATGAAAAGGACGACGTCGTTGCTCTTGATTTCGTTGTCGATGAATTCGTGAATGCCGCTCATGGGACCTAATCCTTTCAACAGGCGGGTTAAAGGCCCACCGTTTCAATCGTTGCCTTTAGATAGCATGCGACAGCAGGAATTCCAGCCGCCCGAACCAAAAAAATACCAATTGGGGCAGGCCGTTGAAGAGGCTGTTGCCGTCGCGCTACTGCACATCAAAGTGCGACAGCGTCCTTTGCACGTCTTAAAAGACGCACGGCGCTGCAGCGGAGCAGAATTCATCGGAAACCCGCTCATATTTTCATCGTGTATTAGCTGCGTCGCTGACGGCTGCGGCCGGCGGCGGTGCGGCGCTTGCTGACCTGTTTGCGGGCGGGCTTGGGCTTGGCCGAGGTCGCCTTGCGCGCAGCCGCCGTTGTTGCGGCGGGGCGTGTCTTACGCCTCCTGCGCTTCGTCGTGACGCGGCCGGTGGTTTTCTTCAGGATCTCCTTCAGCACACTGTCGACGACACCTGATATCAATTCTTTGACTAGGTCGGCCACAAAACCCCTCCGTTCGTGATGGAAACGACATGGCTGCTATTGAATTCCGGAAGAGTTCGGTTAGCAAGACGGCTTCGTGACCCTAGCTGCTTTTTGCCCATATCAGTGGCGCAGCCGGATCGCATCAACATGCCGGCTATTCGCCCGGCCGGAAGAGTGGAATGAAACTGATCGAGAAGCGGGTCGTCCTGCATTTCCCGGGCTTCGAGCCGCTTGACGGCATTGCCCACAGGGCGCGCTACGAACGTTCGGCCAGGCAAAGTGCCGCCGTCTGGGGCTATTCGATTGAGACGGGGCCAGTGGATGCGAAGAGCGATCCGGTCAGTTTCGAGGTCAGGACAGCTGAGAGAGTAGCGGCGCCCGAGGCAGGGACCGTTTCCCCCGGCTGGCAGACGAAAAGTCGGATCCATATGGTCGATCACGATACACTGGTGCGCAAGCTGCGTGCCGGCAACACGCTGAGCCAGATCATTGCGGGCTTCCGAAGCTGCGCCGAGGTCATGCTGGAAGGCGGGATTCGGGGATATTTCCGCCACGCCTGGCGCTTCGGCCTGTTCTTCGTCTTCCCGTTCCTGCTGACGGCGCTGGCGATCGCGCTGACCGCGCAGATCGTCATCCTGCCCTATGCTGTCGGCTTTTCGCCGTGGCACATGCTCTGGAGCGGGGCGCTGGCGCTCTGTTTCTTCATCTTCGCCTTCCTGCCGTTTTCCGAACGCTTCCATACGCTGCATCTCTTTGCCGATTGGGAAATGGCCGTGGCGCTCGGTCGTATGGACCGGGCTGACTTCAACGGCTGGCTGGAAGACCAGGCCATGGCCGTGCGCAAGGCGCTTGAGGAAGAGGCGGACGAATATGTGATCTCCTCGCACAGCATGGGATCGAGCGTCGCCGCCCATGTCATCGGCATATTGCTGGAAAAGGAGCCGGAGATCTTCAAGGGTAAGCGCGTGGTATTTGCCACCCTCGGCAGCGCCATCCTGCAATGTGCGCTCATGTCATCGGCAACACTGCTTCGCACCCGCGTCGGGCTGATCGCCCGCTGTCCCGAAATTTCCTGGCTCGATGTGCAGTGCCTGACGGATTCGATCAATTTCTACAAGGTGCCGGTCGTTGCCGTTTCCGGCCATGCGGATGCGCCTCAAGCGAAGATGATCCTGATCCGCGTCAAGCAGATGCTGACGCGCGAGCACTATCGCAAGATCCGCAAGGACCAGCTGCGCGTCCACCGGCAATATGTGCTTGGGCCGGACCTCAGGGCGTCGTTTGATTTCACGCTGATGACCGCGGGACCGATGCCGGCCTCGGTCTTTGCCGATCCCGACGAAAAGAGAATGCCCGGCTGAGGGCCGGGCATCGTCATCCGGATTGCGTCTGGCTCTATTCCGGCGCGGAGGTCTGCAGGGCCAGAGCGTGCAGCACGCCGCCCATATTGCCCTTCAGCGCCTCGTAGACCATCTGGTGCTGTTGTACGCGGCTCTTGCCGCGAAAGGCTTCGGCGACGACTTCGGCGGCGTAGTGATCGCCGTCGCCCGCCAGATCGCGGATTGTCACTTTGGCACCGGGAATCCCAGCCTTGATCATGTCTTCGATATCGCCGGGTTTCATGGCCATGATCGTTACTCCTTGCGCATCATTCCGCAGCGGCAAGTTCGCCGCGGCCTTCCATGAAATCAGGGAACCATGATTCATGGGCATCGCGCAATTGCTGAATCGGCAGCGAGATGAGATCGCCGACGACGAGCGCCGTTCCTCCGACCGTGCCGAGACGGCGGAAGGGAACGCCGCCGCCTTCCGCATTGACGCAGACAAAATCGGCGACATCGGCAGGCAAGGTCAGGACGTAGCGCGCCTGATCCTCGCCGAAGAGCAGCGCATGCGGTTCACCCTTGCCTTCGCTCAGATCGATCGTCAGGCCTTTGCCCGAGGCCATCGCCATTTCGGCGAGCGCCACGGCAAGGCCACCGGAGGAAATGTCGTGGCAGGCGGTCGCCTGGCCGTTGCGGATGACGGAGCGGACGAAATCGCCATTGCGTCTTTCAGCGAACAGATCCACTTCAGGAGCCGGACCTTCGCTGCTGGAAAGCACGTCGCGGAGATAGACGGACTGGCCGAGATGGCTGCCGTCGACGCCGATCATGATCACCTTATCGCCATCGTTGGCGCTGCCGATGCGGGCCATCTTGCTCCAATCCGGCAGCAAGCCGACGCCTGCGATCGTCGGGGTCGGCAGGATGGCGACGCCGTTGGTCTCGTTGTAAAGCGAAACGTTGCCGGAGACGATCGGGAAATCCAACGCGCGGCAGGCCTCGCCGATGCCCTTCACCGCCTGAACGAACTGGCCCATGATCTCGGGCTTTTCGGGATTGCCGAAGTTCAGATTGTCGGTGGCGGCGAGCGGCTCGGCGCCTGTCGCGGTGATGTTGCGCCAGCATTCGGCGACCGCTTGCTTGCCGCCTTCGAAGGGATCCGCCTCGACATAACGCGGAGTGACGTCGGAGGAAAAGGCAAGCGCCTTCAAGGGATGGCCGTCGACACGGACCACGCCGGCATCGCCGCCCGGAAGCTGCAGCGAATTGCCCTGGATCAGCGTATCATATTGCTCATAGACCCAGCGGCGGCTCGATTGGTTGGCGGAGCCGACGAGTTGCAGCAGCGCTTGGCCGTAATCCTCGGGTGCTGCGACGAGATTGGCGGGCAGGGGGGCGTGCTTGCCGGATTCGCGCCAGGGGCGATCATATTCCGGCGCCTGGTCGCCGAGATCCTTGATCGGCAGGTTGGCGACTTCTTCACCCTGGTGCATGACGCGGAAGCGCAGATCGTCGGTCGTCCAGCCGACGATGGCAAAGTCGAGGCCCCACTTGACGAAGATCGCCTTGGCTTCCTCTTCCTTCTCCGGCTGCAGCACCATGAGCATGCGCTCCTGGCTTTCCGATAGCATCATTTCGTAGGCGGTCATTCTCTCTTCGCGCACCGGCACCTTGTCGAGCTCGAGCAGGATGCCGAGATCGCCCTTGGCGCCCATTTCGACGGCAGAGCAGGTGAGGCCGGCGGCACCCATATCCTGGATGGCGATAACTGCGCCGGTCTGCATCAGCTCGAGGCAGGCTTCCAGCAGGCACTTTTCAGTGAAGGGGTCGCCGACCTGCACGGTCGGGCGCTTCTCCTCGATCGATTCGTCGAATTCGGCCGAGGCCATCGTCGCGCCGCCGACGCCGTCGCGACCGGTCTTGGCGCCGAGATAGACCACGGGCAAGCCGACGCCCTTGGCTTCGGAGAGGAAGATGGCGTTGGATTTCGCAATGCCGGCGGCAAAGGCGTTGACCAGGATGTTGCCGTTGTAGCGGGCGTCGAACTCGACCTCACCGCCGACCGTCGGCACGCCGAAGGAATTGCCGTAGCCGCCGACGCCGGAAACGACGCCGGAGACGAGGTGGCGGGTCTTCGGGTGATCCGGTTCGCCGAAGCGCAGCGCGTTCATCGCAGCGATCGGGCGCGCACCCATGGTGAAGACGTCACGTAGGATGCCGCCGACGCCGGTCGCAGCACCCTGATAAGGCTCGATATAGGAGGGGTGGTTGTGGCTCTCCATCTTGAAGACGACGCAATCGCCATCATCGATGTCGACCACGCCGGCATTTTCGCCCGGGCCCTGGATGACGCGCGGCCCCTTGGTCGGCAGCGTGCGCAGCCACTTCTTCGAGGATTTGTAGGAGCAGTGCTCGTTCCACATGGCCGAGAAGATGCCGAGCTCGGTGAAAGTCGGTTCGCGGCCGATCAGATCCAGAATGCGCTGGTACTCGTCCGGCTTCAGGCCATGGCTCGCGATGAGTTCCGGCGTGATCGGGATGGTGTTTGGAATGGTCATGAGCTCTCGGAAGTCCCTGCCTTAGAGCAATCCAGCAAAAGTGCGCAGCGGTTTTGCGTCCGGAATTGCGTGAAAAGAAAGAGATAGAACATCTCCGTGATTCGAAGAAAAACGGAGATGCTCTAGCGCGTTTTCCGCTCTTTAACCTATGTAGGGACGGCGCGCGACAGGAAAATGCCCGCCGTCAACAGCGGGCCGGCGACTTGTTCCAAAAGCGGTCGCTGCCTAGAATTTGCAGCCGATCTGCAGACCGGCGCGTGTTATGCCGTCGTTCGGCCCATCGCACAGATTGGCATGCGAGGAATGGGCGATCTGGGCGATGACGTTCCAGTGCGCGTTGAAACGATAGCCCGGGCCCAGATCTTCGTGGAAGAGGACGCGACAGCCGAGTTCCGGGCCCGTGATCATCGCCCTCGAGATCGCCGGTATGAATGACGCCGCCGAAGCCGGCTTCGGCAAAAAGATTCTCGTTGAAATCGACCGTCCAGGTGAAGCCGGTGAAGAACTGGGTGGCCTCGCCTGACGTGCCGATCGAGAGGCAACATGGAGGCTGAGTCGGTAAAGCGCTCCGAATAGGCGTCAGCGTTTTTCCGGTTTAGGGCGTGTATCTGCAACACGTCATATTTCGCCATCATAGGCGGAGCCGCCATTTTCCAGCAGACGGCGCAGGATCATCAGGCCCGAGATCAGTTCCTGCCCCGTCTTCGGCGATGAAAAACCGATGCGAACGCGATGATAGGGTCTCTCCCCGCGCGCCGCCTTGAATTCGTCCTCGTCGTCGACGAGCACACCGTCGCGGAAGGCGGCATTCTTGAAGGTGCCCGACATCCAGGGTTCCGGCAGTTTCAGCCAGAGGAAGGGCGCGTGTATGTGCGATTCGAAATCGAAGCCCTGCAACTGTTCGCGGGCGAGCCGGACGCGCCGGGAGAGTTCCTCGACACTTGCCTTGCGAATCTCGTGCGCCATGCCGCTTTCGACGAGGCGCGCACAGGTCTCCGCCAGGATGAACGGCAGGCCGCCGGTGATCATCCTGTGCGTCACCTTGATGCGCTGGGCAAAATGCGGCGGGCAGGCGACCCAGCCGCCGCGCACGCCGGCGGCGACCGATTTCGACAGGCCGTTGACGAGGAAGGTGCGATCGGGCGCAATGGAGGCCAGCAGCGGCGTATCGTCGTCTGCCATGCCGCCGTAGAGGTCGTCTTCGATCAGCCAGACACTGTGTTTCCTGGCGATTGCGGCGATGGCCGCGCGCCGCTCATAGGGCATGATTGCCAGCGTCGGGTTGTGAACGGTCGGCATCAGGAAGGCGATCTTCGGATGTTGCTGCTGACAGAGCCGCTCGAAATCCTCGGGGATCACGCCGAGCTCATCGGAATCGACCGTCAGCGTGCGGCGGCCGAGCAGGCGGGCGCTGCGGCTGACCTGGGTATAGGTGAGATCCTCGAAGACGATCTTGTCGCCCGGCGCCGAGACGGCGGCGATGACTGATATTGCTGCCGCATGGGCGCCGAGCGTCGGCACGATGTTTTCGACCTCCGGCGTCCAGCCGCTGCGGGCAAGCCACAGGCGGCCGGCCTCGAACCAGTTGCGCGGGAAGCTCCGGGAATAGGAGGAGATTTCCGAGAGGTGCTGCTCGCCGATCTCAGCGAGGATGCCAGCGATGATCTTGCCCTGGCCGAGATCGGGAGCGGCTGTCGTGTCGAAGCGGATCTTGTTGGCAGGCGCATCCTGGATGCGGGTGCCGCCGAGCGAGACGGTCAGCGGATCGATCTGCTCGCCGGGCGGCGTCTCGGAGCGGTTCAGCACATAGGTGCCGCGCCCGACTTCGCCGGCGACCAGGCCGCGCTCATGCACCAGCGCATAGGCGCGGCCGATCGTGCCGATCGTCACGCCGATGTCGTAGGCAAGGTTGCGCTGTGGCGGCAACTTGCTGCCGGCGGGCAGGGCGCCGCTTGATATGGCGGATTCGATGCTGTCGGCGAGCCGGAGATAGACCGGCCCGGAACCGCGGGAAATATCGGGAAGCCAATTTGTCATGGTGACAATTGTATATATTGGCACATTGTACCCGTCAAGCGTATGAGTCAATTCCAATGGCAAACCGAGAGGATTCCTGGAATGTCTGCCTTGCCTGAAATCAAAATGCCGATTGTACCGATTGTCTCTTGCGATGACAGGAGACAAATCATCCTCCCCGACGCGCCCGCAGAGGTGACGACGCATTTGGAGCGAATCTGGGCCGCCATTCTTCTCTGGCATCAAAAGCGGGAAGGCCGGCGCGCGCTGAGAGGCCTGACTGCGACCGAACTCAAGGATATCGGTGTGTCGCAGTCCGATGCCGCGCGCGAAGTCGGCAAGTCGTTTTTCTGGGACTGATCATGCTTTCGGGCTGCCGCATCATTCCTTAAATCGGAAGCGATTTCAGGAGCATATCCAGCATTCAAAGAGTTACAGCGCCCTTCGCGCGTCTGAAAAGACGCGTGGCGCTGTCATCGCCGCGATCAGCTGCAGGCCTTGTTGCCGCCGGACCAGCGATTGACGTCTGTGGTGATGCGGCCGGCGACCGGTTCCTGCATCATCGGACCGAAGGCCTGCAGGCGGGACGGGCTTCCCTCGGCTTGAACGACGAGCAGCGGCCGGCTTTCCGGGCTGCCCTTATGGACGAGCAGGATGCGCGGACGGCCGGAGAAGGAATTGAGCTCCGGCGCGAGCTTATAGGCTGCAAAGGCCGGATCGCCCGATTTGAACCAGCAGGCACTGGCGCCGAGGGCCACGCGTTCCATCGTCGGCAGTGCGGCGCGGTTCGGGCCTGTCGGCGCCGGCGTCTGGCAGGCTGCCACCATGGCTGCCAGAGCGGTCAAGAGGGCGGCGTTTGCGACGGAGAGGCGAGGGCGCATCGATTGCTCCAGATCCGAACAGAAGGATTTTCGTGTGCCGAGGTTCAGGCGGCGATGACGTCGAGCGCCGAGGCGAAGAGGCCGCGGCCGTCCGAACCGCCATGGGCGGCCTCGATCAGGTTCTCGGGATGCGGCATCATGCCGAGCACGTTGCCCTTTTCGTTCATGACGGCGGCAATATCATTGATCGAGCCGTTCGGGTTGGTGCCTTCGGCATAACGGAACACCACCTGACCATTGCCTTCGATCGCAGCCAGCGTCGCATCGTCGGCGAAATAATTGCCGTCATGATGGGCGACAGGGCAGCGAATGACCTGGCCCTGCGCATAGGCGCGGGTGAAATCCGTCTCGGCATTGACGACTTCGAGCTTAATCTCGCGGCAGACGAATTTCAGCGAGGAATTGCGCATCAGCGCGCCGGGCAACAGGCCGGCCTCGACGAGGATCTGGAAGCCGTTGCAGACGCCGAGGACTTTCACGCCCTTTGAAGCCTTGTCGATGATCGCCTGCATGACCGGCATGCGGGCTGCGATCGCGCCGCAACGCAGATAATCGCCATAAGAAAAGCCGCCGGGGATGACGATCAGATCGACATCGGGGATCTCGGTTTCCGTCTGCCAGATCGTCACCGGTGGCTGGCCGGAGATCTTGGTCAAGGCGGCGATCATGTCGCGGTCGCGGTTGAGGCCCGGAAGTTGAACGACGGCTGATTTCATGGGGTCCCTGCGTTTCGCGAAAGATATTGAACTGGAACGCTTTCGGCGAGCCATACTCCATTGTCGGAGACAAAGAAAGAATGCCCCTCGGAAAACATGCGGGCCGCGTCCACACGCAGGATGATATGTTCACCCTTGCGGCGCGCTGCGACAATTTTCGCCGTTTCGACATCCACCGACAGATGAACGTGGTGCCGCTGCATCTTCTTCAAGCCTTCGCGCTCGATCGACTGCCAGTTCGTCAGAGACGTGCCGTGAAAAAGAGCGGCGGGCGGTTCGACCTGGTTCAATGCGAGATCGATGTCGACGCTATGACCTTGGTTTGCGCGAATTCTGTTATCGGTAAGCGTGAAGCGCTTCTTTGGATTGTTTTCGACAATCTCGATGATCTCTGCGCGGGAAACGTCGTATTTCGACGCCAACGCTTTTTCGAGCTCATCGAACGACACCCAACCCTCGCTATCAAGCGTCAACCCCGCAGCATCAGGCGCATGACGCAAAACATAGCTCATATATTTCGAGACTTCCGTCTCCAGCCTTGCTTTCATCATGACGCCAAATCCTCAAAGTCCGCCAGACGACGGGTCTGTGATCATCAGTCGATCGCGATTGCGTAGTTCTCGATCACCGTATTGGCGAGCAGTTTTTCGCACATGGCCTTGAGGTCGGCCTCAGCCTTGCTCTTGTCGGCGCCTTCCAGCTCCAGGTCGAAGACCTTGCCCTGTCTTACATGGCCGACGCCCGAGAAGCCGAGGGCACCAAGCGCACCCTCGATTGCCTTGCCCTGCGGATCGAGAACGCCGTTTTTCAGCGTGACGGTGACACGAGCCTTGATCACTTTGTCTTTCCTGCCTTACTTGACGAGAACCGGGCCGGTGCCGCGCACAGGCTCGTTTTCATTGATGATGCCGAGACGGCGCGCAACTTCGGAATAGGCTTCGAGCAACCCGCCAAGGTCACGGCGGAAGCGGTCCTTGTCCATCTTCTCATGGGTTTCGATATCCCAGAGCCGGCAGCTGTCCGGCGAGATCTCGTCGGCGAGGATGATGCGCATCATATCGCCTTCGAAGAGACGGCCGCATTCGATCTTGAAATCGACGAGCTGGATGCCGACACCGAGGAAGAGGCCGGTCATGAAGTCGTTGACGCGGATGGCAAGCGCCATGATGTCATCGAGTTCGGCGGGGTTTGCCCAGCCGAAGGCAGTGATGTGCTCTTCCGAGACCATCGGATCGTCGAGCGCGTCGGACTTGTAATAGAATTCGATGATCGAGCGCGGCAGCACGACGCCTTCGTCGATGCCGAGGCGCTTGGCGAGAGAACCGGCCGCGACATTGCGCACGACGATCTCCAGCGGGATCATCTCCACTTCCTTGATCAACTGCTCGCGCATGTTGAGCCGGCGGATGAAATGAGTGGGAATGCCGATCTTGTTCAGATGGCTGAAGATATATTCGCAGATGCGGTTGTTAAGGACGCCCTTGCCATCGATGACTTCGTGTTTCTTCTTGTTGAAGGCAGTGGCATCGTCCTTGAAGAACTGGATCAAAGTGCCCGGTTCCGGGCCCTCATACAGAATCTTTGCCTTGCCCTCGTAGATACGGCGGCGACGGTTCATCGTGGTCATTCTCTGTTGTTGGCGCTCTTGGGATAGCGCGAGTGGATCGATCTCGTGGCGTCCCCTTAAAGGAAAAGAGATGGTTTCACAATCCGCCTGTCGCTCCTTCCCCGGTTTCAAGATTCTGTGGCCCCGGTTTCCGGATTTCGCGGCCTTGGTTTCCAATTTTACGGAATACCACCAAGAGAATCGAATGAATTCGCAAGACGAGTTTAGCGCCTTTTCCTCTACGGTGGAATGAAGGCGAAATGGCGGGCCGCTTATGCAGGTTTTTATTTGGCGGCTCTGCTTGGCAGCGCACGGCGAAGCTGCGCCTGCAAGGCGCGAGCGGCGATTTGCCCGTGGCGCCAACTTCCGGCGCGGATGAAGGAGGGGATCTGCATGGCCGGCATCGGCCGGGCGAGCGCGTAGCCCTGCAGCGTGTCACAGTCGAGTTCTTCGAGAATGCGGATATGCTCCGCCGTCTCGACGCCCTCGGCGATGACGAGGATGTTCAGCGAGCGGCCGATATCGATAATCGAGCCGACGAGTTTGCGCTGCTCGGCCGATTGCGGCAGCATGCGGATCAGCTCGCGGTCGATCTTCAGCGTCTTCGGGCTCAGGCGCAGCAGGCTGACGATCGAGGCATGGCCGGTGCCGAAATCGTCGATCTGGATGTCGATGCCGAGCTTGCGCAGCTTTTTCAGGTTGGCGGCCACCGCCTCGTCGCAATCGTCGAGCGAGATCGATTCCAGCAGCTCGAAGGAGAACGTGCCGGGCTCGATCTTCAAGGCGCGGAGCTTCTTGCCGAGATCGGGATCGCCGAGCCGTCTGGCGGAGACGTTGACCGATATCTTCGGGATCGGTAGCCCGTCCTTCAGCCACACCTTCCGGTCGGCAATGGCGCGCTCCAGGATCAGGGCGTCGATGGTCGAGACGACGTCGAGATCCTCGGCGATGTCGAGGAAGCGGTCGGGCGTCAGCAGCCCGTGCACCGGGTGCTGCCAGCGGGCAAGTGTTTCGACGCCTACGACATCGAGCGTGCGGGCATCGAACTGCAACTGATAGAAGGGCACGAATTCATTGCGTTCGAGGCCGATCAGGATCTCGTCGGCAAGGTGCTTGGCGGAGATGATGTCGCGGCGGGCAGAAGCCGAGAAGAATTCGAAGCGGTTGCGGCCCAGGCCCTTGGCACGGTAGAGGGCGATATCGGCGTCGAGCAGCATCTGCTTGGCGTCGAGCTTCGGTCCGCTGTCGATGGCGATGCCGATGCTGGCGCCGAAACGGCAATCGTGCCCCTCATATCTGACGGGTTTGCGCAATTCGCGGATGACACGTTCGGCAAGGCTGGCGATCTTCTTCGATGCGGGATCGACAATGCAGAGGATGACGAATTCGTCGCCGCCGATGCGGGCCACGAAATCGACGGCGCGGACGGACGTTCTCAGCACGCTTGCGGCATGCTGCAGCATGGCGTCGCCGGCCCGGTGGCCGAGCGTGTCGTTGATCTGCTTGAAGCGGTCGAGATCGATATGCAGGATCGCCAGAGCCAGGCCCTTGGCCCGGCATTCAGCCGCACGCTCGTCCAGCATCTTGTCGAGATAGCGGCGGTTCGGCAGGCCGGTGAGGTAATCGTGCAGCGCCAGGTGCTCGATGCTCTCCTTGGCGGCTTCGAGCTCGCGGTTGCGCGCCTCGGCCAGATCCTTGGCGCGGCGCAGCTCGTTGCGCAGCGCGACTTCCTCGGTGACGTCCCAGTTGGCGCCGATCAGCTTGCGGTGGCCGTTGCCGTCGATGAAGAAGGCCGAGCGGGCGCGGATGACGCGCTCGGCGCCGTCGCCGCGGATGATGCGGTATTCCTGCTGGAAATCACTGCCACTCTCAACGCTACGGTCGGACAAGCCAAGCACGCGCTCGCGGTCGTCGGGATGCAGGCTTTTCGCCCAGACGTCGCCGCCGATCTGACGCGAGGCACCCTGCAACCCGTAAATGGCGATGAGGCGGTCGTCCCATTCGACGGTATCATGCTCGATATCGGCCTCGAAGACGCCGATGCGGGAAACCTCCAGTGCCAGATCGAGCCGGCGCGACAAACGCGACAGCGTCTCCTCGGCTTCCTTGCGGGCGGTGATATCCGTATCCGTGCCGATGATGCGCGTCGGCACGCCGTTCTCGTCCCATTCGACGCAGGCGCCGCGACACTCGATCCACACCCAGTGGCCGTCCTTGTGGCGCTCGCGATATTCGAAGACCTGGTAATTTGGATCGCCGGCGTTCTGCCGGTCGATTGCATGAACGACGAAATCGCGATCGTCGGGATGAACGAGCTGCAGCCAGGCCTCGTAATCGCCGTCGGCTTCCTCGTCGGGGGCCATGCCGCGGATGGTTTTCCACGTCGGCGAGTAATATTTCCGGTCGAGACGGTAGTTGTGATCCCATACGCCGAGACCAGAGCCGACGAGCGCATAATTCCAGCGGCTCTCCCGCTCGGCCAGATCGGAATCGTCGGTTGCCCCATTGCCGATGCCTGCCTCAACCGCTGCGGCATCGCCATGCGGATCACCGGCCTCTGTATGGGCTTTCTTCACGGGCATTCTCGCTTATGTCACCTCGGCGCAGTCTGCTGTCATTCCATTAAGAAAGACTTAGAAAGCACCTGCTCAACAAGCGAGGCGGCGTCTTTTCCGCAATCAGGCGGAGAGCCGGCCGAGGAACTGGGCAAAGACCATGGTGCCTTCGGGCCAGGGGCCGTGACCGGAATCGGCATTGATATGACCGGCCTCGCCGGCATCGACGAGGAAGGAGCCCCAGCTGCCGGCGATATCATCGGCATGTTCGTAGCTGCCGAACGGATCATTGCGGCTGGCCACCGTGATCGACGGGAAGGGCAGCGGATCGCGCGGATAGGGGCCGAAGGTCATCAGGTGCTTCGGGCGGATGTCGGGATTGGCGACATCGGGCGGGGCGACGAGGAAAGCGCCGGCCACCCGGTTGCGGAAATGCGGGATGGCGTGGATCACCGAGGGCACGCCCAGCGAATGGGCGACGAGAACGACCGGGCGGGTCGAGGCGTTCACCTCCTCGGCGATGCAGGCGATCCAGTCCTCGCGGACCGGCTTCGTCCATTCGGCCTGTTCGACGCGCCGCGCCGTGCTGAGCTTTGCCTCCCAGCGGCTCTGCCAGTGGCTCGGGCCGGAATTGGTGTAACCGGGGATGATGAGGATATCTGCGTCTGAGGCTTTCATGATGCCGCCGATGTGAGAAAGCTGGTCCAAGATGTCAAGAGGGGGAGGTCAAGGGAGGGAGCGACAGGGGCCTTGAAAGTTGCTATATTCCTCCAGTGCCGGTTGCGGAATTCGTATCGGCTTGCCCGCCGATGCTGTCCGCCGCCGATCAGGTCTCGGCTGAGGAGGAGAAAGCCATGGCGGCATTTCACGTCATGACGGGTGCAAGCGAAAGCTTAGCGCGGCCCGTTGTCAATCGCATCGGTATCGCCGACGTCTTCGACGCGCTGAAGCGCGGATACGACGATTTCATGGAGAAACCGTCCCACTATGTGTTCCTGTGCCTGATGTACCCGATCGCCGGCGTTTTTCTGACGCTGTGGACCTCGGGCGCCAACCTTTTGCCGATGGTCTTCCCGCTGATGGCGGGTTTCGTGCTGATCGGCCCGATCGCAGCGATTGGCCTCTATGAGATCAGCCGCCGGCGCGAGGCCGGCCTCGACGCGTCCTGGACGCATGCGCTCGATGTGCGCCATTCGCCGGCACTGCCGTCGATTGTGGCGGTCGGCTTGATGCTCTGCGGCCTCTTCGTCGTCTGGCTGGTGACGGCGCAGACGCTCTATAGCAACCTCCTGGGCGAGGTCTTTCCGCGCAGCATGGGGGATTTCTTCCGCCAAGTCTTCGGCACGTCAGAGGGCATGCAGTTGATCATCTGGGGCAATCTCATCGGCTTCGTCTTTGCGCTCGTCGTCCTGGCGATAACCGTCATCACCTTTCCGCTGCTGCTCGACCGCGATGTCGGCGCGGTAGCCGCCGTCACGGCGTCAATCCGCGCGACGATTCTCAATCCGGTGCCGGTGCTGCTCTGGGGCCTGATCGTTGCCGCGCTGCTCGTCATCGGCACGATCCCGGTCTTTGCCGGGCTTGCGCTCGTCATCCCGATCCTCGGCCATGCGACCTGGCATCTCTATCGCAAGCTGATTGCGCGGGAAGTCACAGCATAACCACGGTCTCGCCTGCGGGGGAATCCCGGAGATCCCTTGGGGGAAATCTAGGATCCCCGGGGGAATCTGAGATCCCTGGGGGAATCTGGGATACCCCCGGGAACCTCGATCCTGCCTCGGAGTTTGTTTAGCCGAGAGCATGATGTCATCGACATCATGCTCCGGAGACGTTGAGGGAGGATTAGTGAGGTGACGATGAAGCATCTGTTCGCCCGCTTCGCAACAAGGGTATCGGAATGGGCGGGCAAACCCGTCATCTTCATCCTGGCGCTGATCGCCGTCGTCATCTGGGCGGCACTCGGCCCCTTCTTCGATTATTCGGAAACCTGGCAGCTGGTGATCAATACCGGTACGACGATCGTCACTTTCCTGATGGTTTTCGTGCTGCAGAACGCCCAGACGCGCGACACGCGGGCGATCCAGGCTAAGCTCAACGAAATCATCCTGACCAGCCATGCCGAAAACCGTTTCATCGGTATCGAGAATCTCGACGAGGAAGAGCTGAAACGTCTCGACGAGCTGGTCGCCAAGGCCGCAAAGGGCAGGGGCGAGACGGAGGCTTGCAGGACATCGGAGTCAACCGAAGCAGCAAATGCGGCACCGTCGAAAAAGGCGGAGGCACGCAAGCGTCCTGTGGCTGCCAAAGCGCCGAAGCAAAAACAACGGCCGATTCAGAAAAGTCAGATATGAAAACGGCGCCTGCAAGGGCGCCGCCATATCGTTGATCCCGAACCGCTCACGCGTTGCCAAACACACGCCGGAAGATCGTGTCGACGTGTTTGGTGTGGTAGCCGAGGTCGAATTTTTCGCGGATGTCTTCCTCCGAAAGCGCCGCACGGACTTCAGCGTCGGCGAGCAGTTCTTCCAGGAAGTCCTTGCCCTGTTCCCAGACCTTCATGGCGTTGCGCTGGACGAGGCGGTAAGCATCCTCGCGGGAGGTGCCGGCTTGGGTCAGTGCCAGCAGGACGCGCTGCGAATGGACGAGGCCGCGGAACTTGTTGAGGTTCTTTTCCATGTTCTCGGGGTAGACCAGCAGCTTTTCGATGACGCCGGCCAGCCGCGACAGGGCGAAATCCAGCGTCACGGTGGCATCGGGGCCGATCATGCGCTCGACCGAGGAGTGGGAGATATCGCGCTCGTGCCAGAGGGCGACGTTTTCCATCGCCGGCATGGCATAGGAGCGGACCATGCGGGCAAGGCCCGTCAGGTTTTCGGTCAGAACCGGGTTGCGCTTGTGCGGCATGGCCGAAGAGCCCTTCTGGCCAGGCGAGAAATATTCCTCGGCTTCCAGCACCTCGGTGCGCTGCAGGTGGCGGATCTCGGTTGCCAGCCGCTCGATCGACGAGGCGACGACGCCAAGCGTGGCGAAATACATGGCGTGGCGGTCGCGCGGGATGACCTGCGTCGAGACCGGCTCGGCCTTCAGGCCGAGGGCTTCTGCGACATGTTCCTCGACGCGCGGATCGATATTGGCGAAGGTGCCGACGGCCCCCGATATGGCGCAGGTCGCGACTTCCTCGCGGGCGGCGACGAGGCGCTGGCGGCAACGCTCGAATTCGGCATAGGCAAGCGCCAGCTTGACGCCGAAGGTGGTGGGCTCGGCGTGGATGCCGTGCGAACGGCCGATGGTGACGGTGTCCTTGTGTTCGAAGGCGCGACTTTTCAGCGCTTCGAGCAAGCGGTCGATATCGGCAAGCAGGATGTCGGTGGCTCGGACCAGCTGGACGTTGAAGCAGGTGTCGAGCACGTCGGACGAGGTCATGCCCTGGTGGACGAAGCGCGCATCCGGGCCGACGATCTCGGCGAGATGGGTGAGGAAGGCGATGACGTCATGCTTGGTGACGGCCTCGATCTCATCGATGCGGTCGACGTCGAAGGTGGCGGCGCCGCCTTTCTCCCAGATCGTCTTTGCCGCCGATTTCGGGATGACGCCGAGTTCGGCCAGCGCGTCGCAGGCATGCGCCTCGATCTCGAACCAGATGCGGAACTTGGTTTCGGGAGACCAGATGGCGACCATTTCGGGCCGGGAATAACGCGGGATCATGGGCGGCTGCCTTTCAAGAGGTTTGTTAGCGCCCCTGTAGCAAAGACGGGCGGCAATCTCAACGCATGCGTTTGGCAAGATGATAGCTGCTTGCGACAAGACAGACGAGGCCAAGCGGCAGGAAGAGGCGCAGGCCGATCACCAGGAATTGGTAGACGGCGCTGATACTGGTGAAGACGAACTGGAAAGCCCAGACGATACTGCCGAAGGGCGCATGCCAGCGCGCATAGAACATCCGGTATTCCATGGCGAAGAGGAAGGCGGTCATCAGGATCGTGGCCGCTGTCAGCGTCACGAAAAACGCGGCAAAACGCGTTTCCAGCGGCCTGTCAAAGGCGAGGAAGCGGGCGACCGGCAGGGCGAATGGCCAGGCAAACAGGCCGCCGGCGAAATAGAGTGCGGCGATCTCGGCAAGGCGGCTCGTCTGCAGGCCATTGCGCAGGTAAAGGCCGAGCATGGCAGCGGCAAGCATCTGCATGCCCCAAAGCAACGCGCCGCCGATCAGATCGGGGGTGGGCGGCCGTGCAGCTCTTAGACGATCCATCCGGGGGCGATCCGTCCTCGGGCGATCCATGCTCAGGGATGAACCGGAACGGCAATCCAGCGTCCGTTCCTGTCGGCATCGAAGGCCAGGACGAGGGCGATGTGAACCTGGTTTCCGGCTTCCGGCTGATAGACCACGGCGCCGCCGATCCGGTATTCGACGGAACATACGCGCTCGGCCGGAACTGCGGTGGCCTGGCGCGCCGCCTGCCGGTTCGGAGCGCCTTCCTTCTCGATCATCTGCAGGCTAAAGCCGATGACCCGCTTGTCGACTGCAGCGCAATCCTTCGGCGTTGGTACCGGCATCTCGCCGAGCGAGAGCGTATAGGGCGATTTCGGCGGGCCGTCGGTCGCAAGTGTCGTGTAGCGGATCGTCTTCGAAGGGGAGCCGAGTTCGGTCGGCGGATTGAAGGCGGCGATCAGGCCGGGATTGGTCAGGAGATCGTATTTATCCATCTGGCTGCGCGCCGCCGTCAGATTCTGCCGCCGCGCCTTGGAAAGATTGGCGTCCTTGTCGGTCAGCTCGGTATGGAAGGGCGTGCCCTCGAGATAGTGGCCATCTTCGGTATCGATGAAATAGGTGTTGGAGTAGGGAAGGTTGCCGCTCTCCTCGATGCCGAACTCCTGAAATCCGAAGACCTTGCCGTCGGCGGAAAAGCCGATCGGCTGGATATTGGCGATGTCGCCGGCAAGCGACAGGCCGGGCAGGCCGGCAAATGCGGCAGCAAGCATGCCACCAATGATCAGACGTTTGTTCATGCTCGTGCCCCTTCGGCTGCCTGACGCAGATCGGCGACAGTCCGGCGATAATCCTCGACCGTATCGCCCTTGAAAATTGCCGAGCCGGCGACGAGGACGTTGCCGCCCGCCCGCGCGATATCAGGCGCCGTTTCCACCGTGACGCCGCCATCGACCTCGAGCTCGATCGGCCGATCACCGATCAGTGACTTCGCCGCCGCGATCTTCTTCGCCATCGCCGGAATGAATTTCTGCCCACCGAAGCCGGGATTGACCGACATGATCAGGATGAGATCGACATCGTCGAGCACGTTCTCGATGGCGCTGAGCGGTGTCGCCGGATTGATCGTCACGCCGACCTTCTTGCCGAGATTGCGGATGGTCTGCAGCGAGCGGTGCAGATGCGGTCCGGCTTCGGCATGGACAGTGATACGGTCGCAGCCGGCCTTGGCGAAGGCTTCGAGATAGTCGTCGACCGGGGAGATCATCAGGTGGCAGTCGAAGGTGGCTGATGTATAGGAGCGCAGCGACTTGATGACATCGGGGCCGAAGGAGATGTTCGGCACGAAATGGCCGTCCATTACGTCGAGATGAATCCAGTCGGCGCCGGCGGCCGTCACGTCGCGGACCTCCTCGCCGAGCCTGGCGAAATCCGCTGCGAGGATCGAGGGGGCAATGC
Source organism: Rhizobium acaciae (assembly GCF_025941625.1). Taxonomy (NCBI): domain Bacteria; kingdom Pseudomonadati; phylum Pseudomonadota; class Alphaproteobacteria; order Hyphomicrobiales; family Rhizobiaceae; genus Rhizobium; species Rhizobium acaciae. Next base: position 445,292 of record NZ_JAPCZO010000001.1, read on the forward strand.
GAATGGGCAGCGTCATCAAATCTTACTCCGTATGGGCCGCCATTTGAGCGCGGGGCCCGAATTCAAGGCGGCGCGCCGCTCATTGCGTCGGCGCGGCAGGTGGAAAAAAGCCGTTGCCGCGCCATTCGAGCAGGCGGTAGGGATTTTGCGAAAGTTCATGGGCACCGGTGAAAGCAATAGTGCCGACCGGTGTCTGGAATGTCGTGCCGAGAAGCATCTCCTGGAGGGGCTTGCCAGCGGCAGAGGCGGCTTGCCCGGCCTGTCCGGCAATGAGGGCTGCTGCCAGCGACGGCAGGACATAACCTTCCGGCTCGATGCCTTTGGCGCGCAGCGCGTCTGCCGCGGCCGTGCCTTCCGGCAGGATGGCATATTCTGGCAGGGCGACGGCGCGCACGCCGGCATCAAGCGGCAGCGGCTGGTCGGCAGCGCGCATGGCATCGCCGCCGAGGATGGACAGCTGGATGTTCTCGGCCTTGGCGTCGCGGGCGATGACGGCGACGTCGTTGCGGTCGCCACCGATGAAGACCCTGGTGGCGCCGGCTCGTTTCAGGCGGCGGACGAGGGCAATCTGCTGTTCCTGTCCCGGTCGGTAGGTGTCGGTAAAGACCGGCTTCAGGCCGTTCTGCTCCAGCGCATTGCGCACCGCTTCCGTCAGTTCGCGGCCGTGGATGGTGCCGTCCTCGATCAGGGCGATCGGATCGGCGGCCCAGTCCTTCAGGATCACCTCGATGACCTTTGCCGCCTCGGCACCGTCGGCGGGCGCCGCCCGGAAAAGCGGCCAGCCATTCTTCAGCGCGTCCTCCATCAGGATGCGGGAGCGCACGGAGACGGTGATCGCCGGTATATTGGCATCCTTCAGCTTCGGCAGCGCGCCTTCCAGCGTCTCGCTGCAGAGAAAGCCGACCGCGACCTGCACCTTGGCATTGACGAGCGCATCGGCGACCGCAGCACCGCTATTGTCCTCGCAGGTCTCGTTGATGGCGACGAGAGTATTTCCGGACTGCTGGATCTCGAAACCGGCGCCGGCGGCAATCTGGGCGCCGAGGAGGACGAGCGGGCCGTTCTGAGGGGCGACGACGCCGATCGTCACGCCGGCCGCATGGCTTTCAGCCGCCGCTCCCAGCAGCGCCAGAAAAGCTGCTATGCCACGCAGGTTGATCATGAAAGGCGGAGATCCCTAGCCATCGTCCATGCCCTTTTATCCGCAAGGCCGCGATCGTCAAAGAAAAACAAGCGCAACACAGCGCTTTTCACCGGTACTATTGTAGAAAAGGTAACCGATGCTCGCCATATTGGCGCGATAGCAAGTCGATCAGAGCAAGTCGATCAAGGCAGAATAAGCGCGTACGGGAGAAGCAGGTGTTGAACAGGCAGCATATCGACCCCGGCCTTTATCGCGATGCCATGAGCCGTTATGCCGGCCATGTGCAGCTCGTGACGACGGCGATGGGCGAACTGCGCCGCGGTGTCACCATCACCGCCGCCTGCTCGGTCTCGGACAATCCAGCCTTGGTGCTGATCTGCCTCAACAACACCAATCCGAAGAACGAGATCTTCTTCCGCAGCGGCATCTTCGCGCTGAACACGCTCGGCGCCCACCACCAGGGCGTTGCCGATGCCTTTTCCGGGCGCACGTCGCTGGCCAATGACGACCGTTTCGCCAGCGCCCGTTTCGAGATGCTTACCACCGGCGCGCCCGTGCTGGCCGATGCGCTCGCCGCCTTCGATTGCCGGGTGATCGACATCAAGGAAATGCCGACGCACAATGTCATCTTCGGCGAGGTCGCGGCTGTCCGCTTCAGCGAAAAACACCCGGCGCTCATCTATATGAACCGGGATTATCACGCGCTGTGATTGGAGCGCCGTGCGTCCTTTCGGAAGCATCTCGAGGGAATAGAGAATGGACAACGCCGGGATCGAGGAAATGTTTCAGGGGCTTGGCCCCGTCACGGTCAAACGCATGTTCGGCGGAAAAGGCATCTATCATCTCGGGCGCATCATCGCGCTCGAAGTGCGCGACGAGATGCTGCTGAAGGCCGACGAGACGAGCGCCCCGGAATTTGCCGCTGCCGGCGCCACGCAATGGACCTATGAGGGCAAGAAGGGCAAGCCGGTAAAAATGCCCTATTGGTCGATCCCCGACGAGGCCTACGATGATCCCGATCTGATGGCGAAATGGGTGAGGCTTGCCTATGAGGCTTCGCTTCGCGCCGAATAGTTAACCGCGTTCAGCGGGCGACAAGGCTGCTATCGCCGCTTTGGTGAAGGCCGACAGTGGCTCGGGCAGACCCGTCAGGGGAAACCAGCCGAAATCCGAGAGTTTGTCCGGTTCGGTCAATTGAGGCTCGCCCTCTACGTCGCGAGCGAGATAGAGAATCGAGATCCAGTGCTGGCGATCGGCATCGATGATCTGCTCGGTCATGCCGATTCGTTCGATGTGGCCGATCGTCAGGCCGGTTTCCTCTTCGGCCTCACGGCGCGCGGCAGTCTCTGCCGGTTCCATGTGATCGACCTTGCCGCCGACTATATTCCAATAGCCGGCTTCAGGTGATCGCATTCGTTTGTAAAGAAGGATCCTGGCGTCGCGCAGAATCACCAGGCCGACGCCGAGACCCGGAAAATCAATGCCGGGCCTGCCCATGGTAATGCTTAGACCTTGGCGCTGCCGGCGATCAGCATGAAGGCGGGGATATCGTCGCCGAATCCAATAGGAGTCGGGCCGTCGTCATGGTCGCGGTGGCGGCGGCGGTCGCGGCTGTCGTCGTTTGCCGGGTAAGGCCGACTATTGCGCGCATTGTTCTGCGGCTTCTGCTCTGCTTTGCGCTCGTTCTTCACGATGTCGGCCTTTACTGGTGCTGCTTCAATCACGTCGACGCCATTATCCTGTATGTCGTTATCAGATTTATGACTCGCGGCGGCGCGGTTGCCGCGTCCGCGTCCACGATCCTTGTCGCCATTCTCTCTCGGCGCACGATCTCGGCCTGCACCATCTCTGGCGCCACGCTCGCGGCTGTTGCGGCGCGGGCGTTCGCTGTCCCGGCTGTCTTCTGCCGGCGGCGGCAGCGACGTCAGGTCACCACTCAGCCATTCGACCGTTTGGCCGATCAGCTTCTCGATGGCATCGACGAATTTGGTGTCGCGCTTGGTAACGAGCGTGAAGGCGGCACCCGAGCGGCCGGCACGGCCGGTGCGGCCGATGCGGTGGACGTAATCCTCGGAATGGATCGGCACGTCGAAATTGAAGACGTGGCTGACATCGGGGATATCGAGGCCGCGGGCGGCGACGTCGGAAGCGACCAGAAGCTGGAGATTGCCGTCACGGAAGCTCTGCAGCGTCATCGTGCGGGAACGCTGGTCCATGTCGCCATGCAGGGCGCCGACCGAGAAGCCGTGACGTTCGAGCGACCGGAAGAGATCGGCGACATCCTTCTTGCGGTTGCAGAAGATGATGGCATTCTTGAGTTCGGTCTGGGCGCGGACGAGTTCGCGCAGGACGGCGCGCTTTTCGTAATCCTTGCCGTGCGAAGCGACGAAACGCTGCGTCACGGTCGCGGCGGCGGAAGCCGGCTTTGCAACCTCGATACGCTCGGGATTCTGCAGGAAGCGGTCGGCGAGCTTCTGGATCTCCGACGGCATGGTTGCCGAGAAGAACAGAGTCTGGCGGGTGAAAGGGATCATCTTGGCGATGCGTTCGATATCGGGGATGAAACCCATGTCGAGCATACGGTCGGCCTCGTCGATGACGAGGATCTCGACGCCGCTCATCAGGAGCTTGCCTCGCTCGAAATGGTCGAGAAGGCGCCCGGGGGTGCAGATCAGCACATCCGCGCCGCGTTCGAGCTTGCGGTCCTGGTCCTCGAAGGAAACGCCGCCGATCAGAAGGGCGACGTTAAGGCGGTGGTTCTTGCCGTATTTCTCGAAATTCTCGGCGACCTGGGCGGCGAGTTCGCGCGTCGGTTCGAGAATCAGCGTGCGGGGCATGCGCGCACGCGCACGGCCCTTTTCGAGAAGCGACAGCATCGGCAGCACGAAGGATGCCGTCTTGCCAGTGCCGGTCTGCGCGATACCGCAAATATCGCGGCGCTCGAGCGCAAACGGGATGGCTCCCGCCTGAATAGGCGTGGGGATCGTGTAGCCCGCATCCGTAACAGCGGATAGCACTTTTTGGCTCAAGCCAAGGTCAGCAAATGTCGTCAAAGGGAAAACTGTTTCCATTCCGTTCGGCCGAGCTCTGAACGAGTCGGCGGGATTGCATGCCGCAATGCAGCGCGACATAGCCCCGAATGGCCGGCAAGTCAAGAAATAGAGACGCCGCACCCATTGCAGAGTGAAGCGTTGGTTACCGGGCAGGAGTTACTTGATATAGGTGGCGAGTTTAAGGCCGGCATTCATGAAATATACTGGATCGACGGCATGACCGTCCTGGCGCACTTCATAATGCAGGTGCGTGCCCGTCGAGCGGCCGGTGCTGCCGGCAAGGCCGATGACGTCGTTGCGGTCGACCGTGTCGCCGACCTTGACCAGAACTTCCGACATATGCCCGTAGCGCGTCGAGATGCCGTTGCCGTGATCGACCTCGACCATGTTGCCGTAGCCGCCGGTCCATCCGGCCGAAATCACCTTGCCGGGCGCCGTCGGGCGGATCCTTTCGCCCGGCGAAAAGCGGAAGTCGATGCCGGAATGGAGCGCGAGGCGGCCGAGGAAGGGATCACGGCGATTGCCGAAGGGGCTGGTCACGTCCTTGCCGATAGCGGGATTGCGGAAGGGCAGGGATTCCGCGGTACTGCGCACGGCTTCGAGCCGGGTCAGCGCGCCGTCGAGCGCTGCCAGCGAATTGTTGAAGCCGTCGTTGCCTTCAGGCTCGACATAGGGACCGCCCACGGCATCGTCGTCGTCTTTCCTGGCAGCGGTCTCGGGCATCGGAATCTTGAAGCGGGTCAGCACGGTCTCGATGGCATTGGCGGCATTGCCGGCATCGCTCGTCAACTGTTCGACACGGCTGCGCTGGTCCTGTTCGACATCTTTGAGCGACAGCGTCACCTTGGAGAAGATGCGGTCGGCACGGTCGCCGACCGTGTCGGTGGCCGGCACATAGGCAAGCGTCGAATTGTCGGGCGTCGCATCGGCGGGCACGCCGCGCGCCAGCTGTTTCTCGATCGCCTCGATGCCGCTCCCGGTCAGTGAAGCGCGCTTGTCCTTGACATCGGGTGCATAGGACTGAACGGGCGAAGACGGTGCAGGCGGGGCGCCGTCCTTTTCCGTCAGGCCGGAGCTTTCGGCCCGGTCGAGCAGAGTGTCGAGCTTGCCATGGCGCGAGGTCAGCGCCATCTGCTGCTCCATCAGCTTGTCGACCTTGTCTTCCACCACCTGCTGGTCGAGAAGCTGGCGGGAGGTGATGCGATCGACCTGCGCGCGGAGGGCAGCGATGCGGTCTTCATAGTCGTGCTGCATGCGGGCCTGGCGGGCCATGGTGGCGCCGATCAGATCGTCGCGCAGCACGAGATAGGACGTGGCCAGGAGGTAGCCGATCGAGAAAACGCCGACGAAGCAGAAGGCCAGTGCTGCCATCCAGGGCCGGACCGTCATATGGCGGACCTTGTCGCCGCTTGCGAGGATGAGGATGTGTTCCTGTGCCCGCCTGCCGAATACCCGGTGCTGATGTCCGCTGTTCACGCAGGCTCTCCCGATTGATGCTCTACGCCTCTTTCGGAAATTAGACACCGTTATGGTTAATGAATGCTTTCATTGTCGCCGTCGCGTCATAAATTTCAGTGACTTCAAGCGTGGCTGATCGATGCGAGCGATCGGTAGAAGGATGGTGTCAGCCCCGCCTCGGCGCGAGCAAGTTCGTTGAAGGGCGGCTTCAGCGGTCCACGGAAATTGGCGCGCACCAGTTCCTGGAAGGCTTTTGCCGGATCGCGCTTCTCGCGGGCGCAGAGAAAGCGGAACCATTTGGCGCCGACGGCGACATGGCCTTTCTCGTCATTGTAGATGACGTCGAGCACCGCTGCACTTTCGAGATCGCCGGTCTGGCGCATCTTCGCCTGCAGCGACGGGGTGACGTCGAGGCCGCGGGCTTCCAGAATCAGCGGTACGACGGCGAGCCTTGCCGTCAGGTCGTTGCGCGTCGAATGGGCGGCCTGCCAGAGCCCGTCATGGGCGGGCAGATCGCCGTAATCGGCGCCGAGATCGTTGAGCCTGGCGCGCACCATGCGGAAATGCTTCGCCTCCTCGAAGGCGACCAGCATCCAGCCGTCGAAAAAGGAATTCGGCACCTGCTCGGTCGCGAATCGCGCGACGATATCGAGCGCCAGATCGACGGCGTTGAGCTCGATATGGGCGATGGCGTGCAGCAGGGCGATCCGCCCTTTGAGCGTATGCAGCGAGCGCTTCTCCACCTGGGTCGGCGGCGTCAGCACCGGTTTCTCAGGACGGCCGGGCCTGTCGGGCAGGGCGGCATCGAGCGGCGAGCGCAGCGACACCCGGCGGGCGAACCAGCGGGTGGCGCTTTCCTGCGCAAGTGCCGTCTTGCGGTCAAGATCGGCGGAAGAGATCGCATCGATGGCGCCGCCGCGCAGCGAGGTTATCGTGAGATCCCCGGTCACGCCGCCAGGTTCCTCACGGCCTCGAGCACGGTTTCGGCATGGCCCTGCACCTTCACCTTCTGCCAGATAGTGGCGATCGTGCCGTCCTGGCGGATCAGGAAAGTGGTACGCTCGACGCCCATGAAGTTGCGGCCGTACATGCTCTTTTCCTTCCAGACGCCATAGGCCTGCAGCGTCGTCTTTTCCTCGTCCGAGGCGAGCGCCACCGTAAGACGGTGCTTCTTGATGAACCTGTCATGGCAGGCGGCCGAATCGGGCGACATGCCGATGACGGCGGCCCCCGCCGCTTCGAACTCGGCTGCTAACGCGGTGAAAGCCAGTGATTCGGCGGTGCAGCCCGTCGTGTCGTCCTTGGGATAAAAGAACAGCACCAGCGGCTTGCCGTGGAATTCGGCCAGCGAAACGCGGCCGCCGCCGTCGCGGGGAAGGTTGAAATCAGGGGCCGAGACGCCGATGCCGGGAACCGCCATTAGGAAAACCTTTCTTTTGCCGGGTTTGTGGATGACACTTTCTCTCCCCGAATTATATAGTGGACGGATACCCGTCCAGCATGGCCGGGTTCAATTCTTCGCTTAAAGGGAGAGCCCGAGGGCGCATGTCAGCCATCCGCGGCGAAAAGGTCACGTTTCGCAAGAAGGATATCGTTGCGCTGGACCGCTTGCCGTCCGCCCAGGCCGAGGATCCGATCATCGTTCATTGCCCGCCGCCGCGTTCGCCGATGCGCCGCACGGCGAAGCTGACCTCAGGATTTCTGGGGCTGATTCTCGTTATTCTCGCTGGCATCGTTTTCACCGTCGAGAGCGGCATGTTCGACAAGCCGCTGTCGCAGCAGGCTCAGGCGGCGCTGAATGGCGTGGCCGGACCGCGCTACCGCGCCGAGGTCGGCTCCACCGTCATCCGCTTCACCTCGGATTTCCGGCTGGCGCTGGAAGCGCGCAACGTCAACATGATCGACCAGGAGAGCGGCGAGCACCTGTCGACGACGGGTTCGGTGCGCCTGGGGCTCGATCCGCTGCAGCTTTTCCGCGGCCGCATCGCCGTTGCGGACATCGAAGCGGAGGATATCGCGCTCGATACCGCGCTTCTGCCCTCCGGCAATCCCGTCAAGCTCGACGATCTGCGCATCGACGCCATGCCGGCGGCGATGGAGAAGCTCTTCTCGCAGTTCGACATGTTCGACAGCATCGTAACGCGCGGCTCGACCAAATCGGTGCGCATCTCCGGCATCGACATCAAGCTTGCCGATACCGCCAACGGTCCGCTGTCGCTCGTCATCGACAATCTCGTCTTTGCCCATGCCGGCCCGTCCTCGCTGCAATTGACCGGCGAAGTCGCGCTCAACGGCGAAGTGGCGGAGCTCGACGTGCTGGCCGACAAGGAAGACGGCCACGTGTCCAAGGTCGTGGCGACGCTCAAGCATGCCGACCTCACGCCCTTCGCGCTGAAACGCAACGATCAAGGCATGATCAGGCAAGGACTGAGCGCCTTTGCCGATCTGACGGTGTCGGCCAGCCGAGCGCGCGATGGCGTGCAGCCGGCGCTGGCGGCGACGGTCGACATCAATCCCGGCCTGATCTATGCGGACGGCGATCCGCAGGAGCTGTCGGGCGGGCAAATCAATCTCGTCTATGATTTCGCCAAGCAGACGATCGAGATCGCCCGATCGAACGCCCGGTTCGGCGCGACCACGCTTCCCCTCAATGGCGCGCTGATCGATCTCGACAAGCTCGACCCGCAGGCCGGCAAAGGCTTCGGCATCGACCTGCTCGTCAGCGGCGGCACGGCAGCCCCCGGCGGCTCCGGCGAGCAGCCGCTCTCCTTCGACATCCAGGCGACCGGGCGCTACATGGTCGCCGGCCGAGAATTCCAATTTCCCAACATAACCGCTTCCAGCCCGCTGGGCGCGCTCTACGGATCACTTGATGTCAAGCTCGGCGACAAATCGCCGGAGATCAGCTTTGCCGGCCAGTCGGCGCAGCTGCAGACGATAGCGATCAAGCAGCTCTGGCCGTTCTGGATGGCGCCCAAGGTGCGCACCTGGGTGCACGGCAATCTCTTCGGCGGCACAGTCACCGACGCCGCTATTTCCGTCTTCATTCCCTTCGGCAGGCTGGACGAGGCAGCCGGCGGCAAGGGCCTGAAGCTCGACGCCAACCAGATCCGCATCGGCTTCGACATTGCGGGGGCGCGGATGAACGTCGCCGGCGACATTCCGCCGATTCGCGACACGTCGGCACATTTCGACCTGACCGGCCCGGTTGCGACGATCGCGATCAAGAACGGCACGTCCTATTTCCCCTCCGGCCGGTCCGTTGGCCTCGGGCAGGGCACGTTCATCCTGCCCGCCACCTACGATAAACCGCTGATGGCCGATATCGATCTCGCGGTCTCCGGGGCCGCGGACGCCGTCGGCGAACTTCTGACCTACAGGCCGATCCGGGTGCTGCAGCGCGCCGGCTTTACGCCCGACGATCTCAAGGGCCGGATCGAGGCGAATGTGAAGGCCCATTTCGGCCTGCTCTCCTCGCAAAACCCGCCGCCGGCCGAATGGACGGCGGTAATGAAGCTCACCGATATCGATCTTGCCAAGCCGTTTTCCGGCAGGATGATCAGCAATCTCGACGGCACGCTGAACGGCAATCCGAAGAGAATCACGCTTGACGCCAAGGCCCAGATCGACGGCGTCCCGGCCGATATCGATCTTACCGAACCGGTCGAGGCATCCGACACAGCGGTCAAACAACGGGTGATCACCGCGACCCTTTCCGAGGACCAGCGCAACAAGCTGATACCCGGCCTTTCCGGCATCGTCGGCGGCAGCGTGAAGATGGTGCTGACGCGGATCGACGACGACCGGCAGGACGTCCAGCTCGACCTCACCAAGTCGCTGCTCGAGCTGCCCTGGATCGGTTGGGCGAAGGGCAGCGGCATTGCCGCCACGGCCGAATTCGAAACATCCGGGCCGGCCGACAATACCCAGATCAAGAACTTCCGGCTGAAGGGCGACGGTTTCGGCGCCAACGGATCGTTGAACATCGGCAAGGGCGGGCTGATCTCGGCCGATTTCGACAGCGTCAAGCTCTCCTCGCTCGACGATTTCGCCCTGTCGGTGAAGCGCAGCAAAGGCAATTTCGACGTTTCGGTCTCCGGCGACAGCGCCGATGCGCGGCCGGTCATCCAGCGGTTGAAATCGGGCTCGGACGGCGATGGTGATGGGGATGCCGGCGACACCGGCGTATCGGTGCGCGCCAGGCTGAAAAACGTCATTGGCTTCAACGACGAGAAGATCGGCAGTTTCCAGGCGCAAATATCACTGCGCGGCGATAAGCTGCAGGCGCTCAATTTTTCCGCCGTTACCGACAGCGGCGAGGCCGTGGTCAGCCAGATGAAGGACGGCGGCGTCATCAACATCACCAGCGGCGATGCCGGCGCGGTATCGCGTTTCGCCGATCTCTACCAGCACATGCAGGGCGGCCTGCTCAATCTGGCGATCCGGCTGGGGGCGGAGGGCGGCTGGGACGGCTCGCTCGACGTGCGCCGCTTCGCGATCGTCAACGAACAGCGCCTGCGGTCGATCGTTTCGACGCCGGTCGGAAGTGAGCAGCGCAGCCTCAACGAAGCAGTCAAGCGCGACATCGATACCTCGTCGCAGCGCTTCCAGCGCGGCTTTGCCCGTGTCGTCTCGCGCAATGGCATGGTCGGCATCGAGAACGGCGTGCTGCGCGGCGACCAGATCGGCGCAACCTTCCAAGGCATCGTGCGCGACCGCAAGGGCAACATGGACATGACCGGCACCTTCATGCCGGCCTATGGCCTCAACCGCCTTTTTGCCGAACTGCCGCTGATCGGCGTCATCCTCGGCAATGGCAGCGACCGCGGTCTGATTGGCATCACCTTCAAGCTGACAGGCAAGTTCGACCAACCGAACCTGCAGATCAACCCGCTGTCGATCATCGCGCCGGGCGTCTTCCGGCAGATCTTCGAATTCCAGTGAGGGGAAGCGGTCACGGCAGAGATCGTGGCGAGAGGTAGCTAAATCTCTCTCCGCCTGAAGAGATAGTCGAGGCCGCCGACACGATACCAGCGATAGCCGTATGTATCGAGCATGACGGGGTGGCGTTTGTCTTCATCTGCCGAGCGCGATTGACAAGTCCGTCATCGACGCCCAACTTGATTTAGAGAAATCTGATATAAGATACGGTCCCGGCCTGGAACATGGGCCGGCGCAATGTCGGAGGATGCCATGCCGTGCGCCCGGACAGTTTCTTTCGCATCGGCCGCCATGATGGCCATCACGATTGCCGACGCCTCGCTTTCCGCGGAAAAGAGCGTGCGGCTGAACTCGCAAAAGGCGGTCATCCGTTCCGACCACGTCCTGATGGTTCCTCTGGACGCGGAAATGACGCCGCCGATCTTCTCGATCAGCTGGTGGTCGCGGGTGAAGCCCGCTTCAAGCGTCGATCCGCCGGGTTACCTTCTTAAGAGACCAGACGAGATGACGAAGAATACCGGTGGGGAGCTGAATGATCTTGCTCGCCGACCCGAATAGTGAGGCAAAGAAAAGCCGGCACCGGCTTCGATATCGGTTCGGAACTGAAGTCCTTACGCCGCGCGGCGGATCAGGATGTGCTTCTTCTTACCGAGCGAGAGCTTGATGACGCCGTCGGCGGTAATTTCGCCGCTGCCGATCATCTTGCGTTCGTCGCTGACCGCCTCGTCGTTGATGCGGACCGCGCCACCCTGGACGTGACGGCGGGCTTCGCCGTTCGACGAGGCAAGGCCGGCACGAACGATCAGCGACAGCAAGCCGATGCCGCCGTCGAGTTCGGTGGCAGGGATATCGACCGAGGGCAGGTTCTCCGAGAGGCTGCCTTCCTCGAAGGTTTTGCGCGCGGTTTCAGCGGCCTGCTCGGCGGCCGGGCGACCGTGCAGGATCGCGGTAACCTCAGTTGCCAAGATCTTCTTGACCTCGTTCAGCTCCGAACCACCGATCGCCGACAGCCTTGTAATTTCATCCATGGGCAACGTGGTGAAGAGCTTGAGGAAGCGCGGCACATCAGCGTCCTCGGTGTTGCGCCAATATTGCCAGAAGTCGTAGACAGGCAGCAGATCGGCATTCAGCCAGACCGCACCGGAAGCCGATTTGCCCATCTTGGCACCGGACGACGTCGTCAGCAGCGGCGAGGTAAGGGCATAAAGCTGCTGGGTCCCCATGCGGTGACCAAGGTCGATACCGTTGACGATATTACCCCACTGGTCCGAACCGCCCATCTGCAGGCGGCAATCGTAGCGCTTGGCAAGCTCGACGAAATCGTAGGCCTGGAGGATCATGTAGTTGAATTCCAGGAAGGACAACGACTGTTCGCGGTCAAGGCGCGTCTTCACACTGTCAAAGGACAGCATGCGGTTGACCGAGAAATGGCGGCCGACATCGCGCAGGAACTCCAGATAATTCAATGAGCGCAGCCACTCGGCGTTGTTGATCATCAGCGCGGCGGTGGCGGGCCTGTCATAATCGAGGTAGTTCGAGAAGCAGGTTTTGATCGAGGCGATATTCTGCTCGATCGTCTCGATCGTCATCAGCTTACGCGCCTCCTCCTTGAAAGAGGGATCGCCGACCATACCGGTGCCGCCGCCCATCAGCGAAATCGGGCGGTGGCCCGTCGCCTGCAGCCAATGCAGCATCATGATCTGTGTCAGGTGGCCGACGTGAAGACTGGATGCGGTCGGGTCGTAGCCGATATAGGCCGTCACGGTTTCCTTGGCGAACAGGTCGTCGAGGCCGCTTTCATCGGAGATCTGATGAATGAAGCCGCGCTCTTTCAGCGTGCGGAGGAAATCGGACTTGAACTCGGACATAGGTTTCGTCTCTTGGTGTCTGCTCCGCACCGCTTGGGGGCTTGGCGCAAGTTCGTTGTTGTTGATCTGTCGCGGCGCGTTTAGCACTGTTTTTATAAAAGTGCATCCGGGAATCGCATGGGAGGCAAGCCTCATGGATGTCATCAGGACCGCGATCGGGCTGATGAGCGGCACGTCGATGGACGGAATCGACGTCGCGTTGATCAGGACCGACGGCCGCGGCTTCATCGAGCGCGGGCCGTTCATGGGCGTGCCCTATGACGCGGATTTTCGCCGGCAGCTCAAACGGGCGCTGGAACTGTCGCGTCCACTCAGTGAGAGAAGCCAGCGACCGGCTGAGCTTCGCGATATCGAGCTTGGACTGACGTTGCGGCATGCAATTGCCGTTACGGCATTCATGGAGCGTTTCGGGCTAGCGGCCGATGCTGTCGATGTTCTCGGCTTCCATGGTCAGACAGTGCTTCATCGTCCTGATGACGGATTGACGATCCAGATCGGCGACGGCGAGGAACTGGCGCGCCGGACCGGCATATCTGTGGTCTACGACATGCGCGCCAACGACATGGTTCATGGCGGGCAGGGCGCGCCACTGGTGCCGGCCTATCACGCAGCACTTGCGGGAAAATTCCAGCAGGCGGGACAGGCGGTGTGCTTCGTCAATATCGGCGGCATCTCCAATCTCACCTTTATCGGCACCGACGGCCGGATATCGGCGTTCGACAGCGGTCCGGGCAATACGCTGATCGACCAGTGGGTGGAGATGCAGACCGGCAAAACTTATGACCCTGGTGGTGAGATCGGCGGGCGCGGCAAGGTCGTGGCCAGCCTGGCGGAACGCTATCTGCAAAGTCCGTTCTTCCGCGGCAATGTTCGCCGTTCGCTGGACCGCGGCGATTTTGCGCCGCTTCAGTCCGAGGAAGCGAGCCTTGAAGACGGCGCCCGGACGCTGGCGCATGTCGCCGCCGCCTCGATCATCAAATCCACCAGCTTCCTGCCGGAGACCCCAGCGCTCTATATCGTCTGCGGCGGCGGGCGGCTGAACGCCACTCTCATGGCGGAGTTCTCAGTCATGGCCGAAAGGCTGGGCTCGAGGGTGTTGACGGCCGACGAGGCGGGCTTCGACGGCGATGCGATGGAAGCCGAGGCCTGGGCCTATCTCGCCGTCCGATCGCTGGACGGGCTGCCGCTGACATTCCCCGGCACGACAGGGGTCGCGGCTCCCGTCAGCGGTGGGGTGCTGGCAACGCCATGACAGAGCAAAGGGTCATACTGAAGACGCCACGGCTTACCTTCGTCATGTGGGACGAAGGCGATGCGATCCTGGTGCAACAGCTGCATTCGACGATGGCGACGACCCGATACCTGTCCGGCAACGTGCCGTGGAGCCTCCAAAAGGCTGAGGAACGGCTACGCGGCTGGCTCGAGGAACAGGCGCGCGACGGCACGACCAAATACAAGCTCCTCGCCGAGGACGGCAGCTTCGTCGGCCGCGCGGGGATTTCGAAGTTCAGGAACGAGCAATTCGAACTCGGTTATTCCCTGCGCAAGGAGGCTTGGGGCAAGGGCCTGGCGACCGAAGCGGCGAGCGCGTTGGCCGACTGGTTCCTCGAACGGCAGTTTGCATCCGGCTTCATCGCCTTCACGCATCCCGACAACATCGCTTCGCAGCGTGTGCTCAGAAAGATCGGCATGCGGGAACGCGCGCCGATCCTGATCGATGGAGTGCTGGACGCGGCTTTCGAGTTCACCGCCGATATGCGGCCGGCAAAGCCTTGGAGCCTTTCCTGACCCGGAAAAGCTCTAACTTTTTACGGCGACCGGCCGGACGTTGGATTCGCGTCCAGCCTGGTGGCCATCCTCGACGCCCCTGACCTGGGCGATAAACGAGAATTTCTTGCGAAGGCCGAGGATCGGCTTCTCGATGAAATGCCAGGACAGCACCGCAACGGCGAGAGCCGATGGCAGGCCGACGAGATAGAGCGCCAGCGCACCATATTTCGGATAGAGGAAAACCGACGGGAACGAGCTGATCCAGATCTGTAAAAACGGGTCGTGATAAAGATAGACGCCGTAGGAATAGTCGCCTTTCCTGAAAAAGGCCGGGATGGGCACCTCGGACAGGCCGACGAAGACGGTGATGTAAACAAGAGAGGTGATGACCAGGGGCCGGTTGAGCACCGACTCCGTCGCCCGGCTGTCGAGGGTGAGGATGGCGACGATGCAGACCAGGCAGGCAGCGCCGAATATCCAGCGGGAATGCGGAATGACTGCCCTGAACTGAAAGGCGACGATGCCCATCATGAAAGCCGTTATCAGCTGGGAGCCTCGGCTCATGAACAGGAAGCGAGCGATCGGCTTGATCGAGCCTGGCAGCAGGTAGGGCATCTTCTGCACGATAAGGCCGACGACGATGTAGGCGATCGTCACCGCCAGCAGCTTGTAGCGCGTCTTCACAATGGCGGTGATCATCAGGAACGACATGATGATGTAGCAGAAGATTTCCCAGGGAACCGTCCACAGAGCGCCGTTGACGCGCTGGCTCGGATTATCCTGGAAGACGCCCGGAAGCTCGTAATGGATCCAGCCGACGATATTCAGGAAGTATTTGAAAAACCGCTGATCGGCAAAATATTCTGAATGATAAACGGCCGTAATGATCGGCCCGATGATCAACGAACAAACGACGATATCGACGGCAAGGGCCGGGACGATGCGCAAGCCTCGGTTGATCAGAAAATTCCGGAGGCTTAGACGCTGGGCGCTGCCGGCGATCAGAAATCCGCTCAACGCGAAGAACATCGGAACAAGAGCGTATTCAGTGAACCAGAATACTGACCCCCTGATGAAGTCATTGTTGTCGGTTAACAAAAAGGAATGGGTCAATACGATGGAAAAGGCGAGCCCTATTCGAAGGAAATCGAACCCCGGACCAATTCCCCTATACTTATCCAGGACTTCCCCGAACGACTTGGTCATTGCGGACCTCGCTTTTGTTAGGATCGCGAGGACCCTACCGCACTGCAACATGGATTGCAACACGATAGGTGATCTGTTCCGGCACAGCCGGCCCGGTTGTGTTCCGGACCGTCATGGCATTGATGAGGCTGAGATTTGTGGTGTCAGCGAATCCGCTTGGCGGCCGGTTCCGGCACCAGTTCGCCGTTGAGGCGGCGGTCGAGATAATCCTCGCATTCGCCCATCAGCGTTTCCACCTGACCATTGAAGAAGTGGTTGGCATTGGCAACGGTGCGGTGGGTGATGAGGATGCCCTTCTGGGTCTTCAGCTTCTCCACAAGGCCGTTGACATCCTTCTCAGGCGCTACCTTGTCGGCCTCGCCGTTGATGATCAGGCCGGAGGAGGGGCAGGGCGCCAGGAAGGAAAAGTCGTAGGTGTTCGGCTGCGGCGAGATCGACATGAAGCCTTCGATTTCCGGCCGGCGCATCAGGAGCTGCATGCCGATCCAGGAGCCGAAGGAATAACCGGCGACCCAACAGGTCTTGGAATCAGGATGCAGGCTCTGCACCCAGTCGAGCGCCGAGGCGGCATCCGAGAGCTCGCCGGCGCCGTGGTCGAATTCGCCCTGGCTGCGGCCGATTCCCCGGAAATTGAAGCGCAGCGTCGTGAACCCGCGCTTCTGGAACATGTAGAAGAGCTGATAGACGATCTGATTGTTCATCGTGCCGCCGAACTGCGGATGCGGATGCAGAATCAGGGCGATGGGCGCGCTTTTTTCCTTGGAGGGCTGGTAGCGGCCTTCAAGACGGCCGGCTGGGCCGTTGAAAATAACTTCGGGCATTGGTACTCCGGGTTTTATTTCGCGTTCGCGCTGCGTTGGATGACAACATGACTTGACTAGTGTTGTCAGCTTTTCTAAAACGCAGTTTAGAACAATTCGAAACTTGCATGGCGATCCACGCATCGTGGAACGTGTCATAAGGCAAGCCCGGCGGAAATTTCAAGAAAAATGAACCGCGGCCGCTGAAGCAAGCTCGTCAAGCGCAGGACTGAAGATCATGGCGCCGCCACGCCTTTATCTCGACTGGAATGCCACAGCGCCGCTGCACCCCGCAGCACGCGCGGCGATCATGCGCGCCATCGACGTATTTGGCAATCCGAACAGCGTGCATGGCGAGGGCCGCGCCGCGCGCGCCGCCATCGAAGGCGCACGACGCAAGGTGGCAGCACTTGCCGGCACCGATGCCGGCAATGTGGTCTTTACCAGCGGTGCGACCGAAGCCGCCAATCTGGTGCTGACGTCGGATTTCCGCATGGGCCGCACGCCGCTTCGCCTTGGTCATCTCTATTTTTCGGCGATCGAGCATCCGGCTGTGCGCGAAGGCGGCCGCTTCGCCAGAGAGAAGATGACGGAGATCCCGGTGACGGAAGCCGGCATCGTCGATCTCGATGCACTCGGCCTCCTGCTCGATGCGCATGACAAGGCCGCTGGCCTGCCGATGGTCGCTATCATGCTTGTCAACAACGAGACGGGCATCGTCCAGCCGGTCGAGGCGGCCGCAAAGATCGTCCACGCCCATGGCGGCCTCTTCGTTGTCGACGCCGTGCAGGCGGCCGGCCGCATCGCGCTCGATATCGGCAAGATCGGCGCCGACTTCATGATCGTTTCCTCGCATAAGATCGGCGGGCCGAAGGGCGCCGGCGCGCTCATTGCGCAGGGCGAGGCGCTGATGCCCAGGCCGCTGATCCAGGGCGGCGGGCAGGAGCGGGGTCACCGCTCAGGGACACAGAATTCGCTGGCGCTGATCGGCTTCGGCGCGGCAGCAGAAGCGGCGGTCGACGAACTCGCGGCGCGCAATGCGGCAATCGGTGCGTTGCGCGAGCGGCTCGAAGCCGGCATGCGTCAGGCGGCAGCCGATGTGATGATCCACGGCGAGGGTGGCGAGCGTGTCACCAATACGATCTTCTTCACCCTGCCGGGGCTGAAGGCCGAGACCGGACAGATCGCCTTCGATCTCGAAGGCGTTGCACTTTCCGCAGGCTCGGCCTGCTCATCGGGTCGGCTTGGCGAAAGCCATGTGCTGACAGCGATGGGCCGTGACGCCAAGCTTGGAGCGCTGCGCATCTCGCTCGGCTTTTCGACGACGGAAGAGGATATCGACAGGGCGATTGCGGCTTTCGCCAAGATCGCCTGCCGGCGAAGATCGGCTGGCGAGGCGGCTTGAGCCGCGTCAAAACTTGCGGAAATGCAAATTTCCGCTTGCCAATCGGGCTGAAAAGTCCCTTTTGGCCTCTTACATAAAGGGCAAGACAATTGCCCAAACGCTACAAGCTGCCGGACCTTGTATCCGGCGAGATTGGAGAATGAGATGGCTGCGGTGCAGGAAACAATCGACCAGGTGCGCCTGATCGATGTGGACCAGTATAAATACGGTTTCGAGACCGTCATCGAGATGGACAAGGCGCCGAAAGGCCTGTCCGAAGATATCATCCGCTTCATTTCGGCGAAGAAGCAGGAGCCGGAGTGGATGCTGGAATGGCGTCTCGAGGCCTATCGTCGCTGGCTGACGCTGGAAGAGCCGACCTGGGCGCGCGTCGACTATCCGAAGATCGATTTCAACGACATCTATTATTACGCCGCGCCGAAGAGCACGCCGGGTCCAAAATCGCTCGACGAGGTCGATCCGGAGCTGTTGAAGGTCTATGAGAAGCTCGGCATCCCGCTGCGTGAGCAGGAGATTCTTGCCGGCGTCGAGAAGCCGAAGATCGCCGTCGATGCCGTTTTCGACAGCGTCTCGGTCGTTACCACGTTCAAGGCAGAGCTGAAGAAGGCCGGCGTGATCTTCATGTCGATCTCGGAAGCCATCCGCGAGTATCCGGAACTGGTGCAGAAGTACCTCGGCTCCGTCGTTCCGACGAGCGACAACTACTATGCAACGCTCAATTCGGCGGTCTTTACCGACGGTTCCTTCGTCTTCGTGCCGAAGGGCGTTCGCTGCCCGATGGAGCTTTCCACCTATTTCCGCATCAACGAGAAGGGCACGGGCCAGTTCGAGCGCACGCTGATCATTGCGGAAGAGGGTGCCTACGTCTCCTATCTCGAAGGCTGCACGGCGCCGCAGCGCGATGAAAACCAGTTGCATGCCGCCGTGGTCGAGTTGGTTGCGCTCGACGATGCCGAGATCAAATATTCGACGGTGCAGAACTGGTATCCGGGCGACAAGAACGGCAAGGGCGGCATCTACAACTTCGTGACCAAGCGTGGCGATTGCCGCGGCGACCGTTCGAAGATTTCCTGGACGCAGGTCGAAACCGGCTCGGCGATCACCTGGAAGTATCCGTCCTGCATCCTGCGTGGCGACGACAGCCGCGGCGAGTTCTATTCGATCGCCGTGTCGAACGGCCATCAGCAGATCGACAGCGGCACCAAGATGATCCATCTCGGCAAGAACACGTCGAGCCGTATCGTCTCCAAGGGCATCGCCGCCGGTGTTTCCAACAACACCTATCGCGGCCAGGTTTCGGCTCACCGCAAGGCGTCGAACGCGCGCAACTTCACCCAGTGCGATTCGCTGTTGATCGGCGACAAGTGCGGCGCCCATACCGTGCCTTACATCGAGGCCAAGAATTCGACGGCGCAGTTCGAGCATGAGGCGACAACCTCGAAGATCTCCGAGGACCAGCTGTTCTACTGCCTGCAGCGCGGCATCCCGACCGAAGCGGCGATCGCGCTGATCGTCAACGGCTTCGTCAAGGAAGTCCTGCAGGAACTGCCGATGGAATTCGCCGTCGAGGCGCAGAAGCTGATCAGCATCTCGCTGGAAGGCTCTGTGGGCTGACATGGAAACTGCGCAGTTTATTGATCAGGTGGCCACACCGATTGGCGTGGCGACTGCCAGTCTTTTCGTTTTTCGCCGCAAACGGCCGAACGCGGAGAGAATGAGCTGGATAATGAGCATTGCGGGAGCCGCCATGGTGCTTGTTGCCTTTGTGGCACTTAAGCGCTTCTTATAAACTGATCCCCACATCTGCTTTTGTACAGACGCTGGGTCGCTAGTGCCCGAGTACACAGGAAAAACGAAATGCTTGAAATCAAGAACCTCCATGCCCGTATCGCCGAAGACGGCACCGAGATCATCCGTGGCCTGAACCTGACCGTGAAGGCCGGCGAAGTTGCCGCGATCATGGGGCCGAACGGCTCCGGCAAGTCGACGCTCTCCTATGTGCTGTCCGGCCGCAGCGACTACGAAGTCACCGAGGGTGACATTCTCTACAATGGCGAGAGCATTCTCGAGCTCGATCCGGCCGAACGCGCCGCCAAGGGCATCTTCCTTGCCTTCCAGTACCCGGTCGAAATTCCGGGCGTTGCCACCATGCAGTTCCTGAAGGTGGCGATGAACGAGCAGCGCAAAGCGCGTGGCGAGGACGAGCTGACGACGCCGGACTTCATGCGCCGCGTCAAGGATGCCGCCGGCAAGCTGCAGATCAATACCGAAATGCTGAAGCGGCCGCTGAATGTCGGCTTCTCC
The DNA here is from genome assembly GCF_025941625.1 of Rhizobium acaciae. Classification (NCBI taxonomy): domain Bacteria; kingdom Pseudomonadati; phylum Pseudomonadota; class Alphaproteobacteria; order Hyphomicrobiales; family Rhizobiaceae; genus Rhizobium; species Rhizobium acaciae. The sequence goes on from NZ_JAPCZO010000001.1 coordinate 465,241, forward strand.
GGCGGCGAGAAGAAGCGGGCCGAGATCCTGCAGATGGCGCTGCTCGAACCGAAGCTCTGCGTGCTTGACGAAACCGATTCCGGCCTCGACATCGATGCGCTGAAGATCGTCGCCGACGGCGTCAACGCGTTGCGTTCGCCGGACCGCGCGGTCGTGGTCATCACCCACTACCAGCGCCTGCTCGACTATATCGTGCCGGATACCGTCCACGTGCTCTACAAGGGCCAGGTGATCAAGTCGGGCGACAAGACGCTGGCGCATGAGCTGGAAGCCAACGGCTATGCCGACATCATCGGCACGGCGGCCTGAGTTTCGGGTGGAAAGGACGACGTCCATGAACATGCAGACGACGAGCCGCCTGACTGCGGCCGAGACGGCGCTGATCGAGGCTTTCAACCAGCAGATCGGCGAGCTTCCGGGCAATGGCGCGGTGACGGCACTGCGCGACCGGCTTCTCGACGACCTGAAGAAAGCCGGCCTGCCGACGCGCCGCATCGAGGCCTGGCACTATACCGACCTCAAGAACCTGCTGCGCACGGTCCCGCAGCAGGCGGGCGATGCCGGCTCGCAGTCTTTGGAGCCGCTCGTTGATGACGCCACGGTGCTGGCGGTGATCCAAGGCCATTCCAACCAGAAGGCTACGGTCGACGGTCTTGGCGTTTCGGCCTATTCCGAACGTCTGCTTGACGGCTCTGCCGCAGGCGGGCTCGATGCGCTCGGCAGCGACGACGCGGTCGGCCGCATCAATGGCAGCTTCGTGCGCGACGGCTATGTCCTCGACGTGCCTGCCGATACCGAGCTTGAAAACCCGCTCGAAATTCAGTTCATCCACGCGGGCGGACAGATCCATACGCGCTTGCCTGTGTCCTTCGGCGCCGGCGTCAAGGCGACGGTCATCGAGTGTCACCTCACGGTGACCGGCGATGCGGCCCTCGTGTCCCATGTCAGCGACATCACGGTGGGCGAAGGCACGGAACTGACCTGGATCATCCTGCAGCAGCAAGGGGCCGACGATACGCATCTCGGCCAGATCCGCATCGATCTCGGCGCTGACGCCAAGCTCCGGCTTTTCGTCATCAATGCCGGCGGCAAGCTGGTGCGCCAGGAACTGCATATCAAGGTGACGGGCGAGGGCGCCGATCTGACCCTGCGCGGCATCAACCTGCTCGGAGCCGAAAGCCATACCGACGTGACGATGGTGCTCGGCCACGATGTACCGAATACCGGCTCGACCGAAGTCATCCGCAACGTCGTCTTCGACCGTGCCAAGGGCGTCTTCCAGGGCATGATCCGAGTGGCGCCCGATGCGCAGAAGACCGATGCGAAGATGGCCTGCAACACACTGTTGATGTCCGACGATGCCGAATTCTCGGTCAAGCCCGAGCTCGAAATCTTCGCTGACGACGTGCAGTGCGGCCACGGCGCCACGGTGACCGATATCGACGCCAACCATCTCTATTACATGATGGCGCGCGGGATTCCGGAGAACAAGGCGCGTGCGATGCTCGTCAACGCCTTCGTCGCCGAGATCGTCGAGGAACTTGATGATGAAGCCCTGGTCGAGGCGCTGGAAGGCGTGATTTCGGCCTGGCTCGAAAAGCACGCCTGATCGGATATATCAATGGACAAGATAGTGCCGGCCACGCAATACGACGTCGAAGCCATCCGCCGGGATTTCCCGATCCTGGCGGAGAAGGTGCATGGCAAGCCGCTGGTCTATCTCGACAACGGCGCATCGGCGCAGAAGCCGCAGGTGGTGATCGACGCCATCTCGCATGCCTATAGCCATGAATATGCCAATGTGCATCGCGGCCTGCACTATCTCTCGAATGTGGCCACGGACGCCTATGAGGCAGCGCGCGAGAAGGTGCGCCGTTTCCTCAATGCGCCCTCGGTCAACGACATCATCTTCACGAAGAATTCGACGGAAGCGATCAACACCGTCGCCTATGGCTGGGGCATGCCTAAGATTGGCGAAGGCGACGAGATCGTGCTGACGATCATGGAGCACCATTCCAATATCGTGCCCTGGCACTTCATCCGCGAGCGGCAGGGCGCCAAACTGGTCTGGGTGCCTGTTGACGACGAGGGCGCCTTCCATATCGAGGATTTCGAAAAGAGCCTGACGGAGCGCACCAAGCTCGTCGCCATCACCCATATGTCGAATGCGCTCGGCACGATCGTTCCCGTCAAGGAAGTCTGCCGGATCGCCCATGAGCGCGGCATTCCGGTGCTGATCGATGGCAGCCAGGGCGCCGTGCATCTGCCGGTCGATGTGCAGGATATCGATTGCGACTGGTACGTCATGACCGGCCACAAGCTCTACGGCCCATCGGGCATTGGCGTGCTCTATGGCAAGAAGGAGCGGCTTTTTGAGATGCGCCCCTTCCAGGGCGGTGGCGAGATGATCTTCGAAGTCGCCGAGGACGTGGTTACCTATAACGACCCGCCGCATCGCTTCGAGGCCGGCACACCGCCGATCGTGCAGGCGATCGGGCTCGGTTATGCGCTCGATTATATGGAGAAGATCGGCCGCGAGGCGATCGCCCGGCATGAGGCCGATCTTGCCGCCTATGCGGTCGAGCGGCTGAAATCCGTCAACTCGCTGCGCGTCTTCGGGACGGCGCCCGACAAGGGCAGCATCTTTTCCTTCGAGCTTGCCGGCATTCATGCCCATGACGTCTCGATGGTGATCGACCGGCAGGGTGTTGCGGTCAGGGCCGGCACGCATTGCGCCATGCCGCTCTTGAAACGCTTCGGCGTCACCTCCACATGCCGTGCATCCTTCGGCATGTACAATACCCGCGCCGAGGTCGATGCCCTGGCCGATGCGCTTGAATATGCGCGCAAGTTCTTTGCTTGAGGAGTGTCCGTGATGAGCCTGGACGAAAGCGAACAGAAGACCGACGTGCGCGAAGGCATCGTGCATTCCAGCATTCCGGCCGATGAGCTGGCGCGGCTCAGCGACGACGTCATCAGCGCGCTGAAGACGGTCTACGATCCGGAAATTCCCGCCGACATCTTCGAACTTGGTCTGATCTACAAGATCGACATCGAAGACGACCGGATGGTGAAAATCATGATGACGCTGACCGCTCCCGGCTGCCCGGTGGCCGGCGAGATGCCCGGCTGGGTCGAAAATGCCGTCGGTGCCGTCGAAGGCGTGTCGGGCGTCGAGGTTGCCATGACCTTCGATCCGCCATGGACGCCGGATCGCATGTCGGAAGAGGCGCAGGTCGCTGTCGGCTGGTACTGACATCCCGCGGTATTGATCCGTTTACTTCAGGGTACTACATTTGAGTCACGATGCACCGGATCTTGACCCCGGTTGCGGAAGGAGAATGAGCCGATGGGCTTTGCAATAATGAGCATGACGGACGGTGCTGCGGCCCGCGTCAAGGCGATCGTCGAGAACTCGGGACCGGATGCCAAGGGCGTGCGCGTCGGCATCAAGAAGGGCGGCTGCGCCGGGATGGAATATACCATCGACCTGGTGACCGAGCCCAACGCCAAGGACGACCTGATCGAGCGCGACGGTGCCAAAGTCTGGGTCGAGCCGTCGGCAGCTCTCTATCTGCTCGGCACCGAGATGGGCTTCGAGACGACGACGCTCCGCTCCGGCTTTACCTTCACCAATCCGAACCAGACATCGGCCTGCGGCTGCGGCGAATCCGTCGAGCTGAAGCCTGCCGATCTCGCGGCCCTTGCCGCACAGCGCCAGGGCGAGCCGGCGCATTCCTGATAAGATCTGGTTACCCTCTTCGGGGCCGTGTCGGTGTCTTTTATGGGTGAGCAAAGCGAGGCGCCGCACCGCATGCTCCGTCCTGTTCAGCAGAACCTGTCACAAGAAACGGTGGTGCGCGTTGCGTCTCGATCCCTAGGTACGAGACAACACGGCAGCCGTGAGGGTTGTTGCCGGCCAGCCGAACACCGAGGTTCGTGGAAAATATAGCATCCGGATTCCACCGCTCGTAGCGTCCGGTGCTGAGGAGTTCATCTCGTTCGGCGAAAAATGTTGCCCTCAGGTGCTTTTCCTCGGCTGTCGAGATCGGCTTTGCTCCCTGAACGATTTCGAGGTTGCACGAACGTCTTGATTTACCATCCTGGGGTGGATACTCGGCATCCACGACCACGAAACGAGATTCAGGAACCTCCCAGCGCTGTTCTGTCACCTGGTATCCAAGTAAAAGTGGAAAGGGCACCCTGGGATCCGTCACCGGGGCTACCGTCTTAACGTCGCGCCCAAGGTCGCGTAGTCCTGTTGCATCAAAGTCTTTGCCCGTCTCTACGGCAATTCGACACCGTGTGAACAGATTACGCCAAACGCTGGAAAGGTCCTCGCTAGCGCCGGCACTGGTTATCAGAGCTAAATTCAAAAGAACTGACAAGGTAATGCGGCGCAAGCGGAATTCCCTCCCTGAGGGATATGAGCCCCTGATCGGAGCAATTATTCTAGGCTGCTGATTTCGTAACGGCCAATGCCAGTGCGTAGATCGGCACAAGAGTGATGTAAAACAGTATTATAACAGCGCCACGACTTTGAGGATCGTGCTCAGTCGCGCTTGATGCTCATCAGCATTTCCCACATGTCGGCGCCAGTCTCGAAGACCACGGCGTTTGCCTTATAGCTCTGTTCGGCTTCGATCAGGTCGGTCAGTTCGGCAGCCGGATCGACATCTGACGCCGTCGGGCTGACGACGGCCTGGACGCCGCCTGGTTCAACGGAGGTGAGGCTGGTGTTCAGCCTGGCATAGCCCGGCGTGCTGCTGTTTGCGATGTTGTTGGCGATCCCGCTAATCCGCGTCGTCTGCGCTCGCATTCCCGAAAGAGCAGTGCTCGTAATGCCCGATATGCTCATCGGCCGTTTCCCCAGAACTGGATGAAATTCTTGTACATGCAAGGGCTTAGGGAATGCTGAAGGCGTTGCGTTAGCAAAGACCTATAGGTTCGCGCATCTTCGCATCCATCTGTTCCGGATTGGCACGGAACGGGGGCGGGGGGCGGAGCCATAGCCAGCTTCGCTATCGCGACGCCACCCAGTCGTGCCAATCGCTCTCGTTGCCGTTGAAGACGTTGAGGTCGATCTTGCCGTCGACGCCTTCGGAAAGGCCGGAGCCGGAATACTGCCAGAAGACCCACTTGCGGCCGGGATAGACCTTGGAGGGATGAGCGGCCACCGAGCGCAGCCAGAAGGGATAGTTGAGCAGCTGACCCTTCAAATTGTCGCGGTAGAAATCCGGCGCGGTATAGATGATCGGGCGCTGGCCGTAATGGCGCTCCAGCTTGTCCATGAAAACCTGCATCTTTTCCCGGACGCGTGCGGGAGAGATGCGCCTCTTGCAGCTCGATTCGCCGTTCCATTCGACGTCGATGACGGGCGGAAGAGCGTTGGCTTCCCTCGGCACGTTGCGGATGAACCAGTCGGCCTGCTCACCGGCTGTCCGGCACCAGTAGAAGAAGTGGTAGGCGCCGTGTTTCAGGCCTGCTTCCTTGGCCCGGCGCCAGTTCTTCTTGAACATCGGATCAAGGTGATCGCCGCCGTCGGTCGCCTTGATGTAGACGAAGTTCGCGCCTTGCCGCCGCAACGTCTCCCAGTCGATCTCGCCCTGCCAGCGCGACACGTCGACGCCGTGCACGGCAAGCTTTCTCGGCGAAGTGGAGCCGAAGTTGATCGGCTTGGCATCGCGGAACCGGTGGCCGTAAATTTGTCCGCGTGTCGGCGATCTCGTGCTGACATCGGGCATTGCATTGCCCGCGGGATTGGCCGGCATCAGCAGCGCGACCGGCTTATCTGTCGGCAGCGGCATGCCGACCGGCCTGTCGGCGGGCACGAGCGCCCGCGGTTCTGGAACCTCTCCCGCCCACCTCAACGCCTGCTGCTGCGGGCTTGCCTGCGGCGCAGGATCGCCAACAGCGGCGGCAGGAATCGGGCCGCTCGGCTGCGCGATGGCATTGGTCGTTTCCGGTGACGGCACGTTGCCCAGCACATCTTCGGCGCCAGAACTGGCAGCGCATCCCGAGAGGATCAGGGCGGCGAGGAGGATTGCTGGCACTGCCGATGGACGCATAAGAACCTGCACGCAAAACAAGGGATCGACGGTGATCCATGTTGATGGAAGCCGCCTTTCTGAATTGCTGACAGAAACTTGCTAAGAAAGGTTAAATTTGATCCTTGCGCGTCAAAAGCGGGCAGTCCCCCCCAACCTGTGGAAGGAGGTTTGCCTAACGCTGCTACTCAGCCGCCTCGGCGCGGCTATAGGGACGATCCCAATCTCCGACGAGGTTCTTCCATCTTGTGTGCGGAAATCCTCCATGTCGATATCGCTATTCTCGCACAGCTCCATCTGAGACAGCCGTGCCGAAATGGTGCGACAGCGTCAGCGACTGGCTCTCATACCCGCAATCAGAATATCGATGAGTTGCCTTGCCGCATCCCGCCAGGCGGGGCCACTGCTGATGCTCGCGCCGCCCGCCAGGGCGCGCAGGATATTGAGCGGGTCCATCGCCAGACGGATTTCACCGGTGGCGACTGCGCGATCCACCAGCAGATTGACGGCGCCTATGATCAAATCGGCAGAATCGGCATAGAGCTCGGAGGTGCCGCCGACCAAAGAATCCAGCACCTCCGACATGCCGTGTTTGGTCACGACATAATCGACGAACTGCACCAGCCACCGGCGAAGCGCTTCGACAGGCGGATGTGTCTCAGCAAGGCTTTTGGCGGCAGCGGCAAGCTGCGTCGTCTCGTTGCGGTAGATGGCGGAAACCAGTGCATCGCGCGTCGGAAAATGGCGATAGAGTGTGCCGATACCGACGCCAGCGATGCGGGCGATTTCCTCGAGGCTGGCGCTGGAACCCTTGTCGGCAAAGACGGTCTTTGCCGTTTTCATCAACAGAAGACGATTGCGTTCGGCATCCGCGCGCGGCTTTCGGATGGTGGGCTGGTCGCTTTTTTCGGCCATTTCCGAGAAGTCCCCTTGATAAGCGGAGGTGCCCTCCATATTTATCTGGAGGCATCCTCCTTTTATTTCATTTGAGGCCGGCGGGCAATGGTCCACCAGCCTGGAGTGGTGCGTCCATGATCAAGGAGATAATCATGAGTGGACTTTTTGGCGCAACATCAACCACCGATGAGGTGCTCGCAGGCGTCGATCTCAAGGGCAAGCGTGTTCTGGTGACGGGTGTTTCGGCCGGCCTCGGCGTGGAAACCGCGCGCGTGCTGGCAGCCCATGGTGCGCAGGTGACGGGTACGGCACGCGACCTTGCAAAGGCGAGGGCGGCAACGGAAGTTGTGCGCGCCCGTGCGGCCGATGGCGGCAGCCTCGATATCGTCGAGCTTGATCTTGCCTCTCTGGCAAGCGTGCGCGCCTGCGCCGATGCGCTCATTTCGGATGGCCGCCCCTTCGATGTCGTCATTGCCAATGCCGGCGTGATGGCCGCTCCCTTCGGCCGCACCGCCGATGGCTTCGAAACGCAGTTCGGCACCAACCATCTCGGTCATTTCGTGCTGGTCAACCGCATCGCACCGCTCGTCAAATCGGGCGGCCGAGTGGTGATCGTCGCATCCTCGGGCCATCGAATGGCACCTTTCAGCCTCGATGACCTCAATTTCGAGAGCAAGACCTATGAGCCCTGGGCGGCCTATGCCCAGTCGAAAACCGCAAATATCCTGTTCGCGGTGGAACTCGACCGGCGCCTCAAGGAGCGCGGCATCCGCGCAACGGCACTGCATCCCGGCGGCATCCAGACCGAGCTCGATCGTCATCTCGACCCTGACATGATTGGAGGCATGATAGCGCAGATCAACGCAGCTCTCGCCGCCGAGGGCAAGCCGCCCTTCCAGTGGAAGACGATTCCTCAGGGTGCGGCTACCTCCGTCTGGGCAGGTTTCGTCGCGCCGGCTGACGCGGTCGGCGGCAGATATTGCGAGAATTGCCACGTCTCCGGAGTGACGGATGCGGAGATCAGCCCGATTTCCGAAGGCGTGCGCACCTACGCGCTCGATCCCGAGACGGCCAGGGCATTGTGGGCCAAAAGCGAGGATATGGTCGGCGAGCGCTTCTAGAGCATGATGCCGAAAAGTGTAAGCGGTTTTCGGACGACATCATGCTCTAACTATATAATGTAGAACAGGATTCAGATTTTAGGCCGACCGGGCCTAAAATCATCCTGTTCTAGGCCGCAAACCGGCACGCTTCGACGCTGATAGAGAGCAGGGGAACTGGGAAACTGGTGCCCCTGCCGAGGATTGAACCTGGATCGGCTGCTAACCAGACAGGTTAGCTGCACATTTCTATCAGAATTAGGAAAGCCCCTCCCATGATGGAAGGGGCTTTGGATTACTCGGCCTTTCGCTGCATCAGGCTTGACCGCTACTCAGCCGCCTCCGCATAGCTTTCCACCGGCGGGCAGGTGCAGATCAGGTTGCGGTCGCCATAGACATTGTCGACGCGGTTGACCGGGGACCAGTATTTGTCGACGCGGAACGCGCCGGGCGGGAAGCAGGCTTGTTCGCGTGAGTAGGGGCGATCCCACTCGCCGACGAGGTCTTCCACCGTGTGCGGGGCGTTCTTCAGCGGGTTGTTCACCTTGTCCATGCGGCCATCCTCGATGGCGCGGGCTTCCTCGCGGATCGCCAGCATCGCCTCACAGAAACGGTCGAGTTCGGCCTTGGTCTCGCTTTCCGTCGGCTCGATCATCAGCGTGCCGGCGACCGGCCAGCTCATAGTCGGCGCATGGAAGCCGCAGTCGATCAGGCGCTTGGCGACGTCGTCGACGGTGACGCCTGCGCTGTCGACCAGCGGACGGGTGTCGATGATGCATTCATGCGCCACACGGCCGGCCTCCGACTTGTAGAGCACGTCGTAGGCGCCCTTCAGCCGGGCGGCGATATAGTTGGCGTTGAGGATCGCCACCTTGGTCGCCTGCGTCAGGCCTTCGCCGCCCATCATCAGGCAATAGCTCCAGGAGATCGGCAGGATCGAGGCCGAGCCGAAGGCGGCGGCCGAGACCGCACCCGAACGGCCGTCGGTTTCGGGATGGCCGGGCAGATAGGGAGCCAGATGCGCCTTGACGCCGATCGGGCCCATGCCGGGTCCGCCGCCGCCATGCGGAATGCAGAAGGTCTTGTGCAGGTTGAGATGCGAAACGTCGGAGCCGATGTCACCGGGGCGGGACAGGCCGACCATGGCATTCATGTTGGCGCCGTCGAGATAGACCTGGCCGCCATGCTCGTGCACCAGATCGCAGATTTCCTTGACCGTCTCCTCGAAGACGCCGTGCGTCGAAGGGTAGGTGATCATGCAGCAGGAGAGGTTCTCGGCATACTGCTCCGCCTTGGCGCGGAAATCGTCGAGATCGATATCGCCGTTTTCGCGCACCTTGACGACGACGACCTTCATGCCGACCATCTGAGCCGAGGCCGGGTTGGTGCCGTGCGCCGAGGTCGGGATCAGGCAGACGTCGCGATGGCCGTCGCCATTGGCGATATGATAGTTGCGGATCGTCAGCAGGCCGGCATATTCGCCCTGAGCACCGGAATTCGGCTGCATGGAGAAGGCGTCGTAGCCGGTGACGGCGCAGAGCTTTTCGATCAGGTCGTCGATCATCTCGCGGTAGCCGAGCGCCTGGTCGGCCGGCACGAAGGGATGGATGTCGGAAAATTCCGGCCAGGTGATCGGCAGCATTTCCGCCGTCGCGTTGAGTTTCATCGTGCAGGAGCCGAGCGGGATCATCGAGCGGTCGAGCGCCAAGTCGCGATCGGAAAGCCGGCGGATGTAACGCGTCATCTCGCTTTCGGCGCGGTTCATGTGGAAAATCGGATGGGTGAGGTAATCGCTGGTGCGGAGCAGGCCTTTCGGCAGGCGGTAGGAAGGTTCGAAATCGGCAATGGTGAAATTGCCGCCGAAGGCGCGCCAGACGGCTTCGAGCGTCGCCGGCCGGGTGCGTTCGTCGAGGCTCATGCCGATTTTGGTTTCGCCGACCTTGCGCAGATTGACGCCTTCAGCGACGGCGGCACGCAGGATGAGACCCTGCATATGGCCGACATCGACGGTGATCGTGTCGAAGAAGGTCTCGGGTTCGACCTTATAGCCGAGCTTTTCCAGGCCCTTGGCCATCAATACGGCCTTCTGATGCACCTGCTGGGCGATCGCCTTGATGCCCTTCGGGCCGTGGAAGACGGCATACATGGAGGCCATGACGGCCAGCAGCACCTGGGCGGTGCAGATGTTCGACGTCGCCTTTTCGCGGCGGATATGCTGTTCGCGGGTCTGCAGCGACAGGCGATAGGCGCGGTTGCCGCGGGCATCGACGGAAACGCCGACGAGGCGGCCGGGCATGGAGCGCTTGATGGCATCCTTGACCGACATATAGGCCGCATGCGGGCCGCCGTAGCCGACCGGGACGCCGAAGCGCTGCGAGGAGCCGACGGCGATGTCGGCGCCCATTTCACCCGGCGATTTCAGCAGCGTCAGCGCCAGGATATCGGCGGCGACGATCGCTATGGCGCCGGTCTGATGCAGGCGCGAGATCAGGCCGGTAAAATCATGCACATGACCGTGCGTGCCGGGATACTGGAAGATCGCGCCAAAGACGTCGACAGGATCGAGATCGGTGAAGGGATTGCCGACGATGACGCTCCAGCCGAGCGGCTCGGCGCGGGTGCGGATCAGGGCGATGGTCTGCGGATGGCAGTCGGCATCGACGAAGAAGGCCTTCGCCTTCGACTTGGCGACGCGCTCGGCGATCGCCATGCCTTCGGCGGCGGCGGTCGCCTCGTCGAGCAGCGAGGCGTTGGCGACGTCGAGGCCGGTGAGGTCGCAGATCATCGTCTGGTAGTTCAGGAGCGCTTCCAGGCGACCTTGGCTGATCTCCGGCTGGTAGGGCGTATAGGCGGTGTACCAGGCCGGGTTTTCCAGGATGTTGCGCTGGATGACCGGGGGCGTGATCGTGCCGTAGTAACCCTGGCCGATCAGCGAGACCAGCACCTTGTTCTTGTTGGCGGTCTCGCGCAGCTTGTCGAGCGCCTCGCGCTCGGTCATCGGCGCGCCCCAGACGAGCGGCGCCTTCTGGCGGATCGAGGGCGGCAGCGTCGCGTCGATCAGGCCGTCGAGGCTGTTATAACCGATCACCTTCAGCATATCGGTCATCTCGGCCGGCGAGGGGCCGATATGGCGGCGATTGGCGAAATCGTAGGGCTGATAGTCGGTGAACTGGAATTCTGTCGGCGTCGTCATTACGCAGTGAGCTCCTTGTAGGCCGCCTCGTCGAGCAGGCCATCGGCGTCCGCAGCATTTGCCAGCTTCAGCTTGAAGAACCAGCCGGCGCCCTGAGGATCGGAATTGACCAGCGACGGATCTGCAACGATGGCCGGATTGACCTCGGTGATCTCGCCATCGAGCGGACAATAGACATCGGAAGCAGCCTTGACGGATTCAACGGTCGCGGCATTGCCGTTTTTGGAGAAGGTCGCGCCGACTTCCGGCAATTCGACGAAAACCAGGTCGCCGAGCTGCTCGACGGCATAGGTGGTGATGCCGACCGTTGCAACGCCGCCTTCGATCTTCAGCCATTCGTGTTCTTCGGTAAATTTCAGCATTGTTCGTCCTCTCTGGAAAAGGTTTAGCGTTTGTAGGTCGGTGTGACGAAGGGCAGGGCGCTGACGGTGATCGGCAGATATTTGCCGCGCACATCCGCATAGACCAGCGTGCCTGCCGCAGCATGGGAGAGCGGCACGTAACCCATGGCGACCGGGCTTTCGACGCTGGGGCCGAAGCCGCCTGAGGTGACTTCGCCGATTTCGACCTTGCCCTCAGCATCGGCATAAAGCTTGGCATGGCCGCGCACCGGCGCCTTGCCTTCCGGCTTCAGGCCGACGCGCCGGCGCGCGGCGCCGTTTTCGAGTTCGGACAGGATGCGGCCGGAGCCCGGGAATCCGCCGGCGCGCGCACCGTTGCCGCGCCTTGCCTTCTGCATGGCCCATTCCAGCGCCGCCTCGACCGGCGAGGTGGTCGTGTCGATATCGTTGCCATAGAGGCAGAGACCGGCTTCGAGGCGCAGCGAATCGCGGGCGCCGAGGCCAATCGCCTGGACGTCGGGATGTTCGAGCAACCGCATGGTGACATCCACGGCCTTGTCTGATGGAATCGAGATCTCGAAGCCGTCCTCGCCGCTATAGCCGGAGCGCGAGACCAGACAGGAAACATCGTGCAGGCGGCAGTGGCGCACGTCCATGAATTTCATTGCCGCGACATCGGCCCAGAGTTCGGCAAGAACCTCGACCGCACGCGGTCCCTGAAGCGCGATCAAGGCTCGGTCGAGGACGGTGATATCGCACTGATCGCCGATATGGGCCTTGAGATGGGCGATATCGGCTTCCTTGCAGGCGGCATTGACGACGACGAAAAGGTGGTCGTCGAGATGGGTGATCATCAGGTCGTCGAGAATGCAGCCGGTATCGTCAGTGAAGAAGCCGTAGCGCTGCCGGCCTTCGGCAAGGCCTAGGATATCGACGGGCACCAGACTTTCGAGCGCGAGAGCGGCATCCTCATAGCTGCCCGACTTCGCCTTCACGATGACCTGACCCATGTGGGAGACATCGAAGAGGCCGGCCTCAGTGCGGGTATGAAGATGCTCCTTCATGACGCCTGCGGGATATTGCACCGGCATGTCGTAACCGGCGAACGGCACCATGCGGGCGCCGAGCGAAAGATGCAGGGCATGCAGCGGGGTTTTCTTCAGGGCAGCAGTATCGTCCAAAAGACGCCTCCGGGGTTTGCGCCTTCTCGCGAAGGCGCGGGCTCAAATCTGAAGGCGCGGTTGCGCACTTCTCTCCTGAGCCCCCTCTGTCCCTTTGCCTGAGATTGTTATCCCTTCGGCGAGCGTTTCAAGAACGCTTCTCTCCAGAGTTCCGTCTGCCCCTTGCTGGTCCTTTTGCCTGAGAGTTTCCGGGGCGGTTGCTCCTTCGGCACCGGCAAAAAACGCACCGGCTTCTCCCAACAAGGTTGGCGCAATTATCCGGCGGGTGCAGCACTTGGCAAGACCAAATGTCGTGACCGGGCAAATTTTTGTCGTCTTATTCCCAGCAAGCGTTGATCTCAGGCAAATCTGCTTTTGCATTCCGTGCTAAAACCGGCTATCGCGGCCTTCTGTTGAAGGGGATCTCATGCGGCAGACCGGACTGAAAGCGACGCTCTTCCTGCGCATGCTTTGCGCATTGAGCCTGCTTTTGCTCGGCCTTGCACATCAGGCGCCGCAGGCTGTCGCCGCCGAAGGCTACGATGCCGCGGCCTATGTGCTGCCCGACGGCACCTTCGCCTCGCTCTGCGTCACCGTGAAGGACGCCGACGGCAAGACCGTCGCCTTCAAACCGAATTGCGAAGCCTGCCGGCTGTCGGCCTCCGTCATCCTGCCGATGCCGGATGGGGACTCCTGGCTTGAGCGCGAACTCGCTTCGCTGATCAATTCGCCGATCGAAACATCAGCCGTTTCAGGCGCAAGCGCCGTCTGGCGGCCGAATTCGCGCGCGCCTCCCATCCTCGTCTGATCTTCCTCCACCGCCTATCATTCAGCATGCCGGTCCGCCCGAGAATATACCGCGGCCGGCGAGGAGATATCCGATGAAGACTATCAAGACTTTTGGCAAGGCATTCGGCAAAACGCTAGGACTTGCAGCCGTTCTTTCCGTGACCGCCTTTGCCGGCGCCGAGGCGCATGTGACCTTCCTCGACAGAGAGGCGACGCAGGAAAGCACCATTCTCGCTACGCTGCAGGTGCCACACGGCTGCGACGGCAAGGCGACAACGGAAGTGCGGGTCAAGCTGCCGGAAGGCTTCGTCTTCGCCAAACCGCAACCGAAGGCCGGCTGGGAACTCGAGGTAATCAAGGGCGACTATCAGAAGACCTACGACAATCACGGCGACAAGGTGAACAAGGGCGCGATCGAAGTGCGCTGGAAGAACGGCAATCTCTCCGACGATTTCTACGACACCTTCGTCATCCAGGGTAAAGTATCAGGCGTCGAGGCCGGCACATCGCTCGCTTTTCCGGTGACGCAGATGTGCGGCGATGCGGTCGCGGCCTGGGATCAGGTGGCCAAGCAAGGCGGCGACACGCATGGTCTGAAAAGCCCGGCGCCGCTGTTGAAGGTCGTTGCCGGCGAAGATCATGGTCACGATCATGACGATATGGCCGGCATGGACATGTCTGGCATGGCAGGCATGGGTGGGGCCGCGCCGGCCGGCGAAACGGTCAAGGCCGGCGAAATCGAAATCTCCGGCGGCTTCGCCAAGGCAATGCTGCCCGGCCAGCCGGTCGGCGGCGGCTTTTTCACGGTGAAGAATAACGGCCAGACGGACGATCGCCTGTTGTCCGTCAGTTCACCCGCAGCTGGCGAGGTTCAGATCCACGAGATGGTGACGAAGGATAACGTCATGCGGATGCGCCAGCTGAAGGACGGTATCGCCATCGGTGCCGGCGAGATGGTCAAGCTCGAGCCCGGCAACCTGCACCTGATGTTCCAGAAGGTGAAGACGCCGTTCAAGCAGGGCGATACGGTGCCGGTGACGCTGACCTTCGAAAGAGCCGGCAAGGTCGATCTGGTCCTGCAGGTGCTCTCCGCCCAGGGCAAGTGAGAGCAGAAGACAAAAGCCCACGACAAGATTCGTCGCGGACTCTGACTGGCCAACTCCTCTTTCGTCATGTTTGGGCTTGTCTCACTGCTGTCCGGTTGGCGCCAATGGCTGCCCCTCACCCTAACCCTCTCCCCGTAAAGGACGGGGAGAGGGGACGTGCCTGCGAGAGGTTGGTGGGGAACGGAGACGTTGCGGCATATCCCCTTCGCCCCGTTTACGGGGAGAAGGTGGCGGCAGCCGGATGAGGGGCTGATTTCGGCGATCTCCCTGGCCGGGGGGTGTCTCAAGCGCCGAAGAACGGCGCAGAATCAATGCCATCAACAAACTAAGTTTGCGATGTTAATCGCGCGCCTTTTCTTCAAGAGGCGATGGCCTCAGAAGTCTTCGTAGGATCGCAGCGCCTGTTTCAGGCCGGCCTGCGGCTGGCGATTGCCTTTGGCCATCAGGTCGAGGGCCACTTCGGTCGACTGGATGATGCTGGAGGGCTCGTCTATTTCATCAGTGCCTTCGGCCTTCAACTGCCGGTCGGCAACGCGGCGCGCATCGCGGGCGGCGGTGCTCGTTGCGACACGCTGCGGAATTCGGAGCGAGTCGAAGGCAATGGCGGCGGTGCTTGCCGATATGGACAGGAGCTGGGTCATGCCGTCACGGTATCGATACGATCTTGGCGCCCTCATAAGAAAATAACGAGCATTTTACCGAATGGTAAGAATTCATTCCTTCTCGATTGGCCTTCTCGATTGGAATCGCTGCGGAGTTGCGATAAATCCGGCTGATGATCCAGGCTCTTCTCGTCGCCGTCGGCGGCGCTATCGGTTCTCTTCTCAGATATTATGTCGGCCAATGGGCGCTGAGACTCATGGGTCCGGCATTTCCCTGGGGCACGCTCGCCGTCAATGTCGTCGGCTGCTTCGTCATCGGCGTCTTCGCCGAGTTGATCGCACGGAAGTTCAACGCCTCGGTGGAACTGCGCCTCCTGCTAATCACCGGCTTCCTCGGCGGCTTCACAACCTTCTCGGCCTTCTCGCTGGATGCGATCTCGCTGTTCGAGCGCGGCGAGGCCGTCGCCGGCGGTATTTACATCGCTTCGAGCGTCGGGCTTTCGATGGCGGCCGTCATCGCCGGGCTCGCTGTCATGCGCGCTTTGGCCTGATTTCTTTTCCGGTTTCCGTTTTGCTTGAAAATGCTCTAAAGGCTGCGGCAAGAACGCCGGCTCGGCCTGCGCTGCAATTTCCGAAAGATTTTTTATGGCTGGCATAGAACATATTAAGGTTGAACCCGACGAAGCCGGCATGCGGCTCGATCGCTGGTTCAAGGTGCACTTTCCCGGGCTCGGCTTCGGTCCGCTGCAGAAGCTCTTGCGCTCCGGCCAGGTGCGTGTCGACGGTGGACGTGTCAAATCCGATGCTCGTGTGCAGCCCGGCCAGACGGTGCGTGTGCCCCCGATGGATGTCGATGCGAAGCTGAAATCCGGACCGATCGCCGGCAAGGATCTCAAACATTCGACGGATTTCGAACTCTTGTCGCGCATGGTGCTGCACGAAGACGAAAAGGTGATCGTGCTCAACAAGCCCCCTGGTCTTGCGGTACAGGGCGGCTCGGGAGTGGCCAGGCATATCGACCAGATGCTCGAAGCCTGGACCAGCCCGAAGGGCGAGAAGCCGCGGCTCGTCCATCGCCTCGACCGCGACACCTCGGGTGTTCTCGTCATCGCCCGCACCCGCGGCGCGGCGCAGAAGCTGACGGCGGCCTTCCGCGAGCGCGACACCAAGAAGACCTACTGGGCGCTGGTCAAGGGCGTGCCGCGCAAGCACGAGG
This sequence comes from Rhizobium acaciae, assembly GCF_025941625.1. Taxonomy (NCBI): domain Bacteria; kingdom Pseudomonadati; phylum Pseudomonadota; class Alphaproteobacteria; order Hyphomicrobiales; family Rhizobiaceae; genus Rhizobium; species Rhizobium acaciae. The sequence goes on from NZ_JAPCZO010000001.1 coordinate 481,692, forward strand.
ACAAGATCTCGACCTGGCTGGTGAAGGAGCCGACCGCCGACGGCGACCGCATGCGCATCGCCAAGCACGGTGAGGACGGCGCCGACCATGCGATTTCCTTCTACCGCGTGCTGGAGACGGCGGCACAGAACCTCGCATGGCTGGAGATGGAGCCCTATACCGGCCGTACCCATCAGTTGCGCGTCCATGCCCTGCATATCGGCCATCCGATCATCGGCGATCCGAAATATTTCGACGACGATCCGAATTGGGATTTTCCGGGCGGCGTCCAGAAGAAGCTGCATCTGCACGCACGTCGCATCGACATCCCGCACCCCTCCGGCGGGCGCCTGCGCGTCACCGCGCCGCTGCCGTCGCATATGGTGCAGACGTGGAATCTTCTCGGCCTCGATCTCGCCGGTGCCGAAAGGGACGCCGAATGAAACTGGCGCTCTTCGATTGCGATGGCACGCTGGTCGACAGTGCTGCGCTGATCCACGAAACCATGCGCCGGACCTTCGATAAGTTCGGCAAGCCGGAACCGCGATTTGAAGACACCAAGGCTATTATCGGCCTGTCTCTCGATATTGCGATTGCCCGCATGCAGGGCAGGCAGCATGTGGAGCAGGAAGACGTCGACATGACGGCGCATTACAAATCGCTGTTCTCGATCGTGCGTCAGGATCTCGATTACAAGGAGCCGCTGTTTCCCGGCATCCGCGAAATGATCGATGCACTGACTGGGCGAGAAGGCCCGCTGATCGGCGCGGTGACGGGGAAATCCAGGCGCGGGCTCAAGTTGGTGATGGAGACGCATGGCTTCGACAAGCATTTCATCGTCGCACGCACCGCCGACGATTGCCCCTCCAAACCGCATCCGGCCATGGTGACGGAATGCTGCGATGAAACCGGCATGAATGCTGCCGACACCATTGTCATCGGCGATGCGGTTTACGATATGCAGATGGCAAAAGCTGCCGGGGCCAAGGCGATCGGCGTTGCCTGGGGCTATGCCAGCGTGGATGAGCTGATCGCCAACGGCGCTGATGCGATCGCCTACCATCCGAACGAGATATTGCGTCATTTTTCCTGAGGTGAGCCCATGCGCGATCTGCTGAACGACCTTTCCGAGGGCCTGAGCCATCCCGATCCCATCCGCCGCGCGCAGATCCAGATGCAGAAGCCGCTGCCGAAGCGCTTCTATACCGAAGTCTCCGTTGCCGAGCACGAGGGTGGTTTTGCGATCAGCCTCGACGGCAAGATGGTGCGCACGCCGGCACGGCAGGTTCTCGCCGTACCGACCGAGGCGCTCGCGCGGCTTGTCGCTGCCGAGTGGCAGGCGCAGGGCGAGGAGATCAATCCCATGAGCATGCCGGTGACACGGCTCGTCAACACCGCACTCGACGGCGTTACCGCCAACGCGCAGGCGATCTTCGAAGATATCCTGCGCTTTTCCTCCAGCGATCTCATCTGCTACCGCGCCGAGGAGCCGGAACGGCTGGTCGAGCGCCAGGCCGAGCGCTGGGATCCTGTGATCGACTGGGCGGCGAATGATCTCGGCGCCCGCTTCATCCTCGTCGAAGGCGTCATGCACCATGAGCAGCCGCGCGAGGCGATTGCCGCCTTTGCCGTTACGCTCGCGAGACATGATAGCCCGATTGCGCTTGCCACCCTCCACACAGTCACCACGCTGACCGGCTCGGCAATCCTGGCGCTCGCCTTCGCCGAGGGCCGGGTGACGGTGGAGGAGGCTTGGTCGCTTGCCCATCTCGACGAGGACTGGACGATCGAGCGTTGGGGCCGAGACGAGGAAGCCGAGGAGCGGCGGGCCAAGCGCTTTGCCGAGTTCAAAGCCGCAGCGGATGTTTTTTTCGCCCTAAGCGCCTGAAACATATTGCCTTCCAATGCATTATGACGAAGTCTGCGACTCCAACGGGGTGGTGCGGGATTTTGCAATGAATTGGCTGAGGTCGTGTTTTTGCCGGGCGACACTCGTCTGTGTCGCGCTCACGGCTTGCGGCAGCCTCTCGGCCACCAAGCCGGCGGCGCCGGTTTATGATGTGCGCAGCGCCGTTGTTCTCTCCGGTCCGAACATGCCGGCCGAGCTGCTTTCCGGTATCAACGACCGCGTCAACGCGGCGATCAACGCCACCGTGCGCGACACCGTGCTGCCGCGGGTGGTGCTGACGATCCGCGTGGTTTCCGTCCAGAAGGGCCTCGGCTTCCAGAAAGACCGCAACGTCGCCAAGATCAGCATCGACGCGGCCTCGGTCGAGGACGGCTCGGTCATCGCCGTCAGCGCCTTCGACGTCACCAGTATCGCTGCCGATCCCAAGCTTGCCGACGAGATCCTGGCCGAAGACGCCGCCGCAAGGATACGCTCGGTTTTCTCACTCAGCGGGCGCGGCGCCAAATAATTGGAGCATGATGTTGTCCGAAAACCGCTCACACTTTTCGGCAACATGCTCTAGCGCATAATCTAACCGCCGGATTGCCGCCCACAGCGGCGAGGGAGATCGCATGAAGGAAATTCTCGAAGAACTGGAACGGCGCCGCGGCGTCGCCCGCCTCGGCGGCGGCGAGGCGCGCATCGCCGCCCAGCACAAGCGCGGCAAGCTGACGGCGCGCGAGCGCATCGATCTCTTCCTCGACGAAGGCTCGTTCGAGGAATTCGACATGTTCGTCGAACATCGCTCCACCGATTTCGGTATGGACAAGAGCCGTATTGCCGGCGACGGCGTCGTCACCGGTTGGGGCACGGTCAACGGCCGCACCGTGTTCGTCTTCGCCAAGGACTTCACCGTCTTCGGCGGCTCGCTATCGGAAGCGCATGCCGAGAAGATCATGAAGGTGCAGGATATGGCGCTGAAGAACCGCGCGCCGATCGTCGGCATCTATGATGCGGGCGGTGCTCGTATCCAGGAGGGCGTGGCGGCTCTCGGCGGTTATGCCGAGGTATTCCAGCGCAATGTGCTCGCCTCCGGCGTCATTCCGCAGATCTCGGTGATCATGGGTCCCTGCGCCGGCGGGGACGTCTATTCGCCTGCGATGACCGATTTCATCTTCATGGTGCGTGACACCTCCTACATGTTCGTCACCGGTCCCGACGTGGTGAAAACCGTCACCAACGAGACGGTGACGGCAGAAGAACTCGGCGGCGCCGTGGTGCATACGGTGCGCTCGTCGATTGCCGACGGCGCCTATGAGAATGATGTCGAAACGCTGCTGCAGGTGCGCCGGCTGATCGATTTCCTGCCGCTTTCGAACACGGCGCCGCTGCCGGAGATCGAATGTTACCAGTCGGTGACAGATGTCGATGCCTCGCTCGATACGCTGGTGCCGGCGAGTTCCAACAAACCTTACGACATCAAGGAACTGATCCGGAAAGTGGCGGACGAGGGGGATTTCTTCGAGATCCAGGCGAGCTTTGCCAAAAACATCGTCTGCGGCTTCGGCCGCGTCGAAGGCTCCACCGTCGGTTTCGTCGCCAACCAGCCGATGGTGCTGGCCGGCGTGCTCGACAGCGACGCCTCGCGCAAGGCGGCCCGCTTCGTCCGCTTCTGCGACTGCTTCAATATTCCGATCGTCACCTTCGTCGACGTGCCGGGTTTCCTGCCGGGTACGGCGCAGGAATATGGCGGCCTCATCAAGCACGGCGCCAAGCTGCTCTTCGCCTATGCCGAGGCGACGGTGCCGAAGCTCACCGTCATCACCCGCAAGGCCTTCGGCGGTGCCTATGACGTGATGGCGTCGAAACATCTACGCGGCGACCTCAACTATGCCTGGCCAACGGCGCAGATCGCCGTGATGGGCGCCAAGGGCGCTGTCGAGATCATCTTCCGCAAGGATATTGCCGATCCGGAGAAGATCGCCGCGCACACGAAAATGTACGAGGACCGGTTCCTCTCGCCCTTCGTCGCCGCCGAGCGCGGTTATGTCGACGAGGTGATCATGCCGCACTCGACCCGGCGGCGGCTGGCGCGCGGTTTGAAGATGCTGCGCAACAAGGATCTCGCCAATCCGTGGAAGAAACACGACAACATCCCGCTCTGACCATGGCGCGGGCGAATAAGATCGTCCATTCAGGCGTTTACCTGCTGTCGAAAAAGTGAACGGATGTCAGCAATCCGTGTGTTCAATCCTCGGCGAGGACAGGCTAACGCTCGGCTGTGTCTTTTAAAGAGGGGTTTTAATGTCAACTTTCGACCGTCTTTCCGCCTATCAGCCCTATGGGCTGGCTGCGCTCAGGATCATCACCGCATTGCTGTTCATCGAGCACGGCACGATGAAGCTTTTCGGCTTCCCTGCTTCGCAGATGTCGGGCTCGCTGCCGCCGCTGATGCTGTTCGCCGCCCTGCTTGAGCTTGTCGGCGGCATCCTCATTCTCGTCGGCCTGCTGACGCGTCCGGTCGCCTTCCTGCTGGCCGGAGAAATGGCGGTCGCCTATTTCATGGCGCATGCCCCGAGCAGCTTCTTCCCGGCCGTCAACCAGGGCGACGCCGCGATCCTGTTCTGCTTCGTTTTCCTCTACCTGGTCTTCTCCGGTCCCGGCGCTTTTGCCGTCGATAACCGCAAGACAGCCTGAACGATACGCTGAGGGGCGTCGGTGACGCCCCTCAGCTTCATGTCAGGCAGTAAGCTTGAGGCCGGCGATGCCGGCGACGATCAGCGTGATGCAGGCAAGGCGGGAGACACTTGCCTCATCGCCAAGCAGCCAGATTCCGAGGAATACGGTGCCGACCGTACCGATGCCGGTCCAGACCGCGTAGGCGGTGCCGATCGGCAGATGCTTCACCGCCAGGCCGAGCAGCACGATGCTGATCACCATCGATATGACGGTCAGCGCCGTCGGCATCGGCCGTGTGAAGCCTTCGGTATACTTAAGGCCGATCGCCCAGCCACATTCGAAAAGACCGGCGAGAAAAAGCAGAAACCAGGCCATGCGACTCTCCTTGTTCAAGAGCGAGGCCGTCCCCGCGACAGTTGCATCCCAGAGGATGCCGCAGTCGTCTGCGATAGTGCCTATATGCGTGAGGAAACGGCCGACTTCAAGTTAGGAATCGGCATGGCTGCCATGCCACCCGTTTCTTCCGAGCCTGTGCGAGCCACATCACGGCTGCCCGCCAGCCTCCGCGGCAAGGCTTTTGGCGCGGCGGCAGAGGCGATCGAAGGTTTCGAGGAAGCGTGAGCGGTCCTTCGGGCTGAAGGCGGCGTTGTAGCCCTTGCTCTCGCCGGTTTCGCGCAAGTGCGCGCCGAGATCGCGCATGGCGCTCGCCATGCCAATATTGGTCTCGTCGAAGACGCGCCCTGTGGGGCCGCTGACGAAGGCGCCGGTCGCGACACAGCGCACGGCAAGCGGCACATCGGCGGTGACGACGACATCGCCCGCGCCGGCACGTTCGGCGATCCAGTTGTCGGCGGCGTCGAAGGCGTTGGAGACGATGACGTTGTGGATCATCGGATCGCGCGAGGGGCGCAGGCCGGAATTGGCAACGAAGGTGACCTCGAGGCCGTGACGTTCCGCGACCTTCAGGACTTCCGGCTTCACCGGGCAGGCATCGGCGTCGACATAGATCATGGTAATATCCTCATGCCGGTTGCGTGGCCTGCTGGCGGACCATATCGATGTGGGGAATGCCGTCTTCCAGATATTCCTGTGACACCGCTGTGAAACCGAAAGATTCGTAGAACCGCCGCAAATGGGCCTGTGCCGACAAGGCAATAGGATTTTCCGGATAAAGCCGCTCGCAAGCGGCAATCGCTTCGCTCATCAGTACATCGCCCAGCCGCTTGCCGCGATGGTCAGGCCAGACGACAACGCGGCCGATCTTCGACGGATCCTGTGGCTCATACGGTTTCAGGATTCGCGCCGCGCCGAGGAGTTCGGCACCGTCCAGCAGCCGCAGATGCAAGGCATCGATATCCTTGCCGTCAAGTTCCGGGTAGGGGCAGTTCTGCTCGACGACGAAGACATCGACGCGCATTCTCAAGAGGTCGTAGAGTTCCCGCGCGGGAAGTTCATCGAGACTCCTGAGGTCTACCCTATAGGTGGCAGCAGCCCCCGTCGCCTTGACCTCCACCACCAGCACTTCGCCGGCCGCCGGCCCCTCCAGCTGCACGGTCGTCACTTCCAGCGGTTTTGCTGCCTGAGCGGTAACGGCGGCGCGAACGTCCATTTGATATCTCCCTGCTGATTTTGTCGGTAACCAGCTGCCTGTCAGGCTGAGCTTGGCATGGTCGGCAAGCCGGGCCGATGTGAAGCCGGCCGCCTGGCTTGTCTCTCAGGCGAATTCCATGATCACGGCATCGACGGCCAGGCTTTCGCCGGCCGCGGCATTGATCTTCGAGACGACGAGATCGCGGTCGGCGCGCAGCACGTTTTCCATCTTCATCGCTTCGACGATCGCAAGCGTCTCACCGGCCTTGACCTCCTGGCCCTCGGCAACCGCGATGGCGACGACGAGGCCGGGCATCGGGCAGAGCAGGAGCTTGGAAGTATCGGGCGGCAGTTTCACCGGCATTAGTCTGTCGAGTTCGGCATGACGCGGCGAGAAGACCTTGGTATTCACCGAAAGCCCCTGCCAGTCGATACGCAAGCCGTTCAGAACGGGGCGAATCTGCGCGGTGATGTCGCGACCGCCGACCTTGCCCCTCCAGACAGGATCACCCGGTCTCCAATCGGTGACAACGCTCTTGCTCTCGCCCTCTATCGCCCCCTCGATCGCGATATCCATATCGAACGGGATGGTGACGAGGCCGTCGAGCAATCTTGCAGCGACGTGGTTGTCGCCGATCTTGACCACCCAATCCTCGCGCAGCGCGCCCGCTGCGGCGCGCAGGCGATCGGCGAAACGTTCGCGGCGGTTGGTCTCGATCAGGCAGGCGGAGAGCGCGATGCCGGCAAGCACGGCTTCTTCCGCCTGGTCCGGTTTCATCGGCGCAAAGCCATCGGGATATTCCTCGGCGATGAAGCCTGTGGAAAGCCGGCCCTCGCGCCAGCGCGGATGTTTCATCAGCGCCGACAGAAAAGGAACATTGTGCTCGATACCATCGACGACGAAGCCGTCGAGCGCTTGTCCCATGGCCTCGATCGCTTCCAGCCGCGTCGGCGCCCACGTGCAGAGCTTGGCGATCATCGGGTCGTAATACATCGAGATCTCCGCACCTTCGAAGACGCCGGTATCGTTGCGGACGACGACATTGCCGGTCCGTCCTTCCGCCGGCGGCCGGTAGCGCGTCAGGCGGCCGATCGAGGGCAGGAAGTTGCGATAGGGATCCTCGGCATAGAGCCGGCTCTCGACCGCCCAGCCGTCAAGCCTCACATCCTCCTGGGCAAAGGGAAGGGGCTCTCCTGCTGCGACACGGATCATCTGCTCGACGAGGTCGATGCCGGTGACGAGTTCGGTCACGGGATGCTCGACCTGCAGGCGGGTGTTCATTTCGAGGAAATAGAATTTGCGGTCCCGGTCGACGATGAATTCGACGGTGCCGGCGCTCTGGTAATCGACGGCTCTCGCCAGCGCCACCGATTGTTCGCCCATCGCCTTGCGGGTCGCTTCATCGAGGAAGGGCGAGGGCGCCTCTTCCGCAACCTTCTGGTTCCGCCGCTGGATCGAGCATTCGCGCTCGCCGAGATAGACGACGTTGCCATGCGCATCGGCCAGGACCTGGATCTCGATATGACGCGGCTCGACGACGAACTTTTCGATGAAGACGCGGTCGTCACCAAAAGAGCTTTTCGCCTCCGAGCGGGCGCGCTCGAAGCCGTCGCGCACTTCCGCCTGGTTCCAGGCAATGCGCATGCCCTTGCCGCCGCCGCCGGCCGAGGCCTTGATCATGACGGGATAACCGATCCCGCCTGATATTACTTCCGCATGGGCGGCATCCTCGATGATGCCGAGGTGGCCGGGCACGGTGGATACACCGGCGGCATTGGCGAATTTCTTCGATTCGATCTTGTCGCCCATCGCCATGATGGCTTTCGGCTTCGGGCCGATGAAGATGATTCCCTGCTTTTCCAGTTCAGCGCAGAAGGAGGCGCGTTCGGACAGGAAGCCGTAGCCGGGATGCACCGCCTCGGCGCCGGTTGCCTTGCAGGCGGCAATGATCTTTTCGGCAACCAGATAGCTCTCCGACGCCGCGGCCGGGCCGATATGAACGGCCTCGTCGGCCATCTCGACATGCAGCGCGTCCCGATCCGCATCCGAATAGACCGCGACGGTCAAAATACCCATGCGGCGCGCAGTCTTGATCACGCGGCAGGCGATTTCGCCGCGATTCGCGATCAGGATTTTCTTGAACATCGAGACTCCACCCAGAAATGCATCCCGGAGTTTTACGCACAAAACACCGGAACGCACAATCAGGCTTGCGGAGCGTCAGGCGACGGCAGCTTCTGCGACGGGTTCCTCGTCGACGATACGCAGCCAGCGGCTGCGACGCGGCTCGGCATAGTCGCGCAACTCGACGGCAGCCATGATCCCCGCCCAGTGCGGATGATTGGCGCCGCGCAGCGTTGCCTGCTCGATCTGCTGGAGAACGCCGTACTCGACCGACGAGACCGGGATGACGCCGCCTTCGGCCACGCTTCTGAAGATGCGCATCGCATAGTCGATGTCCTGGCGGGTGATGCCCCGGCGATCGATGGCGCGCGACAGCTTGTAGCCACCGATATTGTCGGTGATCGCCAGGCGGAGCTGATCGAGGGCGAGCGCTCTCAACTCGACTGGGACATCGGCCGAAATCTCCATGACATGGAGAATGAGTTCGAGCTCGAGCGCCGAGTTGACGACACCATCGGTCGTGAACATGCGCATGATCCAGGCGACGTTGATTTCATCCAGCGAACCCTGCGGATAGGTGTAATGGACAATGAAACCGGCGAGCTGTTCCACGAAGAAAGCGTTCCAGTCGGCACATTTTTCAGGGCAGGAATTGTTGAGCGCCAACATCGCCACGACATCGTCGGATGTCCGGATACCCTCCGGAAAACTATGTTTGCGCAGCAGTACTATATCTTCGGCCGTCAGCCGATGCTTGCCGGCCACGACACAGGCCGGAAAAGCGAGACGAAATTCGCTCATGTTTTAACTCCAGGCTTCATCATGAAACCGGAGACAGTTTTACCGTCTGCGAATTGACGATCCCTCAAGAAGAGGAGTTAACCCGATATTCCCCGGGTCCGGAAGATTTTAACGATTGCGCCTGCAGCCGCTCACGCCAGATGATGAAGAGGCCTGACGCAACGATGATGAAGATGCCGATCCATTTGGAAAAGCTCGGGAAATCGTTGAAAAACGCATAGCCGAGAACGGTCGCCGAGATGATCTCGAAGTACTGGAACGGCGCAAGCAGCGACAGCGGCGCGAGGCGGAAGGCCCGGACGATGAGCATATGCGCATATCCCGAGATCGAGCCGAGGGCGAGAAGCAGAACAAGGCCGAGGCTGGAGGAGGGCAGGGAGACGGTAAAATCGGCACTGCCGGAGTTGTTGCCGAGGAAAAGGGCGACCGCCATGAACACCGTTCCGCCGATGCCGGCCATCGTCTGCATGGTCAGTGGCGAATCGGCCTCGCCGATGGCGCGGTTGAGGAAGAGATAGAGCGAGAACAAAGAGGCGCAGGCAACCGGCAGCAGCGCCTTCAGGCCGAAGATTTCGTAGCTCGGCTGAATGACGATCATCGCGCCGCCGAACCCGACGACGATCGCCGTCCAGCGCCGCCAGCCGACCTTCTCTCCGAGAAACAGCGCCGACAGGGCGGCCAGCATGAAGGGCTCGACGAAATAGATGGCGAAGACATCGGCGAGCGGCATGTATTTGACGGCGACGAAGAACAGCAGGCTCGCACCACCATGCAGCACACCGCGCAGCAGGTTCATCCACGGCCGTTGGGCCGACAGCGCCTTCAGCCCGAAAAGGGCGAAAAGAATCGGCAGGGTGCAGGCGATCTGGATGAAGAATCGATAGAAGGTCACCTGACCCGGCGACATCGCCTCGAAGGTCGCCATGTATTTGGCGATGGCATCCATGATCGGCAGGATGAGCATGGCGCCGGACATGATGGCCATGCCCTGCAGGGAATTTTGGTGGGGCTCTGACATGGCTGCTGATTCTTGCGAGGATGACGCCATCAACCATGAGAAGGCAGGGCAATCAAGCCGAGCTATCGCAAATGGCTTCGAGGTGAAAACGAATTCGTCGCTTAGAGAGCGTTTCCCTGAAGGGAAATGGTGCGGTCGAGAAGACTCGAACTTCCACGGGTTGCCCCACAGCGACCTCAACGCTGCGCGTCTACCAATTCCGCCACGACCGCATCGTGGTAGGTGCCGATTTGCGTCGGCGGGGCAGCATGTAGCAAAAGCATCTGGGGTGCACAAGGGCGATATGACAGTTTTTTTGAAAACCGCTCACAGCATTTGAATTGGCCCCGAAACGGGTCCATATAGCTGTGCTGCCGCCCCTATTTTACAGGCATTTCGGGGAGAGCGGCAAGGAATGGCCATGCTTCGCACCGATCTCGAATTCTCCATGCTTCCCCGACTCGGTACCCGACCGGTCCGCTGGCGCTTTGCGGACGGCCTCGTTCCCTATGAGGAGGCGGTGGAGACGATGGAGCGCGAGGTGGCGTTAATCGCCGATGGCGGTGATGAACTCGTTTGGCTCGTCGAACATCCGCCGCTCTATACTGCCGGCACCAGCGCCAATGCGAGGGACCTCGTCCAGCCGAACCGGTTTCCGGTCTTTGCGACCGGGCGTGGCGGTGAATACACCTATCATGGACCCGGCCAGCGCGTTGCCTATGTCATGCTCGATCTGAAAAGGCGGCGTCAGGACGTGCGCGCCTTCGTCGCCGCCCTCGAAGATGTCGTCATCCGCACGCTGGACATGATGAATGTGCGCGGCGAGCGACGTGAAGATCGCGTCGGCGTCTGGGTGCGCCGGCCGGAAAAGCCGTTGCTGGCCGATGGGACGATGGCCGAGGACAAGATCGCCGCCCTCGGCATAAGGCTGCGGAAATGGGTGACCTTCCACGGACTATCGCTCAACGTCGACCCCGATCTCGATCATTTCGACGGCATCGTGCCCTGCGGGATCTCGGCCTATGGCGTGACCAGCCTCGTCGATCTTGGCTTGCCTGTGATGATGGCTGATGTCGATATCCGGCTGCGCACCGCCTTCGAGGCGGTTTTTGGGGAAACGACGCGCGAAATGGATTGAATAGAGAGAAGGGCCGTTTCCGGCCCTTTCTTTTGTCGGATCCCAGCCTTTATCGGATCAATGCGTCGCGCGGCATGCTTCGGTGCGGGAGGCGCCACTGTCTGCACCCTTGGTGTGGGAGCCCTTCGGGCCAATCATGCTGTGGCATGGGGGCAGGGAGTTGATGCTGGCCGTTGCGGTCTTGTCGACCACCGGAGCCGCCATGGCGCTCGGGGCGAAGCCGTCGCTGTCGTTGGTGTAGTCGCTGGAATAGGCCGGAGCCTTGCGGCTGCTATAGTGGACCGGAGCCGGCTTCGACATCGGGCTCGGGGCGAAGCCGTCGCTGTCGTTGGTGTAATCGCTGGAATAGGTCGGCTGGGCGAAGGCGGCGCCTGCGAGGCTGACGGCGAACAGGGACGCGGCAAGGGCAAATTTGATGCGCATGGGTCTATCTCCTCAATCTGCTGTTGAATTCCACAACATAAACTAACCCTCGGCACATACGACTTCGCGCCTCAATTCAGGCAATTTTGTGATAATATGACGGCGCGGCCGCGACCATTTGTCCTAATAAAATCACAGTGTTGTCAACGGAATTGACGTTCTCGTGACAGAAGCCGCCTAACAGAAATTGGCAATTGGTCTCGTGAATGAGACAGTTGTTGCTACAATCGTAAATTGTTAATTTTTGGTAATGTTGAGAACGATCATCAACGGAAGGCGGCAGCCCTCCCGTTGATAATCTGCGCTGTGCGTAATGCGTTAATCCTCGTTCGGGATATGCGCGTCGACACCGGTCAGCTGCAACTTGTTGCGGACATGATGGACGCCGTCGACCGAAAGCGCGCCGAGTTCGACCTTACGGGCGATGCCGATCGTCTCCACCGATCCTTCCAGGGTAACGACGTGACCGTCCGCATGAACCTCGACGCTGTCGATATCGACCTCGGGAATGTTTTCGAGATTATCGTTCACCCGCGCTTCGAGATCGTCGCTTTCATCGCGGTCGATCGTATCGGCGCGCAGCGAATCTTTCAGGCGGTTCTCGTTGCCGTCTTCATCCGTGCCATCTATCCGGAAGCCCTTGTTGGGATCGCTGTCGAAATTGGCCGCGGTCTCGCCGTAAGGACGATTATCCGGGCCGCCGGTGCCGGCGCCGCTGCCATCGGCATAGGGCCAGCCTTCGTCGAGATTGCGCTCTTCGAGGTCGCGATAATCTTCCTCCCGGGAAAGCTCAGGCTTCTCCCGGGAAAACTGGGTCTTGTCACCGATCCTTGCCATTGCATTCGCTCCTTGCTTCTTTGCTGGAAACGCCGGCAACGGCGAATGGTTCGGCGTGGACGGCGATTTGTCAGCCGTGATTGTCAGCCCTGCATCTTCTCCCATTTCTTCACGAGACGGTCGCGCTTCAGCCGTGAGAGGCGCTGCAGCCAGAAAATGCCGTCGAGCTGGTCGACTTCGTGCTGGATGCAGATGGCGAGGAAATCTTCGGCACCGTCCTCGTGCACGGCGCCCTCGGCATCCTGATAGCGGAAGCGGATCGCCCGCGGGCGGGTGACCTCGTCTGTCGCGCCGGGCATCGAGACGCTGCCTTCGGTATGGTCCATCGTCTCCGTCGAAAACCAGGTGATATGAGGATTGACGTAAAGGCGCACGCCGTCGGCCTTGTCGAGTTCCAGCAGCGTGACACGGCTGAAGACGCCGATATGGGCGGCGGTGATGCCAACGCCGGGGGCTGCGCGCATCGTCGCCAGCAGGTCCTCGGCAAGCGCTGTGAGCGAGGAATCGAAGACCGTCACCGGCGCGCAGACAGTCTTCAGGCCCGGATGCGGATAACGCAGAATCGGACGGATGGGCATGGGGCGGGCTTCCTCTGCTTGGACGGGTGAGGAAACTATCGCCGGCCGCGTGCATTGTCATCACGAAGGACGGTTTGCCGCTTTACGACACGGATGCTTTGGGCTAGCAGGGGCCAAGAATTCCGGTTGCGGGAGCCTCGCGCGGGATTTGCTTATCCGCTTGTTGACAATGTGTTTTCGGCCGACATTTGCGAATGCGGCGCGGCAGTCGTTGAAATTCGAACCAGATGCGAGGGCGGCAGATGACGACGACCGACGGGGAAGACCGCATTCGCAGGCGTCCCGATGACGAGGAAGCCGATATCTACGACGAGGACGGCAATGTCCGCGGCGATTTCCTGGCGCTTGTCGGCGCCGCAATCGCCGACCGCGACACGCTGTTCCTGCGCCAGAACGTTGCCCGCCTGCATGAATCCGAAATAGGCGACCTGCTGGAGGCGATCCAGCCGGATCAGCGCCTGGCGCTGGTGCGCCTGCTAGGCGACGATTTCGACATGACGGCGCTGACCGAGGTCGACGAGGCGATCCGCCGCGAAATCGTCGACCAGATGCCGAACGCGCAGATCGCCGCTGCGATCGGCGAGCTCGATTCGGACGATGCCGTCTACATTCTCGAAGACCTCGACAAGGAGGACCGGGAAGAGATCCTCGCCCAGCTGCCGTTCACCGAGCGGGTGCGGCTGCGCCGAGCGCTCGACTATCCCGAAAGCTCGGCCGGGCGCCGCATGCAGACGGAATTCGTCGCCGTGCCGCCGTTCTGGACGGTCGGCCAGACAATCGACTACATGCGCGACGAAGAGGATCTGCCCTATTCCTTCTCGCAGATCTTCGTCATCGATCCGACCTTCAAGCTGCTCGGCGCCGTCGATCTGGACCAGATTCTGCGCACCAAGCGGCAGACGAAGATCGAGCAGATCATGCGTGAGACCAACCATCCGGTTCCGGCCGAGATGGACCAGGAGGAGGCGGCCCAGCTCTTCGAGCAGTACGACCTTCTCTCGGCCGCCGTCGTCGACGAAAACGGCCGGCTGGTCGGCGTGCTGACCATCGACGACGTCGTCGACGTCATCCACGAGGAGGCGGACGAGGACATCAAGCGCCTCGGCGGCGTCGGCGACGAAGAGCTGTCCGACAATGTGCTTTCGACGGTGCGTTCGCGCTTCCTGTGGCTTTTGATCAATCTCGGCACGGCGATGCTGTCGGCAAGCGTCATCGGCCTTTTCGACGCCTCGATCGAGAAGATGATCGCGCTTGCGGTGCTGATGCCGATCGTCGCCTCGATGGGCGGCAATGCCGGTACACAGACGATGACGGTGACGGTGCGCGCGCTCGCCACCCGCGATCTCGATATTTACAATGCCGGTCGCATCATCCGTAGGGAGGCGGGAGTCGGCGTCCTCAACGGCATCGTCTTCGCCTCGATCATGGGCATGATCGCCGGCACGTGGTTTCACGACTACCAGCTGGGCGGGGTGATTGCGGCGGCGATGGTCATCAATCTGATGGCGGCAGCCCTTGCCGGCATCCTGCTGCCGCTGCTGCTCGACAAGATGGGGGCCGACCCGGCAATCGCCTCTTCCGTCTTCGTCACGACGGTGACGGACTGTACCGGCTTCTTCGCCTTTCTTGGTATCGCCACATGGTGGTTCGGCATCTGAACCGCCCAAAAAATTGACTATTACGTAAAAGTCAATATTATCGTCTGTCCGACGACGGGGAACACATGCCGGTGAACAAATATTATAGCATAACGGAACTGACGCGCGAATTCGGGGTCTCGACGCGCACGCTCCGCTTCTACGAGGACGAGGGACTGATCCATCCGGAGCGGCGCGGGCGCACCCGTCTGTTCCGGCAAGCCGACCGGCGGCTCATCGGGGAAATCCTGCGCGGGCGGCGCATCGGCTTCACCATCGCGGAGATCCGCGAGATCATCCAGGTCTACAAGGAGCCGCCGGGCGAACTCGGCCAGTTGAAACTCCTGATGAAGCGTGTCGACGAGAAGCGCGACGACCTGCGCCAGAAGCGCAAGGATATCGACGATACGCTGGCAGAACTCGACGCCATCGAAGAGACCTGCCTCGGCCGCCTCGCCGAAATCGGCGTCACCACCTGAAAAGCGGCTAATGGTTGCCGGCTTTTATTGCGCCTCGGCGCTGCATTCGGCAGCGATCGTTTGAACCCGCTCGTCGTTCTGTATGTCGATCGCGCCCTCCTGCAGCGGCGTGAACAGGGCTTGCGCCTGCAATTTCCCCAGCGTGCACTGGCAGAAGCTGTGGCAGAGCGCTTCGCCTTGCTGCATGACGCAAGAGGCGTTGCATTGCCTTAGGTAAGTTGCGACCGGATCCGGCGCCTGCGGCGGGACGACGAGAGAAATCCCATAGGCGATGGCGATCAACACCGGCTGGTGGATGAGATAGAAGGCAAGGCTGTGGCGGCCGAGCCTTGCCGGCCACCAGGAGCCGGTGCCGACGGCGGCAAGCCGGTGCAGCAGCCTGGTTCTGATAGCGATCGAGGCGATACTCAATCCAGCGAAGAACGGCGTTGCCCAGGGAAACAGCGGCACATAGTCGTTGGACCGTTCCGGCGCCACGGCAAGGCCGATCCAGGCGAGATATCGCGGATCGAAGAAGGATGAACGAAGCAGGCCGGGCGGCCCGAAATAATCGGTGATCCAGGCGGCAAGGAGCGCGAGCGTGGCGATGAGCGTGAAGGCGAGCGGCAGTCTCAAGAAAACGACGCCGATGAGCGTGAGCACCGCAATACAATGCAGGATACCGAAATAGATCCACTCGTTCGGCATCGCGATGCGCGTGGCGATCGAGATCACCGCGGCTGCCGCAGCGATCATGCCGAAGCGCTTCCAGAAGGAGGGCCAGCGAATCTCAGGCCTGCTCGACAGCACCAGGCTGATGCCGACGATGAAGAGAAAGGTCGTGGCGATCGCCCGGGCATAGATCTTCAGCCAACCGGTCTCGGCCGTGCCTGGCGCGAGATAGCCCATGAACTCCATGTCCCAGCTGAAATGGTAGCTCGCCATGGCGATCAGCGCGACGCCGCGCGCCGTATCCAATAGACCGATGCGCGGCGGTTTTGCCGCCGCATCGGCTTCCCTTGCCGGCAATGTCATCAAAGTCCCTCGGACAAATCATTTCCGTCGCTCGACGGCCTATCGCGGCGAATAGCAGAAAGGTGGAGATTTGATGGCGGGCCGGTATCCATGATCGCCAGTCGCGCTTGCGAGAAAAATTGGCGGCGTGTCAGCACGAAGATGACGATCGCCGTCGTCAGCATGAAGACATAAGGGTTGATGAACCAGCCGAGATAGCCGATCGACAGGAAGATCGCCCTGAGGCCCTCGTTGAAATTGCTGCCGGCAATGACGTTCATGCGGATGACGCGTTCGGCGGCCCGCTCGGCGGCGATGATGTCGCGCTCGGTGTCGCGCATCATCGGGATCGAGCCGAAGAGGATGGTGCAGTAGTTGAACAGCCGATAGGACCAGCCGAATTTGAAGAAGGCGTAGCCGAAAAGCGCTGCCAGCCCGCCGACCTTCATCTCGAAGACGGCATGGCCGCCATGGAAGACGAAGGGCAGGTCGGCGAAGACGGCGTCGACCTTCTCCGTCGCGCCGAGCAAAGCAAAGCAGCTGCCGATCGCGAAGATCGAAGTCGAAGCGAAGAAGGCGGTGCCGTTCTGCAGGCCGGCCATGATCTGCGTGTCGATCATCTTCAGGTCGCGGCGCAGCGAATTGTAAATCCACTCCCGGCGCCGTTCGGTCATCGCATGGGTCAGGCTGGTGCGCCCGAAGAAGGTACGGCCATGCAGCAGCCAGGAATAGCCCATCCAGACAAAGGCAAAGAAAGCCAGAGCGATATAATCCGCCGTCGTCATCAGTGATTCAGTCTCCGCATGAACGCGACCACTATGCCGCAAGTCGGATTATGCCGCATGGCCGAGTTCGGCGGCTTTACGCGGGCTTTCGGCCATGCGGCAGTTCGGCATAATCGAGCCGTCGGGAAACGACAAGGCTTGGTGGATAGCCGACCGGCATCTTCTGGGACTAACGACAGCAATGCGGTCATCCGTCAGCTTGCGTATTCGGGGCGGCAATCCAAAGAAGAAGAAAAAAGACGGCGCTACCCCTCCAGCGCCTCAATCATCCCCACCCGCGTCGCATGCCGGCCGCCCTCGAAACGAGCTGTCAGGAACGCATCCACGACATCGAGCGCCAGCCCTTCGCCGACCACGCGCACGCCAATCGAAAGCATGTTGGCATCGTTGTGCTGGCGGATCATCCGGGCCGAGAATGGGTCTGCGCACACGCCACAACGGATGCCCTTTACCTTGTTCGCCGCCATCATGATGCCCTGGCCGGTGCCGCATAGAATGATGCCAAACCGGCAATCGCCGGAGGCAACGAGACGGGCCGCCGCTTCGCCGTGCTGAGGATAGTGTGTGCTCTCCGGCGTTGTCGGTCCGATATCGACCGCTATCCAGCCTTGCGCCGCGATATGACCGGCAATGGCCTGCCGGAGCTGAATGGCGGCGTGGTCGCTGGAGAGGGCGATGCGGTTGGTGGCTGGCATGGAGAAGTGGTCCCGTTTTCCAAAGCAATTTTTCGTTCTGACGATGCACGCTGGCGCGAGGCCAGTCTAGAGGCGCACCAGCAGGGCGCCGCGTTAACCGCTTTTAAAGTCGTGATGGCCAATTCTTCAGGACTGAACCTGAACTCCGAATTCAAAAGTGACCCATGAGTCGGCCGGATTACATCCCGAGTCTTGATGGCCTGCGCGGTGTCGCTGCGCTTCTGGTCGTTGGAGCCCATGTTGGCCTTATTTTTCCGATCACAGCTCCGCATCTCGTGACGATGGGCGACGAAGCTGTCGGTTTGTTTTTTGCTCTCAGCGGCTTCCTGATGGCGCATCTCTACGGCTCACGGCCGGTCACGAGAGAAAATGTGCTGGATTTTCTTGTGAGCCGCTTTGCCCGCATCTATCCGGTTTACCTGACGGCCGTCGTTCTCGTAGCGATGCTGTCGAGTATGCAAAATCTGGATTTTGTTCAGCCGATCGCTGGCGGCACGGATTTTGTGCGCCATGTCTTTCTGCTCGGCTCGAGTGGTGTTTTCTGGTCGATACCACCCGAGATCCAGTTCTATCTGCTCTTTCCCGTCCTGTGGCTTTGCTTGGCCCAGCCACACCGCTATAGCGGCATGATTGTGGGCCTCACCGTGGCCGTCGTCGTCGATGGCCTGGTTGAATTGCCAGGCCCGGGAATAGTGCTCGTCTCCAAGCTTCCCTACTTTCTTTTCGGCGCAGTGGCCGGAATCATGCATTCCCACTGGAATAGCTGGGTTCCATCTGTCCTCACAGGTATTTCAACGCTTTTCCTTCTGGCGGTGTTTTTCACTTACCGGCATATCTTACCCGGCTTTTCCCCTGAATTCTGGAGCCTGCAAAGTGCGGTGGCCGCAGCCGTTATTGTCGGGCTCGTCGCTCGACAGCCTCCCATCGCAGCCCGTGTCCTGGCAGCTGCACCAGTACGGTTTTTCGGAAAGATCAGTTTTTCACTTTACCTTTTCCATGTCCCCATCATGTTCCTGGCGCGTCTGACCTTTGATGCCTTGATGCCGGAACCGGCGCTCATCGCGGTGACGCTTTGCGTTGCGGTCATCGGGGCATGGTTCACCCACGAGACAATAGAGGTTCCAGGCCGGCGGCTGCTGGTCCTGATATGGCAGGATAATCGCTGGCGTCTGGTTTCGCGCGAAACTCCGGCCAACCAAATGGACCGCGCAATTCTCGATCTGCAGGAGATCGAAAAGCGGATGCTGAGCGACGTAACGTCAGCCACGGCCGATCAACGGCAAATCTCTGCGACGGCCGAGCCCAGGGATGGAGCAGACGGCACGGTCATTCAAGATGATCGCGACGAGAAGCTTCGCGCATAGCTCAGCTAAGTTCTTGGGCGAGTCCGATGAGAAGCCCTCCAGGCCCGCGGATGTAGCAGAGCCGATAGGTGTCTTGATAGTCCACGACTTCGCCGACGAGCAGCGCGCCGCGCTTGCGGAGCCTCTCAACCGTCTCGTCGATGTCATCAAGGGCGAACATGACGCGGAGGTAGCCTAGGGCGTTCACCGGGGCATTGCGGTGATCCGCGACAGCAGGCGGCGTGAGGAAGCGGGAGAGCTCAAGCCGGCTATGGCCATCAGGCGTGCGCATCATGGCAATCTCGACATGCTGATTGCCCAGTCCAGTGACACGTCCGGCCCATTCTCCTTCGATCGTGGCCCGCCCTTCGAGCTCGAGGCCGAGGTCACGAAAGAAATCAATCGTCTCTTCGAGGTCATCGACGACGATTCCCACGTTGTCCATCCGTTTGAGCGCCATGTGTCCAATCTCCCAATCTACAAGGTGTCGTCTAGCATCGACGTCAGCAGGACATTGGGAGTTGGTGCAGACTGTCAAGATAAGGCTACCAGTTCTTCCTCCGCATAGGCTTCATTGAATGCAGCAATGATTGGCAAGGCGGGCTGCTTGGTTTAGCGCATGACCGCGAAAATCGGATTCGATTTTCGGGAAGGATTATGCGCACACTCAAAGTGCCTGCGCGTCCTATTGGACACGCGGCGCTCCAGTGTGCAGCCGGAATGTCGCACCGGCTCCATGCGATGTCGGTGTGCTGCACGGATTCGAAACCGACCTCGCTTAAGCTTGCATCCTCGTATTCAGAAGGCGCACCCATGTTTCTCTCGGTATTCGATGTCTTCAAGATCGGTGTCGGGCCGTCGAGCTCACATACGATGGGTCCGATGTCGGCGGCCAACCGGTTTCTCGAGCTGATCCTCTCGAACGAATGGCCGCGTCCGTCATCGGGCGCTCAGGTCACAGCCATCAAGGTCAGCCTGCACGGCTCGCTCGCCCATACCGGGATCGGCCACGGCACTGGCAGGGCTGTCATTCTCGGGCTGATGGGCGAAGCGCCCGACAGCGTCGATCCCGACAGAATGGACAGCATCGTCGACGCCGTGGAGCGCACCGGCCGCATCACGCCGGCGGGCCATCCCGGCTATCAGTTCCAGCCGAAAACCGACCTGATCTTCGACAAAAAACAGCCGCTGCCCGGCCATGCCAACGGCATGGTCTTTTCTGCCTATGACAGGGACGGCCGGCTTCTCGTCAAGCGCATCTATTATTCGGTCGGCGGCGGCTTCGTCGTCACCGACACCGAGCTGGAGCAGATGCGGGCGAAGAAGAACGCGCCCGGCGGCACGCGTGTGCCCTATCCCTTCTCCACCGCCAAGCAGATGCTCGATATGGCGGAGCGCTCAGGGTTGTCGATCGCCCAGATGAAGCGGGCGAACGAGGAGAGCCAGCGCAGCCAAGAGGAGCTCGACCAGGGGCTTGACCGTATCTGGGAGGCAATGCGCTCCTGCATCGAGCGCGGCCTCAAGGTCGAGGGCATCATGCCGGGCGGCCTCAACGTCAAGCGTCGCGCCCGCAGGATTCACGACAAGCTGGAGGAGGAGTGGCGCAGCAACCGCATCAACCCGCTGCTCGCCAATGACTGGCTGAGCGTCTATGCGATGGCCGTCAACGAGGAGAATGCAGCCGGCGGGCGCGTCGTCACGGCGCCGACCAACGGGGCAGCCGGCGTCATTCCGGCGACGATCCGCTACTACGAGCATTTCCACGAGGACTGGGACCAGAACGGCATCCGCGACTATCTGCTGACGGCCGCTGCCATCGGCGGCATCATCAAGCACAATGCCTCGATCTCGGGCGCCGAGGTCGGCTGTCAGGGCGAAGTCGGCTCGGCGGCGGCGATGGCTGCAGCGGGGCTTGCGGCCGTCATGGGCGGCACGCCGGCGCAGATCGAAAACGCCGCTGAGATCGCGCTCGAACATCATCTCGGCATGACCTGCGATCCGATCGCCGGCCTCGTGCAGGTTCCCTGCATCGAGCGCAACGCACTCGGCGCGGTCAAGGCCGTCACGGCGGCCTCGCTTGCCATCAAGGGCGACGGCCAGCATTTCGTGCCGCTCGATGCCTGTATCGAGACGATGCGCCAGACCGGCCACGACATGAGCGAGAAATACAAGGAAACCTCGACCGGGGGACTCGCCGTCAACGTCGTCGAATGCTGAGTTTGTGGATGCCGGATGCTTGGTGCTTGACGCTCGCTGCCAAAAGGATTTCAACGGCAGCATGGCATTGCATCTCATCAAACTCTGTGTCGGCGCCGACTCGATAGACGATCTGCGCGAATGGGTGGCGGAACGCTCGCTGCGCGCCATAGCCGCCGGGCTCGAGCCGCATTCGGTGCATACGACGCGCATGGCGCCGAAGCGTATGGAGGAGTTGCTAGACGGCGGCTCGCTCTACTGGGTGATCAAGGGGCAGGTGCAGGCGAGGCAGAAGCTGCTCGACATCGAGACCTTCACCGACGGCGAGGGGATTTCACGCTGCCGCCTGATGCTCGGCCCGGAGGTCATCGAGACGGCTGTGCAGCCGAAGCGTCCCTTCCAGGGCTGGCGTTATTACACTGAGGATGACGTGCCGCGCGACCTGACAAGCCTTGGCGCCGGCATTGCCGAAATGCCCGCGGATCTGCGCCGCGAGCTTACGGACCTTGGTCTGCTCTAATCCCCGAAAATCGGAGCCTACTTCCGGAAAGTTTCATGCGTGGATTGAATGTCTCCGCGCGCCTGAAATGACGCGCGGTACCTTGCAGTTCACCGCAGGCGCAGTTGCACCGGCGCGCTGCCGTCCGGCGAGGTCACATGCAGATGGATGCGGGCTTCAGGCTGGGAATAGCGCCAGGCGCGTGCACCATGGCACAGCAGCAGATTGATGAGATCCCGGGTCTTCGGAGACTTCGCCTTCGGCCGCTGCAGGCCGATCTCGGCGAGGCGCAAAGCAGCCTCATGCAGCGGATGGAGGGATGAGCGCCCTTTAGCCGCCATGCGGCGGTCGGCTGGCACTCCTGGAAAATTCTCATTGATCGCCATTGTTTTCCCCGTACGCAATACTGATCGAGTTCAAGAACGGTGGCCGGAAACGCAAACACCGATTCCGGCCGTCACCAATGCCGCCGGCCATCTTGCAGGCAGCATCGAATAGCTCATTGGGCCGCTGCCCAGCACTTGATGCCGGCCTTCTTCAAGGCCTTGCAGGCGTTGACGGCATCGCGCTGATCGTCGAAGCCGCCAAAGCGGGCGCGGTAAAGCTGGTCACCACCAGCGGCATAGGCGACCGCGAAGGGCTTTGCCGAGGCCAGCGCCTTGCCGCCCTTGCTCCTGGCGCTTTCCAGAAGGTCCATGGCCATTTGCCGGCTCGGCGAGACGCCGACCTGCACGACCCAGCCGGTCGGTCCATTGCTGGTTGAAGCAGCACGAGTCGGGGAGAGAGTGGTCGAGGCGGTGGTGACCTCATCGACCGACGTATCGCCCTGTTCCGGCGGCATGTAGGCGGGTGCCGGCGTCGGCACGGCGACCGATGCCTGCTGCTTGAAGGCCATGGTCTTGACTTTGGTCGGCGCGGGCATCGGCTGCGCCACCAGCGGATTGTCGGATTTAGACTGAGCGGTCTCGGCATAGGCGACTTCGGTCTCGGCGACCTGGTAGCGCGCATCCGGCAGCGGGCCTTTGTGCGGCAGGCTGAGATCGGCAGCGGCGGCCGAAACGGGCGGCTGCGCTGCGGTGATGGTCTTCGCCATTTGCTGAGCCTTCTTGGGCTGGACCGGAGCCGGCGTCACGATCATCGCCGGGGCAGGGGCTGCCTGGGCGATCAGCGCCGACGATCCGCCACGGCTCGATGCCTTCGGCAGGTAGCTGGCGATCAGATTGCGCATCTGGGCATCGCGGGCAGGTGTCGAGGCGCCGCCCATCACGACGCCGACGATTGATTTGCCATCGACCTGCACCGAGCTTACCAGATTGAAACCCGCAGCCCGCGTGTAACCGGTCTTGATGCCGTCGACGCCGCGCACCGAACCGACCAGGCGGTTGTGGCTGCGGATCGTGCGGCTGCCGAACTTGAAGGCGCGGGTGGAGAAATAGCCGTAATATTGCGGAAAGTGCTGGCGAAGGGCGATGCCGAGGCGGGCCTGATCGCGCGCCGTCGTCATCTGCGCCGTATTCGGCAGACCGTTGGCATTGCGATAAGTGGTGCGCGTCATGCCGAGCGCATGCGCCTTGGCGGTCATCAACTGGGCGAAGCGATCCTCGCTGCCGCCGAGCATTTCGCCGAGTGCGGTTGCGGCATCATTGGCCGACAGGGTGACGAGACCGAGAATGCCTTGTTCGACGGTGATCGTACCGCCGGCGCGCACGCCGAGCTTGGTCGGCGCCTGGGCTGACGCATGGGCGGAGAAGGGAACCGGCGTATCGAGGCGGATGCGACCCTGCTCCAATGCCTCGAAGGTCATGTAGAGGGTCATCATCTTGGTCAGGGAGGCGGGGTATTGCAGCCGGTCGGCGTTCTCACTGTAGAGAACGTTGCCGGTCTTGGCGTCGACGACGATGCCTGCATATTTCGGATTTGCCGCTTCCGCGTCGGCATTCACCGAATCGACCATGACGATCGTGACGGCCACCGAAAGGATCGCCAGCAGCCTTGCGAAAAAACTGCCGGATCGGGACGATGATACGGAGGAGACTGACCTTGACACTATTCCACTCTTCGCTTGCATTTCAGATATTTGGCACTTCAGATTTTGGCAGGAACCGCACACCTCCCGCCGCACAGATCGTCTTCTAAAATTACCGGTTGGGCGTTACCAATCCGTTTATGATGAATCGTTTATTTCGCTGTCCGGAGAGCATTTTAGGGACTTGTCGCAGAACGGTTCACAAGACGCGCGTCTACAAAGGTGCGGATAGCGGCATCAATATGTTCCCAGTCGTCGAGATGGCTGCTTGAGAAGCGGTAGAGAACGCTGAGATCCCGACCGACTTTGATATCGCGCTGACAATCTCCGCCCGCGGCCTTATCCGGGGCTGACGGCAAGATGCAGCGCACGACGTAATCCGGCCCGCCCTTGACGGGCGCCGTCAGTAGCACCTCGTCGCCGTAACCCGCATCGGCGCGAAGACGATGCAGCGTCAGCCCGTCGCGGAAGGGCTCCGCAGGTCCTTCGAGCAGATGCGAATAGATCGGTTCCAGCCGCCCGGACATGTCGCGCGACATGGTGCTCTGGGTGATCTGCAGGAAGATCAGCCCGGAGGATTGAGCAATATCGTCGAATCGAAGGTGATTTTCCTTGCCGTAACCCTGCATCTCAGGCCAGGCGAGGTAGAGATCGACGCGCTCGGCGGCGCCTTCATGCCTTTGGCTCGGGAAACGGATGGCATTCTCGGGGAATTTTACGGTGTCGCGGCCGATGGCGAGCTGGATTTCAGCCGTGCTGTCGGTGTTGCCGGCAAGCGAGATATGCCGGCCGAACCAACGGCCGCCGATGCTGATGGCAACGGTCAGCACCGCCAGGACTGAGATCACCGCCATCGTGCGCAGGAGAAACCCCATGGAAAGAAGCGGCTGCTCGTCGGGTGCACTGTGCGCGGCATGGCTCATGGCGGTTCTTCGGGTTTCGGTCCGCCGCAGGAAGAACATGAGCCGCCGGTGCCGATGATGAATCTCATCACCATGATCGGACCGACAGGGTTAATAATTCGCTAATGCGCTGGTGGGGAAGCCTTTAAAAGGGGCGAGCCGTTCCCGGGACAGCGGGAACGGCTCTTGGGCACCGGTCGGGGACGGGATGCGGGGACTGACCGGGCCGCAGGCAGCAACCGGCAACGGCCGGCAGGCTGTTCTTACTTGACGCTACCGACCGCGACAGCGCGGCCGTCCTGAAGCTTCGACCAGCGGGCCGGATCGTCGGCGGACTGGCGCTTCAGATAGGTGTATTCGGTGTCCGACCACAGCAGCACCTTGTTGCGCATGTTGTCGAGGATGAAGTCGCCATGATCGGTACGAACAGTCAGCACGGCATGGCCTTCGCCATTCGGCTGCAGCACGACGGTGATCAGCGTGTCGGACGGCGAGAAACCGTCGTCGATCAGCATCTTGCGCTTCAGCAGGGCGTAATCCTCGCAGTCGCCGACGGTGCGCGGATAGGCCCAGCGCTCCTCGACCCCGTAGATCTGCTCATCCGTCATCGGCTGGATCGTCGAATTGACAGTGTAATTGACCTTGAGAATTTCCTTCCAGCGATCCTCAGTGAGAATGGCCGGTCCGGCATCGCCGCCGACTTCGACACATTCCGTCGGATTCGCCTTGCAGAATTCGTAGTGTCCGATCGGCGGGCTGGCATTGCCTGCCAGGGCCATGCTGGCGGGCATCGCCTGTCCCGAACCCGCCATTGCCATCAGGATGGCACCGGCCAGAAGGCCGCCTTTCAGGATATTTGCAGTTGTCATTGCCGTCTCCCCGTAAGTTGAGGTGACAATGGCACAGACGTTTTTATCTCACGCAAAATTACGCAATATAATTAAAGGCTTAGTTGATTCAAATGCCGATAAAACTTGGCTAAAAACAGATTCGAATGCGCATAAAATTCGATGCGGATTTGTCTCGAATTCGATTAAAATCTTAATTCACACAACAAGGCTTTCGCCCGCGAAAAGGTTGCGTTGCCGTCCTGATGTTAAGGATTTTCGTTGAGCCGGATAAATTCCGCCGGCCGAAAAGCGATTCTGGCGACGTGCGCGCGGCCATCGATGCCGCCGGAATTGGCCGATTCGGCCGGTTCGAAAGCAGAATATCGCTCAGATCGGCGATGTGGGCGGGAAAATTATTTTTGAGGAAAATCGCGAAATCGATCGGTGGCGGCGACGATCGCCGCGCTCATATCCGGATTTGCGGTGGAATGGGCAGCATGCGGAAGGATGCTGAGCTCGCTTTGCGGCCAGGCGCGGGCGAGTTCCCAAGCCGTGACGAGCGGCGCCTCGATGTCGAACCTTCCCTGCAGCAGGATACCGGGGATGCCGGTGAGCCGCGCGGCATTCTTCAAAAGCTGGCCGTCCTCCAGCCAGGCGCCATTGCTGAAGTAATGGGTGATGATGCGGGCGCGCGTCAGCATATAGGCCGGATCGGCCCAGCGGCGCGGCCGGCCTTGGGGATCGGCGAGCAGGATCGAGGCCGCCTCCCAATCATGCCAGTCGCGCGCCGCCTTGAGGCGCGTTTCCGGGTCCGGATCGTTGAGGAGACGATGATAGGCGGCAACCATGTCCTCGTCTCGTCCCTGGCTGCCTGGAGGAGCCGCCTGGCGGAAACGGTGCCATTCTTCCGGAAAGAGCGGTGCCATGCCGCGATAGAGCCAGTCGATTTCCGACCGCCGGGTGGTGGTCACGCCTGACAGGACGATCGCCGCGACGCGCTCCGGATGGGTTTCGGCATAGGCCAGCGCCAGCGTCGAACCCCAGGAATTGCCGAAAAGGAGCCAACTGTCGATGCCGAGATAGGCCCGCAGCCGCTCGATATCGGCAACGAGATGCCAAGTGGTATTGAGGGAGAGATCGATTTCAGGATCGGCTGCATTCGGCAGGCTGCGGCCGCAATTGCGCTGGTCGAACAAAATGATTCGATAGGCGTCGGGATCGAAATAGCGCCGCGCCGCAGTCGAACAGCCGGAACCAGGGCCGCCATGCAGCACCAGCGCCGGCCGCCCCGCCGGATTGCCGCAGGCTTCCCAATAGATCAGATTGCCGTCGCCCATATCGAGCTGACCATGATCATAGGGTTCGATTTCGGGATAAAGAGCTGACATGGACGCACCTGAGATCGAGGCGGGCCTTATCCATCATATCCGTGACAAAGGGAAGACGGGCGAGGGCAGGGCATTCCCGAACGCAAATCACTGCACAATTTTGCGCAACCTTATTGCGTGCCGATCAGTGTCGCAGCTTGTTCCACTCATAAATTATCTACCGCCTGGGTGGAACGACTTGCGACAGGATTTCGTGCTTACTTTCCAAAGCCAGGTTCGTTGCCGCTTGCAAAGCTCCTGCTGTGAAGTGCAGGCTTTTCAACACGACCTGACCGGGCGCGCACCGGACCTGGCAATCGCATTCGATGGAAGTCCGTCGAGAATTGCACCCCGCCACGGAATCCCCGGCAAGGCAGTGCCATTTTCCGCAGCTGTTAAAGGAATTCGCGCAACGTCTCGCGGGACTGGATCGACAGGAATTCGATCGCCACACCTTCGACGAAGTGGCGCACGACGCGACCGCGCATATTGCCGAGTCGCACGGCCGTTCCGATCGAGGGGCGCATCTCGACGTCGACGGCAGCGCCCGACAGCGAAAGGTCCATGATGCGGCAGGAATAACGCGTGCCGTCCTCAAGCGTCAGATCGGTCTTCGTGTCGCGTGGCGTCAGACGGTCGTGGCGGCGATCCTCGGGCAGGCCGAGTTCGTGCTTGTTGGCAAGCCAGGTGAGCTGGGCTGCGAGTTTCTCGCGCTTCCGGTCGGTGGCATTGATCGACATGGTGAAACCGCGGCCATCGATCGTCTGGACATAGCCTTCGACGCGGCCGAGATGGTCGATATAGGCGACGACGCGTTCGTTGGCGCGCGGCCGGCCGAGGCAGGTGACGTACATATCGCCAGGCGACATGTCGATCACCATGCATTCGAATTCCTCGTAGTTCGCAAGCATCAACCGGCCCTGCATGTTGATGGGCACGCGCTGAAAAACGCCCTGTTCAGGGCGCGGCGCAGGTCGTTGCGTCTGAGCTGGCTGGAACGAGTGCATCAAAGGGCTTCTTCATGAAAATCGCAGAGACCGATCTTTACCCACAATCCATTAACAGAAGGTTGTTTTGCCCGATCCCCATATAGCGGAAAACGAGTATGCCGGATGTGCCGAAATGGGATCGTCAGCGGGCCTCCGCGCTCAGCAGCTGTGACACCATGCGGCGCATGACTTGGCCGAAATGGATGCTTTTGCCAGCGACGATCCTATTGATGGGGCGCGGTTCGGTCGGTGCTGCCTTGTCGAATTTTTCGGGCAGCAGGCGGCTGCGGTCGAGCGCCAGGAATTCTAGCGGCACGATCTCCAGCCAGCTCGCGGCCGCTGCCGGCGCGATCGCGCCGAGCAGCCGGTCGCAGGCGCCGTCCGGCGAACGCAGCGGCATCATGATAATCTCGAAGGAGGCCTGATGACCGACGGTGCTGTAGCCGGTGGCGTTGAACAGGGCTGGCATCGCATGGTCCATGACGCCCATCGCCGTGCGTTCGATGTCCGCGAGCTGACCATTTGCCCAGAGAGATGAAAAACGTTCGCCGCGCAGGTCACGCCCGAAGAGATCACAGATGCGGGTGCCGGCGAGCCGGAAACCGATGTCTCCGCCCTCGCGCCTCTCAAGAATGAACAGACTCTGGAGCAGGTGGGGGACGGCGGAGGGTTCGACCTGTGATTTCAGCGGCGCATCGGCAGCGCCGCGGATACGGTTCCAGTAGTCAAAAATCTCGATGGTCGTTTGCACACGCATTTCACACCAACCTGTCCCATTCCGGAGCATTTTCGGGCAGTCATTGCCCTTACAGGCTCTACCTTGCGGATTTCATGCCAGATCGCGGCGGTTAAGGTTAAGAGATGGTTTCGGTTGAGATGCGATGCCCGTCGTGACACTGTCCTGCCATCGCTTCGACTTTCGAAGTTCAGCACAACCTGCCCGGGCCGAGGTCTTTTCCTGGAGCTCCCGGTACGCCGTCCGACCCTTCGGACGGCTTTTTTTTTGACAGTCGCTCCTGTATGGCTGTGGCCTCAACGAGGCAAAACACAGATGAATGAGCATACGGCCGAGCCGCATAAGGCGCCCGAACCTCCCGAGGTCCAGCCGCCGGCACGGCCACCGCGCGAACCGGTCTTCAACCTTCCGCCGGCACTGTTCTTCAGTCTTTGCCTGCTTGGTGTCATCTATGCGGTGCAGGAACTCCTGCTGTCCGACGATGCGATGAACTGGCTGTTCTTCACCTTCGGCTTCGTTCCCGCCCGCTATGTGATTCCGCTGTCGCAGCAGGGGCCGGAGCTGTTCTGGACGCCCGTCACCTATTCGCTGCTGCACGGCAGCGTCCAGCATATCCTCTTTAACGCCTTCTGGCTGATGGCCTTCGGCGCGCCGGTCGTGCGCCGCATCGGGACGCTGCGTTTCGTGTTCTTCTGGGTTTTTTCCGCCGTCGCGTCGGCCGCCCTGCACGCGGTGCTGAACTGGGGGGACGTGTCACTGTTGATCGGCGCGTCGGGCGTCATCTCCGGGCTGATGGGCGCCGCCTGCCGATTCGCCTTTCCGGCCGAACGGCGGCCGATGCTGCCTGCGCATCTCAATCCCCGGCTTTCCATCGTCGAGGCGCTGAAGAGCCGTACCGTCATCATCTTCATGCTGCTCTGGCTGGTCGGCAACGCGTTGATCGCCGTCGGCATCCCGCTCGTCGGCGACAGCGACCAGGCGATTGCCTGGGACGCGCATATCGGCGGCTTCGTCTTCGGTTTCCTGTTGTTTTCGCTGTTCGACCGGACGCCGCGCCCGCCGGTGATGGAACCTGCCGGATCCGAGAAGGATATGTTGCAATCTTGAGCCGGGCAGTGCACGATCGACCTATATCCGTGCCGGGGGGAGAAACCGCCGCGGATGCCTGTGACAAGTGTTTCACGGACATAGGAGGTTCGAATGACCAGTTCAGTCAAAGCAATCCTCGACCTGAAGGGCAGGGACGTCATCACTGCCGCGCCGAGCACCACCGTCGCCGAGGCGGCCGCCATCCTCAGCAAGAAGAAGATCGGCGCCATCGTCGTCGTCGGCATGGAGAACCGGATTTCGGGCATGTTCACCGAACGCGATCTCGTGCATGCGATCGCCAAACACGGCAAGGAAGGCCTCGACCAGCCGCTGGCCCAGGTCATGACCGCGAAGGTCTACCGCTGCCATGAGGAGACGACCGTCAACGAGCTGATGGAGCTGATGACCAGCCGACGTTTCCGTCACGTGCCGGTGGAAAGCAACGGCAAGCTTGCCGGCATCATCTCGATCGGCGACGTGGTGAAATCGCGCATCGCCGAAGTCGAGCGTGAGGCTGAAGAGATCAAGGCCTACATCGCCGGGTGAGGTTTTCGCCAGTCTCGCTAGACTAGTCGTCCCAAACCGCCACGCGCTTTTGGGCAACATGCATCAGGGGTTGCTTGCGTAGACTTCCTGCATGCGCTTGATCTCGGGGAGCCGGGCTCTGGCTTCCTCGTAGCCGCGTTCGATCGCCTCGCCAGCCCGGTGGAATTCGGAAAGGCCGATATAGCTGAGACGCGGCTGCAGCGAAATATCAGGCGGGTCGCCGGCAAGGCGGGCGCGGGCGATCCTATCCTGGATGATGTTGAAGGCCTGCACCATGACGCCGGTCATGCCGAGGCGCGCATAGGGCGCCTCTTCCTGCTTGTGCACCTCCTGCGGAGAGAGGCTGGCATTGTGCCGGACGACGGCCGAGCGGCCGTAGAGATCGTAATTGAGATTGACGGCGACGACGAGCGGCTGCTCGTAGGCGCGGCAGACGGAGACGGGGACCGGATTGACCAGCGCCCCGTCGACCAGCGTGCGGTGATTGCTGCGCACCGGCTCGAAGATGCCGGGCAGGGCATAGGAGGCGCGCAACGCCGTGATCAGCGAACCATTTGCGATCCAGACCTCATGGCCGGTATTGACCTCGGCCGCAACCGCGACGAACGGCCGGTCGAGATCCTCGACGTTCAGGCCTTCGAGATGTTCCTGCATGCGCTTGGTCAGCCGCATGCCGCCGAACAGGCCGCTGCCGCCGATGGTGAGATCGAGGAGACTTGCGATGCGGCGCATCGTCAATGAGCGCGCGAAGCTTTCGAGTTCATCGAGTTTGCCGGCAAGATAGCAGCCGCCGACCAGCGCGCCGATAGAGGTGCCGGCAATCATGCCGATCTCGACCTTTGCCTCATCGAGGGCGCGCAGCACGCCGATATGGGCCCAGCCGCGGGCAGCGCCGCCGCCGAGCGCCAGAGCGATCTTGATTTTCTTGACGGGCGGGGGAGGCGGGATCGTCTCCAGCGTAGTCGACATGCCGGAACCGGCACCTTCGCCTTCAGAGCTTTGACGATGCAAACTCCAGCTCAGCATGGCGTTCTCCCCTCCCAACACTTGGTTCCCGATAGTCTGCCCGATCAGTTTCCAAATGGTATATAGAGACGGTTTTTGGCGCAATAAGGGGCAAATGCCCGGGAGTGGGGCCTATTTTCCGTAAACGTCCGCGGGGTCGAATTGGCGCTCGTCATCGATGATATCAAGCATCGGCTTCCCGTCGCGAAGGGTGATCGTCCGGTAGAAGCAGGAGCGGCGGCCGGTGTGACAGGTGGCGTCGTGGCCGGCGACCTCGACCTTCAGCCAGATGGCGTCCTGGTCGCAATCGGTGCGGATTTCCTTCACCGTCTGGAGGTTGCCCGAGGTCTCGCCCTTCTTCCAGAGCTTGCCGCGCGAACGGCTGAAATAGTGTGCCGTGCCGGTCTGGATGGTCAGCGCCAGCGCCTGAGCATTCATATGCGCTACCATCAGCAACTCGCCGTCACCGGCATCGGTGACGATCGCGGTGATCAGGCCGCGGTCGTCAAAGCGCGGCGTGAAATCGCCGGCGTCTTCCAACGCCGACTTGTCCTCGGATGGTTGATTGAAGATCAGTTGACTCATCGCGGCCCTCCTGAGGGAGCCGGTATCAGCGGCTCCGCACCATGGTCATGAAACGGGCCTGATCGGCCGGCTCAGTCTTGAACGTTCCCGTAAACGTCGTCGTCAACGTGGTCGAGCCCTGCTTCTGAACGCCGCGCATCGCCATGCACATATGTTCGGCCTCGATCAACACGGCGACACCGCGCGGATTCAGCGTATCGTCGATGGCCCGGGCGATCTGCGCGGTCATCGTTTCCTGCGTCTGCAGGCGGCGGCCATAGATCTCGACGACACGGGCAAGCTTCGACAGGCCGAGCACACGTCCGTCCGGCATGTAGGCTATGTGGGCCTTGCCGATGATCGGCACCATGTGGTGTTCGCAATGCGAGTAGAACGGAATGTCCTTGACGAGGACCATGTCGTCGTAACCGGCGACCTCTTCGAAGGTGCGGCCGAGCACGTCTTCCGCCGCCATGTCGTAACCGGAAAAAAGCTCGCGGTACGATTTGACGACGCGGGCCGGCGTTTCCAGCAGTCCTTCGCGCGTCGGGTCGTCACCGGCCCAGCGCAACAGAACGCGAACGGCTTCCTCCGCCTCTTGCTGGGAAGGGCGATCCGAGTCGCGGTTCGACTGCGGAAAATTCTTTACGATGGCGTCCATGAACAATGGTCTCCTGGTCCGCACCGCGGACCCATCTGTCGGAATCGCCACTGGTCAATCCCATGCGGGAATTCATGCACCTTTGGCAGGCTCCGGGGCTTTCAGGGCAGCTTCAACGCCCGTCCGGCACGGTTTCCCAATCAAACTTACACCAGGCCATTGCATTTTCATGGCCTTCGAACGACATACATATAGGAAGACGGCCATCGTATGTAAGTATCCTCACACGACACGGTGTGTTTTTTGTTTTGACGACAATAGCGCCCCCACAGAGGCCGATCCGCAGCGATTTTGGAGCGGAAATCCAGCATGGACGATATCTACAACAGCAAAATCCTCGAATTCGCCGGCAATATTCCGCTGACCGGCACGCTTGATGATGCCGATGCGAGCGCCCAGGCCCATTCGAAGCTCTGCGGCTCGAAGGTGCGGATCTGGCTGAAGATGGATGGTGACACCGTGACCGGTTTTGCTCATGACGTGAAGGCCTGCGCACTCGGCCAAGCCTCGTCCTCGATCATGGCCCGCCATGTCGTCGGCGCCACATCGGACGAATTGCGGCGGGCCCGCCAGGACATGCTCGCCATGTTGAAGGCGGACGGGGCGGGGCCTCATGGACGATTCGAAGACATGCGCTATCTGCTGCCGGTGCGGGACTACAAGGCCCGCCATGCGTCGACTATGCTGACCTTCGATGCCGTCGTCGATGCGATCGGGCAGATCGAGGCGAAACGGGCGGAAGTTGTCGAGGCGTAACTGACATGTGCGAGTTCTGCGTTCGGCAGGCCGATGATGAGGACGACGGCGGTGCCGCCGGATCAGCAAAGCCGCGCGAAAAGGCCGCACGCACCTCCCGCAATTATACCGGTCCGTTCAGCAAGACTCCCGACCGTCTGCTCGGCATGGGGCTGATCCGCCTCTACCAGCTGACGCTTTCCGGCTTTGTCGGCAATTCCTGCCGCCATATCCCGACCTGCTCCGAATATGGCTACGAGTCGATCGCCCGGCACGGGCTTTGGGCCGGCGGCTGGATGACATTGTTTCGCGTCGGCCGCTGCGGCCCGGGCGGCACCAGCGGCCTCGACCAGGTGCCGGAGATGCTCGGCGACGGCTTCCGCTGGTGGACCCCGTGGCGCTATTTCGCCCTCGGGCGGAAGAAAGGGTGAGCGCCATGAGCACCTTCATCGCCCTGCTGCACAGCATTGTCCTGACGCCCGACCGCCGCGTCATCATGCAGGATTTGCGCGCACTTGCCGAAGAACTCGGTTATCGCGAGCCGCGCACGCTGGTTTCCACCGGCAATCTTGTCTTCGAGGCCGACGAGATGCGGCCGCACGAACTCGAGACCCAGCTGGAAGAGGCCTTTGAAGAAAAATTCGGCAGACATGTCGATATTATCGTGCGCAGCGACTGCACCTGGATGGCGCTTTGCAGCACCAATCCGTTCAAGGACGGTAACGGCGACCAGGTCATCGTCCGGGTGATGCGTCTGCCGGTCGATCCCAAGAAGGTAGAGGCGCTGAAACCGCTGATGACGGAGGGACAGCGCATCGCCGTCGTCGGCGGCGATCTCTGGATCGATTTCGCCGGCAAGCCGAGCCAATCCAAGCTGCTTTCGGCGCTGACGACCAAGCGGCTCGGTGTCGGTACGATGCGCAACTGGAACACCGTGCGCGGGCTGACTGAAATGATTATGTAACCCCCGCTTTTTCTTTACTCAGACAGGAAATCTGGCTATCAGGCGGCTGCGCATTCAGCTCCGCGGAGGCGCGTTCGTGGTCAACCACCCGCATTCGTTGGCGGGACTGGACAAGGAGAATTTCGATGTCCCAAGCTATTTCCCTGACATTTCCCGATGGTTCCGTGCGCGGCTATGATGCCGGCGCAACCGGCCGGGATGTCGCCGAATCCATTTCCAAGTCGCTCGCCAAGAAGGCGGTCGCCGTTGCGATCGACGGCACCGTGCGCGACCTTTCCGATCCCGTGACGACCGGCAGGATCGAGATCATCACCCGCAATGACGACCGCGCGCTGGAACTCATCCGCCATGACGCGGCGCATGTCATGGCCGAAGCGGTGCAGGAGCTCTGGCCCGGCACCCAGGTGACGATCGGCCCGGTCATCGAAAACGGCTTCTATTACGACTTCGCCAAGAACGAGCCCTTCACACTCGACGATCTGCCGAAGATCGAAAAGAAGATGAAGGAGATCATCGCCCGCAACGCCGCCTTCAGCAAGCAGGTCTGGTCGCGCGAGAAGGCGAAACAGGTCTTCGCCGACAAGGGCGAGCAGTACAAGGTCGAACTCGTCGATGCGATCCCGGAAGGGCAGGATCTCAAGATCTATTACCAGGGCGACTGGTTCGACCTCTGCCGCGGTCCGCACATGGCTTCGACCGGCCAGATCGGCAGCGCCTTCAAACTCTTGAAGGTGGCCGGCGCCTATTGGCGCGGCGACAGCAACAATCCGATGCTGAGCCGCATCTACGGCACGGCCTTCGCCGAGCAGTCGGAACTCGACAACTACCTGCATATGCTTGCCGAAGCCGAAAAGCGCGATCATCGCCGCCTCGGTCGCGAGATGGATCTCTTCCATTTCCAGGAAGAGGGCCCCGGCGTCGTCTTCTGGCACGGCAAGGGCTGGCGCGTATTCCAGACGCTGGTCGCCTATATGCGCCGCCGGCTTGCCGGCGACTATCAGGAAGTCAACGCGCCGCAGGTGCTCGACAAGTCGCTGTGGGAAACCTCCGGTCACTGGGGCTGGTACCGCGATAACATGTTCAAGGTGACGGTTGCCGGCGACGACACGGACGACGACCGCGTCTTCGCGCTGAAGCCGATGAACTGCCCCGGCCATATCCAGATCTTCAAGCACGGGCTGAAATCCTACCGCGAGTTGCCGATCCGGCTTGCCGAATTCGGCAATGTCCACCGCTACGAGCCTTCGGGCGCGCTGCACGGGCTGATGCGTGTGCGTGGCTTCACGCAGGACGATGCGCACATCTTCTGCACCGACGAGCAGATGGCCGCCGAATGCCTGAAGATCAACGACCTGATCCTTTCGGTCTATAAGGACTTCGGCTTCGACGAGGTCACCATCAAGCTCTCGACCCGGCCGGACAAGCGCGTCGGCTCGGACGATCTGTGGGACCGCGCCGAAAGCGTGATGATGGGCGTGCTGGAGACGATCCAGCAGCAGTCGAACGACATCAAGACCGGCATCCTGCCGGGCGAGGGCGCTTTCTACGGGCCGAAGTTCGAATATACGCTGAAGGATGCGATCGGCCGCGAATGGCAATGCGGCACGACGCAGGTCGACTTCAACCTGCCGGAACGCTTCGGTGCCTTCTACATCGACAGCAACTCGGAAAAGACGCAGCCGGTGATGATCCATCGCGCCATCTGCGGCTCGATGGAGCGTTTCCTCGGCATCCTGATCGAGAACTTCGCCGGCCACATGCCGCTTTGGGTATCGCCGCTGCAGGTGGTGGTCGCAACGATCACCTCGGAAGCCGACGCCTACGGGCTTGAGGTGGCCGAGGCGCTGCGCGAGGTCGGCCTCAACGTCGAGACCGACTTCCGCAACGAGAAGATCAACTACAAGGTCCGCGAGCATTCGGTCACCAAGGTTCCTGTCATCATCGTCTGCGGCAGGAAGGAGGCCGAGGAGCGCTCGGTCAACATCCGCCGCCTCGGCAGCCAGGACCAGGTTTCGATGGGGCTCGACGCCGCCGTCGAGAGCCTTGCTCTCGAAGCGACACCGCCTGACATCCGTCGCAAGGCCGAAGCAAAAAAGGCCAAGGCGGCCTGAACAAATGGTCGGTATCCGACAGTGCCGTACGCGGTGCTGTCGGAAGTCTGATCTAGAGCCGCAATGTTGCCGCCATGATCAGAGAACGGATCACCCCGAGCTGCAATGCTTCAGACAATTGCCGATGCCAGTGATGGAACGCGCGTCTGAAGGGTTCTCGATCTGCGCGTCTTCTCCAAACATCTCGGCCAAGCCGAAGCCGCTTGCGGTAAAATCAATCGAGGCTGGTATCGTCGCCGTCCTGCGGCACGAGCTGTTCGTAGGACGGCAGCGGCGCCACCGGGGCCGGCTGGACACCCGGCGGTGTCGGTGTGCCCACCGGCACCTGCTGTACCGTTCGGGCCGCGTCGCTGACCGGCGGCTGCGGCTGCTGGTCCTTCATCAGAACCTCGACATCGGTGTTCCTGCCGGCGACGACGGTGAAATCGCGCTGGTAGATCTTGTCCTTGTTGCGGGCGACGGCAGAATATCCGCCTTCGGCGAGAACCATGGTCGGGAAGGCGCTGACGCTTTCGCCGACACTGTCGCCGGCTGCCGTCAGGATCGACCATGCCGTATCGGCGATCGCCTCGCCGCCGGCATCGGAGACCAGTTTGAACGTGATCTGCGCGGCACGATGCTGGATCGTCGCCTCGGTCAGCTTGCCGGCCTCGACCTGGATGTCGGCGCGGATCACGGCATTGACGCTGCCATATTCGGAAACGATGTGATAGGTGCCGGCATTGAGGCGGACGACGGTATTCGGCGAGACATCGGCCACGACGAGGCCGCGCTCGCCATCGTCGCGCACTTCCGAGGAATAGATCGAGAAGCTCAACTGGTCGGGGCGAATGCGGGCGTCGGCGCCGGAGACGGCATTGAGCAGCAGGCCGCCGGCATCGAGTACCATCACCTGCTTGTCGACCTCGCCTTCAGCGGGCACGGTCAGTTTCTTGGTGACCCCGGCGCGGCCGAAGGAGACGTTGACGAAATAATCGCCGGGGGCGAGCTGGAAGGCGGCAGGCCCGCCCTTGGCGCTGGCGATCAGCGGCAGCTTGCCATCGGTTCCGGCGATCGGGCTGAAGACGTACCAGGAAAGGCCCTCCTCAACCGGCGTGCCGTCGGCCGTCAGCTTGGCTTCCATCGAGACGTCGCGCAGCTTGACCCCTTCGGGCACCGTGCCGGGCGCGATGAAGGCATCGAGCTTCGGCATCTTCGGCGTCGATTCAAGCTGTTTGAATTCCTTGAAGGCATCCTGAGCGCCGGCGCCGAGGGGCATCAATACCATCAGGGCAATGGCAAGGCCGATGCGTGCAAAAGGCAAAATGCCAAACATCTGTTTCGTGAACCGATTGACTTCTGAAATCGCAAAGGTCACTTCAAGACCAACGCGATGGCAAATTCAAGACCCACCCTTTGCAGCAGCATAAAAATGAGAGCTTCTCCCGTATGAAATCCGATATCAAGCTGATCGACTACCTCGCCGTGCGCCGCTCCATCCCCGCTTTCCAGATGTGTGAACCAGGCCCCGAGAAGGCCGAGATCGAGGAGATCCTGCGTCTTGCCTCGCGTGTTCCCGATCACGGCAAGATTGCGCCCTGGCGCTTCATCGTCTATCGCGGAGAGCAGCGCGTGCGTCTCGGCGAGGAGCTTCTGGCGCTGGCGCTTCAGACAAAGCCCGATCTTTCCGAAGAGATGATCCAGGTCGAGCGTAGTCGTTTTACCCGCGCGCCCGTGGTCGTCGCCGTCGTCAGCAAGGCGGGGCCGCATATCAAGATCCCGGAATGGGAGCAGTTGATGTCGGCGGGCGCGCTTTGCTTCAACGTCATCCTCGCCGCCAACGCCAACGGTTATGTCGCCAACTGGCTGACGGAATGGTTCGCCTATGACGAGCGCGCCCATCCGCTGCTCGGTGTCGGGCCTGATGAAAAAGTGGCGGGCTTCATCCATATCGGCTCGACGACATTTCCGGCGGTCGAGCGGCCGCGGCCGGAGCTTGCCGATACCGTGACCTGGGTCGGCGGAGACGACTGATGTTCTACACCACCGACAGCAACCGGCACGGGCTCGCGCATGATCCGTTCAAGGCGATCGTGTCGCCCCGCCCGATCGGCTGGATCGGCAGCAAGGGCAGGGATGGCTCGATCAATCTGGCGCCCTATTCCTTCTTCAATGCCGTTGCCGACCGGCCGAAGCTGGTGATGTTTTCTTCGGCCGGGCGCAAGCACAGCCAGCGCAACGCGGCCGAGACCGGCGTCTTCACCTGCAATTTCGTCAGCCGCGATCTCGCCGAGAAGATGAACCTCTCCTCGGCGGCGCTGCCTTATGGCGACAGCGAATTCGACTTCGCCGGCCTGACGGCGAAGCCGGCCGAACTGATCGACGCGCCCTATGTCGGCGAGGCTTTCGCGGTGCTCGAATGCAGGGTGACCGAGATCATCGAGCCGAAGACGCTGTCGGGCGAACCGTCCGAAAACGTCCTCGTCCTCGGCGAAGTGGTCGGCATCCGTATCGATGAAGCGATCGTCAGGGACGGCCGTCTCGACATGTCGATCGCTCGACCTTTGGCCCGCATGGGCTACATGGATTACAGCGAAGGCAGCGATGTTTTCGAGATGGTCCGGCCGCAACTGCCACCAATTGAAGGCTAACTGCAAGGCGTCCAAAGGCTTAAGAAACATGGTGAACCAATCTTAAACCTTTTGCCACTACGGTCGCAGCATTGAATGGAGCGCGAGGGAATCGCGTTCAAGTGCTGGGGCGTCGCGTGATCGTAGAAGCTTTCCTTCGTTGGATCGAAACGGCCAAGACCGGTGACCGGGCCCGGGCTGCAAACGCCCTCGGGCGCGCCTATCTGCAGTCCGAAATGTCCGCGGATGAGCGGGCGGCTGCCGAAATGGCGATGACTTTTCTTCTCGACGATCCGTCGCCGCGCGTGCGGCTTGCGCTTGCCGAGGCGATCGCCTGGTCGCCCGATGCGCCGCGCAACCTTATCCTTTCGCTTGCCGAAGACCAGCCCGAGGTCGCCTGCCACGCGGTGACCTGCTCGCCGCTTTTGAGCGACGCCGATCTCGTCGACCTTGCCGCGCGCGGCAACGGCGCCACCCGCATGCTGATCGCCGCCAGAGCGTACGTGACGCGCCCGGTCTCCGCCGCTCTTGCGGAGGTCGGCGACGAGGAAGAACTGCTCTGCCTGCTGGAGAATGACGGGGCGGTGATCTCCAGCCTATCTTTGAAACGCATCGCCGAACGGCTCGGCGACTGCTGCGATATTCGCAACCTGCTTCTCGACCGCAGCGATCTTCCCGCCGATGCCCGCCAATTGCTGACCCAGCATGTCAGCAATGCGCTGGTCGGCCTGCCGCTGGCGCAGGCGGCGATCGGCCTGCAGCGGCTTCAGCGCATCAGCCGCGAAGCGACCGAGGCGGCCATCGTTTCGATCGCCGGCGATATCGCCCCGCGCGAAATACCCGATCTCGTCCAGCATCTGCGCGTCAACGGCCGGCTGACGCCGTCCTTCCTGATGCATGCGCTCTGTGCCGGTAAGGTGGATTTCTTCGCCGGTGCGATCGTCGATCTGACCGCGTGCAGCGAGCGCCGCGTGCGTTCGATCCTGGCAACCGGGCGCATGCATGCCGTGCGCGCGCTCTATGAGTCCGCCGGCCTGCCGAGGGATATCAGCGTGATCTTCGTCGAGGCGACGATGCTGTGGCGCGACGCCGCCAGAAAAGCGCCGGGCATCGTGCTCGGCAATGTCTGCGGCCGTCTTCTCGAAAAATTCCGCCATCAAGACGCGCATGGCGCGATCGGCGAGTTGCTCGACATGGTGGAAAAGCTGCACGTTAACGAGCAGCGACAATCGGCCCGCGTCTACGCGGCGCTTGCGGCCGCTTAGCGCGATATTTGTTGTCGACCGATTCGTGAATCTCATCCCGCAGATCGGTGCCGAGAGCTTACGCGTGTTGTAGCCGATCACGCTGGAAGTCGTCATTCAATTGCATTACATTGCATCTTGTTCAAGGAGGCCGACATGGCATCAAACGCACTCGTTCAAACTCGCATAGATGCTGCGGTCAAGGATCGCGCCACGGCTGTTCTGGAAAACATGGGCCTGACCGTCTCGGATGTCGTCCGTATTCTGTTGACCCGCACAGCGAATGAGGGAGCTCTTCCGCTGGAGCTTATCAGCAACAGTGACGCTTACGATGCGTGGTTTCGCGGGAAAGTCCTGGAAGCTCTCCATGACACGCGACCGGATGTTGACGATACCGAGGTCGAGACCGGTTTTGAGAAGAGGCGCGAGGCGGCACTTCGGAAGAGCCAGGTCGATCGATCGTGAGGCTTGTCTGGGCGAGGTACGCGTTGTCCGACCGAGAGAATATTTTCACATATATTGAGATTGAGAATCCAAGGGCGGCAGTTCATGTTGACCAGAAAATCGTTCTTGCTGTTCGCCGCCTCGTCGAATTCCCGGAAAGCGGAAGGCCGGGAAGAATCGCGGGCACACGGGAGCTGGTAATCCCAAGCACGCCTTACATCGCCGCGTATGTGGTGCATGAAGACCGAATCCGTATTCTTCGCGTCCTCCACGGCGCCCAGATTTGGCCTGACGCCATATCAACCGACTGATTTTTCATCACATTAAAACAAGCAGGGCGCTCTGTATGCGTCGGATGCGCGGCCGCCTAATCAGCCAGCCGCGTCACCACCCAGGAATAGCTGGCGGAGACGAAGTGCACGGGTTTGGTCAGTGTGTCCTTGACGCTTCTGCCCGAGGGCAGGTGGGCGCGGACCTGCCCAGCGATGCCTTCAGCAAAACCGGCAATCCTTCCTGCGGGTTGGGGCGCGGCCACGGCAACCTCGGGCGCGGCGGCAGGCACGGGCGCCGGTTTCGGCGGCTCGGCGGCGGCGACGGCTTTCGGCGCCTCGCACACCGCGATCACCGAGGGATAATTGACATTCACATAGGTCTTCAGGCGTCGTTCGGCTTCGGCATCGCAGGCGGCAACGGTTTCCCAGCGTTTATCGACCGTCGCGACATAATTGCATTGGCTGATGGAATCGTCGCAGCCGAGAATGGTCATCGCGATCAGCACCGCTTGCATATTCTGCTTCCTTGATTATTGAGCACCTCATCGTCTTAGAGGGCGCAATTCCAACCGAATGAAGGCAAGGACATTAACTCTTCGTCATATCGGGGAAAATTTTGTCCCGCGCCGGCAGAGGGAGCCAGCATGTCCGTCACCATCGCTCTTGAACCGCCACGCCAAGAGGGCGTCATCCGGCTTCTCGATCTCTCCGATGCCTATGCGCAATCGCTCTATCCGGCTGAAAGCAACCATCTGGTCGACCTTTCGGTGCTGGAAAAGCCTTCGGTGAGCTTCCTGGTCGCGCGCAATGGCGATGCGATCGTCGGCTGCTGCGCGCTGGTCGAGGCCGGCGACGGCACGGCGGAGATCAAGCGCATGTTCGTCGATCCCGAGGCGAGGGGGCTGAGGATCGCCAGCGGCCTGATGAATGCGCTCGAAGCAATCGCAGGGGAAAAGGGGCTGACGGCGATCCGGCTCGAAACCGGCATCTACCAGCCTGAGGCGATCGCTCTCTACCGCAAATACGGATATCGGGAAATCGAGCCTTTCGGCAGTTATCTGCCGGACCCGCTCAGCCTGTTCATGGAAAAGCGGCTGGGGTAGCCGGTCTGCGAAGCCATGTTCAGCCTTCGGCGACCCTCGGCATGGTTTTCGGCGAACCGGGGACCGGCGGCGGGGCCTGTTCGTCGATGATTATCTGCGGACCGGTTTCGCTCTTGTCGGCGTTGCGGGCTTCGTGGATCCATTCGCGCCAGATGGCGACGATCAGCGCCATCAGCACCGGGCCGATGAAGAGGCCGAGGAAACCCATCGTCTTGACGCCGCCGACGAGGCCGAAGAAGGTCGGCAGGAAGGGTAGCTTGATCGGCCCGCCGACGAGCTTCGGCCGCAGCGTCTTGTCGACGATGAAGAGCTCGACCGTCCCCCAGACGAAGAGACTGATGCCGGCGACATGTGAGCCGCTCGCCAGCAGATAGATGGAGACCAGCGTGAAGGAGAGGGGCGCACCGCCCGGTATCAGCGCCATCACGCCCGTCAGCACGCCGAGCGTCACCGGCGAGGGCACGCCGGCAATCCAGTAGGCAAGACCGAGTACGATGCCTTCGCCGATGGCGATCAGCGTCATGCCCATGACGGTGGAGCTGATCGTCGCCGGCACGACGCGGGAAATGCGCTCCCAGCGGTTGGGCAGGATGCGCTCGCCCAGCATGTCGATCTGCTTGGAGAAGGAGAAGCCGTCGCGATAGACGAAGAACAGCGCGATCAGCATGAAGAGCAGCGTCAGCAGCAGGTGGAAAGCGCCGCCGCCGGCCGCCAGCACGGCACGGTATATGTTACCGATATTGGCGCCGCTGACCGCCTGGATGACCTCGCCGAGCGCGCCGGGACTGCCGATATATTTTGTCCAGACTTCATCGAGATAGGCGCCGGCCCACGGCAATGCGACGATCCAGTCGGGTGTCGGCGCGCCGGCGCGGTTGGCGTGGATGGCCCAGGCGACCCAGGTGCGCACTTCGCCCGTCGTATAGGTCACCGCAAGCCCGATCGGGATGACCAGGAAGGTGATGATCAGGATGATGGCGATGGTCGCGGCGATCGTCGTATTGCCGCCGACGCGGGCAAGAAGCTTGCGGTAGAGCGGCCAGCTGGCAAAGCCGATGACGAGGGCTGCGAGCACCGGCACGAGGAAGCCGTAGAAGAAATAAACGCCGGCAGCGACGACCAGGACCAGCAGCCAGCGCGCCGCCGAAATGGAGGGAATCAGCGGCGTGCGCGTCTGCGCCGACGATCCGAGCCATCGCGGTTCATGATTGCTTTTCTGACGGTCGAACACACCCACGCGCGCCTCTTCTTTTTCTTGTACTCTGGTTATGGGCCATCACCCCGGCGGTTTCAAGGTCCGCACCATGAAAGCGTATACAAAGCGTCGCTAGTCGACCTTCAGACCCGGGCGTCTTACTGCTGCGGACGGCTGAGAACCTTGAAGGCATAGAATTGCGTCTTCTGGCTGGTCGAGAAATTATTGTCCGAGCCGAGAATGAGAACATCGGTGCCGTCCTTGGCCTTGCCGAGAGACATCGCCTCGATATTGTCTGGAACGAGGCCGATCGCCCTCAAATCGAGGACCTGGCTCTTGCGGACGGGGACGACGCGCTGGTCGTTTTTGGCGAGCGAAACGATAGCGGATACATCGGTGGCATCAGTCAGATCCATCATCATGATCTTGATGTTGTTGCCGAAGCCCTGGGCATAGCTGCGTTCGACGGCGAGCAGGCGGTGATCGTCGAGGGCAAGAATCTCGGACATGCCGTTGTCATTGCCGCCGTCGGCCTTGGTGGCTGCCTGCGGGATCGGTGAGACGGGGTAGACGTACTCAGCCTTGGGCTCGCCGGTGGCGCCGTCGTAGCGGACGATGCGCGACAGGCTGCCTGACGTCAGCGAGGATTTCGGGCCATCCTGGTAAAGGGCGGCTTCGACACCGACGAAAACATCGCCGGAAGGCGCGATGGCAAGGTCCTCGAAGGCGAGATTGTCGCGGATGCCGGTCGACTTGTCCGCGGTCGGCGCAAAGCCCTCCGGCAGCTTGAATTCGCGGAAGAAGGAACCGTCCGGCGACGCGACGCGGACGAAGGGTGCCAGCAGCGCCTTGCCGTCGCCTTCGCTGCCCCAATAGATGCCGTCCTTGCCGAGGCGGATCGATTCCGGATCGACGGTCCGGGCAGCGAAGGGCTCGCCGTTCTTGTCCTTCAGGGTGACCTGCTTGACGACCGAAACGCCCTTGATGCCCGACGCGTCGAGATCGACGTCGAGTTCATAGAAACGGGCAGAGCCTCTTTCCGAGCGGTCGTCGCTGACGGCGATATAGTGGCCGGTGGCGGCATCGAAATCGAGGCCGGAAATACCGCCGAATTCGACGCCGTTTTCCATATGGCCGGTCGGGATGACGAATTCACCGAGATAGGAGAGCGAGATGCCGGCGGCGCAATCGCCGAAGGGGCAGGCGGTCTCAAAAGTGGTGCCGATATCGGTGGCGCTGACGGTGCTGGACAGGAGAACGAAAGCGGCAGTCGCGAGAAAACGCTTGGTCATGACAAATATCCGGCAAGGGTTGAAAACGGTTCGACCGGCGCAAATGCTCCCCCGGGGAAGGCGCGCCGACCGCTTCATGCGCCGGTTGTTTGACGGAGTTGTTACGGTTCTTCGTCAGTTCCGTGAAATCGTCGATGCTAAAATGCGGCGCGTCGAACCCGTCTCTATCCGACCGTCTGGCGCGCTCGATGGCATACCCTAGTGAGAAACCTATCGAGGTACTGGCCATCTTGCCTGTAACATATTGATATCAAGCGTCGTAGATTGGAAAAC
This sequence comes from Rhizobium acaciae, assembly GCF_025941625.1. Classification (NCBI taxonomy): domain Bacteria; kingdom Pseudomonadati; phylum Pseudomonadota; class Alphaproteobacteria; order Hyphomicrobiales; family Rhizobiaceae; genus Rhizobium; species Rhizobium acaciae. The sequence goes on from NZ_JAPCZO010000001.1 coordinate 526,311, forward strand.
ACACTGAGACTTGGCCAACCAAGCAGCCAGAAATGGCCAACGAAAACGGCCCACAGAAAAGCCGGGTGCGCGACGATAGAAGGGTATTTCTCCAGCTGTAAACGCTGGCGGCACACTAGCGTCGTCAAGCCTCTTCTTCATCGTCCATAGACGAACTCGATGCATTCCGGCGAGCCGATCCGACGAACAGTATTCATGCATGAATGTTTCGACGACCTCCAGCTTGATTGCCCATTGAGGGAGCTGAACCGCACCGGTTTTGCCGGAGGCTCCAACTTCTGAGAGAGTGGAGCCGATATGAGCAAGACTACGAACAAGTTTTCATATGAGGTCAGTGAGCGAGCCATCCGCATGGTGCTGAATCACGAAAGTCGAGTACCACCTTGCCGAACAGCCCACCGGTCTCCATCCTTCGCTGTGCCTCCGCCGCCTGCGCTAGGGGGTAGGTAGCGGCAACGATTGGGACGATCTCGCCGCCGAGCCGCGGCAGGACATGTTGTCTGAAACGATCGACCATCGCCCGTTTTACGTCCCGAGACCGTGACTTCATGACCGTCCCCATGATCTGCAGATGTTTGTGCAGCACGATATCGAGCGGGATTATCGCGTCGCCGTCGCCGCCGAGCAGGCCAACCTGTACAAGCCGTCCGCCGGGTGCGAGGCTGCGGATGTTTCGAGCAAGATATGCGCCGCCGACGAAGTCGATCACGAGATCTACGCCGCGCGAAGCAGTGAAGTTGATCACCTCGGCTTCGAAATCGCTTCGGCGGTAATCGAAGACTGCCGCCGCGCCGAGTGACAGGACCCTTTCGACGTTTTCGTCAGACGCGGTCGCCAGCACACTAGCGCCAGCGGATCTTGCGAGTTGAACGGTAGCCGAACCAATGCCGCCCGCCGCCGCGTGGACGAGAACCGTCTCTGCCTTGGCGACCTGCCCGAGATGGGCGAGAGCCTCCCAGCCCGTCACGAAGCTTTCCATGATGGTGGCCGCCTCGATGAACGAAAGACTTTCGGGGATCCGCGCTGCCATGCCGCTGTCGAGACGAGCGTATTGAGCATATGCACCACCCCCCACGATTCCCATGACGCGATATCCAACTCCGTAGTCGCGGACGCTCTCACCAACAGCCACAACTTCTCCGGCGACTTCCAAACCTAGAATGGAGCTGTCTCCATAGGTTTGGCTGCCGTAGACACCCTCGCGCTGGAGGATGTCGGCTCGATTGACTCCTGCAGCCCTCACCTTGACCAGGAGATCGTCTGGCCGGATGTCGGGCAGGGGAGCTTCGGCCAGTCTGAGAACCGCTGGACCGCCGAAGTCATCGAAAACGATCGCCTTCATCGCACGACCTCACTTGGCCAGTGCGCGGCGGGCAATGCTCGCGGCGAACAGCGGGGTCTCGCGTCTGTTGTGGTCGCCGCCAGCGGCCTGACGGGCAGCTGCCGCATCCTTGTATTCGACGCCATGTTCCGCGAGGAAGTCCATGAAGGCCTCAGTCGGATGAGCGGTGACGCGGTTGGTGTAGCGGGTGCGGCTGTCGTCGACCTTCTCGGCGATCAGCTCCCAAACTACGTTGACCTGGGTGCGGCCGTTTGCGGTGAACACGTCAGAGATGGAGTTCATGCGGCAGTAAGCGGGCTCAGCCACTTCGGCTACATAGTGCTGGACCACCAGGCCTGCCCCGATCTGTTCGACGTTGATCGACATCCTGCGACCATCGTCCGTCCAGGCTACTCCTGCTGCGATGTGATCGGGCGGGCAGCAGCGCAGATACTCGGCTTCAGGCAGATTGAAGAGCCAGTCCGCGATGTTGACCTTTTCGAGAGGCACCTCGATTTCGGCGGAGTATGCCGACTGCGAAAGAATGTCTTCTAGGACCTTGACCATTGTGTTGTTCCTTCTGTTGATTGGGGGTGTTGCCCGTTGACGAGAAGGAATGTGCGCTTAGTGCCTGCAGATGATAACGAACTGAATGCTCGAAACGGTTTTGCGTCGTAGGCAAAGATGAAGGATCCCAGGTTCGCCGAGCATCTTGCTGTCTATGTCGATGTCGTCAGGACAGGCAGCTTCTCCGCCGCGTCGCGACGCCGAGCAGTGACACCCTCAGCCATCGTCCGCCAGATTGACGCTTTGGAGCAGGACCTTGGCGTCAGTCTCCTGGTTCGATCGACGCGTGCATTGGCACTGACTGATGCCGGGAGCCACCTGTTCGACAGGGCGCAGCTTCTCGATGACCTCGCCGATACCCATGCCGAGGTCGCGGCGTTCGATGACGCAGTCACGGGCACGCTGCGGATCGCCTGCTTTCCAACCTTTGGGAAACGGTACGTGATCCCGGTTCTCGCAGCGCTTGCCCAACAGCATCCGGATCTTCACGTAGAACTCGATTTGACCGAGCGGCTTGCCGATCCTGTCGCCGAGAGGCTCGATCTCGTCGTCCGTATGGGCGAACTGCAGGACAGTTCACTGATCGCGACAAAGCTGGCGCCATTGAACAGGATCCTGGTTGCGAGCGAGGGATATCTCGCTGTTCATGAGACACCGAGGGTCATAGGGGACCTCCGAAAACAGCGCCTGCTGGACAAGCTCCACGGAAACGATCTTTTGGGATGGTCGGACTTGTTCGGCACGTCCGCCGGACACGCCAGTAACAAAGTCGCTTTTCGATCCGATGAATTCGAGGCGCTAAACGGAGCGGCTCTTTCCGGTATGGGCATTGCATTCCTTCCCAGCTGGGTGGCGGGACCCAGCGTGAAGACAGGCGGGCTTGTTCGACTGCTTCTTGAAGATGAGCGGTGGAACGAGCGCCCTTCAGGGATCTACCTCCTGCGGGCGCTTCAGATGCCATCAGCAAAAATCAGAGCCTTCTCCGAGGCGCTCAAGGCACATATTGGCACGCCTGCCCACTGGGACTAGGGAAAGACGCCGCAGTGCGGGGGCTTCGACCGATCCCGCGCGCGGCGTAGCCGGACTTGGCGTGGCCAGATTCACCTATATCTGGCCACTTTTAGCTTGGATTGTCACCTAGATATCGAGGTTTTCGGCGAAAGCCGCGCGGTCCTGGATGAAGCGGAAGCGGGCTTCCGGTTTGGTGCCCATCAGATCGTCGACGGCGCTGCGGGTGCCTTCGAAATCCACCTCGTCGATCAGCACCTTGAGCAGGGTGCGTTTGGACGGATCCATGGTGGTTTCCTTAAGCTGGGCGGGCATCATTTCGCCGAGGCCTTTGAAGCGGCTGATCTCGACCTTTGCCTTGCCCTTGAACTCCGTCTGCATCAGCTCGGCGCGATGATTGTCATCGCGGGCATAGGCGGATTTCGAGCCTTGAGTGATCTTGTAAAGCGGCGGCACCGCGAGGAAGAGATGGCCGCCACGCACCAGCTCCGGCATCTCCTGATAGAAGAAGGTGATGAGCAGCGAGGCGATATGGGCGCCGTCGACGTCGGCATCGGTCATGACGATGATGCGCTCGTAACGCAGGTCCTCGTCGCGGTATTTCGAGCGCGTGCCGCAGCCGAGCGCCTGGATGAGATCGGCGAGCTGCTGGTTGGCGCCGAGTTTTTCGCGGCCGGCGCTGGCAACGTTAAGGATCTTGCCGCGCAGCGGCAGAATGGCCTGATTGGCGCGGTTGCGCGCCTGCTTGGCCGAACCGCCTGCCGAATCGCCCTCGACGATGAAGAGTTCAGCGCCTTCGGCGGTGTTCTGCGAGCAGTCGGCGAGCTTGCCGGGCAGGCGCAATTTGCGCACCGCGCTCTTGCGGTTGACTTCCTTTTCCTTGCGGCGGCGCAGGCGCTCCTCGGCGCGTTCGATCACCCAGTCGAGCAGCTTGGCCGACTCGTTCGGATTGTCGGCAAGGTAATGGTCGAAGGGGTCGCGCAGCGCGTTCTCGACGATGCGTTGGGCCTCGACTGTCGCAAGCTTGTCCTTGGTCTGGCCGACGAATTCCGGCTCGCGAATAAAGACCGACAGCATGCCGACGGCCGAGATCATCACGTCGTCAGTGGTGATCTGCGCGGCGCGCTTGTTCTGCGTCAGCTCGGCATAGGCCTTCAGGCCCTTGGTCAATGCGATGCGAAGGCCGGCCTCATGCGTGCCGCCTTCGGGCGTCGGGATGGTGTTGCAATAGGAATGCACCTGCGGATCGCCGCCATACCAGGTGATCGCCCATTCCATCGAGCCGTGGCCGCTGGTCTTCTCGGTCTTGCCGGCAAAGATCTCGCGGGTGACGGTGAACTCCTTGCCCATCGTCGCCTGGAGATAGTCCTTCAGGCCGCCGGGGAAGTGGAACACGGCCTTGTCAGGGACCTCGGAACCTTCGGGCAGCACGCCCGCCTCGCAGCTCCAGCGGATCTCGACGCCGCCGAACAGATAGGCCTTGGAGCGCGCCATACGGAAGACGCGGGCGGCGTCGAACTTCATGTGATCCCCAAAGATCTGGGGGTCGGGATGGAAGCGCACGCGGGTGCCGCGGCGATTGTGGACGTCGCCCAACTCTTCGAGGCCGCCCTGCGGCAGGCCGCGGGAGAAACGCTGGCGGTAGAGCTTGCGGTTTCGCGCCACCTCGACCTCGAGGTCGTCGGAGAGCGCGTTGACGACCGAAACGCCGACGCCGTGCAGGCCGCCCGAGGTCTCATAGGCCTTGCCGTCGAATTTGCCGCCGGCATGCAGCTTGGTCATGATGACTTCGAGCGTTGACTTGCCCGGCACCTGCGGATGGTTCTCGACCGGGATGCCGCGGCCGTTGTCGGAGACGGTGAGATATCCCTCGAGGTCGAGATAGACCTCGATGAAATTGGCGTGCCCGGCGACCGCCTCGTCCATCGCATTGTCGATGACTTCGGCAAAGAGGTGGTGCAGCGCCTTTTCATCGGTGCCGCCGATATACATGCCCGGGCGCATGCGCACCGGCTCAAGGCCTTCGAGGACGCGGATCGACGAGGCGCCGTAATCGTCCGAGTTCGAGGCGGCGGGCGCCGGGCGTGCGGAGGCTCCGGCAGCAGAGGGTGCTGCCGCTGCGGCGAGCGCAGCCGTCACCGGCGGCCGTTCGGCGGGCGCCGCAGGCTTCTGCGCCTCCTCGCGTTTTTCAGAGAGGGGCATTCCGGAAAAGAGGTCGTTGCTATCGTCCATGGAGCCGTTCAGATCTTCATCCTGTCTTAGGTCTGGCTTGGGCGGGCATCCGCCGCCGACCCAAAATCACCGCATTTCATGCCACGTTTGCGAATCAGGCAGATTTTGCCAGAAAGCACCTCTATACGCGACACCGCCTGTTTTGGCGGGCTTTTCCCAAATGATTTGCGTTGCCGGGCGCGGAATGGCAAGCGGCGGCAGGCTTCAGGAACCATCCGAATGCGAATGTCCACAAGTCATTGCACCATCATCACCGTAATTGCGGCGTTTTTCTTGTCCGCGGCCGTCCTGTCCGCTGTTGGTCCGGCAGAGGCAGCCGACGCTTTGCCGCCTTTCAAGGACGATCTGTTTTCCAAGCAGTCCGTGTTGGAGACAGGCGACGGCGGCGCCTTCGAGGTCATCGACTATGACGAGATGCGCGATATCAACGGCCGCGACCAGATCCCGCAAAAGCGGGTGCAGCAGAAATATGTGGCGCTCGGCATCCGCAAGGCGCAAGCGGACGAGACGCTGTCTCTCGACGGCATCAAGCTCGATGTCACCAGGGTGGGACCGGCCGGAAATGCCGCCTTCACGGTGATTTTCATCCATGGGCGCGATGGCGACCGGCGGCTCGGGGCCAACGACTTCAGCTTCGGCGGCAATTTCAACCGCCTCAAGAACCTCGTCGCCGGCAATGGCGGCGTTTATTATTCGCCGACGGTCAGGAACTTCGACAGCAGCGGCGTTGCGGCGATCAGCGGCCTCATCCGCTATGCCAGCGCGCAATCGCCCGGCCGGCCGGTCATCCTTTCCTGCGCCTCGATGGGCAGCCAGGTTTGCTGGGGCGTTGCGCGCGAAAGCGACAGCGTCAAGCGGCTGAAGGGCATGCTTGTTATGAGCGGGGTCACCGATCCCGATTTCACCAGAAGCGCCTTCTACAAGGCGAAGCTGCCGCTCTGGTTCGCCCATGGCAGCCGCGATCCGGTCTATGCCGCCGCTAACCAGCAGGCCCTGTTCGAAAGCCTGCACAAGGCAAAGTATCCGGCGCGTTTCACGCTGTTTCAGACCGGCAATCACGGGACGCCGATCCGGATGATCGACTGGCGCAGGGTGCTGAACTGGATACTGGCCGGCTAGAGTGCATCGAGCCGATGCGTGGATTCAAAATGCTACCTTGGCGTGTCTGAAAAGACACGCGGCGCTGTAGCGGACGATTTTCGGCAGAAATATGCGCGGGATCGCAGAGATTCCCCTTACGTCAAGGGCATGATGCTTTTCTTTGCTGCAAGCTTTTGATATTGCCCAAGGCATAAGCAGATTGTGGAAGGCCAGCATGACACCTGATGTGCGCCCGCTTGTGGCGGGAAACTGGAAAATGAATGGCATGCGTGCCTCCCTGGATCAGATCAAGACGATCGCCGAGGGTGTGCGCCCGCCGTTGGCCGACAAGGTCGAAGCGCTGATCTGCCCGCCGGCGACGCTGCTCTATGTAGCAACGGCGCTGTGCACCGACAGCCCGCTGGCGATCGGCGCTCAGGACTGCCATCAGAACCCATCAGGTGCGCATACCGGCGACATCTCGGCCGAGATGATTGCCGATTGTTTCGGCACCTATGTCATCGTCGGCCATTCCGAGCGGCGGACCGACCATGCCGAAACGGATCATCTGGTACGCGCCAAGGCGGAGGCCGCCTTCGCCGCAGGGCTGACGGCGATCATCTGCATCGGCGAGACCGCGGATGAGCGCCGGACAGGCCAGGCGCTCGACGTCATCAAGCGCCAGCTTTCCGCCTCGGTTCCGGACGGCGCCACCGCTGAGAGCACGGTCATCGCCTACGAGCCGATCTGGGCGATCGGCACCGGCGTGACGCCGACATCAGGTGATGTCGAAAAGGCGCATGCCTTCATGCGGGCAGAGCTTGTGGCTCGCTTCGGCGACCAAGGCCGCAAGATGCGTCTTCTCTATGGTGGCTCGGTCAAGCCGGCCAATGCCCATGAGCTGATGGGCATTGCCAATGTCGACGGCGCGCTGATCGGCGGAGCGAGCTTGAAAGCGGCCGACTTCCTCGCCATCTACCGGGCCTATGAGGCGCTGCTCGCCTGAGGCATTTTTTATTCCTGGGTTTATTCACGGGTTTATTCCTGGCCGAAGGGCTTGGAATAGATGAAAGCCTCATGTAAAGAGCCGCCAGAATTCTTAACTTTGTCCGTTTCCAGGCGGGCAGGACTGGACCCATGCAGACCGTATTGATTGTCATCCATCTCATGATCGTGCTCGCCCTTGTCGGCGTCGTGCTCATCCAGCGCTCGGAAGGCGGCGGCCTCGGCATCGGCGGCGGTTCCGGCTTCATGTCGGCCCGCGGCACGGCCAATGCGCTGACGCGCACGACCGCGATCCTTGCGACCCTGTTCTTCCTGACTTCGCTCGGCCTCGGCATCCTGACGCGTTACGAGGGCCGTCCGAGCGACATTCTCGACCGCATTCCGGCAACAGGCGGCCAGGGCAACGGCATTCTCGATTCGCTCGGCGGAGCCCAGGCTCCGGCAACCCCGCCGGCCGGCAACGGCGTTCCGAGCAGCGGCGCGGCAGCACCAGCACCGCAGGCTCCCGCCGCTCAAGCTCCGGCAACTGGCACTCAGGCCCCGGCGGCCACAGCGCCTTCAACGACTGCACCGGCAACGCCCGCAGCTCCGGCTACGCCCTCCGGCGTCCCGACGGGACAGTAAACCGGTCTTCGACATAAACCGCCGGCAGGCCCTCGGGTCTGCCGGTTTTCTTTTGTTCAGATTTCTGCGCCACGCATCGAAAGTTCTGGAAAAGAATTTTTGGGCTGGTGGAATCGTTTTTGAAAAGGTATCCGGTGAATCCCATGGCGCGATACGTATTCATCACTGGCGGCGTGGTTTCCTCTCTCGGAAAAGGAATTGCGGCCGCGGCTCTCGGAGCGTTGCTGCAGGCCCGTGGATATCGGGTTCGGCTTCGCAAGCTCGACCCCTATCTGAACGTGGATCCGGGCACGATGAGCCCAACCCAGCACGGCGAGGTCTTCGTCACCGACGACGGCGCGGAAACCGATCTCGATCTCGGTCACTACGAACGCTTCACGGGGCGTTCGGCGACCAAGACCGACAACATCACCACCGGCCGCATCTACAAGAACATCATCGACAAGGAACGGCGCGGCGACTATCTCGGCGCGACGGTGCAGGTCATTCCGCACGTCACCAATGAGATCAAGGATTTCGTCATCGAGGGCAATGACGACTACGACTTCGTCATCTGCGAGATCGGCGGCACGGTCGGCGACATCGAAGCGATGCCGTTCATGGAGGCGATTCGCCAGCTCGGAAACGACCTGCCGCGCGGCACTGCCGTCTACGTTCACCTGACGCTGATGCCCTATATTCCTGCGGCCGGCGAGCTCAAGACCAAGCCGACGCAGCATTCGGTGAAGGAACTGCAGGCGCTCGGCATTCATCCCGATATCCTGCTGGTGCGGGCCGACCGCGAAATTCCGGAAGCCGAACGCCGCAAGCTCTCGTTGTTCTGCAACGTTCGCCCGTCCGCCGTCATCCAGGCGCTCGACGTCGCCAATATCTACGATGTACCGATTGCCTACCACAAGGAAGGTCTCGACGACGAAGTGCTCGCGGCCTTCGGTATCGAGCCTGCGCCGAAACCGCGGCTCGACCCGTGGGAAGAGGTCTGCAACCGCATCCGCACGCCGGAGGGCGAGGTGACGATCGCGATCGTCGGCAAATATACCGGCCTCAAGGATGCCTATAAGTCGCTGATCGAGGCGCTGCATCACGGCGGCATCGCCAATCGCGTCAAGGTCAATCTCGAATGGATCGAGTCCGAGGTCTTCGAAAAGGAAGATCCGGCACCCTATCTCGAAAAGGTGCACGGCATCCTCGTGCCAGGCGGTTTCGGTGAACGCGGTTCGGAAGGCAAGATCCATGCTGCCCGCTTTGCCCGCGAGCGCAAGGTGCCGTATTTCGGCATCTGCTTCGGCATGCAGATGGCGGTCATCGAGGCGGCGCGCAATCTCGCCGACGTGTCCGGTGCCTCCTCGACCGAATTCGGTCCGACGAAAGAGCCGGTGGTCGGCCTGATGACCGAATGGGTCAAGGGCAACGAGTTGCAGAAGCGTACGGCAGCCGGGGATCTCGGCGGCACGATGCGCCTCGGCGCCTATAAGGCGGCGCTGAAGAAGGGCACGAAGATCTCGGATATCTACGGTTCCACCGATATTTCCGAGCGTCACCGCCATCGCTACGAGGTCAATGTCGACTACAAGGATCGGCTCGAAAACTGCGGCCTCGTCTTCTCCGGCATGTCGCCGGATGGCGTGCTGCCGGAAACGATCGAATATCCCGATCATCCCTGGTTCATCGGCGTACAGTACCACCCGGAACTGAAGAGCCGGCCGCTCGACCCGCATCCGCTGTTTGCCAGCTTCATAGAAGCGGCGACGGAACAGAGCCGCCTCGTCTGACGACTGACAGCACCAGATCGCGTTGTTTCAGACGCGATCTGGATAACATCCAAGCCTGCGCTAACTTGCCGGCATGACCCCTTCACGCAGCACGACCGTCTCACGCTTCATCGCAGCGCCGCGCGAGCGCATCTACCGCGCCTTCCTCGATGCAGATGCGGTCGCCACCTGGCTTCCGCCTGATACCATGAAGGGCATCGTCCATGCCTTCGAGGGCAGGGAAGGCGGCACCTTCAGCATGTCGCTCGTCTATTCCGACGACGAGACATCGCAACCGGGCAAGACCTCCGACAAGATAGACAGGTTCGAAGGTCGCTTTGCCAAGCTCGTGCCGGATGAACGGATCGTCTGGGCAACGGTCTTCGATTCCGAGGACGAGGGCTTTTCCGGCGAGATGACCGTCAGCACGATGTTGTCGCCTGTGGATGGAGGTACCAATGTGACGATGGTCTGTGACAATATTCCGTCCGGGATCCGCCTCGAAGACAATGAGGAAGGGTGCCGCTCGACGCTCGGCAATCTGGCCGCTTTCGTCGGCGGTTAGGGATCGGCGGCAGGACATGCTGCCGCCGAATTCAATCTTCACGCAGCCGCCGGTAGCGGCCCGATATAGACCGAGCGCGGCCGGATCAATCGGCCGTCGAGCGCCTGTTCGCGGGCATGGGCCAGCCATCCGACGGTGCGGCCGATCGCGAAGACGCCGGTGAAGGCCTCGCGGGGAAAGCCGAGCGCTTCGAGCAGCAGCGCGGTATAAAACTCGACATTGACGTCGAGCGGCCGGTTCGGCTTGCGTGCCTTCAGGATCGCCAATGCAGCGACCTCCACGGCTTCCGCCAGAGCGCCGCGGGCGCTGTTTACCTGTCCGGTTGATATCAGCGGCTTCAGCGCACCCTTCAGCGCATCGGCGCGCGGATCGCGGACGCGATAGATGCGGTGGCCGAAGCCCATCAGCCTTTCGCCGCGGTCGAGCGCTTCGCCGAGCCACGGGTAAGCATTCTCCGCCGTTCCGATCGCATCCAGCATGTCGAGCACCGGACCGGGCGCGCCGCCATGCAGCGGCCCTTTCAGCGCGCTCACCGCCGCGAGTACGGAAGAGGTGAGGCCGGCCTGCGTCGAGGCAATGACGCGCGATGCGAAGGTCGAGGCATTGAGGCCATGGTCCGATATCGTCACGAGATAGGTGGCGAGTGCCGCTGTCTGCTCCCCGGTCGGCAATTTTCCGGTCAGCATGCGCAGGATATCGGCCGCCTGCGACAGCGAGGCGTCGGGCGCGATCGGTCTTTTGCCGCGTTGCAGCCGCAGGATCGCCGGCAGGAAAACTGCGGGCGCAGCCAGAAGGCTGAGAGCGGTATCGAAATCCTCGCCGTCGGGCAGGCGAGCGATCAACGCCCGCATCGCATCAACAGGAGGCAAAGCGAGCAGAGCGGCATCGGCGGCCTTGATATGGCCGAAAATCCTCGTTCGCGCCTGCGCCAACCAGTCGCGCAATTCCGCTTCGTCGAAGCTTTTTTCCATCAGCCCATCGAGCAATAGGGCGGCGACGCCTTCATAGGTGCCGTCTGCAACCAGGTGATCCAGCGATACGCCGCGGATGATCAGTCGTCCCGCTTCGCCATCGACATCCGAAAGCTGCGTTTCGGCAGCAATGACATCTTCCAAGCCGTTTTTCATGTTGTTTCTCCTTTACGGTCCGGATGATCCGACCTAGTTTCATTGACGTCAATCTTGACGCAATTGATCAATGTGAGGCTCCGATGTCGTGGCTGACCGCCGAGGAGGCGCTACAGGCGCTGAAGACCAAGCCGCAGACGCTCTATGCCAATGTCAGCCGCGGACGCATCCGCGCCAAGGCGGATCCCGCCGACCCGCGCCGAAGCCTCTACCAGGCTGCCGACGTACAGCGGCTTGCCGAACGCCATGCCGGCCGCCGCAAGACCGAAACGGTCGCCGCCGAGGCGATCCGCTGGGGCGATCCAGTTCTCTCCTCGGCAATCTCGACCATCATCGGCGGACGGCTTTTCTATCGCGGAAAGGATGCGGCCGGTTTCGCTGAAGTTGTGACACTTGAGCAGACGGCGGCACTGCTCTGGAACGGCGCGGAGCCACCCTTCTCCAGCCGCGGGACCGGACATGCCTCTCCGTCGCTTCAGGCGGCGTTCCTGGCGCTGGCAGGGCGGGTGACATCGGATCTGCCGTCGCTCGGCCGCTCGCAGGCAGCACTTCGGCGTGAAGCAAGCGGGGTTCTCTACACAGTCGCCGATGCGCTGGCGCCTGGGCCTTCCGACCGGCCGCTGCATCTCAGGCTTGCGGCAAGCTGGCAGCGGCCGCATGCTGCCGATTGCCTGCGCCGCGCGCTGGTACTGCTTGCCGATCACGAACTCAACGCCTCGGCCTTTGCGGCGCGGGTCACGGCGTCGGCAGGTGCAGCCCTTTCGGCCACCGTGCTGTCCGGTCTGGCGACGCTGACAGGGCCGCTGCACGGCGCCGCCTGGCAGGGCGTCGGCGCCTTGATCGAGACCGCGTCCACCCTTGGGGCGGAGCAGGCGATCCGCCGCACGCTTGCCCAGGGCAATCGCCTTTCGGCCTTCGGCCATCCGCTCTATCCCAATGGCGATGTCAGGGCCTTGGCGCTGCTGTCGCACTTCCCCCTGCCGCCGCAATTTGCCGAGGTCCGGGAAGTGGGCGAGGAGATGGTCGGCGAGGAGGTCAACGTCGATTTCGCACTTGCCGCGATGGCCGCCGCCTTCGATCTCCCGAGGGAGGCGCCGATCATCATTTTCTCGCTTGCCCGTTCAGTCGGTTGGCTTGCCCATGCAATGGAACAGATCGACAGCGGCGAATTGATCCGGCCGCGGGCGCGTTATACCGGACCGGCGGCTGAAACGGATAGTAGAGCGTAAGAATTCCGCCGGCGATTGCGCCTATTTGCTTTTTTGGTCTAGGGAAATATTTGAATTCGGCTATCATGCCTTAGATTGAAGAAGACAGTTGGGAAGAAGACGGTTGGCGGGCGCTTTCGAAAAGAGCTGTTCCGCACGGTCAAGGGGACTTTCCATGAATACGACGTTTAGCAGCCTGATTGCCGCCGCACTCGCTGCCGGCCTCATTCCGCATGGGGCGGCCTTTGCGCAGTCTGCCGGCTGCACGGTATCGCGTGATGCCGGGGCGCGACAGGTGCTCAGTTGTCCGGGCGGCGTGACGATGACGGCAGAGGCCGGCGCGGCCTACAGCCTCGTCGACCGCAACCGCGACGGCAGCCCCGATTCGGCATCGCTGCGCCGCAAGGCCATTCTCGTCGATGTCGATAACACCCAGCACGCCGGTGGTTTCCAGGTCGTGACGCCGCAGGCGATCGCGGCTGTGCGCGGCACCCAATGGGCTGTCGATGTCGCAGGCGGCCAGACCTCGGTGCTGGTCGTCAGAGGCAGCGTCGCAGTTCGAAGGCCGGCCGGCGAGCCGGTGGTGCTGTCGCCGGGCGAGGGCGTCGACGTTACCGCCGGAACCGAACCCCTCGTCGTACGTCGCTGGCCGGCGCCGCGCGCCGCTGCCCTTCTTGCCCGTCTCGGCCAATAAGTCCCATGAACCATCGCCTGCTGACAGTGATCGCGCTGCTGCTCGCCGGTCTTTGGGGAGCTGCGCTCGGTTATGTCAATCTCAATGCCGGAAGCGGCCTTCTCGACCGGATGGAGGCCTCGCTTGCCGATATCCGCAGCGCCATCGTCGGGGCGAAGACACCGCCTCCCGTCGTCTCGATCGTCGCGATCGACGACCGTACCGCTAGGGCACACGGCTATCCGCTCGATCGGGCGACACTTGCGCGCCTCGCCAACGCGATCACCGCGTTGAAGCCGAAGGCTCTGGCGATCGACATTCTGCTGGTCGATCCGGGGCCGGAGGCGGGTGATGCGGCGCTGACATCAGCCCTTCGCCAGGGGCCAAGCGTGATTGCGGCCGCGGCCACTTTTGCGCAAAGCCGCCAGCGGGTCACCGATGCGGCCGGGGATCCGCTTGCCGCCATCCCGGAGGCAAACCAGCTGCTGTTGCCGCTTCCCCGCTTTGCCGAGGCCGCCGCGGTCGGCATCGTCAATGTCGCCACCGACCAGACCGGCACACCGCGCTTCATCCCGCTGATCTCGCGTGCCGCAGACCGGCTGGATCCGGCTTTTCCGCTGCGTGCTGCGTCGGTGGCGCTCGGCGTCGATCCCACCATCGAACGCGACGCCATCATGCTCGGAAAGCTGCGTATTCCCACAGATATCGGCCAGCGTCTGCCGGTGACCTTCTATGGCGGTCGCGGCAGCATCGCCACCTTCAGCGCCGCCGATGCGCTTGATGGCAAGCTTTCGGCGGATGCGGTGGCAGGCCGCATCGTCGTCATCGGTTCGACCGTCACCGGCGGCGGCGATGTCTTCCCGACACCGTTCGATCCCGTGATGCCCGGCGTCGAGGTGATGTCGACGGCGATCACCCATCTTGTTACCGGCGACGGCATGGTGCGCGATCGCAGGATGCGGCTGATCGATGCCGCCACCGCCATCGGACTGCCGATCGTGCTCGTGTCGCTGGTCGCCTGGCGGCGGAGTGCGGCAGGCTATGTCATCATCGTGCTGACGCTGATCGTCTGGGCGATGCTCAACCTGTCGGCCTTTGCACATGGCTACTGGCTGAGTGCGGCGCTGCCGATCGCCGCGGCGCTGCCGCCGGCGTTGGCTTATGGCGCGGCCGAACTCTGGCTCGACCGCGGCCGCGCCCGTCATTTCGCCGAGCAGAGCGCGCTCCTGCAGCGCATTGAGGCACCTGGGCTCGGCGAGTGGCTGGCGCGCGATCCGAATTTCCTCGCCGCGCCGGTGCGCCAGAACGCCGCCGTCATCTTCATCGATCTCTCGGGCTTCACCGGCCTCAGCGAAAATGTCGGGCCGGTGGCGGTGAGCGAGATGTTGAGCGGCTTCTTCGAACTGGTCGACGAGGAAGCGCGCGCCCATGGCGGCGCCATCACCAGCTTCATGGGCGACGGGGCGATGATCCTGTTCGGTCTGCCGGAGCCTGGCGATGACGACGCCGCCCGCGCCGCCGCTTGCGCAGTCAGCCTGTGCGAGCGCACAAGGGCCTGGCTTCAAGCGCATGCGGGCTTTGCCCAGAAGAAGATCGGCTTCAAGGTCGGCGCCCATTGCGGCCCGATCGTCGCCTCGCGATTGGGCACCGGCGACCGGCAGCAGATCACGGCGGCAGGCGATACCATCAATGTCGGCAGCCGTCTGATGGAGGTCGCCGCCCGCCATGGCGTCGAACTGGCGCTGAGCGCCGAAATCGTCCGCGCCGCTGGTCCCGATAGCGTGCTTACGCAGTCCGGCCGAATGGAGGGGCCGTTGGAAACGGCGCTGCGTGGCCGGGCAAGCCGCATCGACGCCTGGCTGTGGCGTAGCCGCACGCTTTGACAATCGCCGCGGGAGCGGCTAGGAACGGCGCAAATACCCCGCCGGCTGGCTCCGGCCATGGTGCAGCAACGCGCCTGACAGCTCCGAAAGATCGAACTCATGACAGAATTTAACGGCGTCGTTCCGGCGATCGCCAAGGCGTTGCAGAAGCGCGGTTACGCCGAACTCACCCCGGTGCAGAAGGCGATGCTCGATCCGGCGCTCGCCGCTTCCGACGCGCTAGTCTCGGCCCAGACCGGCTCCGGCAAGACCGTCGCCTTCGGCCTGGCGCTGGCGCCGACGCTGCTCGAGGGCAGGGAGCGCTTCGGCAATGCCGGTGCGCCGCTCGCCCTCGTCATCGCCCCGACGCGCGAGCTTGCCCTGCAGGTGAAGCGCGAGCTCGACTGGCTCTTTGAGATGACCGGCGCGGTGATCGTCAGCTGCGTCGGCGGCATGGACATCCGCAGCGAGCGCCGCTCGCTCGAACGCGGCGCCCATATCGTCGTCGGCACCCCCGGCCGGCTTTGCGACCATATCCGCCGCAGGGCGCTCGACATGTCGGAACTGAAGGCTGCCGTGCTCGACGAGGCCGACGAGATGCTTGATCTCGGTTTCCGCGAAGACCTGGAATTCATTCTCGATGCGGCGCCGGACGAGCGCCGGACGCTGATGTTTTCGGCAACAGTGCCGGCGGCGATTGCCAAGCTTGCCAAGAGCTACCAGCGCGATGCCGT
Source organism: Rhizobium acaciae (assembly GCF_025941625.1). Taxonomy (NCBI): domain Bacteria; kingdom Pseudomonadati; phylum Pseudomonadota; class Alphaproteobacteria; order Hyphomicrobiales; family Rhizobiaceae; genus Rhizobium; species Rhizobium acaciae. Next base: position 542,068 of record NZ_JAPCZO010000001.1, read on the forward strand.
GCGCATCAGCACCGCGGCCGAGGAAAAGCAGCATATCGACATCGAATATCGCGCGCTGATGGTTGCCCCGAGCGACCGCGAGAATGCGATCATCAACGTGCTGCGCTATTACGAGGCGACCAATGCCATCGTCTTCTGCTCGACGCGCGCCGCCGTCAATCATCTGACGGCGCGGTTCAACAACCGCAATTTCGCCGTGGTGGCGCTGTCCGGCGAGCTGACACAGAACGAACGCAGCCATGCGCTGCAGGCGATGCGCGATGGGCGCGCCCGGGTCTGCATCGCGACCGACGTCGCCGCCCGCGGCATCGACCTGCCGGGCCTCGATCTCGTCATCCATGCCGACCTGCCGACCAATCCGGAAACGCTTCTGCACCGCAGCGGCCGCACCGGCCGGGCAGGACGCAAGGGCATCAGCGCCATGATCGTGCCGCTGAATGCACGGCGCAAGGCGGAACGCCTGCTCGAGAATGCCGGTATTTCGGCTGCCTGGGCGCGGCCGCCCTCGGCCGAGGAGGTGAGCGAGCGCGACGACGAGCGGCTGCTCGCCGACCCGATCTTCAACGAAACGCCGCAGGAAGAAGAGCAGGGGCTGGTACAGCAGCTTCTCGCCAGCCACGGCGCCGAAAAGCTTGCCGCCGCTTTCTTGCGTCTTTACCGCACCAATCATTCGGCGCCGGAAGATCTCATCGAGGTTACCGTGCAGGACGAGCGCAACCGCAAGCGCCGCGACAATGCCGAGCCCTACGAGCCGGCGCAGAAGGGATCGCGCGAGGATTTCGGCGCCAGTGTCTGGTTCTCCGTCTCGGTCGGGCGCAAGCAGAATGCCGAGCCGCGCTGGCTGATCCCGATGCTTTGCCGCAACGGCAATGTGACGAAGCGCGAAATCGGCGCGATCAAGATGCAGCCCGAGGAAACCTATGTGGAGATTGCTGCGGCGAGCGCCGAAAGCTTCCTGGCGGCGATCGGTCCGAACAAGGCGCTCGAACGCGGCATCCGCGTGACCAGGCTTTCGGGCACACCGGATTTCAGCCGGGCGCCGTCGCCGAAGCCTTATGCCGGCAAGCCATCCCGCGACGAGCGGCCGGATGATTCGTTCCGCGGCGAGCGGCCGAAGAACAAGTTCGGCAAGGGTCCGGGCGGCGGATATGCCGCGGCCGATAGTAGCGGCGGGGACAAACGGGATAGCAAGCCCTGGAGCAAGAAGCCGGGCAAGCCCGCCTTCGATGGCCCGAAGTCAGACAAGCCGAAATTCGACAAACCGAAATTCGACGGCCCCAGATCCGAAGGCTCCAAATATGAGGGCAAGGGCGCCGCCGCACCGAAGAATAAGTTTTCAAAGAAGAAGCCTGGCTGATTTTGCCGGCAGCCCTTCGCCGGTCCGGCGGAGGGCTTTGGGCCGTATCCGTGAGGGAGGCAAGGATGGTGATGGAAACGGCGATCCTGAGCGTCCCGGTTTTCAGTACGCTCTGCAATGAGGCCTTCCGGCTGCGGCGCGCTATTTTCGTGCATGAGCAGAAGGTTCCCGAAGCCGAGGAATTCGATGTCGACGATCTCAGCGCCCATCATCTCGTCGCCGTCACGGCAGGCGAGGTCTCCGGCACCCTGCGGGTGATTTATGCCGAGGAACATGTGAAGATCGGCCGGGTTGCGGTTGCCGGCCAATGGCGCGGCCAAGGCATTGCAGCCGCAATGATCGGGCGAGCGATAGACCTGCATCGCGCTGCCCGCGACAACCACTTCTATCTCACCGCACAGGCGGACAAGCTGCCGCTTTACGAGCGTTTCGGCTTCGTTGCCTATGGCGCGGAATTTCTTGACGGTGGCATGCCGCATCTTGCCATGAAGAATTACTGAGCATCAGCAAAGCGTCGTTTCAGGCTTGGGCTTTGACGTCAAAGGCAAGCGAACTTGAAAGGTCCCGGTAGGCATCGATCTGTTGCTGCAATAGCGCGATTTTCTGTTCCACCATGCCAACAGCATCAGCTCCGGCGATGAACCGGCGGGGTAGCTCCGGTTGGTTGACCAGGGTGATCAGCGCTTGGGCGAGTTTTGCGGGATCGCCGCTCTGCTGGCCGTTGGCGGACTTCCAGAATGCCAGGTGTTGGGCGCGCCTTTCGTCGTAGTCGCTAACAGATGACGGAGCATATTGAGTTGATTCGTCAGTCAGCAATTCCGTGCGGAAGAAGCCCGGATTGACGATCATCGTTTCGATACCAAACGGCGCCACTTCGGGCTGCAGCGATTCCATCCAACCATCGAGGGCAAACTTCGCGGCAGAGTAAGCGCTGCAAAACTCAAAGCCCAGCAGGCTGGCCGTCGATGAGATCGAGATGATCTTGCCGGACCCCTGCCGGCGCATCACCGGCAGGACGGCGCGGGTGACACTCATGGGGCCGAGGAGAGTACTAGCCAGTTGCAGATCGATCTGAGGCGGCGTCAGTTCCTCAAAATAGCCTGAGTAGAAGTTTGCGGCATTGTTGACCAGTATGTCGATGCGACCAAAGCGTTCGAGTGCTGCCGTGACGGCAGAGTCCGCGTCGGTCGGCTTGGTTACATCCAGCGTGACGACGAGCAGATTTTCCGATTGGCCGATCGCCTTGGCAATGCGCTCCGGGTTGCGGCCGGTTGCAACGAGTTTGTCGCCAACAGCCAGAACCGCCTTTGCGAAATCCAGGCCCATGCCGCGCCCGGCTCCTGTGATCAACCAAACCTTACTCATCGAATTTTCCTTCATGCGAGATTGTGTGCCGATGCTCTATGCGGTGGCCTTCTGCCGCTGCTCTTCGTGATCATCGTTGATGTTGAACCAGCCGGTGGCCGCCTCGATGACGCCCCAGAGTTTGGCCGGAAGGGCAATTTCCGGGATTGTCGTGGTCCTGATCTCGTTCTCGATCAGCTTCTCATTGCCACTGCGTGAAAGTTCGACCCACTCCGGGTTTATCACCAGCCCTTGGCCTACAGCCACAAGCGAAAGGCCCAGATGAAGGGCGCTTTCCGCCTGTTGGGGTGACTTGATCTGGCCAGCGGCAATAACCGGAACGCGCCCCGCTACCGTGGCGGCGATCAGTTCAGCGATGGGACGATCAGCGATGGCTTCGAGTGGTTGGGCTTCGAGTACGCTCGTCAGCGAAGCATGGATGTAGTCGACGCCGCCGTCGATCAGATGCTCGATGAGTTCGTAGGTGTCTTCAATACGAAGGCCGCCCTCTTCAGGTTCTTCCGGCGAGACCCGGTATCCCAGAAGAAACGGACGCGTCGCGTGTGTGCCTATCACCCGCCTCACGTTGCGGACCACGGCGAGCGGAAACCGCATCCGGTTTTCCAGCGAGCCTCCCCATTCGTCGTCGCGATAGTTGTGGAGCGGCGAGTAAAAGTTCTGGATCAGAAAGCCGTGGGCCGCATGCAGTTCGACCCCATCGAAGCCGGCTTCGATAGCGCGGCGGGTTGCTTCGCCGAAAGCAAAAATCACATCAAGGATTTCGTCGTGGCTCAGTGCGCGCGTCGTGCCGCCGCCTGGATTGAAAGGACCGGCTGAAACTTGCAGCGAACTGGCGCTGACAACGTCTCCGTCCGGGATAAGCGCCGGCACGGCCTTGCCGCCGGCGTGAAAAATTTGAAGAATCGCTGGCGCACCGCCGCTTTTGGCCGCCTCAGCCAGACGCCGGAGGCTTGGTGTGAAGCTGTCATCATAAGAAGCGAATTCGCCCGTGAACCCGATGCCATTGGGCAAGACATGCGTGCAACCCGTTAGAACGAGGCCAACGCCGTTCACCCTACGTCGATAGTAGGAAACTTCCTCATCCGAGACTGTTCCGTCGTCATTGGCTGACCACGTCGTCATCGGAGCCATGACGACCCTGTTTCGAAGCGTGATCCCATTGGCGAAAACGAAGGGTTCAAATAGTGCGGGGGTGGCTTCCATCATCATTGTCTCTCTTGCATGCCGTTCAAGCGGTTTGTGAAATGACAGGTAGCAATGAAGACAAACTTTGATTAGCTGGTATAATCGGCATGAAGTTAGAAATGAGGGAGATAAATGAGGCACGGTGATTTCAGCGAGCTTGCAGCCTTCATCGCCGTCGCCGAGGCCGGAAGTTTCACGCGCGCCTCCACCAAGCTGGGACTTTCCCAGTCTGCCGTCAGCTACTCAGTCAGGATGCTGGAGCAGAGGCTGGGGGTGCGGCTAATCTCACGCACTACACGAAGCTTGTCGCTGACCGATGCCGGAGAGCGTATGCTTCGGAACCTCCGCCCGGCCTTCGAACACATCGAAAGCGAGATCGCAGCCGTCACCTCACTTCGTGACAAGCCGGCGGGCACTATCCGCATTACGACGTTTCGATATGCCGCCATGAGCGTGCTTTGGCCTGTCATGACAACATTCTTGGCGGAATACCCGGATATTGAAATGGAGGTCATTCTTGACGAGGGCCTGACGGATATCGTGGCCGGCCGGTTCGACGCCGGTATTCGCATTGGAGAACAGGTTCAAAAGGACATGGTTGCCGTCAGGATCGGCCCTGACCTTCGCATGGCGGTCGTAGGATCGCCGTCCTACTTCCAGAACCGCACAATCCCGATGACGCCCCGCGATCTCGGCGACCACCGGGGTATTAGCTACCGGCAAACCACAGGAGGTGGATTGTATGCCTGGGAGTTCGAGCGCGACAGCGAGGAGCTTGTAGTCAGAATGAATGGGCCGCTCATCATCAACGATAGTTTGATGCTGGAAGCCGCTGCTTTGGATGGGCTCGGGCTTGCCTACACTTTCGAAAGTCAGGTTTCACAATACGTTGCAGACGGGCGACTGATCCGAGTCCTCGACGATTGGTGCCAGCCGTTCCCTGGCTATCACCTATATTACCCAAGCAGACGTCAGCATACGGCCGCGTTTGCGCTCCTCGTCGAGGCGCTTCGTTTCAAAGGCTGACGCTCCTGCCAGGGCTGTACGCAAAATGGTCGCGATGGGTTGGGGGACTGATCTCAGTTGCGCGATTGCCGATAGATGTAAGGTCCTGTCTGTCCTGATTGCTGATGAAGCGCGCGGTCATCGCTGACTGCGAAGTCTCAGCGCCATTGTTGTCAAGACGTCACGCGACAGGAACATCGCGGCCCTGTGCGGCTCGCTGCATTCAGCGAGGCACAGGACCGGGGCAGACTCTCGTCCGAGCCAGGTTCTAAGCGAGGTTGAAAGGCATCTGCCTGACCGGCTTGCCTGTCAGACGCGAGATGGCATTGGCAAATGCCGGCGCCAAAGGCGGCAGGCCGGGTTCACCCATGCCTGTCGGTGCATCCGCGCTTGGAACGATGTTGACGTCGAACTCCGGCACATCCGTGATCCTTGCCGCCGTGAATTCGCTGAAGTTGCCTTGCTCCACAATACCGTCCTTGAGCGTGATTTCCGCGCCGGCAAGGCATGTCGACAAGCCCATGATCGCCGCGCCCTGGACCTGCGCTTCCACGGTCCGGGGGTTGACGGCCAGATTGCAGTGCACCCCCGCCGTAACCCGATGCAGCTTGGGCTGCCCGTCGACGACGGAGGCTTCCACCACGTAGGCCACCACGGATGAAAAGGATTCGTGCACGGCCACACCCCAAGCCCTGCCTTCTGCCAATGTCCTACTGCCGTAACCGCTCTTGTCTACGGCGAGCTGCAGTGCATCGCGATGACGAGGATGCTCATCGCCAAACATCTTCATGCGATATGCGACCGGATCCTGGTCGGTGGCTCTCGCTATATCGTCAAGCAAGGTCTCCATCACGAAAGCCGTATGAGTGGAGCCAACGCTGCGCCACCACAGAACCGGCACGTTGGCAACAGGATGATGTACTGTCAGGCGCATGGGAAGCGGATAGGGGCTCCGCATCCCCTCGGTCGTGGCGGCATCGATGCCGTCCTTCACCTGGAACTTCTCGAACACGGTTCCTGTCAGTATGGACTGGCCGACGATGGTGTGGTCCCAGGCCAGCACATTGCCCTCTTTGTCGAAGCCGATGCGAGCGCGGTGAAGATGCGTTGGACGGTAGTAGCCGCCCCTCATATCGTCCTCGCGGCTCCAGAGCGTTCGCACCGGTGCGTTCAGCCCCGCCGACCTGGCGGCCTTGGCTATCTGGCAGGCCTCCATTGCCGTGTCGCTGCTGCTGGAAAAGCGCCGGCCGAAGCCACCACCCGATGTCTGCACGTTCACCACCACCTGTTCCGGCTTGAGGCCGAGCACGTTTGCGGCAACGCCGGCATCGAGCCCTGCACTTTGGCTCCCCATCCAGATCTCGGCACGATCGTCGGAAAGCCGAACCGTGCAGTTCAGCGGTTCCATCGCCGCGTGGGCGAGATACGGAAACACGAACTCGGCTTCCAGACTCAGGGGAGCGGTTTCCAATGGCGCCATGTCGGCATCGAACTGGCGCGGGCCGGGGCGATTGGCGATCTCGCGAAACTGGGCAAGTTGCTTTTCACTATCGACCTTTTCGACAGCCGATGTGTCCCATTCCACCTTAAGGGCGTTGCGACCCTGAGATGCCTGCCAATATCCGTCGGCCACCACGGCCACGCCCTCTGCACCGCGATCCAGCGGTACACGCAAAACAGCTTTCACGCCCTTTACTGAACGTGCTGCGCTGTCGTCCAGAGAGGCTATCTTGGCTCCGAAGACCGGAGGGCGAGCCACCACAGCCGTCAATTGTCCCGGCAGCTTGAAGTCGATGCCAAAACTCTGTTGGCCGCTGCTCTTGGCTTGTGCATCCAGACGCTGGGTGGGCTGGCCGATGATGCGGAAATCCTTCGGGTCCTTCAACGCTATTTTCTGAGGCACGGGCAGGGCCATGGCCGCTTCGGAAAGTTCTCCATAACCGAGCTTGCGGCCATCGGGAGCCAGAACCACACCGGCCTCGGTTCGCAGCGCGGAAACATCCACGTTCCAGCGGTCCGCCGCGGCTGCAAGTAGCATGGCGCGGACTCGAGCACCCAGCTCGCGATACTGCGTAAAGCTGTTCTTGATGGTGTTCGAACCGCCGGTAAGGTGCATGCCGAAGAGCGGATCAACATAAGCCATGTCATTGGTGCCGAGCTGGCTGCGTACTAAATTCCAGTCCGCGTCGAGTTCTTCGGCAAGGATCATCGGTAATGCCGTTTGGACGCCTTGACCGAACTCCAGCCGGTTGATTGTGACCATAACCTCGCCATTTGGCGCAATTTGAACAAATGCAGAAGGCTGCTCGGTCGGATTCAGAGCGATCGGCGCCTCACCCGCGTCGGTGGGCTGGGCGGTGGCCAGATGGGAAAAAATGCCGACAGCCAAACCGAGGGTCCCCGTCAGCTTTAGAAAGCTGCGGCGTGGCAACGCCTGGACCGGTGTTGAACGGCCTCGTTCCAGCATGTGCTGCAGCGCACGCGGTAATTCGCTGTAATCCATGTTCGGCAACATATGGCGTCTCCTTCAGACAAGATTGCTGGCAGCATCGGCTATGGCGGCGCGGATACGGACATAGGTTCCGCAACGACAAATATTGCCTTCCATTGCCGTATCGATCTCCGAGGCGGTCGGTTGAGAGCCGGAGGGCAGGGATGCCAGGAACGCCGTGGCGCTCATGATCTGACCGCTCTGACAATAGCCGCACTGCGCTACATCGTGCTTGACCCAAGCTGCGCTTACAGCGGCGCCGACGCGCTCGCTGCCGTCGGTCGCTTTTTCTATGGTGGTGATATTCAGGCCTTCGGCAGCGGAAAGAGGGGTGCTGCAGGAACGGACAGCCTCACCATCCAGATGTATGGTGCACGCGCCGCAAAGCGCGGCGCCGCAGCCGAACTTGGTCCCGGTCATGCCGAGCGTGTCGCGCAGGACCCAAAGGATGGGTGTCTCCGGGTCGGCATCGACCTCGTGCTGATTACCGTTGATATTCAGTGTGATCATGACTGGTCGGTTCTCCGATGTTTCATAGTGGATGTGCTCGTTGACTGAGGTCGTTCAGCTAACGGTCAGAACCGTCGATCTCCAAGGAGAGCGACGGCGACGGGAGTGCCGCCAGCAACCTCCAGGATGATGAGACGCCGTCGACCAAGAGCCTGCTTTACGCGGCAACGTTAGCTCGTCCGGCGGCGCCCAATTAGTTGGCAAAACCTGCACGACGTTAGAAAGGCGGCTTCTGAATGCGAGGCAAAAGCACGAGCAGACACGTCAACCCAAGACCGGTCAGCGATGTTCAGCCGCGTTGGGTGCCCATCGATCGCCGGCTTGCTCAGCCAAGAGGTTCGCCGCTACTCCGACAGGGACTTCAGGTAAGCGATGATGTTTAGCCGATCCTCAGGCTTGGGTACGCCCACGGTCATTGTGGTGGTCGGTACAACCTCGCGAGGCGCTGCTAGAAATCGGTCCAACGTCGCCTCGTCCCATACTAATCCCGACGCCTTCATGGCCGCCGAATAGCGGACGCCTTCTACAGAGCCGGCCGCGCGCCCGACAACGCCACTGAGCCCCGGCCCCGCCTTTTTCTGATCCGTGGTCGAATGACAGGCGGAACAGCGCTGAAACGCCTTTTGTCCCAAGGCGACATCTCCCTCCGCTGCTGCAGGAGCCGTCGCCGACACAAGGATCAAGGTGGAGATCACAACGGAAGCCAAAATTTTTGTCATGCGTGTTCTTCCCGAATACAGGCTGTCGAAGCCCTGAAAGGACGGTGGAGTAGCGCGCGCCAGCACCGTTGCTGGCAGGCCGCGCTAAAGACCTTGGACCCAAGACACGCCTCATCGTCGCCGGACATGGCATCGCACTGGAGACGGCGGTTGGTTGGGGACGTTACCTCGCCTCAGCATGGAGCATTAGGCGGTACTATCTGCATGATGTTAGAAATGAGGTTCATAAATGCCCGACAGCCAACGATCGTCGACGGAGGTTGTCTGCCTTGCTTTGCACCAGCAGGGCTCAACCCTCTCGATGCCTGCCGCCAAGATGGTCTCGCTTCAACGGCCTGTGTTGCGTTCTTGAATGGCATATGGCACGCCTCATCACGAATAGCGGTTCAGTTCCTTGCGAAAAGCCTGGCTCGTCTTCATTATTTCACCTAAATCGTGGCGTGCATAAATGGCGGTGAATTCCACAACGGCGGCCTGCTCTTGCTATTAAAAACGATACGCCGTTACAGCGCCGGCAGGAGCAGACGACGATGAAACGCCCGGGCATGTCGCAACCCGATCCGGCCGCCTTCATCAAGGCCAACCTGCCGATATCACCGGTTCCCTCCATCCCCGAGATCCTGCTCCATACCGCGGGGCCTGCGAGCGGGCTCTGGCGGCTTGCCGGTCGTGCAGAGGCCGATCCGCCGCCTTACTGGGCCTATCCCTGGGCCGGCGGCGCGGTGCTTGCCCGCCATCTGCTCGACCGGCCGGAAATGGTGAGCGGCCGCCGGGTGCTCGATCTCGGCGCCGGCTCCGGGCTCGTGGCCATTGCCGCGGCGAAGGCCGGCGCAGCCACGGTGACCGCTATCGACATCGATGCCAATGCCATTGCCGCGATCGGCCTCAACGCAGCGATCAACGGTGTGAACATCGTGGCCTGGGCCGCCGATATCATCGAGCATCAGCCACCAGCGACTGACCTTCTGGTGGTCGGCGATCTGTTTTACGATCCCTCGCTTGCCGCGCGAGTGACGGCCTTCTTGCGGCGTTGCCAGGCAAGCGGCATCGAGGTGCTGATCGGCGATCCCGAGCGCGCCTATCTTCCGCAGGGCGAACTCCGGCGAATCGCGACCCATGCGGTTGCGGATTTCGGCGCGGGCACGGGCCGCGGGTCGGTGCAGGCGGGGGTTTTCTCGCTCCGGCAATAGCTGAAGGCAAGATTAAAACTCGCTTTGGCTGATGCGTTACCCTCTATTAAATGAATGTGTGGTCGACGCAGACACCATGCCTTTATTTTCGGTCGTCAACGCAGATTCCGGCAGACTCACACGAAAAAGGATGGATGCCGAAAGTTGTTGGAAGGGTCACATCAAAACATCTGTTGTCGGTGGTGTCGTTCACGTCGATCAATGCAAGCCATTGCTTTGTGCTTTTGGTGGGATAATGGTCTTCGGTCGGATAGTAGAACCTCGAATAACATTGAAGTGGCAGAACTTCCTTCGGGAGTATTCCAGCCTTTATCAGATTCTGAAATTCATCTTGTTTAGCCCGTATTCCTTTTGCGATGAAATCAGTCACAAGCGGCTCGAGTTCCGGGTAGTTCGCAACGCAATTGCTTACGGTCTGATCTTCGTTGCCTTTATGCGTTGAGACGATGTAGCCAACGCTGCCTGCCGCCGACTTGTACGCCCCAAGTTTGCTTCCATCCAGGATCGTATAGCCTTTCAGCACACCTGACTTCTCAATCAGCGACCGATACCGCCTGAGATGCTCGTCCATATGATCCGAGCAGAGAATAAGAGTTTTGGGCGTCATCTCGTCTTTGCGATCGGGCATGCTCCACTCGATCGCCCAGGGGGCACCGGGATCGGACGGGGGCTCCCGTGCGGGGCTTCCTTCTACCGCCGCAACGGCGGACGAGTAGGCCGCGAGGAGGATGACAGCCGATATCATGCAGCGAGATAACATTGGCATCACCTACAAACGTGGCTCCTGCGCGTTCATCAGCAGGAAGAAACGGAATACGCTCAGACATAGAAATAAATTACAAGTACAATCAGGCTAAAAGATCCGGCCGCAACAGCATGACCGGGCAGGGCGCTCCGGCCGGCAGCTCCGGGGCATGCGGCGGGCGGATGACAAGGCAATCGGCTGCAGCGAAGACCTTCATCATCGAGGAATCCTGCTTGCCGAAGGGTTCGGCGAGCCAGTGGCCCGCGGCGGATTTCGAAAGTTTCGCTCTGATATAGTCCTGCCGGTGGTCGTTGGCGCGCAGTGTGACGGCCGCCTCCACCATTGCCTCGCGCTGCATCGGCGGCAGGGAGGCGAGCTTGCGGATCAGCGGCTCCAGGAAGAGCAGCGAACAGACGAGGCTGGAGACCGGATTGCCGGGCAGGCCGAGCACATGCGTCTCGCCGAAGCTGCCAACCATCAGCGGTTTGCCGGGGCGCATGGCGATGCGCCAGAAATCGAGCTGCATGCCGGCTTCGATCAGCGTGGCCTGCACCAGATCATGGTCGCCGACCGAAGCGCCGCCGAGCGTGACGATCACATCGACCTTGGCGTCCCGCGCCGTGTCGATCGCCGCGGTGATCTTGGCCTTGTCGTCAGGCACGATGCCGAGATCGAGCACATCGGCGCCGGCTTTGCGGGCAAGGGCTGCAATACCAAACGTATTGGATGCGATGATCTGCGAAGGGCCGGGCGTGCTTCCGGGCGGCAGCAGTTCGTCGCCGGTTGCAAGAATCGCGATCAGCGGGCGCCGCAGCACCTCGACATCCGGCCGGTTCATGCCGGCAGCAACCGTTAGCCGAGAGAAATCGAGCACGGTGCCGGCCGATAGCACGGCTTCGCCTTCGGTGAAATCCTGGCCGCGGGGACGCACATGCTGGCCCTGCCGCACAGGGAAATTGGTTCGGATGCCGCCCTCGATCATCTCCGCATCCTCCTGCAGCAGAACGCTATCGGCGCCTAGTGGAACAGGCGCGCCGGTGAAGATACGGACGGCTTCACCCTGGCTGACGCTTCCCTCGAAGCCGTGGCCGGCGGAAGACATGCCGATGACCTTCAGCTCGGCGCCCGGCTCCGGCGCGTCTTCGCGGCGCAGTGCATAGCCATCCATGGCGGAGGCATTGAAGGGCGGCTGGGTCAGGCCGGCGGTCAGATCGACGGCCAGGACGCGGCCCTCAGCCTCGGCAAGCGGCAGCGTCTCGGACGCAGCAATGGGCTTTGCGCGAGAGAGCAAGCGGTTCAGGGCCTCGGCGACCGGGAGAAGGTTCATCTTGCCTCCGGATGACGGAAATCACCGGATTTTCCGCCGGACTTTTCAAGAAGTCTGATGCCGCCGATTTCCATTGCCTTATCGGCCGCCTTGGCCATGTCGTAGATGGTCAGACAAGCGACCGAGACGGCGGTCAGCGCCTCCATCTCCACACCGGTCTTTCCGGTGAGCTTGGCGGTTGCCGTAACGCGCAGACCGGGCAGGGCGGCATCTTCCTCGATCTCGACGGTGACCTTCGTCAGCATCAGCGGATGGCAGAGCGGGATGAGATCGGCGGTGCGTTTTGCCGCCATGATGCCGGCAAGGCGCGCCGTGCCGATGACGTCACCCTTCTTGGCATTGCCTTGGACGATGAGAGCGAGCGTTTCCGGCGCCATCTTCACATGGCCCTCGGCAGTGGCGATGCGCACCGTCTCGGCCTTGTCGGAGACATCGACCATATGCGCCTCACCGGAGGCACCGATATGCGTGAGGCCTGGCTTTTGGCCGCTCATATCATTCGGCCGCGATGGCGGCTTCGCCAAAGAGCAGCGCGCGGGTGGCGGCGGCGACGTCCTCCTTGCGCATCAGGCTTTCGCCGACAAGGAAAGTATTGATGTCGACGGCCTGCAGGCGCTTGCAATCGGCATGGGTGAAGATGCCGCTTTCGCCGACCAGCAGCCGGTCATCAGGCACCATGGGGGCAAGCGCCTCGCTGACGGTGAGGCTGACCTCGAAAGTGCGCAGATTGCGGTTGTTGATGCCGATGAGCGGTGAAGAGAGTTTTAGCGCCCGCTCCATCTCCTCGGCGTCGTGGACTTCGACCAGCACGTCCATGCCGAGGGCGAAGGCCTCGTCCTGCAGGCGTTCGGCTTCATCGTCTGACAGCGAGGCCATGATCAAGAGGATGCAATCGGCGCCCCAGGCACGAGCCTCGTGCACCTGATAGGTCTCGAACATGAAATCCTTGCGCAGCGCCGGCAGCGTGCAGGCAGCGCGGGCGGCTGTCAGAAATTCCGGAGCACCCTGAAAGCTCGGCCTGTCAGTGAGCACCGAAAGGCAGGCGGCACCGCCGGCCTCATAGGCGCTCGCCAGCGACGGCGGATCGAAATCCGGGCGAATGAGGCCCTTCGAGGGGCTCGCCTTCTTGATCTCGGCGATCAGGCCGAAGCGGCCGGCATCACGCTTGGCAATGAGCGCCTTGTGAAAGCCGCGCGGGGCGGACTGGCCGGCCTGCATCGCCTTCAGATCGGCAAGCGACACGGTCGCCTTGGCAGCGGCGATCTCCTCGCGCTTGTAGAGTTCGATCTTCTTCAGGATATCGGTCATCGGGCAATCCTAGTCGATATCGTTGGAAACGGCGATGAGTTTGTCGAGGGCGAGCGCGGTGGAGCCACTATCCAGCGACTGCGTGGCCAGCGTCATGCCGTCGCGGATCGTCTCGACCTTGCCGGCGATGACGAGCGAGGCGGCGGCATTGGCGAGCGAGACATCGCGATAGGCATTCTTGGCGCCGCCGAGCACTTCGCGAAGCGCTGCGGCGTTGGCGACACCGTCACCGCCCTTGATGTCGGCGAGCACGCAAGGGCTGACGCCGAAATCGGCGGGCGAGAGCTCGAAGGTACGGATCTTGCCGTCTTCGAGTGCCGCGACTTGTGTGATGCCGGTGGTGGTGATCTCATCGAGGCCGTCGCCATGGACCACCCAGACGCATTCGGAGCCGAGATCGCGCATGACTTCGGCAAGCGGCACCAGCCATTGCGGCGAGAAGACGCCGAGCAGCTGGCGGCGGACGCCGGCCGGGCTGGAGAGCGGCCCGAGCAGGTTGAAGATCGTGCGTGTGCCGAGCTCGACCCTTGAGGGGCCAACATGGCGCATGGCGGAATGATGCAGCTGCGCGAACATGAAGCCGACGCCGGCTTCCGCAATGCAGCGGGAGATGATCTCGGGACCGACGTCGAGCTTGACGCCGAGTGCGGCCAGATTGTCGGCTGCGCCCGATTTCGAACTCAGCGCCCGGTTGCCATGCTTGGCGACGGGGACACCGGCGCCGGCGACGATCAGCGCTGCCAGCGTCGAGATGTTGTAGGTGCCGCTGGCATCGCCGCCGGTGCCGACGATGTCGATCGCATCAGCCGGCGCCTCGACGGTCAGCATCTTCGAGCGCATCGCGGTGACGGCGCCGACGATCTCGTCGACGGTTTCGCCGCGCACGCGCAGCGCCATCAGGAACCCGCCGATCTGCGAGGGCGTCGCCTGGCCCGACATCAGGATGTCGAAGGCGGCGCGGGCCTCGTCACGCGTCAGCGGCTCGCGGTTTGCAGCCTTGGCCAGGAACGGCTTCAGATCGGTCATAAAGCCTCCTAGCGGACCGTCGCCTGTTCAGCGAGTGTCTGGTTGATCTGTGCGCCATACTGCGTCTGCAGCAGGTTGACCATCTGATCGAGAATATCGTCGCCGGCGGCATTGGCCATGGCGGTGATCTGGGCATCGCGATTGTTCAGCACGTCGCCGGTCGGCTGGGTGTTGACCTCGGTGACCTTCAGCAGGATCTGCGTCGAGGGATCGGCGCCGACAGCACTCGCGACCGTGTCGACCGGGCCGGAAAAGGCGGCGGTGACGCCGGCACGGCCGAGGACCGCGTCATCGGTGGAGCGGGTGACACCGCTCTTGCTTTCGACGGCAATGCCGAGCGGCGTTGCGATATCGGCAAGTGCCGTGCCCTTGGCAGCTTCGGCCTTCAATTCACCGGCCTTCTTGGCGAGCTCGGCCTTCTGCTGCTCCGCCGTCCAGTCTTCGACGGCCTTTTCGCGCACTTCGGCGACCGGGCGGTCGCGGTCCGGCGTGATTTCGCGGACGTTGAACCAGACATAGCCGTCATTGCCGATCGGCAGCGGCGGCGCATCGACGCCGACTTCGGTCTTGAAGGCTTCGCCGAGCAGCTGCTGCTTGGCTGGGATATCCTTGACCTCTTTGCCGTCCTTGTCGGCGCCGGTCATATCGACGGCATCGACAGTCACGGCCTTGAGATTCAGCTGGCCGGCAATATCCTCGAGCGTCGAACCGCCCGCGCGCAGGTCCTCGATGCGGTCGTGAACATTGATCACTTCCTGTGAGGCGTTGGAGAGCGCCAGCTGCTTGCGGATATCCTCCTTCACCTCGTCGAAATTCTTCGCCGTTTCCGGCTTGATGTTGGTGACGCGCAGGATGACGGGGCCGAAGGAACCATCGACGACAGGCGTCGTGCCGCCATCGCGCGAAACCGTAAAGGCCGCATCGGCAACGGCCTGGTCGGGAACCTTGTCCTTGGTGAACTCGCCGAGCAGCACGTCGCTTGCCGTCTTGCCCTGGTCGGAGACCAGCTGATCGAACGTGGTACCGCTCTTCAGCGCCGTTTCGGCGGCGGTGGCGAGATCCTTGTTGGCGAAGGTCAGCTGTTCGATGGTGCGGCTTTCCGGCGTGCGATAGGTATCCTTGCTCTTGTCGAAGGCTTCGTGGATCTGGTCGTCGGTGACGGTCGCGGCATCGGCAATATCGCCAGGCTGCAGCTTGAGATAGACGAGCTTGCGGTATTCGGGCGCCCGGTAGCGCTGCTTGACACCTTCGAACCAGGTCGCCAGCACGTCGTCGGCCGGTGCCTTGATCGGCTCGATATTGGCATTGGTGAGCAGCAGGTATTCGACGCTGCGGCTTTCGTCACCATAGAGCTTCAGGGCGTCGACTAGCGTCTTCGGTGCGGTGAAGCCGTTGGAGATGGCATCGACCACCTGGCTGCGGACAGCGACCTTGCTGCGCTCCTTGATGTAATCGTCCTGGCGGATGCCGGCATTGCGCAGGCGCGAGATGAAGAGCTCGCGGTCGAACCGGCCATTGACGGCCTTGAAGGCCGGATCGTCAGCGATCAGCTGGGCGAGGCGATCTTCGGAAAGGCCGAGGTTCATGTCTTCGGCGAGCTGGTCGAGCGAGGCGCCGGCTACGAGCTGGGCGAGCACCTGCTGCTCGACGCCGAAGGCGCGGGCCTGCTCGGGGGTGAGGCGGGTGCCGAACTGTTGGCTGAGGCTTGCCACCTGGCGCTGATAGGCGAGGTGGAATTCGTTGACGTCCACATGCTGATCGCCGACGGTCACGACCGTGGTGCTGTTGCCGCCTGACAGCAGCTCATGCGACACACCCCAGACGCCGAAGGACGCGACGAGCAGAAGCAGGAGGAGCTTGGCAACCCAGGTCTGAGCAGCTCTTCTCAGGATATGGAACATTGAAACGCAAACCTCGCAGTATCATTGACCCGCGCGCGGGCGGACATTCGACGTTCCTTAAAACAAACCCGACAGGAAATGAAGGGTTTGTCGCGCGAAAAGCTGCACAAGGCGGCCGCTCGGCCGCGGCGGCTTTGCGACGAACAAAAGATCGGCTGCGACGGAACCTTTCGGGCCGCCATTTCGTTGAAGCGGCATCCCATGAAACAGGAGCAGACCATGGCAGAATTGAAAACCGCTTCCGCCGAATCCACCGCTGCGCGCGTCAAGGCTGATATTGCAGCAGACGATCTGTCGGCGCAGGTCGCAGCCCTTCGCAACGATCTCTCCCGACTGACGGAAAGCGTGGTCGCGCTGGGGCAGGGGGCGAAGTCGGCGGTAAGCGACGAGGCTTCGCTGATGACCGAACGGCTGCGCGACAAGGTGCGCGAAGAACCGCTCGTGGCGCTCGCCGTGACGGCAGGCATTGCCTACGTGTTCGGCCTGCTCAGCCGTCGCTGAACGGGAATTCAGGGGTAAGGAAAAGCCGGACGTCAGGAACGCCCGGCTTTTAACATTTCCGACGACCTGCAAAAGCGCCGGAGGCCAGCTATCGCGACCGAGTCAGCGGCGGATGACACGCCCGATCGCAATCAGGATGCAGGCACCGATGAAACCGGTGATCAGATAGCCCAGCCAACCGGCAAGCGGCTGGATGTTCAACAGACCCAGGATCCAGTTGGCGACGATGGCGCCGACGATGCCGAGCAATATGTTCATGAGCAAGCCCATGCTGCTGCTCATGACCTTTTCCGCCAGCCATCCGGCGATGCCGCCGATGATGATGGCTGCAATCCAACCCACGCCTGCGTTTTCCATGGTTATCTCCCTCCTGGCAAAACGAGTCACAGAATGCACGAAACCAAAGGAAGTTCCACTCCCAGTTACCGAGATCGCGTGCGCGTTCAGCAACTTATGTGACTCACGGCTGCAGCAGGGTGACCGGAGAGTGCAGCACGTTAGCAGCAATCTGGAACAGCAGGCCGGCAATGGCGAGCAGGGCGAAGCCGACCGGCATAATCAGGCTCTTGCTAAACATCTTTCCTCTCCCCTTTTGCGTAAAGCATAAGCGGAAGCGGACGGAGCGCAACAATATTGTTAACCGATAGTTAAGCTTGGCAATTAATTAAAATTAAATACATCAAAAGAGCGTAAAAATACTTGCGGATGTTGAAATCTTTGTTTTGCACCTTTCCCGTGTTGTTGAAGGATTGTCTGCCGATCTCCGCCTTGTCGTCGAGGAGGAAAATGGTCCTGCTATCTCTCCGGATCGCAAACGATGAGGTCGCAGAACGCCGTCGGCACTGGGTTCCAGTGATCGAGCGCCTTAGGGTCAATCCGTTTGCCGCGGGACAATCAGGTCCGGTGGACGATCAGCATGAAGACGAGGAAGGACGCTGTTGCGACCGTCGCGGCGAAGGCAATCTGGTAGTCCATGTCGTTAACCCAATTGGATGGCTCCCGTAAACGCCTGGCGCGTCACCGAGTTCCATGTCGCGAGTTCGCGCTCATCACCTGCGGATTGATTTTGACGAAGAATGCGTCATCTTCCCTAGAACAGGATGATTTTGGGGCCCCCCGGGCCTAAAAGTCTGAATCCTGTTCTAAATTAAGAGTTAGAGTATGATGTCGTCCGAAAACCGCTCACACTTTTCGGCATCATGCTCTGAATCACCTTTTCAATTCGGGGAAACACTTGATGCCAAAAGCTGCAATCGCCATCGCCTGTATCTGCCTGCTGACACTTTCCGGCTGCGGCAATACCGCATACGGGCTGAAGAAGGATGGACAGGAAGCAAGCCACGCCATGGACAATGCGACACATCGGGTGCTTTCGGCCGGCGCCAAGAAGTGATGCAGGCGATGGAATAAAAAAGCCCGCCTGGGGTGAGGCGGGCTTAAGACTAACAGGGAGGATGGGCGGATAGACTCCGCCTCAACTAATAAAGCATTTTCTTAAGCGCATGACTTTACGTCATTCGACGTAACGGCGACCGGTAACGACCGATGCGGCCATGATTCGCAATCGAATCGGAGATATCCGGATCGAATCAGAAGTTGCCCCAGTTCTGAGCGCGGGCACGAGCGCGAATAATCCGGTATTCGCGACCGCCATAGAGCGAGCCGATTGTCAGCAGAAGCGTCAGAACGTCCCAGATGATATGCATGTTATCCTCTTAGGTTGGACGGCCCTGCCGTCGATCGGTGAAGATACAATAGCAATCTTTCGAACGTGCTTATATGACAAGAAATCGGGATGAGCGGGAAAGCCGGCAGGGCGCTTCCGCAGAAGAGAGGCGGCATTGCCGCCTTGGAGCAGCAAAGTGAACAGATTCGACGGCGGCTTATGACGATTTTCTCCGTCCGCCACATCACGTCCTATCGTTACGTCAGGGACGTCGAATTCGGCGAGCATCGCTTGATGTTCCGGCCGCGCGACAGTTTCGACCAGCGGCTGATCGAAGCGTCGTTGACGATCTATCCCGAGGAAAATCATGTGCGCTGGATCCACGATGTTTTCGGCAATTGCGTGGCGCTCGTCGATATTTCGAGGCCGGCGTCCGAGCTTCGTTTCGAAACCTGGATCACGCTCGATCATACGCCCCAGGTCGCCCTGGATCTCAAGGTGGACGAGGAGGCCCTGACCTATCCATTCTCCTACGACAAGGATGAGATTGCCGATCTGACGCCGGCGATGCAGCGCCATTATCCAGATCCGAACGACGAGGTCGGACGCTGGGCGCGCCAGTTCGTGCGCCAGGGGCGTCCGACGGAGACCGGGCATCTGCTGATGACGCTCTGTTACGCCATCCGCGAAAGCTTCGTCTATGCGCGGCGCCAGGAACATGGGACGCAGACGCCGGTCCAGACCTTGCACCTTCGTTCCGGCACCTGCCGGGATTTTGCGCTTCTGATGATGGAGGCGGCACGCATCCTCGGCCTCGCGGCGCGGTTCGTCACGGGCTATGTCTATGTTCCCGACCGGGACGGTTCCACCGTGCTCGGCGGCGGCTCCACGCATGCGTGGTGCCAGATCTATCTTCCGGGCGCCGGCTGGACGGAGTTTGATCCGACCAACGGCATCGTCGGCAACCGCGATCTCATTCGTGTCGCGGTTGCCCGCGATCCGCGCCAGGCGGTCCCGTTAAGCGGCAGCTATGATGGGGACGGGAAGGATTTCGACAGCATGACGGTGCAGGTCAACGTCACCACGAGGTAATCTCGATTACCTCCGAAGTAATCTTGGATTACAATGAGATAATCTCGATTATTCCGAGGTGATCTGATTACCCCGAGGTAGCCGCGCGGAGACGATCGTGTCTGCGGGAACCGGGTAGCGCGATCAACGTTCCATACTCACCTCCACCTCTGCGGAGACGCGATAAGGAAGCGACAATGAAGATACGCGCCGGGTTTCATCTGGGCTATGAATGCACGCAGCCGACCCCGATGCTGCTCGTCCTCAATATCCATCCCTCCCGTCGCGCCGATCTTCTCAGCGATCAGACCTTGACATTCGACCGGCCGATCGAGGCCTGGAGCTATACTGATGTATTCGGCAATGCCTGCAGCCGGATCGTCGCTCCGCCGGGGCTGACGACGATCTCAACGGAATTCGAGATCTACGACAGCGGCCAACCCGACATCGTTCCCGACGATGCCGTTCAGCACGCGATCAATGACCTGCCGGACGATGTGCTGGTCTTCCTGCTCGGTAGCCGCTATTGCGACACAGACAGGCTTGCAGATTTCGCCTGGGCCAGGTTCTCGTCGACGCCGCTCGGCTGGGCGCGCGTCCAGGCGATCTGCGATTTCGTCCATGACCACATCACCTTCGATTACCTGAAGGCCGACGTGCTGAGGACCGCGCATGGCGGCTTCACCGACAAGGCGGGCGTCTGCCGCGACTTTGCCCATCTCGCCATCGCGCTTTGCCGATGCATGAATATCCCCGCACGATATTGCACCGGTTATCTCGGCGATATCGGCGTTCCGATCGATCCCAATCCGATGGACTTCAGCGCCTGGTTCGAGGTCTTTCTCGGCGGCCACTGGCATACGGTCGACGCCCGCCACAATACGCCGCGCATCGGACGGATTCTGATGGCGACCGGCCGCGACGCCACCGACGTCGCCATGTCGACGGCCTTCGGTCCGGCAACGCTCTCCCGTTTCGAGGTGATCACCGAGGAAGTGCCGCAGGAGGCGGTGAAGGCCGATTGATCGGCGAGCGGCCTTACGATGCGTCGACAACCAGCATCGAGGGCAGCATCGCGGGCGAAGCAGATCCTATGCCTTCTTCAAAAACTCGGTTTTCAGCACGAGGCCTTTGACCTGCTTGGTGCTGCACTCGATCTCGCCCGGATTGTCGGTCAGGCGAATGCCCTTGACCAGCGTTCCACGCTTCAGCGTCTCCGAGGTTCCCTTGACCTTGAGGTCCTTGATGAGCGTCACGGAATCGCCATCGTGAAGCTGGCTTCCGTTGCTGTCCTTTACAATGATGTCGGTCATAATGTCCCCGCTTGGTGATCCGGACGGGAAATCATGGCGACGCAGGATAGTCAATACGAACGGATCAATTGGCCTGACCTCAGACCCTACGCGGCCCTTCAATCAGCTCGCGCGCAGGCGTCCCGAACGCAGCCGCGCAGCCAGCGATGCGCCGGATCGGCATCCATCCTGGGGTGCCAGAGCAATGAGACCGTGATCTCAGGCGTCGGGAGGGGGAGGGGAAAACTGTGCATTCCCGCGCGCAAGGCTCCCGTGTGCCGTTCGGGTACGCTGGCGATCAGATCGGAGTTCCGGGCGAGCACCAACGCCGTGGAAAAACCGCTGACGATGGTGGCGATCTGCCGTTCCAGCCCGAGCCTATTCAGGGCGTCATCGATCGGTCCCTTGTCGAGCCCGCGCCGCGAGACGTAGATGTGCTGGCCGCGCGCATAAAGGGAGGACGTGATCTCGCGCTCGCAAAGCTGGTGCCCCAAGCGCACGACGCCGATGAAGCGATCGCGGAACAAGGCCTGCGCCCGCACCTCCGGCCCGGTCGTCCCGCCGACGACGCCGGCTTCCAGATCGACGGTCCCATCGCGAAGCGGAGCGCTGTCCTTGTCCGGTTTCTGCACGAAGCGCAGCCGCACACCGGGCGCTTGCCGGCCGAGGCGGGCAATGAGATCGGGGCCGAAGCTCTCGGCAAAGCCTTCGCTGGTGCGCAGCGTGAACGTCCGGACCAAGCGTTGAAGGTCGAGCGCCTCGGCAGGACGCAGGATCGCCTGCGCGTCCTCGACAATCCGGCCGACCCGCTCGCGCAGTTCGAGCGCACGGGGCGTGGGGACGAGGCCGCGGCCGGCGCGCACCAACAGCGGATCGCCGGTCGTTTCACGCAGTCGCGCTAAGGCCCGGCTCATCGCCGACGGGCTGAGCCGCAGCCTTTGCGCCGCACGCGCAACGCTGCCCTCGGCAAGCAGCACATCGAGGGTGACTAGCAGGTTGAGATCGGGTGTCGACATGCATCAGCTATAACACGCTTTCATCGTGATGTGGCGTCAAACACATGAATGAAGTGCAAATCATGCGCCTTCCGCCATATCAAGCAGAGGACTAGGTTTTCATCAGTTCCATTCGGGGAACTAAGAGAAAACGGAGTTCACGGGGTGAAATCGATCATTGCAGAGCGAAGCGAGGCCATCGCCGAACAGGCACCCTCCGCACGATGGGCGCTTGCCAGTCTTTCCCTCTCGATGCTGCTGCCGTCACTCGGCACCAGCATCGCCAATGTTGGCCTGCCGAGCCTGGCGCAGGCGTTCGATGCGGCCTTCCAGGAAGTGCAGTGGATCGTTCTGGCCTACCTCCTTGCCATCACCACCCTGATCGTCAGCGTCGGACGGCTCGGTGATATCACCGGCCGACGCCGGCTGCTGCTCATCGGCATCCTGCTCTTCACGCTGGCCTCGATCCTCTGCGGCGTCGCGCCGACGCTGTGGCTGTTGATTGCCGCGCGCGCTGTGCAGGGCTTGGGTGCGGCCATCATGATGGCGCTCACCATGGCCTTTGTCGGCGAAACGGTGCCGAAGGAAAGAACAGGGAGCGCCATGGGGCTGCTCGGAACGATGTCGGCGTCCGGTACCGCTCTTGGGCCCTCGCTCGGCGGCCTGCTGATCGCCGGGCTCGGCTGGCCGGCAATCTTTCTCGTCAACGTGCCGCTCGGCGTTCTGACCTTCGTTCTCGCCTATCGGTATCTACCCGCCGATATCAGCAAGGGGACGACGGATCGGAAGAGTTTCGACATGGCGGGCACACTGCTGCTTGCGTTGACGCTGTCGGCCTATGCGCTGGCGATGACGATCGGGCACGGTCGCTTTGGCCCGCTGAACATCGCTCTGCTCTCGGCCGCCGTCTTCGGCACCGGTTTGTTCGTCTTCGCCGAGGCGAGAGCGGCATCGCCGCTGATCCAGTTGACGGTATTCCGCAATCGCGTGCTCACCGCCAGCCTGGCGATGAACGCGCTGGTTTCGACAGTGATGATGGCGACGTTGGTAGTCGCGCCGTTCTATCTCTCTCATGCGCTCGGGCTCAATCAAGCTCTCGTCGGCATCGTCATGTCGATCGGCCCCATCATCTCCATCTTGAGCGGTGTCCCGGCCGGCCGCCTGGTCGACCGTCTGGACGCGCCATTCGTGGTTGTCGCAGGGCTCGTTGCCATGGCTGCAGGTTCCATCGCCATGGCCGTGCTGCCCGGGATATCAGGCTACATCGCCGCAATCGCCATGCTGACACCCGGCTATCAGCTGTTCCAGGCGGCCAACAACACCGCTGTCATGGCGGATGTCCGCCCGAACCAGCGGGGCGTCATCTCCGGCATGCTCAACTTGTCACGCAATCTCGGGCTGATTACCGGTGCATCCGTGATGGGGGCCATATTCTCGCTTGCCTCGGGAACCGCCGATGTCGCTACGGCGCATCCCGAAGCCGTTGCCTCAGGCATGCGGATCACCTTCGCCGTCGCGGGGACATTGATTATCGTCGCGCTCGCCATCGCGGCCGGGATTTATCGACGCCGAACCAATTCCGAAGCATGATCAGCGCCCGGTATGGACATGCAAGCAAAAGCCGCAGGCAATTAACTGGACTCGAGCTTGCCGGTCCAGCGGTTTCGCCCCTTCCAATATGAGCACTCCGGGCAGGCCTCGCCGCTCGGATAGTCGATTCCCTCCTCGTGGGGGCACCCGATGATTCCTTCCGCCATCACCACCGATTTCACCTCACTCTCGCGCAGGAATGCGGCGATCTCGGCGATAACGGTCTCGTCCGTCCTGAGATCGCCGGTTTCGGCAAACCAACGGCGCAGATCGGCCGGATCCGCATGCAGCGCCGTCATGATGCTGACCGCGGCCTTGCTGGCGCGGCGGTTGTCAGGCCCATAAAAGGCGATCGTACCCATGGGGTAGCCGCGGTTGCCGCGCTTGCTCTTTTTCTCGAGCCATTTCCGTGGTTGCCAGCCTAATTTCATCGTCGCTGCTCGCTTTTCAGTGGTTTGCTATTCTATTATCCAGCCTAATTCGTGGGGTAAAGTTCGGTGAGCATATGGCGGGCAAGAGACAATGGATCAGGACACCGAGCGAGAATCCGGCTTTGGTCGACAATCTCGAGAAGCAGGCGATTATCGCGGCCTGCGAAGCCTTCATTCGCGATATTCTAAAGCCCCGCTTCCTGCCCGAGATCCAGCCGACCAAATGGAACTACGTCGTCGATATCAGAGGCTCATGGGCGGGAAATCGATATCGGTTCATGCAGCGCTACAGATCCGGCTTTGAGGACAATCGCGGCGAAGAGTTCGATGCCCCCTTCGCCCGTATCGACCGCATGGGACCCGATCGGTTCGATATCTATTGGATGCGGCACACAGGCAAATGGTGGCGGCTTCATTCCGGGGTGACGCTTGCCGAGGCGCTACGAATCCTCGAAACTGACGGCGTGCTGCATCCGGTCTGATCACGACTGAACGGCGCCGCAGACTGGAACCGCCTTCGTCCACGATGAAATCTCGACCACCACGGCCATGAGCGAATATCAATATTACGAATTCCAAGCGATCGACCGCCCCCTCAGTGACGCGGATCGCCGGTCCCTTCGGGATTTGTCGACCCGGGCGCGGATCACGGCCACGAGCTTTACCAACTCCTACGAATGGGGCGACTTCAAAGGTGACCCGGCCGATCTCATGGAGCGCTGGTTCGATTTGCACCTCTATCTCGCCAACTGGGGGACGAGGCGCCTGATGATCCGCTTTCCGAAGCGGCTCGTCGACCAGCAGCGCCTCGACGGGTTTCTCGGCGCGGTCGATTGCGCCGAACTCACCACATCAGGCGAAAACCTGATCCTCGACATAATCTGCGAGGAAGTGGAACCCGACGATGATTGGGAAGAGGGGCCGGGCTGGCTCGCGGCGCTGATGCCGTTGCGCGCGGACGTGCTAGGCGGTGATCTCCGGCTCTTCTATCTGCTGTGGCTGATGGCCGTTCAGGCGGAAACGCTCGGGCCGGAGGAGGTAGCGCCACTGCCGGGGCTAGGCCCGATGACCGATGCGCTTGAAGCCTTCGCGCAATTCTTCGGTCTCGATGCCGACCTCGTTGTCGCGGCCGCCGAACGCCCGGCCGAAACGACATTGGCAGGCTCCGTGGCATCGGACACCGTCCAAAGTTTCGTCGCCGCCTTGCCCGACAGCGAGAAGACGGAGATGCTCATCCGTCTAATCGAGGGCGGTCCGTATGTGGCAAGCGAGTTGCAGAAAAGCGCCCGGAGCTTCTCCGCCGCGGCCTCCGCAACCGACCCTGCTGCCGCCCCACTCACGGTCGCGGAACTGCAAGCCCATGCCGGCGCGATTCGCGATGTCCGCGAACGCAAGGAAAACGAGCGGCTGGCGGCAGAACGAAAAAAGCAGGAGGCGGAAGAAGCCCGCGCCCGCCGCACACGCCTCAACGCGATCATCCAGCGGGGCGATGCTGTCTGGCGCGAGATCGAGACCGAGATCGAGCGCCGCAACGCTTCCGGCTATGACAAGGCTGCCAGCCTGCTCACCGACCTGAAGACGATCGCCGAACAAAATGGCGGCACGGCCGATTTCACCCGCCGCCTGCATTCGATCCGCGAACGCCACGCTCAGAAGGGGCGCTTCATCGAGCGGCTGAACGCTTTCGGTTAGAAGCTCAGACCAAGGTCCGATCCATCCCGGACTTCGTGCCCATAGCAACTTTCGGTCAACGCGATAGGTCCTTGCGGCATGCGTGGAGGTTTCGGAGTTTTGCTGTGACTAAAATGTTCGTTGCGGGGATGATACTGACACCGCTCATCTTCTGGGGTTCTATCGGCTTCCTGATATACGCGTACTTCTCGTGAGGGCTGTCCGGCAATAATCGACTGAGGTCGGCCGTGTCCCGCTTATCTGTCGATATGAGCGACGGCGCTGAGGACGGCCACGTGATCTCGTGGCAGCGACGTGACGTCAATCTGCCGCCCGACCCCATTCTTAAGTTAATGGCGGTCGCGTCCTGTTGCTGCCTGTATATCATCTCATCGTCGACGCAAAGGAGGAGGGTGAAACTCATCTGTTGCCCTCAGGGAAGGCCAACCTTCCTCAGGTACAAAACCGCAATTTTCGGAAAATGACGGATGGCGGAAGGGTCGCGAACTTTACGACATCGAAATTGTTAGCTCAGCTCACGGCAGGCAGCGGCGAACGGTCGTTGGCCCGGCCATCGAACCCATCGCCGGCTGATCATGATCCGCCACATTCGCGACCACACCAGCGGCGCGCCGGCCGGTCTTTTCTGAGATGCTCGCAGCCGTTCATCGGAGGTTAATGCCTATTAACCCAGAATCGCAGCCTGAAAGGATGCGCCGATGAAGATGCTTTTTTCCTCATTTGCAGCCATGATCTTGTCTGCATCTTTCGCCCTGCCGCTGAACGCCGCCCCGATCGTCGTGCCGAACGCAGTGCATATGCATACCCCCGACGTCGAGCAGGTCAAACACCGTCGCCACGGTAATGGACATGCGTATGGCCACCGGAAGAAACACCGGTACGCTTACCGCGACTGTCGGTATTACGGCTCGTGCTATCGTCCGCGGTATTACGGCAGTCGCGACTATTACGGCTATCGCGACCGTTACCCCGATCGTCGTCGGTCAGGCGTGACCGTGTATTTCGATTTTTAGCCGGCAGCGCCACTGAAGCCAACCTTGGTGCTCAACAAATGCGTCGTCAGGCTCATCAGCCTGGCGGTTTTCATACCAGAAACGGGGTTATGACAAGCGTGCAATTCTCGCGCGGAAAGCAGAAATTGTGCAACAAAATCAATATAAGGATGGCGGAAGAGGTGGGATTCGAACCCACGGTACGGTTTCCCGCACGCCGGTTTTCAAGACCGGTTCCTTAAACCACTCGGACACTCTTCCATCTGATTGAAAGGTGGTGAAATCAACATGCTGTTGATTTCTACGAACCGGTCATTGCTACCGATTTGCGACCCAATCACTCGATGGCTGGCTTTTTAGCAGCTTTGATAGCAGCGTCAACGTGCTCTGCAGCATTTGCCCGCCTCCTTGGCATGACGTGGAACAAATTCGAGCGTGGGCCGAGGAGGGCCTGTTCCGCTCATTTGAAATGACTCGCGTTCTCCCCGGCTTGGGCGTTAACTGTGTGTTCTGGTGGAGGAAACAAACCATGGCTATGTATCTCACGCGCTTCAGCTACACGCCCGAGACATGGGCGCGGATGATCGAAAAGCCCGAGGATCGCCGGGAGGCCGCACGCAGTTACATTGAATCCGTGGGCGGAAAGCTCCATGGCTTCTGGTACGCCTTCGGCGAGCATGATGGTTGGAATTTGTGGGAGGCGCCTGATAACGTATCGATGGCGGCTGTCGCACTGGCGATCGGCGCAGGAGGCGCGCTCAGCTCCATGGAGACCACTGTCCTCCTCAGCGTCGAGGATACGATCGAAGCCTTGGAAAAGGCGAAGTCGATACGCTATCGTCCGCCGGCAGCGTAGGCGGCGGCCCACGGCTTCCCATGCACGTCGAAGATCGGCGCTTTGCGCTTCTCGTTCCGGCGCAAGCTTGTGAATTGCGCCGGAGACATGACAGACTTAGCTTCCGTCAGATCCAAGGCCCTTCGGACCGTTGAGCTGGTTCATATCCTCGCCGAGAGATCGAACCGCCTCCATCGTCACGGCGAGGGCCGACATCAGGAGTGCGATGTCGTTGTCGTTATCCGACTGGGAAAGCGCGCGAGATCGAGCGTGCAACTGCTGGCTGGCCGTGTTGAGCTGCGTCAGGGTTTCATCATTCATGGTGATCCTCCAAAGGTCTAAACCTTCAAAGCCGGTGGCGGACAATTCGTTCCCACACAGAACGAAGCGTCGCCCCGCTGCGGCGCATCAAATACGCGCGGAGCGTGTTTCAATTTGGAGCTTCTGGGGTGTCCGGAAGCGCCCGGATGTTCACCATATGCCTCGCATCGGCACGATGATTTCGGGCCTTATTGCGGCGGCGGTGGGGCGGGCGGAAAGGGATCGCGTTAGTGATTTATAAACCATAATCATTGGAATTGTCGCTATCGCTGCGAAATCGTTCATAAATTTGCCATGAACTTAACAAGATTAAAGCCTCGTTAGGCGGGTGGGGATAAGGCGTTATTGGCCCAGGATGGGGCAAGGTTCCTTAACCATAACGATCTCTGAGCGGCGTGGGACATATGAAACTGGAATACGGGGCGGCGTCTTTCGCAACGACAGCACGGTGGCTGGCGATCTCGGCGATGTGTGCAACGGTTGCGGCGTGTGGCACCACACAGGCAGTGCCGAAGAAGAAATCCCACGGCAAAGAGTATTTCTCCGAATCCGAGTATGGCGTGAAGGCGAGCCCGCGGGTCGCCACCGGCAACAATATCCCCAAGGGCGGCGGCCGCTACATCGTCGGCAACCCTTACGAAGTGAAGGGCAAGTGGTATTATCCGAAGGAAGATTTCGCCTATAACAAGGTTGGCGTCGCTTCCTGGTATGGCTCTGCCTTTCACGGGCGCCTGACGGCGAACGGCGAAGTCTACGACCAGATGCATCTTTCCGCCGCACATCCGACCTTCCCGCTGCCGAGCTATGCGCGCGTCACCAATCTCGAATCAGGCTCCTCCGTCATCGTGCGCGTCAACGATCGCGGTCCCTATCACGCAGGCCGCATCATCGATCTTTCCAACAAGACGGCTGACATGCTGGACCTGCAGCACAGCGGCACCGGCAAGGTGCGCGTGCAATATGTCGGCCGCGCCCGCATGGACGGCCACGACATGCCCTATCTGATGGCCTCCTACGCGCCGAAGGGCAGCCGTATTCCCGGCGTCAATCCGGAAGGCCAGATCGCAACCGGCGTAATGGTCGCCTCCAACAGTCGGAAGATCACCCGCGATCAGCTGCAGAGTTCGGAAAGCTACGAGACGCCGGCCAACGTGCCGGTGCCGATGTCGGCGACGTCCTTTGCCGGTTCGACGCCGAACGCACGCTACAATGCGGCACGCGCAGCAGCACCCGCTCTGGCACCGGCTGCCCATGTTCTGGTCGCGCCATCGGCACCGTCCTTCAACAATGGCGCGCAGGCCATGGACCAGATGGTCGTGCTGCCGCAGATCGGTCCGATGCCCTATGAACGGCCCCAGAATTCGCTGGCGCTCGGCTACCAGAACGAAGAGGTGAAGACGGTGACCGTCGATCTCGCCTTCGACGCGGTGATGGTGCGCAATGACGGGCTGACCCAAGAGTCCATCCTTGCCTCCGCCAAGCGCCAGCAGGCAAAGTTCGCCGCCCGCTGAACTGGCAATTGCATCGGATTTCCTCGCGTTCTAACCTCCTCAAATACGCCGCTCGATCAATGGAAATTGCGATGCTGAAGCCCGCGCTTCGCCTGCTTGCATGCCTAATGCCGTTCGCCACAGGAGCCCTTGCAGCCGACGGCGGTGCCGCCGGCTTCGCCACCAAGGCGGCGCAGGCCTATATGATCGAGGCTACCACCGGCACGGTGCTTCTCGCCAAGAACGAGGATCAGGGCTTTTCGCCGGCCTCGCTCGCCAAGCTGATGACGATGGATCTGGTTTTCGAGGCGCTGACCAAGGGCCAGATCACGTTCGACACCGAATATCCCGTTTCCGAATATGCCTGGCGGACGGGCGGCGCGCCGTCACGGACGGCAACGATGTTTGCCAGCCTCAAATCGCGCGTGCGCGTCGAGGACCTGATCAAGGGCGTCGCCATCCAGGGCGCCAATGACAGCTGCATCATCCTCGCCGAGGGCATGGCCGGAAGCGAGCAGCAATTTGCCGTGTCGATGACGCGGCGTGCCCGCGAGCTCGGCATGGAGAAGGCGGAGTTCGGCAATTCCACCGGCCTTCCCGATGGCAAGAGCAAGGTGACGGCACGCGAGATGGTGACGCTCGCCGCCGCCCTTCAGCAGACCTATCCGAACCTTTATCCCTATTTCGCGCAGCCGGATTTCGAGTGGAACAAGATTTTCCAGCGCAACCGCAACCCGCTGCTCGGGCTCGATCTCGGCGCTGATGGGCTGGCGACCGGCTTTACCGAGGGCGAGGGGTATTCGATCGTCGCTTCGGTTCAGCGCGACGGCAGGCGGCTGTTTCTGGCGCTTGCCGGCATCGCTTCCGACAAGGAGCGGACGGAGGAAGCCAAGCGGGTGCTCGAATGGGGACTGACGGCCTTTGAGAGCCGGCAGATCTTCGGCGAGAAGGAAGTGATCGGCGCCGCCAGCGTCTATGGCGGCACGACGCGCACCGTCGATCTCGTCGCCAAGGCGCCGGTCAGCGTCTATATTCCGATCAGCAATCCCGACCGGCTGTCGGCGCGCATCATCTATCGCTGGCCGCTGACGGCGCCGGTCATGCCGGATACCCAGGCAGGCACGCTGAGGATTTTCGCCGGCAGCCGGCTGCTCAGGGAAGTGCCACTTTATACGGTACAGGCGGTCGGCGAGGGCTCGCTCAGCAGCCGGGCGGTCGACGCCATGCTGGAACTCGGCGAATCGCTGTTCTTCTCCTGGCTCTGGGACAAGCCCGCGCCTGTCTGACAGCTGTTTCCAATGCAATTTGCCGGGAAAGGTGAATATGTCGCCGCGGCGAAAGGTTTTCCTCCCTGATATCTTCGGATAGATAGAAGGAGCGGGGCGCGTGCGGCGCCTGGAATGCGGGAAGTTGTCATTGTCATCCGGTACGGGATTGTTCGTTACGTTTGAAGGCGGGGAAGGCGCTGGGAAATCCACGCAGATCCGCCGCCTCGCCGAGGCGCTGAAGGGCGAAGGTCACGACGTGCTGATGACGCGCGAACCAGGCGGATCGCCGGGCGCGGAGGCCGTGCGCCACGTGCTGCTGTCGGGGGCTGCCGAAGCCTTCGGCACGCGGATGGAGGCAATCCTCTTTGCAGCGGCCCGCAACGACCATGTCGAAGAGGTGATCCGGCCTGCCCTGGCCGCAGGCAAGGTCGTGCTCTGCGACCGCTTCATGGATTCCTCCCGCGTCTATCAGGGCATCACCGGCAATCTCGAGCCCGATTTCATCGAGACGCTGCAGCGCATCGCCATCAACGGCGTCATGCCGGATTGCACCGTGATCCTCGACATCCCCGCCAAGGTCGGGTTGGAGCGGGCGCAGAAGCGCGCCGCGGCCGATGCTCTCGATCGCTTCGAAAAAGAGCGGCTGGAGACGCACGAGAAACGGCGCGAGGCCTTTCTCGATATCGCCGCCCGCGAACCGGAGCGCTGCCACGTCGTCAACGCCATGCAGACGGAAGAAGCGATCGCCGCCGAGATCCTGGCGATCGTCAAACAGCTGCTGTCGCCCGCAGGCCATGCCCGAATGCCGGAAGCCGCCCATCATGAGTGAAGCCCATCATGAGTGAGGAAAGGCCCGGACTGCTCGACGGCGCCATCTGGCCGGGAGAAAATACCAGGCTGTTCGGGCATGCGGAGGCGGAAGCCTTCCTTGCGCAGTCATACCGATCCGGCAAGGGCCACCACGCCATCCTGATCGAGGGGCCGGAGGGCATCGGCAAGGCGACGCTCGCCTTCCGCTTTGCCAATCACGTGCTCTCGCATCCTGATCCCGAGACGGCGCCGGAGACGATCGGCGATCCGGATCCTGCCTCTTCCGTCAGCCGGCAGATCGCGTCGGGCGCCTCGCACAATCTCCTGCACCTCGCCCGGCCGGTGGACGAAAAGACCGGCAAGGTGAAATCGGCAATCACCGTCGACGAGGTGCGCCGCGCCGGCAAGTTCTTCTCGCAGACCTCAGGCACCGGCAACTGGCGGATCGTCATCATCGATCCGGCCGACGACATGAACCGCAATGCGGCCAACGCCATCCTGAAGATCCTGGAAGAACCGCCGAAGCGGGCGCTGTTCCTGGTGCTGTCGCATGCGCCGGGACGGCTGCTGCCGACGATCCGCTCACGCTGCCTGCCGCTGAAACTGGCGCCGCTCGCCGACGATGAACTCGTCGCGGCCCTTGCCCATCTCGGCATATCGGGCGAGGGCGGGGCAGTGCTTTCGGCCGCCAAGGGCAGCGTCGGCGAGGCGCTGAAACTCCTGAACTACGGCGGCGGCGAGATCATCGCCGCTTATGACGAGATGCTTTCCGCCGAGGGGCCGACAGCCCGCAAGGCGATGCATCGGCTGGCCGATGCGCTGTCGGGTCGGGAAAGCGACACGATCTTCGATTTCTTCGTCAGCCATGTCGGCGACGACATCATGAACCGTGCGCGCGCGGCGGCCGGCGAGGGGCAGATCGCCGCAGCGGAGCGGCTGGCACGGCTCTATTCCGAGATCACCGAGCGGCTCACCATTTCCGATGGCTACAACCTGGACCGCAAGCAGACGATCATCAGCATTCTTGCCGATATCAAGCAGCCTGGCCTTTAAAGCGCGAACGCGCTTTGATTCTCTGATTTATGCATGTCGTTAGCCCAAAACCGCTGCCCACTTTTGGGCGACATGCATTGTCAGCCGGTCAGCAGCTTCAATGCGACGACGGCAAGCGTGGCGGCAAGGACGATGCGGATGGTGCGTTCGTGCAGTTTCGGCGCCAGAAGGCTGCCGATGATGATTCCGGGAATCGAGCCGATGAGCAGGGCAAACAGCATCGGCCAGTCGATCTCGCCGATCAGCCAATATCCCGTGCCGCCGATCAAGGTCAGCGGTACCGCATGAACGATATCGGAACCGACGATCTCGCGCACATCAAGCCTGGGATAGAGGACCAGCAGGATCGTCACCCCCAGTGCACCGGCGCCGACCGAGGTCAAGGTGACGAGGACGCCGAGAACGAATCCGAGAATGACGGTGAGGGCGAGGATGGTTGCCGGTTGCGGCGGCCTGCGATGGCCCATGGCACGGCGCGCCAGCCCGAGTATCTGGCCCCGGAAGACCAGCATGATCGCGGTCATGACGAGAAGCCAGCCAAGCGCGGTGGTGATCGTGTTGGTCACGCCGATGCTTTTACGATCGACGCCCGCCAGCAGCCAGAGCATCAGCAGGGCGGCCGGCAGGCTGCCGGCTGCGAGGCTGCCGACGATCTTCCAGTTGACGCGCCCATGCATGCCGTGAACGGCCGTGCCTGCCGTCTTGGTGATCGCCGCATAAAGAAGATCGGTGCCGACCGCGGTGGCGGGATGGACGCCGAAGAGCAGCACCAGCAGGGGCGTCATCAGCGAGCCGCCGCCAACGCCGGTAATGCCGACGAGCGCGCCCACAAACAGGCCGGAAAGAGAATAGAGCGGCTCGAATGTCAAACAAGCGCCCCTGACGGCGCGCGGCCACGACCATTCCGGTAGATGAAAACTGGCACTTCGTTCTTGCCCCGCCCTCTTTCTCATGACGGGTAGATCGGGGGAGAAGCGGAGTCAAGTTCACGCCCCCGTCGTCCCGGAAATCATCGACGGCTGGAAAGTTGAGGTTTCGCTTGACGGTGACATGCGCTAAGAGCGGCTGACCATTTTTATAGAGTTAGCCGGACGTTGGCCGCCATGACAGACAAGACACCCTTCTACATTACCACCGCGATTTCCTACCCCAACGGCAAGCCGCATATCGGCCATGCCTATGAGCTGATCGCGACCGATGCGATGGCGCGCTACCAGCGTCTCGACGGCAAGGATGTGTTCTTCCTGACCGGCACCGACGAACACGGTCAGAAGATGCAGCAGACGGCGCGCGCCGAGGGCATCACCGCACAGGCGCTCGCCGACCGCAACTCCGGCGAATTCCAGGCGATGGCGACGCTGCTCAACGCTTCGAACGATGACTTCATCCGCACCACGCAGGAGCGCCATCACGAGACGTCGCGCAACATCTGGAAGCTGATGGCCGACAATGGTGACATCTACAAGGACAGCTATGCCGGCTGGTATTCGGTACGCGACGAGGCCTATTACCAGGAAAACGAGACGGAGCTGCGCGCCGACGGCGTGCGCTACGGGCCGCAAGGCACGCCCGTCGAATGGGTGGAAGAGGCAAGCTATTTCTTCAAGCTCTCCGAATACCAGGAGAAGCTGCTTGCGCATTACGAGGCGAACCCCGACTTCATCGGTCCGGCCGAGCGCCGCAACGAGGTGATCTCCTTCGTCAAGTCGGGCCTCAAGGACCTCTCGGTCTCGCGCACGACCTTCGACTGGGGCATCAAGGTGCCGGACGATCCCGCCCATGTCATGTATGTCTGGGTCGACGCGCTGACCAACTACATCACCGCGACAGGCTATATCGAGGACAGGAACGGCCCGCGGGCAAAATACTGGCCAGCCGACGTGCACATCATCGGCAAGGACATCATCCGCTTCCACGCCGTCTACTGGCCGGCCTTCCTCATGTCGGCGAAGCTGCCGCTGCCGAAGCGGGTCTTTGCCCATGGCTTCCTGCTCAACAAGGGCGAGAAGATGTCGAAGTCGCTCGGCAACGTCGTCGATCCGGTCAATCTGGTGAACCATTTCGGCCTCGACCAGGTGCGCTACTTCTTTCTGCGCGAAGTCTCCTTCGGCCAGGATGGCAGCTATAGCGAAGAGGCAATAGGCACCCGCATCAATTCCGACCTGGCCAACGGCATCGGCAATCTCGCCAGCCGCTCGCTGTCGATGATCGTCAAGAATTGTGACGGCAAGATCCCGGAATGCGGGGCGCTCAGCGACGAGGACAAGGCGATGCTGGCTGAGGTCGACGCGCTGCATGCCTCGACCCGCGAGGATATGGGCAAGCAGCAGATCCACCGGGCACTCGCCTCGATCATTTCGGTCGTTTCCGAAACCGACCGTTATTTCGCCGGCCAGGCGCCGTGGGCGCTGAAGAAGACCGATCCGGAGCGCATGGGCACGGTGCTCTATGTGACCGCCGAAGTCGTTCGTCAGATCGCCATCCTGCTGCAGCCCTTCATGCCGGGATCATCAGGCAAGCTGCTCGATCTGGTCGCCGCCGCCGCAGACAAGCGCGATTTTGCTGCCCTTGGCGAAGCCGGCCGTCTCATTGCCGGAACGGCGCTCGAAGCGCCGACGCCGGTCTTCCCGCGCTACGTGGCTCCGGAGGCTTGAGGCCGTGCTGATCGACACGCATTGCCATCTTGATTTCGCCGACTTCGAGGCGGAGCGGGACGAGATTGTCGCACGTGCCCATCAGGCCGGTGTCGCGCAGATGGTGACGATCTCGACGCGGGTGCGCAAACTCGAGACGCTGCTTGCCATCACGGAGAAATATCCCTCGGTATTCTGCTCGGTCGGCACGCATCCGAACAATGCCGACGAAGAGCTGGATATCGAGACGGAAGAGCTGGTGCGTCTCGCCAATGCCCATCAGAAGGTGGTGGCGATCGGCGAGGCCGGTCTCGACTATTTCTACGACACGCAGAAGCCTGAGGATCAACAGACCGGTTTTCGCCGGCACATCGCGGCGGCGCGCGAGACCCAGCTGCCGCTCGTCATCCACAGCCGCAGCGCCGACGAGGACATGGCTGCGATCCTGACCGAGGAAAGCGGGAAGGGGGCCTTCCCCTTCATCCTCCACTGCTTCTCCGCAGGCCCGGAGCTTGCCAAGACCGGCGTCGCACTCGGCGGCTATGTCTCCTTCTCGGGCATCCTGACCTTCCCGAAGTCGGAAGAACTGCGCGAGATCGCCAAGACGATCCCGCATGATCGGCTGCTTGTGGAAACGGACGCGCCCTATCTGGCGCCGAAGCGCTGGCGCGGCAAGCGCAACGAGCCGTCTTATGTCGTCAACACGGCCGAGGTGCTCGCCGATACGATCGGCCTTGCCACCGAAGAGGTCGCGCGGATCACGACGGAGAACGCTTTCCGCCTGTTCTCGAAGATGCCGAGGATCTAGCGGCGTGCTCTACCGGCGGCGTTTCACCATTCTCGGCTGTTCGTCGTCACCGGGCGTACCGCGCATCACCGGCGACTGGGGCGCCTGCAATCCCGACAATCCGAAGAACCGGCGCACGCGCGCTGCCTTCATGGTGCAGCAATTCGCACCCGATGGCGGTGTCACCACCGTCGTCATCGACACCGGGCCGGATTTTCGCGAACAGATGATCAGGGCAGGGGCCGACCATGTCGATGCCGTGCTCTATAGCCATCCGCATGCGGATCATATTCATGGCATCGACGATCTGCGCGGCTATTTTCACAATACGCGCCGCCGGGTGCCGATCTTTGCCGACCAATTTACCATGGACAGGTTGCGGGAAGCCTTCGGCTATTGCCTGGAAACGCCGCCGGGCAGCAATTACCCGCCGATCGTGCTGCCGATCGTCATCGAAAACCTCGACGCGCCCGTCGAAATTCATGGTCCCGGCGGAATGATCGCCTTCCATCCGCATATCCAGCAGCATGGGGATATCCACTCGCTCGGCTTCCGCATCGGCGATGTGGCTTATTGCAGCGATATCAGCGATTTCCCGCCGCAGACCGTCGAGAAGCTTCAGAACCTCGACATGCTGATCATCGACGCGCTGCAATATACCTACCATCCGAGCCATCTGTCGCTGGAACAGTCGCTCGACTGGATCGCCCGGCTGAAGCCCAAACGGGCGATCCTCACCCATATGCACACGCCGCTCGATTACGACGTGGTGATGGCTGAGACGCCGGACCATGTGGTGCCGGCGTATGACCAGATGAGCTTTGAGACCGAGGTCAGGATTTAGAGCCTTTCCTGGTCAACTTGAAGCATTCTCAGTCTTGCAGATTTGGCAGGCAAATCTGCGGGAAGGTTGGCTGAAACGGCCCGGCTGATCGACCGGCCGGCTTGGCCGTAGAGCTTGGCTACGACGCGCGCCGGCCGGTCGACCATCCGACTCCGTTTGAGCCAACAGAATGCTTCAAGCTAACCAGGAAAGGCTCTTAAAGCTTGAATCCGCTCGCTTGCACGTAGGGCAGCAGTTCGACACCGCCGCGATGGATCATGTCGAGCGAGACATAGAGGATGATCAGCAGGCCGACATAGGCGATCCAGCGATGGTTGGTGAGCAACCGGGCGATAAAGTTTGCGGCAATACCCATCAGCGCGATCGACAGGGCAAGACCGATGACCAGCACGCTCGGATGTTCGCGCGCAGCACCGGCAACGGCCAGCACGTTGTCGAGCGAC
Organism: Rhizobium acaciae; assembly: GCF_025941625.1. Taxonomy (NCBI): domain Bacteria; kingdom Pseudomonadati; phylum Pseudomonadota; class Alphaproteobacteria; order Hyphomicrobiales; family Rhizobiaceae; genus Rhizobium; species Rhizobium acaciae. The sequence goes on from NZ_JAPCZO010000001.1 coordinate 578,911, forward strand.
ATCGAGACGTCGGCAATGACGATCTGGGTCGCCGCCTGGAAGAATGTCTTTTTCGGCGCGCCTTCGCCACCCACCACTCCGTGATTCTCGCCATGGCCGGCGCGAAGCTCGCGCCACATCTTCCAGCAGACCCAGAGCAGCAGCAGGCCGCCGGCCAGCAGCAGGCCGACGATAGCCAGCAGATAAACTGCGACGCTGGCAAAGAGAATACGCAGAACGGTCGCGGCCACAATACCGACGATGATTGCCTTGCGGCGCTGCGTCGCCTCGAGGCCGGCAGCAGCAAGACCGATAACCACGGCGTTGTCGCCGGCGAGAACGAGGTCGATAGCAATGACCTGCAGCAAAGCCGTCACACCGGCTGCCGTAAACATGTCCATATGAATTATCCCCAATGCGTCAAAGCCGTGCTAGCGTCTCGAAGGTTTGACGTCAACCGCTGAGCGATTTCGCAAGCGGCGTAATTTGCGAGTCTGCGCGCCGAAATGGCAGGCGGCAATGAAACAGCAGGCGATACGGCGGAGCATTCGCCATTCCCTTGGAACATTCAACTCAGCCGCCGGTTCTTCAAGTCAGGAAACCAGACTTTGACCAAACTTCGGATTGGCAACTGGATCCAGACATCGAGAGGAGAGTCCCATGGGCAGCATTTACAATGATACCAACCCGGCCTTTTCAGGCCCGACAGGCGGCAGCAGCCTTGCCGCATTTTTCGACAACCGATCGGACGCCGAATCCGCCGTCTCCCGTCTTGAGGACGCAGGCGTGCCGGTTGCGAGAATAAGGCTGATGCCCGGATATGAGGCGGACGTAAAAAATACCGGGGCCATGAGCGAAGACCGCAGCGGCTTCTTCGACGCGCTGGCAGACTTCTTCTTCCCCGACGAGGATCGCGCGGTCTATGCAGAAGGGCTGCGGCGAGGCGGTTTCCTCGTTCAGGTCAATGATATCGATGACGCGCTCTACGACACCGTCCACGATATTCTGGATGACGAGGGCAGCATCGACATGGATGAGCGCGCGGATCTCTGGTCGTTGGAGGACAGACAGCAAGGCGCATCCAATACCGGTTTTGCCGGATCGGCGCAGGGCGGCAAAGCCTCGGAAAACCTCGCCGTGTCCGAGAGTGCATTCGACGATGCGCGCCCGGTAGCAATGCGGGACACCGCGCATGGAAGCGCCAAGGTGCGTGCTTATACCTTGCCCGACCCTGGCACGACATCATCGGACGAGACCAATCGCCAATCCCAAGGCCAGTCCCAAACCCAATCGCAAGGTGGATCTCACCAGAGCCAAGGTTTCCGACGCGACCATTGATATCATGAGGCCCGGCCGCAATGCCGGGCCTCATTTCCTCTTGCTCAGCTAATCGAGGACATGTCGATGCAATCATCCATCAACCGCCACGGCCTTCCGCCTGACCCCGACGAACTGATCGCGGAAGGCGATCCGCCTTTTGCCGACGCCGCGGAGCAGACGGCGCGTGAAAAGGCCGACAAGAGCCTGAACGCCCTGCAGCATGAGGTCAGGCTGCTGAATGCCCGCATAGGCGTGCTGCGCGAGGATGCGGAAGCGGCGCTGAAAGCCAAGGCCACATCGGTCGATGCAAGCGCCCATGTCCAGCTCGGCGATTATCCCTGGCTGAAACTTGCCGCGGCGATCGGCGCAACCTTCATTGCAGCCAGGCTGGTTCGGCGTCTTCCACTCGGCGTGTTGCTTGCGGGGTTTGCCGGCCATATCCATGAAGTGAGACGGGAGTGACGGATCGTCGTTGATGGTGACTGTCTGGTGCGGGCGGCGATTGATACGCGAACAAGCGCTCATGCTAGAAGCAGGCCAGCAATTCCGGCAAAAGTCGCGACTGTGCCGGCGATCGCGAAACGAACCGCATAGGCGATGCTCCCCACACTTGCTGCAAGAACGGCTTTCGCAAGGAGATTGGCGAAAGCGGCGACCGCTATGGCGCGAGCGGCTGCGTCTGCAGGCACCTGGATAGATGACAGTTTCGCAACGGCAAGCGTTATCGCGTCGAGATCGCCCAGTCCTGTGATGAACGCAAGCGCGATCAGAGACTGAGTTCCAAAGACGATCAAGGTCATTCGCGTCAGGACTGTCACGGCGGCGAGAACGAGCGCGAAGCGCAGCACGACCATCACCTCGAGCGGGTTTCGGGGTGAAAAATCGGTGCTGTCATCCGTGCGCTGCAGCAATGCGGCGAAGCCGCCTGCTATGGCGAGGCTGGCAGCAGCCGGAGCCAGTAATGGAGCAAGATCCCTTAAAACAGCTGGTGCAATAACGCCGCAAATCAAAAGCACACGGGCGAGAGAAACGGCTCCCGCCAGCATTGCTCCCGCCGAGAGGAGTGGCGAGAGGGCAGGCATCTGCTTCGATTGACGGGCAAATGAAAGCGTCAGGGCCGTCGAGGAGACGATGCCGCCGCTGGTCCCGGTCAGCAGTATTCCGGCGCGGGCGCCGCTCAGCTTGATGAGTATATAACCGGCAAAGGAAACGGCTCCTACCAGGATCGTCATCATCCAAAGCTCGAAAGGATTGATTGTCTGCCAAGGATCAATCGGTTCGTTGGGAAGAATAGGGAGGATGACGATGGTCATCGTCAGCAGGATCAGGGCGGCCCTGAGTTCAAGCCAGGTCAATCGGCGAAGAAATCCATGCAACGGCTCCCGCGCTGCAAGAAGGGCGGTTATTGCCACAGCGCTGGCGGCCGTTACCGTCATATCCGCCACAACCGCACCAAAGCCCAGCGCAAAGACCGCCAGGGCCGCAATGGTACCGGTGGCGCTGTAATCCTCTTCTTGTGCCGCCTGCATGCGGCTGAAGAGCAGAACCGTAATGCAAAAGAATATAAAGATAGCTGTTGGCAGAATAGGCCCTGTCACAGGCTGCAGGAAACCGCAGAAACCGCCGAGGAAACTTGACAGGCCATAGGTGCGGATACCGGCTACTCTTTTGCCTGGCGCAGCCTCACGATCCCGCCAGCCGCGCTCAATGCCGACGAGAATGCCGATTGCAAGCGCCAGACTGAGGCGCTGGAATGCTTCCGTCGTTACCAATGATGTCACCATCCGATGGGGTCCAGACACGCCGGCCGATTCATTGAAGGCCGCTGCGCGGTATATGCCATTGCTGTTCATCCGCAAGCTGCTGCTCGACGGCGTCCGGATGAGTTTGCTCCGCGCAGTGCTGATATTCAATCGCGCTCCGCGCGTCATCGCTTAGCATAGATCTTCGCCGCTTCGCCCAACGAATTCCGCTTGCTTCCTGATGAGGACGGTCAATATCAGGCTCGCACTTTCGCGGTGGAACGACCTTGATCTTCGTCAGAGCGCGGGAGACACCTCTGCGCTATGATAACCTCCAACCATTCGGAGGACATCAGCCGTGAAAGCTCAATTCCATTTACCGCTGGCCACCTATCCAGACGCAAGCTCCTTCTCGCTCCTTCAGAACGCTGTCGCTGTTTCCCTTCACCAGAGGGCCGGGTTGACGGCAAGTATACCGCTGGTCAGGATCGAACCCTTTCAGCCGCGATTTCCATCACTCCTTGACGTAGACAAAATGCGCGCAGAGGCGGAGCGCTTGAGCAGAGACAATGGAACCGTTCTCGGGCAGACGCTCCGTGATTATGCGAAAAAAGCTGAGGTCGAGGTCGAGATCCAGCCATTCGATGTCAGGCAGCCGTTTGTCGCACAAACTCTTGCCGAGCTGTCGCGCGCATATGATCTTTCCATTTTGGAAGCATCTGAACTGATGAGGCCGCTGATCGAGAGCGTGCTGTTTGAAAGCGGTCGACCGCTCCTTCTTTTTCCCCCGGATAATTTCTCCGGCCGCATCGATGCTGTCGCCGTCGCCTGGGATGGAGGAGCCACTGTCGCGCGGGCACTGACAGGCGCCAGATTGTTGCTGGAACAGGTCTCGCGTGTCGTCCTGATTTCCGTCACCGATGATAAGCAGATTGACGAGCGCGCCCGAGACCGCCTTGCGACCGCGCTCCGCAAGGCTGGTCTTGCCGTCGATATCGCAGCCGTGCAAGCGCAGGGAGAATCGCCAGCCAGCGTCATTCAAGCTGCCGCCCTGGAACGCAAGGCAGATTTGCTCGTCGCCGGCGCATACGGCCATTCGAGGCTACGCGAATTCATCTTGGGAGGGGTCACACGATCGCTGTCGACCCATCTCGAAATGCCCACTCTCCTTTGTCACTAATTCAGAGTGCGCGCGGCGGGTCGCCGATAGCTGCAATATCGCCATCACCGAAAGTCTGATGCCACAACCAACGCTTTGGAAGGAATCAATGAACCTGCGCGACGTCTGAAGGCATCGGCTTGGCAAGCTCCTTGACGATCGCTTCAAGCGCGTCGGCCGTCGTCAGCAGGCCGGATGATCGCGCAATTTTCAGTGCCGCATTGCAGTGAGCGGACAATTCGTCCTGTTGGACGGGATCATTCGTCGGGAATACGATTCCCGCATATTGCGACGGGTTTCCGGCTTCATCCCTGAAGCAGCGGCCCAAGGCCGCGACGGCGACTATTTGCCCGCTTCGATCAAATACCCGATAATCACAGCGATACGGATTTCCTGTGATCACCGATTCTGAAATCGCCTTGGCCACGGATGGCTTGTCGTCCGGGTGAATCCGGTCGAGGTATCTTATCACCGGCAGCCCCGTGAGAGTCTCTTGAGGATCAAGCCCAAAGAGGTTTGCCAGCGCCGAATCCGCATAAACCTTGTCGGTCGCCAAGTCCCAGGTGAAAATGCCAGGCTCTTCGGTAAAAGAAAATTCGGACGTTCCCAAAGCTCTGTTGACAAGACTCATTCCGCATCCCCGGTCTGCACGCCAATGCTGTCGGGTGGCTACGCCCCCCGGTTCTTGAAAGAATACGACGCGCTCGATCAGTGACAGGGCGGTCGACCATTTCACCCTCGATCTTAGCCGCGTTTCCATCAGACGCAACTGCGAGACAATCCGCGGGCCTGCGACCACCACACACGCTCGTTGCGCGCAGCCTGCAGCGTCGTTTTCTTGACGCGTACGGCGAAGATGTGCTCCACCTCGGCTTCGACGTTCCAGAATGCGACGAAGCCGACAAGACCGGCGCGAGGGGTTGACGGAAATCATGACGAAAATCGATCTCAATTCTGATCTGGGGGAGGCGTTTGGACCCTGGCGCATGGGCGACGACAAGGCGATCCTTGACGTTGTCACCAGCGCGAACATCGCATGTGGCGGGCACGCCGGAGATCCAGCGACGATGGTCGAGACGCTCACGCTCGCAAGCGAACGGGGTGTCGTCGCCGGAGCCCATCCGGGCTTTGCAGATCGCGAGGGCTTCGGGCGACGGCTGATCCCCTTGAGCATCCGGGAGGTGGAGCAGCTTGTCGCGACGCAGACAGGGGCGCTGATGGGAGCTGCGGCTCTGGCAGGCGCCCGAGTCTGTTACATCAAGGCGCACGGCGCGCTCGCCAATTGGGCGGCCGACGAACGGCCGGTCGCCGACGCCATCATCCGTGCGACCCGAGCGGTCTCGCCGGAACTCGCGATACTGGCGATCTCCGGGACAGAGCTGGAGCATGCGGCCCGCGATGCCGGCATGACCGTCTTCAGCGAGATTTTTGCCGACCGCGGCTACCTCTCCACGGGTCGGCTCGTTCCGCGTACATTGCCGGGAGCGATGATCCATGACCCCGCGGAGGCAGCGTCGAGATTGATCGAGTACCTGTCCAGCGGCCTCATGCCGACGGTCGACGGCGTTCCGATCACTCTCGATGCGCACTCGATCTGCGTTCACGGGGACAGCCCAGGAGCGCTCGCCATGGCCGTCCACGTGCGCCAGGAACTGCAAAAGGCAGGCATCGAGGTGGCACCATTCCTCCAACCGACAAAGGAAAACAGGTGATGGCCAAAGGCTATCTTATCGCCGAGGTTGCCGTCACCGATCCGGACGTCTTCGGGATCTGCGCGCGGGCCGCGGATGCGGATTTCATTCTGATCGAAGGCGCCGACTGAGGTGTCACAGGACCCGCCCGCAGCGTCCGGCAGCGTTCCGACCTACCGTCCGGTGGGCGGGCACGCCGTGCTCGTCGAATTCGGCGCGACCATCGATAAACGGATCCACGATCAGGTCGTCAAGCTGGATGCCGCCTTGAAGGTGGCACCCTTTGAAGGATTCGTCGAAGCCGTTCCGGCCTATGCCAGCATTCTCGTATGCTTCGATCCGCTCGTGGCCGATCACCGGACGACGGAGGCGGCCATTGCCGAGCGTCTGACGGCTGAGGTTCCAGAGGCGATCGGAGCGATGCGCGAAGTCGAAGTCTGCTACGATCCTGATCTTGCGCCCGATCTTGCCGCTGTCGCCGAGGCAAGCGGATTATTGCCGGAAGACGTTATATCCGCCCATCTCTCCGGCGACTACAGCGTCTTCATGTACGGCTTCGCTCCCGGATATGCCTACCTTGCAGGCGTGCCCGAAGCCATTCAGCAGCCAAGGAAGCCGACGCCCATTCGCGGCATAGCCGCCGGAAGCGTGCTGATCGCCGGTCCGCAATGCCTGGTGAGCACGCTCACCATGCCGACCGGCTGGTGGATTATCGGACGCTCGCCGACGAAGATCCTCGACGCCGCTTCCGACGAACGTCCGTTCCTTTTCGACGTCGGCGATGCGGTGCGTTTCCGCCGCATATCGAGGGCCGAATTCGACGCGAGGTGCCTCGCATGAGCGAAGCCGTCCTTGCAATCAACTTCGCGGGTCCTCACGTCGCGGTCCAGGACGGAGGACGTCACGGATTGATGCGTTATGGCGTTCCGGCCTCCGGTCCGATGGACAGGACCTCGTTTGCAGCCGCCAACGCCGCCATCGGCAACCCTGCCGATCAGCCCGCAATCGAAGTCTCCATGGGCGGCCTGGTTCTCGACTGCATGTCGGGAGAGGTTACGTTCGCCGTCGCCGGAGGAGGCTTCATCGTAGAGCATGCCGGCGACAAGCGCGGCGCATGGATGGTCGCCACCTTGAGGGCCGGCGAGCGGCTGGCAATTCGTCCGGGACACTGGGGAAGCTGGACGTATCTGGCCTTCGCCGGTCATATCGAGGCGAAGACCTGGCTGGGCAGCATGTCGACGCACAGTCTCTCCGGCCTCGGCGGCGGGCGTCTTGCAGCCGGACAGACCATCACCGTCACCGATCCGGAAGTGCGAGACGGTCGACATGGTCCGATCATATGTCCGGTCATAGCAAGGCCGCGATCCGAGCTGCGTGTGGTGGTCGGTCCACAGGATCGGTTCTTCTCGAAAGAAACCTTGTCGAATTTCCTCTCATCGCCTTTCCGCCTGAGCGACGCCTATGACCGCATGGGAGTACGCCTCCAAGGTCCGTCGCTTGCGCCAAGCGTCGCGCTGGACATGCCGTCGGAAGCGATCGTGCGGGGCTCGGTGCAGGTCGCCGGAGACGGTGTTCCCACCATTCTGCTGGCCGACCACCAGACGACCGGAGGATATCCCAAGATCGCCACGGTGGTGGATTCGGATCTGGACGCCTTCGTCCAGCTACGCCCACGCGACCATGTCGGTTTCCTGGCCGTGACGCCGCAGCAGGCGATCGAGCACATTCGGCTTCGGGCTTCGACGATGTCCCGTTACCTCGCGGCAGTCCGCGATGGACCATGACGCGCGAACATCGGCGTGTCGATCTGAAGGGTAAGGCGGCGATAGTCGCTTGGAGCTGCGGTTAGCTCGAAGTACTGTTCAGAAAAAATCCACATTCGGTTCGGGGGCACCATGGATTTTGTGAACATCGCGGCGATCGTTTTCTTCCTTCTCGTCTGGGTGGCCGTCGAGCCTTTGATGGCAGCGGGGTGGCCGAGGAAGAACGACAGCCTTTCCGTTGACATGGTGCGCATTCGCGCCGCCTGGATGCGGGAGGTGCTGACGCGAGACAACAACTTCATCGGCGATGCCGCGATCCTTGGGCACACGATCAATTCGGCGTCCTTCTTCGGCTCCGCCAATCTTATCGTCATCGTCGGGCTCAGTGGCGCGCTGTTCATGGAACCGAACTATGGATCGGGTGGTGGCCTGATCGCGATGTTTGCGGCCCAGGACCCGGCGTGGTTTTTCCAATGCAAGGTCCTGCTGATCATGGCGACGCTGCTGCGGGGCCTATCCGATTTCATCTGGGCGGTCCGGCAGATCAACTACTGCCTGGCGGCCATCGGGGCGAGCCCATCCCGCGATGAGGAGAGGGACATCGCCAGCTGGACGAACGCCCTGACCCTGGTTTTGAACCCTGCGCTTCGATCGTTCAGTGTCGGCGTCCGGTCTTATTACTTCACCTTCGCAGCCGCCTTCTGGTTTCTCGGGCCAATCCCCTTCGCTGTCGCGACCATCCTCAGCGTCGGCATTTTGATCTGGCGTCAATCCTGGTCGGATGCTGCAAAGGGGATCATGGCCATACGCAAGCTGCTTGACTAGAACAGGACAATTTTAGGCGCGGTCGGCCGAAAATTTGAATCCTGTTCTAAATCTAAGAGTTAGAGCATGATGTCGTCCGAAAGACGCGCACACTTTTCGGCATCATGTTTAAAGCCTGGTCTTACGCTGGGTTGCACACAAGTGGTATTGGCGGTGTCCGATGGATCGTCTCGAAGCCATGCGCATATTGCTGGCGGTCGTCGACGCCGGGAGCATCTCGGCCGGCAGCAGGAAGCTCAACGCGCCGTTGCCCAGCGTCAGCCGCAAGGTGGCCGAACTTGAGCGGCAGCTTGGGGCAAACCTCATCGTCCGCACCAGCCGAAATCTGCAGCTCACCGATGCCGGGCGCGACTATGTCGACGCCGCTCGAAAGATCATGGCGGATCTCGATGAGGCCGAACGAAGAGCGTCGGGGGAATACCAGACGCCCAGAGGCGTGCTGACGATCACGATGCCGATCGAATACGGGAGCCGATACGTGCTGCCCATTGCGCTGAGTTTCATGGACAAATACCCGGAGGTGTCGCTGAACCTTCTGTCGCTCGACCGCACGGTCGATCTCGTGTCCGAGCAGGTGGATATCGCGATCCGTCTCGGCGACCTCGCCGACAGCGCCCTCCATGCCGCCAAGGTCGGGGAATTCCGCCTACTGACCTGCGCGAGCCCTGCCTATCTCAAGCGGCATGGCATGCCGGAGCGCCCCGGCGACCTCATCGATCGCGACGGGATCATCTTCAACAAGCGAACATTCTTCTGGACATTCGACGTCGATGGTACACCGATGGAAGCGGTGCCCCGCAACCGGCTGGAAGTGAATACCGCGGCAAACTGTGTTGCGGCGGCGGTCGGCGGGGCGGGGATCGCGCGGCTGTTCGACTATCAGATTCCCGACGAGCTGGCGTCTGGCGCGCTCGTTCCCATCCTCCGCGATTTCGACGGCCCACCCCAGCCCATTCATATCGTCTACGCGCGACAGGGGCTTCTCGCGTTGAAAGTACGCGCTTTCGTCGACTGGGCACTGCCGCAGCTTCGGAATTTCCGCTAAGATAATCAAGTGTTATCTGAATGATGCGCCTACTTCTTCAACCGTTTGTTCCGGTTTCTGAAGGTGTGGAAAATGACCGATGTCGGGCAGGACGTCGACTTTTGCACCGATCTTGCCGGCGAACTCGATGCCCATCTCGCTTGCGATGTAGATGTCTTTCTCGCCCCAGATCACCTTCACGGGCGTCTTCAGCCGGGTGAGGTTGGCCTCGAGATAATGCTGATCACGGGTGAAATTCGCGTAGTAGTGGGCGAAGGCGTCCGCTGACGTGACGCCGTCACGGCTCCACGAATGGCTCATGTCTTGCTGGACGTCGATCGGCAGATCGAATTGCTCCGTGGGTGAGAGGCCGCGCCTGTGCACGTTCTGAAGGATCTCGTCGCTCGTCTTGTTCATGTAGACCCGGGTCGGCGAAGCGGTCGGCTCGGCTTTGAGGTTCTGCAGATTCTCCCACATGTATTGCGGCCGGTCGAACGGCGCGAAGTCTCCGACGATGATCTGCCTGGCGATCGTTGGCTCGTCGAGAGCAAGCAGCAGGACGGGGAGGGCACCGATGTCAGTCGCATAGATCACGAGCTTCGACCGGTCGATGCCTGCCCGTTCGATATAGGCCTTCAACACCTGGGCGTACTCTTTCGGCGCGTAGGAAAACCGGTTCAAATCTGGGCGCGACGACTGCCCGTAGCCCGGCCAATCGAAGGCGTGGACGTCGTAGTCGCCAGCAAGCGTTGTCGCAATATCCTTCCACACCGTCAGCGTTTCCGGAAATCCATGCAGGAAAAGCACGGTGCCTTTTGGAGCGGGGGCGCGGACAACCTTCCTCCTCAGGGTCAGGAGGTCGTCGATCTCGATGAAGTCGACGGCGTCTTGCGCGGCTTGCGTAGAAGCGAAGGCTTCAGCCGTGTGGGAAGACGGAGTTGCTGCGACTGATGCAGCATTTACGGTTTTGTCCTTAGACATAGGATGTCCTTTCTGAACGGCGGTCAGCCAAAGCCCAAAATCCGGCTGTCTCCACAAATAATTGAGCACGTCGTCAGCCCGCGGTAGCCGGAGAAAGTGAGAGGCACCCTCTCCACGGCGGCAGCGCTGCAACCCGCTGCTCAAGGCTGACATCTGAACGAGAGGGTGCCTCTCACTTTCCCGAGGTGCCGGCCGTCCGTCGACCCGCCCAAATATCCACCAGCCGCCGATTTGAGACAGTTGGCGTTGGCTTGCGGACGGCAGAGCGTCGGCCGCGACAATATAAGGAAGAACTGATATGACTGACATTACCCAAAGCAGACAGGTTGCGGCCGTCCCCGACAAGGCCCGCGGCCTCCCGGGCCACGCCACTGTCGGCACGAACGATCTGGATGCCGCCTCGGTATTCTACGACAAGCTTCTGGCCGTGTTCGGGATCGGACGAGTCCTCGTCCAGCCCAACCGAGCCATCTACTACGGTCATCGCACGCTCGAATTCGGCATCATCAAGCCGTTCGATGGCCGCCCTGCCACCGTCGGCAACGGTGGAATGATTGCTTTCGAAGCGCCGTCCCGTTCAAAGGTCGACGAAGCCCATGCAACTGCATTGGCGGCGGGTGGCTCGGACGAAGGGGCTCCTGGTCCGCGTGGCGAGAACGGCGCGGGTCCTTACTGCGCCTATTTTCGCGATCCCGAAGGCAACAAGTTTCTGATCTTTCGTTCCGGCGCAGACGCGGCCTGACATTTTCGGCATTGAAGCGGGCAGGGGATCTTTTCCTCTCCCCGACATCACGAAAGGACACGGCATCATGGCAATGCTGAACGTTTTGAAACACCGCGACATATCGCGCCGCTCGCTGCTATCAGGCTTTGCCGCGGCCGGCATAACCGCCGTTCTCCTTCCTCGCGCGTCCGACGCCGCTGATGTTGTCGGCCCCGCGTCCGAGGAGATCCGACCGTTCAGGGTTGAGGTCTCCGAGGCGGCGCTCGCAGATCTCAGGCGGCGTCTTGCAGAGACCCGGTGGCCCGACGGCGAAACCGTCATTGACCGTTCGCAGGGCGTCCAGCCCGACAGGCTGAAGGAGCTGGTTCGCTACTGGCGGTCGTCCTACGATTGGCGGAAGGCAGAGAGCAAGCTGAACAGTTTTCCGCAGTTTCTCACCACCGTTGATGGACTGGACATCCATTTCATCCATGTCCGCTCCCGTCATGAAAACGCGCTGCCGTTGATCATGACCCACGGCTGGCCAGGTTCGGTCTTCGAGCTGCTTGACGTCATCGGGCCGCTCACAGATCCGACGGCGCATGGCGGCAGCGCTGATGATGCCTTCCATCTGGTGATCCCGTCGATCCCGGGATTCGGCTTCTCCGGCAAACCTCCAGCGACGGGTTGGAACCCCCAGCGGATAGCGGCCGCCTGGGACGTGCTGATGAAGCGTCTGAACTATGACCGCTATGTCTCACAAGGCGGTGACTGGGGCGCGATCATCAGCGACGCCTTGGGTCGCCAGGCACCCGAAGGGCTGCTTGCGATCCACGTCAACCGGGTCGAGCGTGCCACGACGTTTCCATCGGACGCAGCGCAGGCTCTCAAAATTGGAGGGCCGGCTCCTGATAGCTTGTCTCAGGATGAGAAGGTCGTCTTCGACGAGGCTCGGGACTTCCTCAACAATGGCTTCGGCTATGCAGCGATCATGAGCACGCGGCCGGAGACGATCGGTTACGGCATTGCCGATTCTCCGGTCGGCCTCGCTGCCTGGCTTTACGACAAGATCGCCGACTGGGTGTATACACGCGGTGATCCCGAACAGACCCTTGGCAAGGATGCCATCCTCGACAACATCACACTGTATTGGCTGACGAACACCGGTCCCTCCAGCGGTCGCATATATTGGGAAAACGCCATGTCGGGCGCAAAACTCACGCCCGTCAAAGTACCAGTCGCCGTCACAGTGTTTCCCGGAGAGGTCTACAAGCCGCCAAAGCACTGGCTGTCGAAGGCCTATCCGACGCTCATCTACTACCACCGCGCCTCCAAGGGCGGTCACTTCGCTGCCTGGGAGGAGCCGGAACTCTTCTGTCAGGAAATCAGGGAGGCCTTCAGAAGATTGCGGTCTTGACGCCGCCTGGCCCCTTGGTTCGCAGTCAGCGTCCCCAAGACCGGTTCGTCGATTGACGTTGGTCGTGCAACGCTTCACAAAGTCCGAAGTTTCGACCAACCCGGCAAAAGCGACGACACCGTCGCGGGGACCACGGCTATATGCGCATCATCGACGACCGCCATCCCCGCCGCAGAGTGTGCGCATTCCTGACGGTGGTACTTTCAACGCTTCTGCTGGCGAGCGTAAACCCGGCCTTGGCGGCTGAGCCGACCAATTCCTCGGCGCCGATCCGGGTTATTATCGAATTGCCGAATGATGATTCCGGACGAGCGCTGGTCAATCGGATCGTCCCTAGCAATCAGGAACCGGCGCCGCCGGTAGCAGTCTCGCAAGAGGCGGCACCGACGTCGATTGCCACGTCGCTACAGGATTTGCGCCAGAGGTTGCTCACACTCGTCGACGCCGTTCCGACCTTGCCCGGGCAGATCCAGTCGGCGATCCGGGTCTTCCAAACGGATGATCGTATCGAACCTGTCGGCCTGATCTTGGCGGTCGTGCTCTTCGTCGCAGGCGGGTTCGTTGCGCAGCGCCTTGCCTGGTGGTCAGGGCGAGGGCTGCTCCATTTTGTGCTGAACGCACCTGCCGACACCGTCCGGCAACGGATCAAGCTCCACGCCGCCCGGCTTTCCATGGGTCTTCTCGCCTTGGTCGGCTACCTGATCGGAAGCCTCGGCGCGTTTATCCTCTTTCCATGGCCTGCCGTGTTTCGCGATATCGCGCTCATTCTGCTATCAGCCGCGCTCATGGTGCGCCTTGGCGTGCTTGTGGGCCGCATTGTCATCGCGCCAGGCGCCCGCCTGCCGCATATGCGGCTTCTGACGCTTGTCACATCGCTTGCCTGGTTCTGGTACTACTGGCTCCTCGGAATCGTCGCGGTGCTGGCGGCTGGCTGGGCCACCATTGAAGTGATCGGGACGATCCGGGCTTCACCCATCTTGGTCGACCTCTTTACCGCAGCATGGCTTGGTGTCGTTTCAATCGCTTTGATCGTTATCATCTGGCTGCGGCATTTTCGTTCCGACGGGCCGCCGGTGAGCCGGCTGGTCTGTGTCGGCTTCAGCGCGAGCATCATAGTATCGTGGCTGTTATGGGTGTCCGGGCTCCACGGTGCATTTTGGACAGTGATCGTCATCACGCTTCTGCCGCTTACCGTTTCGGTGGCTCGTGATATCATCCGTCGCATTGTTCAATCCGGGGAGGGGCAGGCGGTCGAAGATCCGGCCATCGTCGGATGGTCCGTTGTCATCATGCAAACGCTGCGGAACGGCCTCATCGTGGTCGCTGCGCTGCTCATTGCCCGGGCGTGGAATGTCAATCTCAGTGACCTTGCCGCTGCCGAAACAGTCACCACGCGTTTGATCCGCGCAGGAATCCGCATTGTTATCGTGCTGCTGGTGACCGACGTTATCTGGAAGCTCGCAAGCACGCTGATCGACAGCCAGATGGCGGTGGCGTCGCAAAGCGAGCAGGGGGGACATCACGAGGGTCCCGACGCGCGCCGGCGTCAGCGGTTGAATACCCTCCTTCCCATTCTTCGCAATGTGCTGTTCCTGGCGATCGGAGCCGTCGGCTTCCTGATGATCCTGGATGCCGTTGGCATCCAGATCGGACCGCTGCTGGCGGGCGCCGGTGTCGTCGGCATAGCCGTCGGCTTCGGTGCCCAAACACTCGTCAAGGACATCATCTCCGGCGTCTTTTATCTGTTCGACGATGCCTTTCGCATCGGCGAATACATCCAGGCGGCGAAATATAAGGGGACGGTCGAAGGTTTCTCGCTGCGATCGATCCGCTTGCGGCATCACCGCGGCCCGGTCACGATCGTTCCCTTCGGCGAACTCGGCGCGGTGCAAAACCTCAGCCGTGACTGGGTCATCGACATCATCACGCTCACCCTGAATTATGACAGTGACCTCGAGGAGGTACGCAAGACCATCAAACGCATCGGCGTTGAGCTTCTGGAGGATGCCGAACTCGGGCCCAACATCATCGAGCCCTTGAAAATGCAGGGTATCGAGCAGATGGCGGATTATGGTGTGCAGATACGGCTGAAGTTCATGACGAAACCCGGCGAACAGTTCGGCGTTCGCCGAAAGGCCCTTGCCATGCTCAAGAAGACATTCGCGGAAAAAGGCATCCAGTTTGCAACGCCGACCGTTCATGTTTCCGGCGGTCCCGCCGATGCAGCGGCAACCGCCGCCGCCTCGGAGCTGCAAAGACCACCGAAAGTCATCCCGACACTTGAGGAATAGCAACGGCGAGCCCACGTGCGGGCTTTCCATCGAATCCCGTCAATGCTCAACAGTCTGACCCGGACATTGTCGTCAAGCGCCCGTCGTCCGAGACACGGGTTTCTAAAAGAATCTGTGGGCTGGAATCAGCCGCTCAACGAGGCACGTCCGCAGGCGAACTCGTTGATATGCTGGATCGTCCAGGCGCAAATTCGAGTGGGGCGATTTTAAGAGAGTGGGCTATAAGATGGCTGACGGAGGTATGCCATTCTAATCAAACGGCATCCTATAGTTCCATAATCTATCTTATGCGATGCATGTGTGTAGCCGCAAAGTTGAAGTGTCCTGTTTCTGCAAAGTTGGAATGTCACACTCCCCGGGTTTGATGACGGTAGAGATTGCGGATGGGACTGATAGCGATGAGCGAGCGCGACCTGTAGCGGATCGAGATTTTGTCGAAAGTGATGGCCGGCCGGATGACGATGGTGTCGGCGGCGCATGTGCTTGATCTGAGCACGCGCCAGGTGCATCGTTTGTTGGATCGGATACGCACTGGCGGCGCGGCGTCGATCCGGCACAAGGCGATCGGCCGACCGTCGAACAACCGCATCAGCGATGGTGTTCGGGATTACGCCGTGACGCTGGTTGGCGAACGCTATGCGGACTTCGGGCCGACATTGGCGGCCGAGAAGCTTGCCGAGCGCGATGGATTGCGGGTGTCGCGCGAGACGTTGCGCAGCTGGATGGTGGATGCGGGCCTGTGGCTGTCGCGCAAGCAGCGGCGGACGTTTCATCAGCCCCGCTTGCGGCGTGAAGCCTATAGCGAGCTGGTGCAGATCGATGGCTCGGTGCCCTCACCCGCCCTGATTTGATCTTGCGAAACGATTGTCTCAACGGGGCAAGGTCACGATACGCATGGCCCCATGCACTGACCTAATCCTGATTGGCAACCACTGGCAAACTGCCTTCGTTCGAAAGACGGGTTTCGGTCTCCCGGGCGGCAGAGACAAGGCGGCGTTTTGCGCGGATCGCGTGCCATTGTTGGTCGATCAGGACGCCGATGAGGATCACGCCACCCATGACGGCGAAATTCAACGACGAAGGGATACCAAGGAGATTCACGAGGTTCTGCAACTCCTGGAGCAGGACCGTTCCCAGCACCACGCCGACGATCGATCCCTCGCCGCCGCGGAGGGAAAACCCGCCAAGTACGGCAGCGGCAATCGCATAGAGTTCGTAGAACTGGCCATGGCTCGCCGGCGAGATCGAGCGTGTGTACATGGCGAAATAAATCGCCGAAAGCGCCGTCAGCAGTCCGCAGATGACATAGGCCGACATGATCATGCGGCCGGTACGGATACCGGAATAGCGGGCCGCCTCCTCGTTCTTCCCGATCGCGTAAAGATAACGCCCGAAGACAGAGCGATGCAGCATGATCCACGTGACCACGGCAATGATGACGAGTGCGATGAAAGTGTTGGGAACGCCGTAAAACCGCCCAGCGGTCAGGAATTCGAGGTCGGGGAAATTTTGGCCGAAAGCAAAACCCGCCGTTCCGTCGGCCGTATAGAAGCGCGCTGCCCCACGATAGATCAGGAGGCCGCAGAGGGTGACGACGAATGGCTGCAGGTTGAGCCGGGTGATCAGCCAGCCGTGGACGGCGCCTATGACCGCGCCGAGCGCGAGAATGAGCGGCAGCGCCAGCATCCAGGACATATCCTGGACCGCGATGAAATCGACGAAGAGCACGCCGAGAAGCGCGACGAGCGAGCCGACGGAAAGCTCGATACCACCTGTGATGATGACAAAGGCCTGGCCGATCGACAGGATGCCGAACAGGCCGATCAGGTTGGCGGTGTTGGCCAGGTTGATCGGCAGCAGGAAGCGCGGATTGATGATGGCGACGACGATGCCGACGACGACAATCAAGAGCAGCAGTCCGAGATCTTTTTTGATCATTCGAGATCCATCCCCCGATACTTATTTATAGCCGCAGCCGCTATTTTACCCTTTTGCCGACAGCAAGCAAAAGGACGCTTTCCTGGCTGATTTCGTCCTCTTCCAATATGCCGGCGATCTGGCCCTCGTGCATGACGGCGATGCGGTCAGAAACGCCGATCACCTCTTCCATGTCGCTTGATATCATCAGGATCGCCACTCCGGCATCGGCAAGCGCTCGCATCAGACCGTAGATCTCGTTCTTCGCGCCGATATCGATGCCGCGTGTCGGCTCGTCGAAGATCATCACCTTCGGGCTCATCGACAACCATTTGGCAAGCACCACCTTCTGCTGGTTGCCGCCGGACAGAGTGCCGGTTCGTGTCGAAACGGAGGGCGCCTTGATACCGAGGCGAACGCGCTGCTTTTCGGCCGCCGCCCTCTCCCGCTCAGCAGAAAGCATGAAGCGGCTGGAGAGCTTGGGGAGATCGGCAAGGGTTATGTTCTGGGCGATCGGGAAATCAAGAAGAATGCCGTTGCGCTTGCGATCCTCCGGGACCAGGAAAATGCCACGAGCGACGGCGTCCCGGGCAGAACTGACCGCAATTTGCCGCCCATCCTGCAGAATGGCCCCGCCGTAGCTCCGGTCGATGCCGAAGAATACCCTTGCAAGCTCGGTGCGGCCCGACCCCACGAGCCCTGCAAGCCCCATGATTTCTCCATACCGGATTTCCAGATCAACGGGACGGCCGGGATAGGCCTCGGTGCGCACGCCGCTTGCCGTCAGGGCAACCGAGCCGGGCGAGCGCTGCGGTTTTGCGGTCCGGGCCGCAAGCACCCGGCCGATCATCAGCTTGACCATCTGGTCGTGGCCGATGTCTTTCTTGGCGAGCGTGCCCACAAGAGTGCCGTCGCGCAGGACTACGACCCGGTCTGCGACGCGCTCAACCTCGTGGAGGCGATGCGAGATGAAAATTACACTGATGCCATCGGCTTTCAGCGATTTGATAATGCTCAGGAGCCGCTCGGTTTCGGCGAGCGGCAGGCTGGACGTGGGTTCGTCGAAGATGACGAGCCTGGCGTTGATGGACAGCGCCTTGGCGATTTCCACCATCTGCTGCTCGGCAAGGGAAAGCGATGCCACGGGTGTGTCGG
Organism: Rhizobium acaciae; assembly: GCF_025941625.1. Classification (NCBI taxonomy): domain Bacteria; kingdom Pseudomonadati; phylum Pseudomonadota; class Alphaproteobacteria; order Hyphomicrobiales; family Rhizobiaceae; genus Rhizobium; species Rhizobium acaciae. The sequence goes on from NZ_JAPCZO010000001.1 coordinate 596,878, forward strand.
CGGAAAAATGAGCCCCTACCCGCTTCAAGAGCGGCTTCACCATGTCTCGCAGCCGATTGCGATCGACGAGCTTGAGAGGTCCCGCCTTCAGCGGTTCGCGGCCAAGGAAGATATTGGCGGCAACGTCGAGATTCTCAAAGAGATTGAGTTCCTGGTGCACGAAGGCGATGCCGGATGCGATGCTCGATTCAACAGTGAGGAAACGAAGCTCAGTGCCGTCGAGCAAGATCGCGCCTCGGTCGGGTGCGATCACGCCGCCAAGAATCTTCATCAGCGTCGATTTTCCAGCGCCGTTCTCGCCGACGAGGCCGATGACCTCTCCCGGCATGATGTCGATCGACAGACCCTCAAGCGCAACGACGCCCGGATAGGTCTTGCCAACGCCGGAAAGCGACAGGAATGGCGTTGCAAGCGCGTCCGGTGACGGGATGTCGGAGCTGTGGTTCATCGCCTGTCCGTGGCTGCTAACGCTGTCGGCATGAGACGTCTTTCGCGGCGGCGGCAAGTGCCTCCGCCGCGAAGGAGGGTTATTTTCCAGCCATGGCCTTCAGGCTGGCGGCATATTTGTCAACGTCATCCTTGCCGATGATCACCGTCGGGATGATGATCAAGCCGTTGCTGGGAACGCCTGATTTGTCGCCCTTGAGATAGGCCGCCATCAGCTTCATGCCCTGATAGGCCCATTCGAACGGCTGCTGCACGACGGTCGCTGCGATCGTGCCTTCCTTTACCCCGCCGAGCGTGATCGGATCGTCATCAAAGCCGACGACGGTGATCTGGCCGAGTTTGCCGGCGTCGCGCAGCGCCTCATAGATGCGCGGCGTATTGTAGGAGTAGAAGCCGACCATGCAGGTGACATCGGGGCTGGCCACCAGCGCGTCCTCGACGTTCTTCTTTGCGCGCGTCTGGTCGATATCGTCGCCGCGTACATCTGTCAGCTCGATCTTCGTGCCCTTCAGGCCGTCCTTCATGCCTTGGATGCGTTCCTTGGCATTGTCGGCGCCCAGGAGGCCGACGAAGCCGATGCATTTGCCGCCGTCAGGCATCGCCTTCTTGGCGATTTCGGCGGCCTGCATGCCGGCGTCGATATTCGACGAGCCGATATAGGCGACGCGGTTGGTCTGCGGCGCGTCACTATCGGTCGTGAAGAGAGCAGTCTGCGAGCCGATCTTGTTCAAGCCGTCCGTCTGGGTCTTGGGATCGACCGCGGAGACCATGACCCCCTTGACGCCGGCACTGACCAAGTCTTCCATAAGCCGTTGCTGAACGGCGACCGATGCCTGCTCAGGGTACTTCAGCTCCATCTGGTAGTCTGGCATCTCGCTCTGCGCCTTCTTCACGCCCGCCTCTGCGGCTTTCCAGAAGTCGGACGCGCCATTGACGACGAATGCAAGTGTCGGTTTGTCGGCAGCATGCGATACGGCAATCGGCGCCGCGCTCAGCATCAACCCGGCGAAGAACACGGCTGCATTGCGTTTCAGCTGTTTCATAATACACCTCCCGAGGGGCCGCAGTTGCACGGGCCCGTTTCCGATTTACGGCCGGCCGGATGCGCCCCCTCCCAGGGCCGTCGCAAAGCGACGAGTGCATAGGTTCCGATCGCTCCCTGACGGTATACAAGAATTTTAATTAGTAAATAGTATTATCAATGCAGATCAAAACATTTCATCACGCGGTGGTTATGATGGCAATTTTGTACTGGCATTGACCAACAACTGATAGTTTTGCAACAATTCATGCAATTGCCAGCGCTTTCAGATAAATGATAATATTAATTACCTAAGCCAACGATCAATCACCCTGACCCATTATCAAGCAGAGACAGTTTCCACGAATGCGAAAACCCAAGACCCAAAATAAGCCTGTGCGCGTGACGATGATGGACATCGCCGCGGCGGCTGGCTGCTCGCAGGCGGCTGTCTCCTTCGTCCTCAACGACACGCCCGGCACCCGCATCTCGCAGCAGACGCGCGATCGTGTATTGGAGGCGGCGCGCGCGCTCGGTTACATGGAGAAGACCTATACGACGAAGGCCTCTTATTCGGGACTGGACAACGTCATCGGTTTCGCCGTGGATCAACTCGCCACCAGCCCGGAAGCGATCGTTGCGATCGAAGGCGCGCGGCAAGCCTCCTGGAACGCCGGCAATGTCCTTCTGGTAACCCAGACGCTCAGTGACCCCGTCATGGAGCCGAGGGCAATCGAGGCGTTGACGAACGGAGGCATATCGGCGCTCATTTACATGACGATCTATACCCGCCAGGTGGAGCTTCCATCCTATGTCAGCAAGCTTAACATCCCGACGGTCCTGCTGAACTGTTATACGGCGGACCATGCCTTTCCCGCCGTGGTGCCGAGCGAGATCGCGGGAGGGCAGAGCTCCACCCGGCATCTGATCACGCACGGACACCATCGTATCGCGACGATCACCGGCGAAATCTGGATGCAGGCTGCGCAGGACCGGCTGACGGGATATCGCCGCGCCCTGGCGACCGCAGATATACCCTTCGATCCGGAATTGGTCATTGAAGGCGACTGGTCGGCCGGTGCCGGCTATGCCTCCACGATGAAACTGCTTGCTCTGAAAGAGCCGCCCACCGCGATCTTCTGCCAGAACGACCGCACTGCCATCGGTTGCTACGAGGCGCTCAAGGATGCAGGGCTTCGCATTCCCCAGGACATGTCGGTGGTGGGGTATGACGACGAAGAAATTTCACGACATCTCGTCCCCCCGCTGACGACTTCGGTCCTTCCACATCTTGCCATGGGGCAATGGGCAATCGAACATCTCAACCCGGAAAGTACACCCGGCAAGCGTTATCCCATTGCGAAGCTCGAATGCTCGCTCGTTAAGCGTCATTCGGTTGCCGCGCCGCGGGCCGAGGCGCGGCAGATCCTCGATGGCGCATATACGTCGCCATAACGTTCGCGCCGGGCCACTCATCCGCTGAGTGGAGCCCCATAGCCGCCGCCGGTCGGGGTGACGATGGTGATCGCCTCGCCTTCATCAAGCCGTGTCTGAGCACAGCCTGGCAGCACTTCGATTTTCAGGTTGAGGCGGCGCACGAGGTTTCTGCCGGTTTCGCCCGCTTCTCCGCCGGCGAGGCCGAACGGCCTGACGATTCGGTGCCCGGAGAGGATCGCGCAATCCATCGAGCGCCGGAAACGGATCGTGCGGCTGGTGCCGTCACCGCCGTTCCACTGCCCTTTGCCCCCTGAGCCTTCGCGTATGTGGAAATCCTCGAGCACAACGGGAAAGCGCAGTTCGAGGATTTCCGGATCGGTCAGGCGCGAATTCGTCATATGGGACTGAACGCCGGCAACGCCTGAAAACCCCTCACCTGCCGGAGCGCCCGAGCACAGAGTTTCGTAATATTGATGTGCCTCATTCCCGAAGGTCAGATTGTTCATCGTCCCTTGCGACGAAGACAGCTTGCCGAGCGCGCCAAAGAGACAATTGGTGACGGCCTGGCTCACCTCGACGTTTCCGGCAACGACCGCCGCCGGGCGGCGAGGTGCAAGCATCGATCCTTCCGGGACGATGATTCTGATCGGCCGCAGGCAACCGGCATTCATCGGGATATGGTCTTCCACCAGGACACGGAAGACATAAAGAACCGCCGCGCGGGTGATCGGTTCAGGAGCATTGAAATTATCCGGCTGCTGTTGCGATGTGCCGGTAAAGTCGACCGTCGCTTCGCGTTTCGCGCGGTCGATGCTGATGCGCACCTTAATCTCGCATCCCTGATCCATCGGATAGGTGAATTCGGCATCGTCAAGGCGGGCGATCAAGCGGCGAACACTTTCGGCCGCATTGTCCTGCACATGGGCCATATAGGCTTCGACGACGTCGAGGCCGAACTGATCAACCATCTTTCCGAGTTCGTCGGCGCCCTTCCGGTTGGCGGCGATCTGCGCCTTGATATCCCCGATGTTCTGGCCGAGATTGCGCACCGGGTGGAGCGCTCCCGTCAGCAGTTCGGCAAGTTCAGCCTCCCGAAAACGGCCCCGGTCCAGGAGCTTGAAATTGTCGATATAGACGCCCTCTTCATCGATGGTTCGGGCGTTCGGCGTCATCGATCCCGGCGCGATGCCGCCAATGTCGGCATGATGGCCGCGGGATGCCACCCAAAACAATATTTCATTGCCCTCGGCGTCGAAAATCGGGGTGCAGACCGTGATGTCGGGCAAATGTGTGCCGCCGTTATAAGGTGCGTTGACGGCGAAGACATCGCCCGCATGGATCACCGGATTGCCGGTGATGACCGCCTCCACCGAGCGATCCATCGACCCGAGATGCACCGGGACATGCGGGGCATTGGCGACGAGCGCGCCATGACGATCGAAGATCGCGCAGGAGAAGTCGAGCCGCTCCTTGATGTTGACGGATGATGCCGTGTTTTGCAGCGTGAAGCCCATCTGCTCGGCGATGGACATGAAGAGGTTGTTGAATATTTCGAGCATGACCGGATCAGCCGCCGTGTCGAGCGCTAGCGACCGCGATCTGGCGGTTTTGCGTTGGAGAACGATGTGATCCTTGGCTGTCAGCGTGCCTGTCCAACCGTCTTCGATCACAATGGTCTGGTTGGGCTCGATCAGCAGGGCCGGACCTTCGACGACATTTCCGGAGGAAAGTTGCTCGCGGCGATAGACCGGCGCCTCGTGCCACTGCCCCTCGGAAAAGAAGCGCGTGCGGGCGGCGGGATCGAGACGGACATTCTTGGTGACTGCGTTTGCCGCCGGTTCCACGCTCCGGCCTCCCCCAACCGCCTCGACGGCGAGCGTCTCGACGATCAGCGGTTTGTCATGGTCGACAAAGCCGAAGCGGGATTTATGCGCGGCTTCGAAGCTCTGCTTCAGCGCATCGACGTGAAAATGGCTTGCAGCAATTTCGGCTTCCGTCGCGGTGATCCGGGCAGCGGTGGTTTCCAGTGCGGTGTCGGCACCGGCATAGCGGATATGCAGTCGCAGATGAACAGCGATCTCGGAAGCATCGATGCGCTGTTCGCGGACCTCGCGAAACGCCTCTTCGGACAATGGCTGCGCTGCCGTGACGATTGCCGGGATGCTCTCGGCATGAAGAGGCAGATCGAGCGAGGCCTGGCGCATGGCATGGATGTCAGCAAGCCCCATGCCATAAGCGGACAGCAGGCCTGAGAATGGATGGACGAGGACTTTCGTCATCCCGAGCGCATCCGCCACCAGGCACGCATGCTGGCCACTCGCCCCGCCGAAGGCGTTCAAGGCATAGGTGCTAACATCGTATCCCCTTGCGATCGAGATCTTCTTCACGGCTTCCGCCATATTGGCGACGGCAATCTTCAGGAAGCCGTCGGCCACCTCCTCGCCGCTGCGCCCATCGCCGATCTCCTCGGCGAGTGCGTCGAAGGCGGTCTTGACCGCAGCGTAGTCGAGGGGCTGATCCCGGCTTTCACCGAAGATCGCCGGAAACATGTCGGGTATCAGCTTGCCGACCATGATATTGGCATCGGTGACGGCAAGTGGCCCATCCCTGCGGTAACCCTTTGGGCCTGGATAGGCGCCGGCAGATTCCGGGCCAACCCGGAAACGCGCACCGTCATAGCGCAGGAGCGATCCGCCGCCGGCTGCGACCGTGTGGATCTGCATCATCGGTGCGCGCATGCGCACGCCGGCGACCTGGGTTTCGAACGTTCGCTCATATTCTCCGTCGAAATGGGCAACATCCGTGGAGGTGCCGCCCATGTCGAAGCCGATCACTTTTGCAAAACCGGCTTCCGCGCCGGTCTGCGCAAGGGCGACCACACCGCCCGCAGGTCCGGATAAAATGGCGTCCTTGCCCTGGAACAGGCTGGCCGCAGTCAATCCGCCCGACGAGGTCATGAAGGTCAACCGGGCTCCGGTCCGCTCGAGATCGAGTTCTTCCGTCACCTGCGCCACGTAGCGGCGCAGGATCGGCGAAAGATAGGCATCGACGACCGTCGTGTCGCCGCGACCGACGAACTTCACCAGCAGCGAAACTTCGTGGCTCACGGAAACCTGCGGAAAGCCCATCTGGCGGGCGATGGCAGCGATCGCCTGCTCATGGCTTGGATAGCGGTAAGCATGCATCAGCACGATGGCAATGGATTTGAATCCACGTGCGGCGATCTCTTCAAGGGCTTTGCGGACTTCCGCTTCGTTCAATTTCTTCTCGACTTCGCCATCGGCCAGAACGCGCTCGTCGATCTCGGCGACGAAGCCATAGAGCAGTTCCGGTTTGACGACGTGCTTGGCGAAAATATCGGGCCGCGCCTGGTAGCCGATCTCCAATGCATCGCGGAAGCCGCGCGTGGTGATGAGGGCAGTCGGCTCGCCGTTGCGCTCCAGGAGGGCGTTGGTCGCTACCGTGGTTCCCATGCGCACCTCGCCGATGGCGCCGGCCGGTATCGATTCATTCGCATTGAGACCCATCAACGCCCTTATGCCGGCAACGGCCGCATCCCGGTAGGCGCTGGGATTTTCGGACAGCATTTTGCGGGCATGCAGGCTGCCTTGGGGATCGCGTCCGATGACATCGGTGAACGTGCCGCCGCGATCGATCCAGAAATCCCAATGTGATTCACTCATGACTTGTCCATCCGCGCAGAAAAGCACGGTCCTTGTTTCATCGATTTGGAAGAGAGGCGGATTGCAGCGCGTTGCCGCAATCCGGAGGGGTGTCAGTCGGCTGCCAGCTCCTTGCCCTTGGTCTCGGGCAGGATGAAAGCGGCGACGATGACCAGCAGGTAGGCGATGACGGCGAATATCGCGATTGCCTTGCCAAGCGGCATGGCGGCCGTCGCGATGCCCACCAGCGTCGGGTTGAGGGCGGCGACGCCACGGCCGAAATTATAGGTGAAGCCCTGCCCTGCCGCACGGGTCCGGGTCGGGAAATTCTCGGTCAGAAAGGCGCCCATTCCCGCGAAGATGCCGGAAGCGAAGAAGCCCAACGGAAAGCCGAGAAACAGCATCAGCGTGTTGTTGATCGGCAAGTAGGTATAGATCACGACAGTGACCATCGCACCGATCGCAAACAGCATGAACTTCTTGCGGCGGCCGATGATGTCGGACAAATAGGCGCCAGTGACGTAGCCGAAGAACGAGCCGATGATGATGACGGCGAGGTAGCCGCCGCTGCCGATGACGCTCAAGTGCCTTTCCGTCTTGAGGAAGCTCGGCAGCCAGGTGGCGATTGCATAATAACCGCCTTGCGCACCTGTGGTCATCAACGACAGCAGCATGGTCCGGCCGAGCATCGCGGGGGCGAAGATTTCGGTGATGCGCACGACCTCGCCGGAGGCTTTCAGCTTCTTCCGCGAGGCGGTGTAGACCTCGGGCTCCTGAATGAACCGCCGCACGATGATGGCGAGAATGGCCGGTGCCAACCCAGCCCAGAAGAGCCCGCGCCAGGCCTCTTCCTGCGGCATCAGGCTGAACAGGATGGTGGACAGCAAAACGGCCGCACCCCAACCGACAGACCAGGCACTCTGCACCATGCCGACCGCTTTCCCACGGTGCTTGGCTGCGATCACCTCGGCCATCAGCACCGCGCCGGCCGACCATTCGCCACCAAAACCAAGCCCCATCAGCGCACGGCATACGAGAAGCTGTTCGAAATTTTGGGCAAAGCCGCTGAGGAAGGTGAATACGGCGAACCAGATCACCGTGATCTGCAAGGTGCGCACCCGCCCGAAGCGGTCGGCGAGAATGCCGGCAAACCAGCCGCCGAGTGCGGAGGCAAGAAGCGTCACCGTGGCGATGATCCCGACATCGGTGTTGGAAATTGCAAGCGTGGCAATGATCGCCGGTATTGCGAGGCTGTAGATCTGGACATCGAACGCATCCAGCGCGTATCCGGAAAAGCACGCCCAGAATGTGCGTTTCCCCGGCTGCGTCAGTTCACCATACCAGCTTCGCGGCTCGGCACGCGTTGAGACGGCGTAGTTGTCTGTCATGTCATTCCCCTTTTCGTTGTTGAGTTTGCCATGGCCCCGCGATTTTCCCAGTTCTTATTGGCGGGGCGTGATTGTCCAATCCTGTTCTAAATTAGATAGTTGGAGCATGGTGTTATCTGAAAACTGCCCATACTTTTCGGCATAACGCCCTAGAAAGCGATGAGGGCCGCGTTCGGCTTGTCCGTGACCAGCATGCAGCCGGGCGCATGCGTGATTGCAAATTTCGGGCGGGCGGCCTGGATGACGGCTTGCGGCGTCACCCCACATGCCCAGAAAACCGGCATTTCGTCGGGCATAATGCGGGTCGGATCGCCGTAGTCCGGTTGGTCGAGGTTCTCGATGCCGATGGACGCGGGCAAGCCGATGTGAATGGGTGCGCCATGCACTGCGGGCATTCTCGATGTGATCTGGACCGCCCGGATGGCGTCGGCTGGGGCGAGCGGCCGCATGGAGACGACCATCGGGCCGGAGAACGGCCCCGCCGGGACACATTCGATATTCGTCCGGTACATGGCGACATTGTGCCCTTCGGCGACGTGGCGAAGCCCTATGCCATTTGCGATCAGCGCTTCTTCGAACGAGAACGAACAGCCGATGGCGAAGACCACGAGGTCGTCGCTCCAGAGATTGCTGATGTCGGTTGGCTCGGCGGCAAGTTCGCCATCTTCCCAGACGCGGTATCTCGGCACATCCGTCCGAATGTCGAGATCGACGCCCAGGTCCGGAATGCGCGGCGAGCCTTTTTCGGATATGCCGACAAGCGGACATGCCTTGGGGTTGCGCACGCAAAAGCGCAGGAAATCATCCGCCAGCGCGCTCGGCAGGATGGCGAGATTGGCTTGGACGTAGCCGAGGGCGGTGCCGCTTGTTTCCCTCGTCCAGCTGCCATTCCTGGAGGCGGCCCGCATGGCGAGTGGATTGGAGAGAGCCTGCTCCTGACGGTTCGATACTATGTTCATGAAGACACCTCGTTTTCTTCGGATACCAGCATCGGCAAAAACTCGATAATTTCAAATTGTCATTTTTCATGAATATCGATAAATTCTATTTATCGGAGGAATTGTGCATGGTGGATTTCAAGGCGCTGGAAACGGTGTTGTGGATTGCGCAGCTTGAGAGCTTCCGAGCCGCTGCCGAAAAGCTGAACACGACCCAGCCGGCCATTTCCGTTCGGGTGGCGCAGTTGGAGGAGGAACTCGGGACCCAGCTATTCGATCGGTCTAGCCGGACATTGTCGGTCACGCCAGCCGGACGACAGGTGCTGACCTATGCCGACCGGCTGCTTAGGCTCCGGGCCGAAATGCTCCACGCGGTCGCCGACCGAACCCATCTCAACGGTACATTCAAGCTGGGTGTGGCAGAGACGATCGTCCACACATGGCTTCCGAGCTTCCTCGAACAGGTGAGCAACACCTACCCTAGGCTTGCGCTGGAGATCGAGGTCGATATTTCGACCAATCTGCGCGAGCGGTTGCTCCAGCAGAAAATCGATCTGGCGTTTCTGGTCGGACCATTGAGCGCTCCTGCCGTCATTCAACGCCAACTGTGCCGGTTTCCGGTGAGTTTTGTCGCCAGCCCGAAGGTCAAGGCGGATCTCAAGGACGGTTCGCTGGAGGAAATCGCGCGTTGGCCGATCCTCACCTTCGCGCGCAACACCCAGCCCTATGTGCAGGTAACCGAACTGTTTTCCGATCCCGCCCTGCCGACGCCCAGAATCTACGCGAGTTCGTCGCTCGCCACGCTGATCCGCATGGCATTGGACAGTTTAGGCATTGCTGTTATTCCGCCCGCCATCGTCGCGCTCGAGCTCGCGGCCGGAAGACTGGTGGCCCTCGATATCTCCCCCAAACTGCCTGATCTTCAATTCGTTGCCGGCTGGCTCGGAACGCCTGACCGGCGCACACTGGAAGAAGTGGTCGAAATCGCTTCGCGGGCGATAGAACGAGCAGAGTTTGCCTTTGGTCGATAGCTGGCGAGCGGTTCGCCCCCTGCCTTTGCGTCGTCACTGACCGAACCACTGATGTCAAATATTCTCAACCACAGATAAAATCTGCGCAGAGACGTCGTTGACGACGTGTAAATTCGGAGGTAGCTCTATCGCCCATGAAAATCGCAATGGTTCTCGTAGTGGTGATATCGCGCATGGGCAGGACGGTCTGATCGTCCGGCAATAGCCACCCATGCGCCGAAAACAGGTCCCTGACGGGGCCTTTTTTTATGCCCCGTCGCACAATCACCTCACTCACGACGGAACCCAGATATGACCGGCGAGACAGCCAACTTTTCCCTCAACAACCCCTCTGATCGTCGCATGAACGGCGGCGAGATCGTTCTGCAGGCGCTGCGCGACAACGGTGTCGAACACATTTTCGGTTATCCCGGCGCAGCGGTGCTGCCGATCTATGACGAAATCTTCCAACAGGAGGACATCAGACATTTCCTGGTGCGCCATGAGCAAGGCGCCGGACACGCTGCCGAAGGCTATGCTCGCTCGACGGGAAAGGTCGGCGTCATGCTGGTGACATCGGGACCAGGGGTCACAAATGCGGTCACGGCGCTGCAGGATGCCCTTATGGACTCCATTCCGATCGTCTGCCTCTCCGGTCAGGTGCCGACAAGTCTGATAGGCACGGACGCTTTTCAGGAATGCGATACGGTCGGCATCACCCGCCCCTGCACAAAGCACAATTTCCTGGTCCAACACATCGACGATCTGGCCAAAACGATCCATCTGGCTTTCCGGATCGCGGCGGCCGGTCGACCCGGCCCTGTTCTCGTCGACATGCCGAAGGACGTGCTCTTCGCCAGCGGGACCTACGTCTCACCTGAGGTATCTGCCCTGCCAAGCTACCAGCCCGCAATGCAAGGCGATCAAAACGCGATCCGGGCGGCGGTCGCATTGATGGCCGAAGCCCGGCGCCCGATCATCTATACCGGCGGCGGCATCATCAACTCCGGACCGGAGGCGTCGCGATTGCTGCGTGAGTTCGTCGACCTCACGGGCTTTCCCGTAACCTCCACGCTCATGGGACTTGGAGTCTACCCCGCCACCGGGCCGAACTGGCTGCGCGTCGCCGGACAGGACGGATCGCATGAAGCCAATATGGCAATCGGCGAGTGCGATCTGATGGTCGCCATCGGCGTGCGGTTTGACGATCTTGCGATCTCGCGCGTCCATGAGTTTTCGCCTCACTCGAAGAAAATCCAGATCGATATCGATGCCTCGTCGATCAACAAACGCGTTCCCGTCGATATCGGCATTCAAGGCGACGCCGCGCATGTGCTAGCGGATATGATCCGTGCCTGGCGGTCGCTTTCCACCGTCCCCGACCAGAAGCGGTTGCGGGCGTGGTGGACGCAGATCGATCAATGGCGAGCCCATCGTTCGTTTTCCTACGAGCGGTTGGACCATGCAATCATGCCGCAACATGCCCTGGAGCGCCTGCATGCGCTGACAAAGCCGTATGACCCCATCATCGCCACCGAGATCGGTCAGCAGATGTGGGTGGCGCAGTTCTTCGGCTTCGACAGACCCAATCGCTGGATTACTTCTGGGGGATTGGGGACCATGGGCTTCGGTCTTCCTGCTGCGCTGGGCGCGCAGCTCGCACATCCCGGCCGCCTTGTCATCGATATTGCCGGCGACGCGTCGGTGCAAACGACAATGAAAGAGCTGTCGACGGCGATACAGCATCAAGCACCGATCAAGATCTTCCTCTTGAGCGATGAGCACCCGGGCATGGCGCGAGAATGGGGTCAAGTACCGGATGGCAGTGGTCGATCGCGCTCTTATTCGGCCTCGCTGCCCGATTTCACCAAGCTCGCGGAAGCCTATGGCGCTGTCGGCCTTCACTGCGAGAGCCCGAGCGAACTCGATGCCAGGATCGAGGAGATGATCGACGCCGACCGGCCGGTGCTCCTTCACTGCCGGGTTGCGAGGCTCGCCGACACCCTTCGGCAGTAAGAGTTGTTGATCGAACACGCCAAAAGCAAGCCGTGCGGTCCCGCGAACCGCAGTTCCCGTCTGCTATAGCCGAGTACCTCATGATCGAGACTGGTGTCTCGATCATGTATTTATGCTGTACGGGACCGATTTTCTCTAGCCCGCAGACAAGCCGAATTGCTGGCCGAGGAATACTAGGTACCCGACCTTCCGATCAAAGATACTGTGTCACGACTCTTTGTTTGAAAGAGCGGCCAAGTCCTCTTTAAGCCGCACCGGTAAATCCATCCGTTCGTGAAAAATGCTCATGATGCCAAGATCACCGTTCTCAAGCTCACGAAAGAATAGGTAGTGATGCTCATAGCGGCTGAAATAGGCCCGACGCCTGATCTCTGCGGGAACCGCCAGACGTTGCGGAAGCTGTCGCCAGATCAGGCGATCTTCGCATAAACGCTGCAAATAAACATGCAGCCCGAGAATGTACGCATCTGCCTGTTTTTCTCCCCACGCCTCGAAAGTGTCGCGCCAAATCTTGTCCTGCGCGGCGTCAGCGCGTGGATAAAACCGATAAGCTGCCATGCTCAGCGGCGCTTGTTGCGGCGGATAACGTCTTCAGCGGAGACGGCGACAAACTCGCTGTCGTCGGCACGCATCGCGGGTGCAAGTTCCTTTTGCAGGCCATCCCATGCCTCGTCGCGCGTTTGCAAATCGCGTCGGATTAGGGCGCGAATGTACTCGCTCGCATTCTCATAGAGGCCATCGTCACCGATCTGCTGCTGAATGTGATCTTGCAGCACGCCGCTGACCTTCACATGAATGCTGCCCGATGCCATCGGCCTACCCTTTCATTCTTCTTCTATCGTGGGATAGCGTAGCATATATTGTCAATATTCATCACCAAGAATTTGATCGTGATATGGTCTCTCGAACCTCACTCGGCAACCTGGCTGTCTCAACGATCTTCTGACCGGGATCGTCACAGGTCGTGCCGCCACTTGTTTAGCGCTTGCGGGCATGCGGTAGCAGGTTCATGCTTGTTCCTGTTTTGAGGCCCGCTGATTGCGGCTGAAATAGCCGTAACAGTTTGGGCTTTCGTGAGACGGGTGCGATGGAGTGCGCCGGCTGCGGTTTCGATATTCAAAGCGGTTTTGCTTTCTGTCCGCGATGCGGCGCAAGGCAGCCGCTTTCCTGCGTCGCCTGCGGCAATCCCTGTCAGCCCGATTTTGCCTTCTGCCCCCAATGTGGAGCGCCGATTTCCGGTAAGGTCCAACCCGCGACGAAGCCGAAGATCGAGGCGCTACCTCAATCAGAGGGCGATGCCGACCGGCGGCCGGTGACCGTGCTCTTTGCCGATCTCTGCGGCTTCACGACCCTGAGCGAGCAGATCGACCCCGAAGTCATGCGGGTGCTGCAGAACGAATTGTTCGAAGAGATGACCCAGGCAGTCGAAGCCTATGGCGGCTTCGTCGACAAGTTCGTCGGCGATGCGCTGCTGGCGCTGTTCGGCGCGCCGGTCGCTCATGAGGACGATCCGGTACGGGCGCTCGGTGCCGCACTCGATATGATCGGTCGGGCGACGCAGGTCGGCGAGCGCTGGCACGCCCGCGCCGGCGTGCCGCTGCGTCTGCATATCGGCATCAATAGCGGCCCTGTCGTCACCGGCGGCTTCGGCGCGGTCAGTACAAAATCCTATTCGGTGACCGGCGACACGGTGAACACCGCCCAGCGCCTGCAATCCATGGCCGGCGAAAACGATATTCTTGTCGGGCCGCTGACCTATCGCCTCACCCGCCATGCCTTTGCCTTCGACAGTCTCGGAGCGCAGGCGTTGCGGGGCAAAAGCGGAAACGTCCTTGTCCACCGGCTGACGGGGCTGTCGGAAGCGCCGCATACGGCGCGCGGGCTCGAGAGTTTCGGCCTTCAGGCGCCGATGATCGGACGAGATACGGAGCTGTCGCGGTTGCTGACATGCCTCGATCTTGCCTGCGGTGGTGCTGCGCAGCTTGTCCGTCTGATCGGCGAAGCGGGCATCGGCAAGTCGCGGCTGGTCAACGAATTCGTCGCCATAGCCAGTAATGCCGCCCGTTTCCAGGGCCTCGCCATCCGCAAGGCAACCTGCTCTCCTCTCGGCGAACAATCTTATGGCACGCTCGGCGCGGTCGTGCGCAGCGCCTACGGCATTGGCGAGCGGGACGATCTCGAGAGGGCGCGGCAATTGCTGGCAACGGGCTTCCGCGCGCTCGATCTCGCGCAGGAGGAGGTCGAGGGACTTCTGCCGCTGTTTCTGCATGTCCTCGGCCTCGGCGATCCCGATGGCGCGTTGCGGTACATCGAGCCGGAGCAGCTGCGGCGGCAGATTTTCTATGCCGTCCGCACCGTCTTCGAACGGCGGCTGGCGCAAGGTCCCCTGCTGCTTGTCATCGAGGATCTGCACTGGGCGGACGCCGCCTCGCTGGAAGTGCTTCGCTTCATGATGGATCGGCTGGAGCGCAGCCGGCTGATGCTGCTGGCGGTCTACCGCCCAACATCGCAGACCGACCCACTGGACTCCAATCGTGTCAGCGTCACCGTACAGCGTCTAGTTCCACTCTTTGCGGCCGACGGGCAGAAGCTGCTTGCTGCGTTTTTTGGCGAGAGCTATGCCAAGTTGCCGGTGACGATGCGCAAGCGCATCCTCGACCGCGCCGGCGGCAATCCGCTTTTCATCGAAGAAATCCTTCGGGTACTGATCGACATGGGCACGTTGCACAATGACGGTCAGCGCTGGTATGTCGCAGCGGAAGACACGGATGTCGATATCCCGGTGAACCTGCAAGCCCTGTTGCTTGCCCGTGTCGATCGTCTGCCGCAGGACATCAGGCGGCTGGCGCAAGAGGCGGCGGTGGTCGGCCCGAAATTCGATACCGCCCTGCTCCGCACCGTCGCCACAGACCCCGCCGCCATCGATGCTGCATTGGATCATCTCTGCGATGCCAATATCATCGAGGAATTGCGCGGGCCGGATGCCGGCGGGTCGCCGGGCTATCGCTTTAGCCAGACGCTGATGCATGACGTCATCTATCACAATCTCCTGCTGCAACGGCGCATGGAGCTTCATCGACGGATCGGTCAGGTTCTGGAACGTCAATATGGTGCAGCGCCCGACCGGCCCGAGCATCTGGCGCAGCTCGGCCATCACTTCAGCCTGACCACCGAAAAGGCCAAGGGCGCCACCTATCTGATGGCGGCGGGCGATCTGGCGCGCAAAGCCTACGCCAATGACGATGCAATGCGCCTCTACCGTCAGGCTCTTGCGGCCTTCGCAAACGAGGCGGAGGTGACACCGGAGCAACAGGCGCTCTTGGAGCGTCTTGCCGATCTCTGCGGTCCCGCCGGCCTGCGTGACGCCGCCTTGAACCATTATCAGCGAGCGCTGACGATCCACCGCACCAAAGACGATCCTATCGGCGCGGCGCGGATATTGCGCAAGATCGGTCGTCTGCATCTCGATGCAGGACGCCGCGATCAAGCGGAGACACATTTGGCCCAAGCCGAAGCGATGATCGCAACGATCGATGCGCCGGTCGAACGTGCACATGTCCTGCAGGAGCGCGGCCATCTGGCCTTCCGCATGGGGGATCAGGCCGCTGCCGCAGAGTGGGCGACGCAGGCGCTGCAATGCCTGCAAACACTGCCGATCGACGGGACGACCGAGGCCGGACGGGAGACAGCGCGAGCGATGGCGGAGGCGCTGAATACCAAGGGTGCGGCCTTTGCGCGGCTCGGACGTCGCCGCGAAGCCGTACAGGAAGTGGAGCGCAGCCTCTCGGTTGCCGAAAAGGCCGATCTGCAAAGTGCTGCCTGTCGCGCCTATTCCAATCTCGGCGTTCTCTACACGATTGTCGATCCGGCCAACGCCATCAGAATCTGCCGGCGCGGTCTGGAGGTTGCGACCCGTATCGGCGATCTCGGCTTCCAGGCGCGCCTTCTCGCCAACCTCGCAGTCGCCTGCTGCACCTTCACCGATCGCTGCGCCGCCGAGGGTGTACCAGCGGCGGAGAAGGCCGTCGAAATCGACCGAGCGCTCGATCAGCGCGACCATCTCTCCGTGCCGCTGATCGTGCTGGGTCAGATTCATCAATGCCACGGGCAGCCGAAGCTAGCTCGTAAGTATTACGAAGAAGCCCTTGAGGTTGCGAAGGAAATTGATGAACCGCAACTGCTGTTTCCGTGCTATGATGGCTTGGCGACACTCAGCCTCGAGCATGACGACATGGACGAGGCGGAACGGTATTTCACGCTGGCACAGGATGTGTGCATCCGCCACAACCTCGATCCAGGCACGCTCATCGTCCTGCCGTTTCTCGACTGACCTGTCCTCGTTGCAGTGGTCGCCGGAGATCGATTTGGCAAATCGATTCAAAAACATAAAGGGAGGAACGAAACATGCAGGAGAACCACGCCGCAAGACCATTGCAGCCGGGAGATCGCGCGCCGAACGTGGTGCTGGATGCGATCACCCGCCAGGGCAAGGTCGCCATCGACGATTTTCGCGGCCAGAAGCCGGTGCTCGTCGGGTTGTTCCGCGGATTGCATTGCCCCTTCTGTCGCCGGCAGATCGCCGCCATGGCCGAACTCACAGATGCCTTGCAGGAGAAAGGCATCGACAGCCTGACCGTCGTCAACACGCCGATCGACCGCGCCCGCCTCTATTTCCGCTACCATCCACTTCCCAATCTGCTGGCGGCGTCAGACCCGGACCGGGTATCCCACAGGGCCTTCGGCCTGCCGAATCTTCAATTCACCGAAGATGAGAATGAGTGGCCGCGCAAAGTCGGCATGAACACGGTGATGTCGATGCGCATCGACATGCCGGGCGAGCTTCCAGCGCCTATGGACCCGATGGCGGCGTCGGAATTCCTCGACAAGGCGGACGGCTATGAAATCACCGAGGATGACAAGCAGATGATCGCCGCTGGCCGCGGCCAACTCGTCGGCGAATTCCTGCTCGATCGGGATGGCATCGTGCGCTGGTGTTTCACGGAAGTCGAGGAGGATGGCCGCCATATGTTCGGCGGTCCCGCCCCCCGGGAAGTGATGTCGGCAGCGTCGAACATGGCTGTTTGAAGCGAATGAGGCCGTGCTTGAAAGGTCGGACGATTGAACAAGGCGAGCAATCCCCGGTCCCGCGTGATCGCCCTTATTCCATCCTGAACTTGGCGTGGCAGGTCGTGCAGGTCTGGAGCATCAGGTGGAACGCGTGTTCCGCCGGCATTGCCGACAGCTCCTGCTCGTTGCGGACGTGGGTGCCGAGCGGCCCCCCGCCCATCATCTCTCCAGGCTTCATGCGCATGCTGGCGGGCATCTGTCCGGGGTTTTTCTCCGCGGCGGCATCCAACGCGACCGCGTAGTCGCGCAGATCGTTCGCAAGGCGGTCGAACCGGTCGCGTTCTTCGAGGATGCTCGGCCTCGCCTTCGACTGCCGACTGTCGGCCTCGGAGGCGAAATGTGCGGAGAGAACGCCCCCGGACCTGTCGCGGATGGTGTCGGCCGCCCATTTGAACTCGCTGGCCTTGTAGGTTGTAGGATCTTTGAACATGCCGGAAATCGTCTTCGCCGCTACGGCCATGGCTTTCATGTCCGCCTGTCGACGGGAGACGAGGTCCTCCGCGGCTGGCGACGGAACCCCCACCATCAGGACTGCTCCCACGATGGAGAGCGGTCCAACCTTCTTCATGTAAGCGGTCTGTTTCATAAACACTGCGTTCCAAACCGGGACATGCCAGTTGCTCCGGATATCCGTTCTCATCTGGGCAGGAAGAGGGCGGACGCAGACCGCCCTACCCGATCACGCCGCCATCTTGCGGCAGCTATCGGCGCAACGGCGGCAGGCGTCGACGCAGCTCTGCATACCGCCCACCCGCTCACAGTCTTCAGCGCACTGGCCGCAGATTTCGGCGCATTCCCGGCAGACATGCTTGTGGTGCTCCGAGCCGATCAGCATAAAGTGCGCAGAGGTCCGGCAGATCTCCGCGCAGGCCATCATCAGCTTGAAGTGCGGAGGCTTGGTATGTTCGCCGCCCAGTTCCAGGCAATGACCCATGGCCATTGACAGGCATTCGCTGTAGCAGGCGAGGCAGTTGTCGATGCAGGCTTTCATTTCAGTCGACATGTGATGCATGGCTCAATCTCCTACTTGGCTTCCTTATCCACCCACTTGGACATCTCTTCGATCTCCTTTTTCTGGGCTTCAATGATCTTTTGGGCCATCTGCTTGGCCTCTGCATTGTCGCCATACTTCAGTTCGACCTCCGACATGCTGATCGCGCCCATGTGGTGGGCGATCATGCCGCAAACGAAGGAGACGTCGGCGTCCTTCTGCATCATCCCCTGCATCATGTTCATGTGCATACCCTTCATGCCGTCCATCGACGCCTTCTGGTAGTCGGTCATCTCGCCCATCGGCATGCCGCCCGAAGGCATGTCCGCCTTCGACATGTCCATGCCTTGGGACTTGCATTTCTCCGGATAGGCCATCGTCGACTGGGCGGAAGTCACCGACGGCAGGATTGCGTAGGAAGCGGCGACTGCCGTGCACAAGGCAAGCTTGGTAAATGTCTTCATGTTTCGATCTCCGAAAACTGGTTGATTGCTTCCGTCTCAGCCCGCCTGAAATCGGGGCGGCGGATCGATCGCACGGATCAGCAGGAGCGGCCTGTCGACGGACTGCGTCCGTTCATGCCTCCCCGGTTCGAAGCGCGGAGCCGCGACCTTGGCAGGTTCCGGAAGGATCGGACAGCAGTGCATCGCCGAACAGCACCCGGCCTGCGTGCCGTAGGCATGCCCCACATGGTGATCACGCTCCCCCACGACGGCACAGTGCTGGCTTTGAAGGGTGCTCGGCGCCGCGGCCATGCCGAAAGGATTCGCCGCCATCAGGAGAGCGACGACCAAAAGCTGAGCGTACCGGAAGATGCTTCCAAGTCTCATTCGGCTGGGTTCCCTTCCGGAGCCGAACTGCCCGGCAGCCGCAATGTTCCACATTACCAGTGATCTGTGGCAGCCTTGCTTTTTGGCAACGGCCGATGAGGAAGCATTAACCGTCGCCGGCTAGTCTGCGCCTCTCGCTCGGAAAAATTCGATGAAACCTGGCTATTCGCTAGCCCAGATAGGACTTCACTGGCTGGTCGCCCTCCTGGTGCCGGTCCAGTATCTGACGGGCGGCAGCATCGAGAGAACCCACCACGCCGTCCACATGGGCATGACGCCGGCGTACTGGGACGTCGTCCAGCACCATCTCCACAACTACGCGGGAATGGCGACCGGCCTGCTGATGGGCCTGCGGCTGGTTCTTCGTCTTCTTCAGCCCTCCGAAACCAGCGCACCCAGCACATGGAGTGGGCGAGCAGCCGCGGCGCTTCACCACGCCTTCTACGCCGCGATCATTGGCCAGGCCTGCATGGGCCTCGTCGCGAGCTACTTCTGGTTCGGGATTGCGCCGTACCACGTCGTCGGATCGAGGATCATCCTGGCGATGGTGGCGCTGCATCTCGCGGCGGCGATTTGGCACACGGTCGTCGCCCGTGATGAGACGGTCGACCGGATGGTGTTCCCGCGCCGGAAGCGGTCAGCCGACGATCTGTAAGGTAACCAGCGTCAGCACGACGTAGCGGCCGGTCTTAGCTGAGAATACCAGGATCTGAACGGGACGAGCGGTTCCGTGCCACATAAAGGACGCGAACATCGACGACAGATGAGTCGCAATTGAAATCGAACTGCATTGCCTGTAGTTCGTGGAGCATGGGCAAGATGTACCGAATCGCAATGAGCAGGCTGCTCGTGATGATGCGGCTGGTGATGATCGTATCACTGGCGGGGTACTCGCTGTCTAACGCCAGCGCCGCCATGCATGGCTCCTCCTTCCCCGAGGCGGCAGCGGTACTGTCCGAGTCCGAGGCAATGCAGCACCACGATAGCCATGACATGACGAAGATGGCTGTCCATGACCACTCCCAAGGCGACGTCAGTGATGACGCAGATGGCCTATCGAAGCCTGTCAAGCAAGAATGCTGCAAGGATTTCTGTGGCGGGCTCGGCATCATTTGTGAAGGCCAGGATGACGGCGGACCCGTCGTAACCTCGATCCGGCAGTTCATCGACGACCGAACAACCCTTGGCGAGCTGCCGCCCCTACACCGTCCCCCGAATATCTGAATAGAGACCTACCCGTTTGATCGGGTCTAGTCGGACGCTTGCCTGCTTCGGGGCGAGCGCCCCGTAGGCTATCTCCCATTCGGAAATTTCATAATGAAACCCTCGCTTTTCGTGGTGGGGCTGCCGCTTATCGTCGGCGGCTGCGCATCCACACTTCCTCCCGACGTGGTGGCGTTTCCCGCCGCGGTCGACCAGCCGTCCGTACCTCCGGCGGCATACCGGTCGCCGATCGCAGGCTACGTCGCCCGCCAGCCGGTCGATCCCAAACCCTGGCGCAGACAGAACGATCTGCAGTCTCCCATGAATGGAGATGGCTCATGATCGGCACCAGAAAACTGATCTTGGCGCTGGCATTCCCGCTCGCCTTGAGCGGCTGCGTGACAGGCGCCGAGTATTCCCGCAAGGAGGCCGGCTTCATCTCCGTTGCCAACAAGACCGCCACCGTCACGGCGAAAGAGACCGTCTGGATCCAGAATCGGAACCAGGCCCGATCGGCCGCCGCACAGGTCACAAGCCTCCTCGCTCGAACAAAGACCATCGACGCCGAGACGGCCGTCCAGATCGCGCTGCTCAACAACAAGGGCCTTCAAGCCGCCTATGCCGATCTTGGCGACAGCGCCGCCGACGCTTGGCAGTCGACGATGTTCCTCAACCCGACTGTAGCCGTTGGCTTGACAGGCATCGGGACGCCCGGGTTAGAGGCCTTCAAGACAGTCGAAGGGGCAGTCGTCACCAACATCCTGGCGCTTGCCACGAAGAAGCGTGACATCGAAATCGCTGACACGCGGTTCCGGCAAGCGCAGTTGAACGCTGCTGTGCGTACGCTTCAGCTTGCCGCCGACACCCGTCGCGCCTGGATCAACGCCGTTGCTGCCTGGGAGAACGTGGGCCAGTTACAACGCGCCCAGGCGACTGCCGATGCAGCCTCCGAGCTAGCACAGAAGCTGGGCGAGACCGGAGCGATGACCAAAGGCGCTCAAGCTCGCGAGCATGTGTTTGTAGCCGAGCTTGCGGGCGAAACCGCAAAGGCACGTCTGGCGGCCCGGCTGACAAAGGAAGAGCTTACGCGCCTTATGGGGCTTTGGGGCTCAGACCTCGACTATCAAGTCCCGAACAGCCTGCCGTCCCTGCCAAGGGCTGTCGTCAAGCGCGATACCATCGAGGCGGAGGCACTTCGCAACCGTATCGATCTGCAAGTTGCCAAACTTGAGTTGGAGGCAACCGCTCGCTCCTATGGGCTGACAGATGCAACTCGGTATGTGACCGATCTGGAAATCCTGACGGGGCTTGAAACGGAACGCGAAATCGAGGACGGCGACAAGAAGGTCGACACGACGGGATTTGCCGAGCTGGAATTCGCGATCCCAATCTTCGACACCGGCAAGGCCCGGATGCGCAAAGCCGAGCTTGGCTACATGCGTGCCGCCAATGAGTTGGCCGAGAAAGCCGTCAACGTCCGTTCGGAAGCACGCTCCGCCTACGAGGCCTACCGCTCGAACTACGACATCGCGCGGCACTACCGCAACAGCGTCGTGCCGCTGCGAACGAAGGTCGAGGAGCAATCCCTGCTGACCTACAACGGCATGATCTCGAACACCTTCGAGCTGCTGACAGACACCCGCGACAAGATCAACTCCATCCTGCTCTCCGTCAACGCGAAGCGAGATTTCTGGCTGGCCGAAGCCGATCTGGCTCCCGCGATCTACGGCGGCGGCGCGACGCAGGCGTCGGCAGCGACCGAGGTCGCCGCTGCTTCCGAAAGCAGCGCTGGCGGCGGTCATTGAGAAAGGACACACCATGTTCAACAGACGACAACTTTTTGGAGCCAGCGCCGCTCTGCTCACCACAGCCGCCTGGACGAAGACGGCGGCGATGGGCCTGCCCGACGCACCGACTATGGAATCGGCGGACATGCAGCCGCCCATCCACCCTGCCTCGGGTCCGGACTATCAGCCCGTGGTCACCCTCAACGGCTGGACCCTGCCGCATAGGATGAACAATGGCGTCAAGGAGTTCCACCTGGTCGCCGAACCGGTCGAACGCGAGATGGCAGACGGTATGACCGCCTATCTGTGGGGCTACAACGGACAGTCACCGGGACCGACGATCGAGGCGGTCGAAGGAGATCGCGTCCGCATCTTCGTCACCAACAAGCTGCCGGAGCACACGACGATCCACTGGCACGGCATGCTCGTACCATCGGGCATGGACGGCGTCGGCGGCCTGACGCAACCGCATATTCCAGTCGGCAAGACCTATGTGTACGAGTTCGACCTCGTGAAATCCGGCACCTTCATGTACCACCCGCATTCCGACGAGATGGTGCAAATGGCCATGGGCATGATGGGCTTCTTCGTGATCCATCCGAAAGATCCCAAGTTCATGCGCGTCGACCGAGACTTCGTCTTCCTGCTCAACGCCTACGACATCGACCCCGGCTCCTACGTGCCGCGGATTATGGAGATGACCGACTTCAACATGTGGTGCTGGAACAGCCGCGTGTTCCCGGACATCAGCCCTCTCGTCGTGTCGAAGAACGACAGGGTGCGCGTCCGCGTCGGCAACCTGACGATGACCAACCATCCGGTCCACATGCATGGCTACGATTTCGAGGTGACCTGCACCGACGGCGGCTGGGTGCGGCCGGAAGCGCGGTGGCCGGAGGTGAGCATCGACATCCCTGTCGGCGCGATGCGTGCCTACGAGTTCGACGCCAAGTATCTCGGCGACTGGGCGATCCACTGCCACAAGTCGCACCACACGATGAACGCCATGGGTCACGATATCCCGACCTTCATCGGTGCGGACAAATCGAAGGTTGCCGAGAAGATCAGGAAGCTGCAGCCGGAATACATGCCCATGGGCACCAAGGGCATGGCCGACATGGGCGAAATGGAAATGCCAATCCCCGAGAACACCGTTCCGATGATGACCGGTTGGGGGCCGCATGGCCCGATCGAAATGGGCGGCATGTTCTCGGTCGTGAAAGTCCGCGAGGGGATCTCGGCAGACGATTACTCCGATCCGGGTTGGTACGAAAACCCACCCGGGACCCAGGCTTGGGAATGGACTGGCGAATTGCCGGACGCGACCAAGGCCAAAGACGCGAAAACGCAAATCACGCCGAAACCGAAAAACGGCTGAGGCTCAACCTCCCACATCCAAAAAAGGATTTACGCATGAAGAATTATGTATTGGCACTGGCGCTGGTCGCCCTCGCATCGCCTGCCCTCGCCTCCGGCAATCACGCTGGCGGTCACGGTGAAAAAATGGCCATTGGCGAACCTGGCGATAAAGCCAAAGCAACGCAGACGATCCGCGTCACGATGAAGGAAACCGACGACGGGAAAATGCTGTTCACCCCCGCTGTGTTCAACGTCCGCAAGGGGCAGACTGTCAAGATCGCGATCAAGAATGCCGGAACCGTCGACCACGAATTTGTGCTCGATCAGGAAGACAAGATTCTGGAGCACAAGAAGGTCATGGAGAAGTTCCCTGAGATGGAACATGCCGACGCCAATTCCATCCGCCTTCCGGCTGGTCAATCCGGCGAGATCGTCTGGAAGTTCACCACCGACGGCGAATTCAAGTTCGCTTGCCTGATCCCCGGCCATTACGAAGCCGGCATGCACGGCGACGTCACCGTCGCTGGGAAATAATCCGCAAAAAGGAGCTACGAACATGAAAACTGCCATGATCAAAATCAGCGTGGCCGCCCTACTCTGCGCCAGTGTGGCCTTCGGTGCGTTCGCCCAGGAATTCACCAAGGGTGTCGTCAACAAGATCGACGCCAAAGCGAACAAGGTGACCATCAAGCATGAGGATCTGAAGAACCTCGACATGCCTGCGATGACGATGGTTTTCCGGGTCGAAGACCCGGCTCTGCTCGAAAGACTGAAGGAAGGCTCGAACATCGAGTTCGTCGCCAAACGCGTGAATGGCAAGCTGACTGTCACTGAAGTAAAATAGTGGGCTCCTGCCGCCCGGCCCCGATCCGGGCGGCAGGACATCAAGGAGTGGAGACGATGCACCGGAGAAGCTTTATTACAATGGCGGCATCCGCCCTGGCGTTCCTTGGCGGAGGGACACGCGCCGCCGCGCCGGCGAAGATGACGGTCTACAAGGACCCCAACTGCGGCTGCTGTCATGAATGGTCGCAGGCGATGGCGGCAGCAGGATTTTCCCTCGACGCTCGCAACACCGACGACCTTGCAACGGTCAAGGCGCGGTTGGGCGTGCCGGCCGACGTGCAGGGATGCCACACCGCCGTCGTCGAGGAATACTACATCGAGGGACACGTGCCGCTCGAGGCCGTCCAGCGCCTGTTGCAGGAGCGGCTGCCGGTCCGAGGGCTGGCCGTGCCGGGCATGCCGTCCGGCTCGTTGGGGATGGGCGACGACCCGCAGGCGTCCTATGACGTGTATGCGATCCCCTCGGGAACCGGCGCGCCATATGTATTCCTGGAAGTCCGTCCCCGGAGGGGCTGACGTTGCGATCGATCAGGAAACCGGAGCAGGCCCCCTCCGCCGGAATGAGACTGATCGACCGGGATGGCGTCGTGCGCTGGTGTTTCACGGAAGTCGAGGAGGTCCCGCCTTGCGGAACAAAACTCTCATGTCGATGTTGTCATTGTGATGGCATGGCCATGGGAGGTACTCATGCGGAAATCTCTTCAGTTCATACTGGTCGGCTTGGCGGCCATGACCGGGTTGACGATCTCGCCGACGATCGCGGCCGCCCAGGATATGGAGTTGCGGATCGGCCCCGGTGGAGTCGGCGTTTACGAACGTGATCGATATGAAAGATATGATCGGCGCGGACCACGCGGCTGCGATCCGGACGATGCTCTCGACATCGCACGCAGCGAAGGACTTCGCAGGGCACAGATCGTCCGCATGTCCCCGCGCAGCATCGTCGTCCATGGGATGACGCGCCGCGGACCGGAACGAATGGTCTTTGCGAACCGGCGCGGCTGCCCGGAAATCTGACCGCGGTGTGAGCTGGCGGACGCCCGGGCATCGAGATCGCGAACGAATGCGGCCGTGGGCTTATTTCGACCCGGTGCGGAACCTTTTGGCACTCTGGGAATTGCTGGCAGGTAGCCCGGTGCCCGGCCGTGGGCTTGCATGCATCCGACGGCATAATTCCTTGGATAAGAGTTAATTCAAGGAAGAAATTACACAGAAAATTCAAATCATTACAGCGTCTTTTTTACGTCTTGAAAGACACGCGGCGCTGTAAACACACCATGGGAGGATTTATGATGATGAGCGGTCCAATGAAGGCGCTTCTCGCCGTTCTTGCCGTTGCCGGTTACCAGAATAGAGACAAGATCGGGGAACTGTTGCGCGGCATCCAGAACCCCCAGCAGGCCGGCGCGGGAAACCAGCAGCCAGGCGGGCTTGGGGGCCTTCTCGGTGGATTGGCCGGTTCGGGCGGTCTTGGCGGCCTTCTCGGTGGCCTGACGTCCGGCGGCATCGTCAGCGGCGGTCTCGGCGATCTGCTGAAGACGTTTCAGCAGAATGGTCACGGTGACAAGGCGGAGTCGTGGGTACAGCCCGGTCCGAATGCCGACATCGATGACGGCCAGCTCGCGGAAGCACTCGGTCCGGACGTTCTTGACGAGATCGCTGCCAATACCGGCCTTTCGCATCAAGAGATTCTGGGGCGACTGAAGCGCGATCTTCCCAAAGCGGTCGACGACCTGACACCGAACGGAAAACTGCCCACCGCCGAAGAGGATTTCTTGTCTTCCGCGAGCCAATTCACCACCTCCGCGCGGCCCGGCACCATCTAATCTCGGGCCGTCTTTGAGGCGCGCCGGCGTCACTCCGGAAGGCCAGCCTTGCGGTAGCCGTCGACGAAATGCTCAAGCGTCCGAGCGTCGCGGAATGGCTCGGTCGTCGCCCAGTGGCGGGTTGAAAAATGCGGGTTGGCGACGAGGAACAGTTCGGCCTCGGCGCGCG
Source organism: Rhizobium acaciae (assembly GCF_025941625.1). Classification (NCBI taxonomy): domain Bacteria; kingdom Pseudomonadati; phylum Pseudomonadota; class Alphaproteobacteria; order Hyphomicrobiales; family Rhizobiaceae; genus Rhizobium; species Rhizobium acaciae. The sequence continues at coordinate 622,935 of NZ_JAPCZO010000001.1, forward strand.
CCTCGTCGAGCCGGCCGAGCTGGGCAAGGCTTGCCGCCAGGAAACGGCGTGAGCTTGTCCGATAGGTCTCGTCTCTCCGCAGCGTCTTGACGGCGGCTTCGTATTGGCCGGCGGCATATTGCGCCTGGCCGAGCGTCAGATAGTACCAGCTTGCCGGAAATGGGTTCAGCCGGAAGGCCTTGGCAATATGCTCAAGGCCCTCCTCGACCCGCCCGGCGAGGACCACGATGTCGGATAGCGCCGCAAAGGTGTCGGCCTCGTTCGGGTCGAGTTCGATCGCCTTCGCGAATTCCGCATCCGCCTCGGCAAAGCTGCGCTCATAGGCAAGCAAGTAAGCCAGGATCCAACGACAACCGGCGTCATTGGGATCGATCACTACCGCTTTGCGCGCCAGCTCCAAAGCAAGGCTACGGGTGGGTTGCGTTGGTCCGCCGGAATGCACCTCTCCCATCCAGTGGTTCATGGCAAGCCAGCGATAGGCCTCGGCATAATCAGGGTCGAGGGAAATCGCGCGCGTCAGCATCAGATGCGCTTCCCGCGCAGTCTGCGGCGTATCATCCATCAGCCTGCGCGCCCGCACGCAGAGATCGTAAGCTTCGAGATTTTTGGGCCGATTGCGCGGAGGTAATGTGCGTAGCCGGCCGAGCAGCGCTTCGACGATCTTGCCAGTCACCTCGTCCTGAACGGCAAAGATATCTTCGAGGCTGCGATCGAAGCGTTCGGCCCATAGATGATCGCCACTTGCCGCATCGACCAGTTGGGCGTTGATGCGCACCTGTCCCGCTACGCGTCTTGCGCTGCCCTGTAGCAGGTAGCGCACGCCGAGCTCCTCGGCGATCTCGCGCACATCCCTCGACTTGCCCTTGTAGGCGAAGGCCGAGTTGCGGGCGATGACGAACAGGCCCGGCATCCTGGAGAGGTCGGTGATCAGGTCTTCTGTCAGCCCGTCTGCGAAGGATTCCTGCTCGAGATCATTGCTGATATTCACGAATGGAAGCACTGCTATCGATGGTTTGTCAGGCAGCGGCAGAGGTTTTCGCCTCACGCCGCCAAGCTGATTGATGGCCCCTGTGAAGCGGTAGCCGACCCGCGGCACCGTGGAGATCCATTCACCGCCGTCGGCCGCCGGACCGAGCAGCTTGCGCAGCTGGGCGATCTGAACGGTCAGGTTGCCCTCCTCGACTGATATGCCCGGCCACGCCGCGTCCATCAACTCGGCTTTGCCGAGAATTTCGCCGGGTCGTTCGACGAGTGCTGCAAGCAGCTTGACCCCGCGGTGGCCAATGGCAACGGGATCATCGTTCCGAAGGAGCGTTCCAGCCCCCGGATCAAGCACGAACGGACCAAAGGCAAAACGCGATCCCTGCATGGGGCGCATCTATAATCGGTTTGGACGTTTTTGAGAACTTTTTGGGAAAGCTTAAGTACGACGCTCACCCTGTCCTGCAGAATTCGTCCTCTTTCAGGTGAAAGGCCTCCGGCCCTTCAAACCCTATGGAGGTTGATTGTGAACGATATTTCCTGCGTGGAGCCGGCGGACGTGTCGGATCGACACTTGCACGGCACGACATCGCCGCGAGCGGATCGGATCTCATGGGCCGCGATGGCGGGCATCATCGCGACCGTCACGGTATTTGCCGTGGCGCAGGGGCTGACCTATCCGCTGCTCAGCTTCATCCTGGAGCGGCAAGGGACGACATCAGGCCTGATCGGCTTGTCGGCGGCGATGACGCCGCTCGGTTTCATTCTATCGGCGGCCTTCATTCCGGCTCTTTCGCGGCGCGTGGGTGGGGCGCGGTTGGCGATCCTATGTTCGATCCTGGCCGCGCTCACCCTAATGACGATTGCCTGGGCGCAGGACGTCTGGGCCTGGATGCCGCTGCGCTTCCTGCTCGGCGTCTTCGCCAATCCGCTTTACGTGATCAGCGAAACCTGGCTGATCTCGATCACGCCGGCGCCACGCCGGGGCCGGATCATGGGACTCTATTCGTCGATCGTTTCGGGCGGCTTCGCCATCGGCCCGCTGTCGCTCTCGCTCACCGGCACTGATGGTTGGCCGCCCTTCGCGATCGGCATTGCGGCCTTCCTCCTCTGCGGCCTGATCGTGCTTGCGGTCGTCCCACGCCTGCCCGACATGCCTGGTGAAGGCGAGGCAACAACAGTGGGCCGCTTCTTCGCGCTGGCACCGCTGCTGTTATTTGCAGTTTTCACCGCTGCCGCCTTCGAGCAGACTCTGCTTTCCCTCTTCGCGGTCTATGGCGCAGCACTCGGCAGCGCCGAAGAGCGCATTGCGTCGCTCATCACCTGTTTCATCGCCGGCAATGCCGTGCTGCAGATTTTGCTCGGGCGCTTGGCCGAACGGTTCGGCTCGACGCGGATGATGCTCTTCTGCGTCCTGGCTTGCGTCGCCAGCTGTCTGCTGCTGCCGTCGGCCTTCAATTCGTGGCTTATCTGGCCGCTCGTTTTCGTCTGGGGCGGGGTCTCGTTCGGGATCTACACCCTGTCGCTGATCCAGCTCGGCGAGCGTTTCACCGGTCAGGCCCTGATCGCCGGAAATGCGACCTTCGCCTTGGTATGGGGCATCGGCGGCATCGTCGGCTCGCCCGCGACAGGACTGGCGATGCAACTGATCGGACATCAGGGTCTGCCATCGTCCCTTGGCCTGCTCAGCTGTGTGCTGGCGGTGTTGCTGATGGTCAGGGGATGGCGGGGCTGATCGAGGCACCTGCTCGTGCCGCTCTGCCCCGGCTTCACCTGCCGGCCCTTTGCGCAGAAGAATTGCCATTTAATGCATAACATGTTATATAACTTCCCATACAAATGGAGATCGGCATGGTCGAGGATGTGGTCCGAACGCTCGGGTTTCTCTGCATGGGCAGCCGGCTGCGGCGCATCGGAGAAAGGCTGCAGGCCGATACGCAGCAGGTCATCGACGAGGCCGGTCTCAGCATTCAGGCGGGCCAATATCCATTCCTTGCAGCGATCGATCGGTCTGGGCCGCTGACGATCGGCGAGCTCGCCCAGGCGGTGGGCATTACCCAGCCCGGCGCAACCCGCACCATCGGCCAGCTTCTCGAACTCGGTTACGTCGACATGCAGCCGGCCCCGGACGATCAGCGCCGCAGACTGGTCTCGCTGACCGACAAGGGACAGGACCTCGTCGGTCAGTCGAAAAAGGTGATCTGGCCGCGCATCGCCGCCGCCGTTGCGGATCTCTGCGGCGATCTCGACGGGCCGATCCTCGAACAGCTGGCAGCCATCGAGGACGGGCTTGCAGCGGTGCCGCTTGCGCGCCGCAACGCCGCCAAGGAGGAACGATAATGCCCCATATCCTCGACCGACCGATCTGGAGCGCGCTGGAGACCGCCCATGCCGATCTTGCCGAAGGCGGCAAGTCCGCGCGGCGATACCCACCCTCTATCGTTCCTTTCGCGGCGTCCGCCGACGATGCGCCGGAGAGCCTCGACGCACTGGAGGACCTGCCTTCGCGGGAGGAGAGCATGATTCTCGTCGAATCCGGGCCGATCGCCATTCCACCGGGTCTTGCCGTCGCAACGGAGGCATCGGTGGTCCAGATGATTGCCGAGCGGCCCCACGAGCGGATTTCCGATCCTCGCATCCAGCCGCTGACGGAGTCCGATGCCGCCGACATGCTTGATTTGGCGACACTGACCAAACCCGGGCCGTTCACGTTGCGAGCCCAGAGCCTCGGCAGCTTCTGGGGGGTCAGGAGCGAAGGTCGCCTGGTGGCGATGGCCGGGCAACGGATGCGGCAGACAGGCTTCATCGAGCTCAGTGGGCTTTGCACCCATCCCGATTTCCAGGGACGCGGCCTCGGCACCCTGCTCTTCCGCTTCGTTGCCGGCGAAATCGCATCGAGCGGCGACACCGCCTACCTGCACGCCTATGCGGCGAACACATCGGCCATTTCGCTCTACAAGACACATGGCTTTTCGCTTCGCGCGGAGATGAACATGCGCGTGGTCAAACGCCGTTCCTGAACAGTGCCCACGACCTATCGCACAGCCGGCGGCAGCGCTTCAAATTTCCAGAATTTTTCCGGGCTGAAATAGGTCGCGGCAAACGTGCGGATATCTGCGGCGGCGACCTTGTCGTAGCCGCTGAGATTGTCGCGTATCCGGTCTAAGCCACGCGAATCCGTCTGAGCGCCGCGCAGATATTCAATCCAATATTCGTTACCCTGCTGCTGCTGCTTCAGTGTCTCGATAATGGGTTTCCGGGCGCGCGTGAGTTCATCCGGGGAGACATCATGCGACCGCAGATCCTTAGCAATGTCGTCGACGAGTGCGTAGAAGCGTGCGACCTTTGCCGGTTCTGTCTCAACGTAGAAATATGCATAGCCGTAGCCAGGGACTTCACTTGACAGGTCAGCATCGCCCTCCAGCACATAGCTTGCTCCTTCTGCGATGCGAAACTGATCGACCAGCCTGTTCTGGAAAATCTGGGTGGCGAGATTGGCGGTGAAAGATCGCGGCAGGTCGGAAAGCAAATCGCCAATTGGAGCCCCTACCGCGGCGGCGACGTTATCCGCCCTGCCCTTATGGGTCTCCACAACGGGCTTCTCGTTCGCCACCGGAAAACGCACGTCGTTGCGATCGTCGCTCGACATCGTCTCCGGCCGCGGCGGCAAGGCGCCAAAGGTTTCGGCTGTCAGCTGGATCGCGTCGTCCACCGTCACGTCGCCGACGATGGTGATATCGATCGGGCCGTTGGAGACCATAGGCCGGAACAGCGCCTCGAAATCGTCTGGATGAGCGGCCGACAACTGCGCGCGATCGGGGAAGGTCCAGCGCGGGTCGTCCGAATGCACGAGGCCTGGGAAATCGCGGCTGACAATGCCGCCGGGCGTCGCCTCATACTGATCGAGACCGCTCAAATAGGCCTGCTGCACACGTTTGAACGCCTCGGGGCGGTAGGCGGGATCGGAGGTGTACGCGGCCATGAGCTGTAATTGCGTCGCAAGATCTTCAGTCCTTGTACGACCGTCGAACCTGAAGGAGCTGTCGCTGACCGAGAAATCGATGCTGACGATGTTGGCCGTCAGCGCTTTCTGGATATCCTGGTAATCCATGGCCTTCACGCCGGACAGCACGACGGCTGGAGATGCCCAGATCGGGGCGGAACGGTCGTGCGGCAGGTCCAGCCGACCGCCGCCGATATCTTCGCGCACCAGCACTTCGTTGGCACGCAGCTTGGTTGGCTTGACGGTAAGCCGCACGCCGTTGGAAAAGCGCACCATCGTCAAGCCGAGATCGTCGACGGCGCGGCGTTCGACCACAGCGCCCGGCGCGCCGAAATGGGCGTAGGGCCAGGCGACGTCGGCTGCACTGGATAGTGCCGAGACGGCAACGGTATTTGACGCATCGTAGACTTGCCGAACCGCGTCGGCTCCGCCCTCAGGTGATTGGGCCGTCTGTAGCACGACCTGCGGACCGTTGCCGGAGAAGGCACGCTGCAGGGGCCGATTGACCTCGGCCGCCGTGACGCCGTTCGTCATCGTCTCGAACAGCGAGAGGTCTTCGCTAGGCGAGGTGAAGACTTGATCGTCATCGACGCTGCTCGCCAGCATGGAAACGACGTCGGTGGTCGTGCGCGTCGCAGCTCCGGCCGCAGCAGCCTGCAGGGCTAAGCGATAGTCGAGGATTTCGCGATCGATCTCCGCCTGCGTAGCGCCGAACTCCTGGATACGACGCTGTTCCTGGTCAATGGCCGTGAGCGCCGCCTGCCATTTGTCCGGCTCGGAGTTCGCCGCAATCAGCACGACATGAGCGGAATCGACGATATCCTGAGAGCCGACGCCCGCACTGATGAATGGGGCATCCGCCTTGCCGGCGATGGTGCTCAGCCGGCGATTGAGAACCATGAGACCGAGATTTTCAATTAGCTCAGCGCGGCGCTTGGCGAAGGTGTCAGGCGCCGCGTCATAGAGACGCGTCCAGGCGACCTGTACGCTCGTCATGCCACCGGCAACAACGATGAGGTCGGCGCTTTCGCCTTTCGTCACCAGCGTGCCGAGATCCGGTTTCGTCGGCGCCGGATCGACGGCCTTCCAGTCGCCGAAGCGCTGCCGGATTTCCGTTTCCATGGCGGCGGCGTCGATATCGCCCACCACCATCAGCGTTGCCCGATCAGGTCGGTAGTTGGCCCGGTAATAATCACGGACGAGGGCAACGGGCGCATTGCTGATGATGTCGGCTTTACCGATCGGCACCCGCATGGTCGCGCGCTTGCCGGCGAGCAACGAATTCATGATTTCGAGCGCCGCGCGATACTGCGGCGTGTCGCGCAGCCGCTCTTCCGACAGGATGACGCCGCGTTCGCGATCGAAGGCGCCGGCGTCGAGGGTCAGCTCGCTCGCCGTTTCTCGCATCAGCATCAGGCCCGTCGAAACCGTGTCTGCATCGACCTCGGGCAGATCGAGTGCATAGACAGTCTCGTCATAAGAGGTATGGGCGTTGGTGTCCGGCCCGAAGGCCAAACCCTTGCGCTGCAAGATACGGATCATCTCCCCTTCGGCGACATGTTTCGAACCCTTGAAGGCCATGTGCTCGAGAACATGCGCCAGACCCTGCTGGTTGTCGTTTTCGTCGAGCGAACCGGAGCCAATGCGAAAGCGGATCGCTGCCTGTCCAGGCGGCGTGATATTGCGCATGATCGCAAATCGCATGCCGTTGGCGAGCATGCCGAAACGCACATGGGGGTCGGCTTGGATGTCGCTTTGCGTTTGTGGCCAGGGCACGGACGGGCTGTCCGCACAGGCTGGAGACGTGAAGATTGCGACGAGGGAGACCGTCGCGAGAAACCACCACATCGTGGAGCATTCCATTTCTTTGTGAGACATTCTTGTCCAGGTGATGAGAATGAAGAGGGTAGATGGCGCCAACCTGACTATTCCACAGGTTGCATTTCCCATCAACTTCCATGTGAGTAATGAATAAGAAGTAGATAACTCTGCCGAGACCAGGATGATTTTAGGCCGGGTCGGGCTACAATCTGAATCCTATTCTAAATTAAAGAGTTAGAGCATGAATGTCGTCCGAAACCCGCTCACACTTTTCGGCATCATGCTCGAGTGTCAGACCAATGTCATCGAACCCGCCTAAGGGATTGCGCCTTGATGCAGTCACCAGGAGGCGTTTTCGATGGCGACATTGGAGCAGGTCGCGTTCCGGGCAGGATGCTCGCTGGCGACCGCAAGCAGGGTTCTCAACCGCAACGGACCGGCCAGCGACCTGATGGTGCGCAAGGTGCGCCGTGCGGCGGCCGAACTCGGCTATCGCCCGGCCGGCCTGTCTGCCGGGCGGCTCGGACGCAGGCCTGTGGTCGGCGTGCTGATCCCGAGCATCACCAATCCGGTCTTTGCCTCATCGCTGTCGAGCATCCAGAACCGAATGCTGGTGGCCGGCCATGGCGTCTTGATCGCCCAGTCGAACTACGATCCGGCGCGCGAGGCAGATGCCGTCGCCGCACTCTTGAACGACCGGCCGACCGGGCTGATCCTCACCGTCTGTGACCCTTCGACCAGCAAGGCGCTGCTTGCGAAGCTCCCGCCGACCGTGCTGCTCAACAACCTACCGACGGCGCAGTTTCCGGCGGCCGTCACCGCCGACAATCGCGGCGCCGGCCGCGAGATCGCGACATTCCTGATCGGCATGGGCCATCGCCGCATTCTGTTTCTCTCCGGCAATTTTGCTGCCTCCGACCGCGCCCACCTTCGCTACCGCGGTTATCTAGACGCCATGGCCGAGAACGGGCTGACACCACTCGATGCCGTGCAGATCCCGTTCGTCAGCGGCTATGACCAGCTCGATCTTGGTGTCGCGATGACTTCACTTGCTCCGACGGCGATCATCGCCTCCAACGATCTCCTGGCGCTCGGCGTTATCGGCGCGCTGAAGCGCGAGGGGCTTTCCGTGCCTGGGGATGTTTCGGTCGCCGGCTTCGATGGCATTGCCATCGGCCGGCTGATCGATCCACCGCTGACGACCATCGAAATGCCGGATGCCAGCATGGGGGCGACGGCCGCCTCGCTGCTTCTCGACATGGCGGAGAATGCCGCCCCTGCCCGCCATCTCGATGTCGCCTATACGCTTCGCCGCGGCGGCACCGTGCGCGCCATCACCCCTGCCCTGGAATAGAAAGGCCACCACGTCTCCGCGGCGGCCCAATTCCTGACGAAGACGACGATCAGCTGCGCGGCAGCATGCCCTCGACATCGGCGGCTGCGTCATCGAGCGCTTCCTTCGGCTCGGCCGACTGGTCGACGATGCGCGAGAGATTGTCGACAATCGTCTGCGTGACCTTGACGCCGTTCGAGCCTGGGAAGGCATACCAGGGGATCATGACCGGCATCTGGCTGAGGCCTGCCTGGAACAGCGGGTTCTGCTTGTAGAAATCGCCGAGATAATCGGCCGACTTCGCGGCGAGCTCGTTGTTCGGGACATAACCGGTGCCGGGCACGACGACGGAAGCGCCATAAGGGCCGGCGGCGAATTTGGCGAACTTCCAGGCGGCATCCTGCTTGACGGCGTCATGCGTCAGGATGACGACGGCGTTGCCGCCGGTCGGCAGGCGGCCGTTCACCGAATCGATCAGGGGGATCTTGGCGGTGCGCAGATCGAACTTGTTGCCGACATTCTTGATCGTGTTGCGCAGCGCGCCTGTGGTCTGGAACTCGAAACCGACCTTGCCGGCTGCGAAAGCCTGTTCGCCGGCGGCCTTGGTGAACACAGGCATGCCGCCTTCGGTGACCAGGCGATGCAGGACCTCGACGGCCTTCTGACCTTCCGGGCCGTTGAAGGCAACCTTGCTTTCGTCATCGCTCAGCATCTTGCCGCCGGCGCCGAAGAGCAGTGCCGAAAACATCCAGTCGTCGCCCTGCCAGCGGTAGTCGATGCCGTCGACGCCATTGCCGAGCGCCTTGATCTTGCCGCCGAGTGCAATGACCTCATCCCAGGTCTTCGGCGGATTTTCAGGATCGCCGCCGGCCGCCTTCACGAGATCGGCGTTGTAATACATGATCGGGTTGGAGGTCGCGAAAGCCAGGCCCACCTGCTTGCCCTTGACCTGGGCGAGCTTGAGGATCGTGTCGGAGAAGCCCTGCTCGGCCATGTTGCCGTCCTTCTGGACGAGCGGGCCGAGGTCAACGGCGACGTCGCGTTCGTCGAGCATGCGCAAGCGGTTGAGGCCGATGAAAGTGATATCGGGCATTTCGCTGGTGCCGACCTGGCGAAGGATCGTCTGGATGCCTTCTTCATAGGTCGCCGACGGGCTGGCGAACTGGATCTTGATATCGGGGTTTTCTTCCGTGAACTTCTTCGAGATCGTGTCCATCACGTCCTTGAAGAAGCCCGGCATCGGGTAGTGAACCGTCAGCGTCGTCTCAGCATGCGCGGGAAGCGCGATTACCATCGATACGGCCGCTGCGGCGAGAAGCTGGGTGATATGTTTCATCGCTCGTTCTCCTGGGTTGAAACCGGTCAGCCTTTGAGACCGGTCATGGTGATGCCCTCGACGAAGCGCTTCTGCGCAAGCAGGAAGGCGATGACGAGGGGAAGGGTAATGGTGAGGGTCGCCGCCATCAGCGCGCCGTAGTCGTCGCCGGCCTCGGCAGCACGGAAATACATCAGGCCAAGCGGCGGCGTGGCATAGTCCTGCTTGCTGATGACGATCAGCGGCCAGTAGAGATCGTTCCAATGGGCGACGACCGAGAAGATGGCGAAGGCGGTGACGGCCGGCCAGGCATTCGGCACGATGACACGGGCGACGATACCGAGTTCCGACATGCCGTCGAGACGCGCTGCATGGATGAGGTCATCAGGCATGGCGCGGAAGAACTGCAGGAACATGAAGATCGCGAAGACCGAAATGGTGAAGGGCGCGACTAGGGCGGCATAGCTGTTGAGCAGCGAGGCGCGGTCGAAAGCGACATAGAGCGGCAGCGCGGTCGCATGGATCGGCACCAGCAGGCCGAGCATGACAAGCACCATCATGGCGCGGGCGGCGCCGAAGCGCAGCTTTGCCATGGCGTAGGCGCAGGGGATTGCCACCAGCACCTGGAAGAAGAAGATTAGCCCGCAGACGACGACGCCGTTCCACAATAGCTGCGCCATCGGTACCCGGCTCAAGGCTTTGGCGAAATTCTCGGCATAGGTGAAGTGCGCCGGGATCAGCGACAGCGACGAGGTGAAGATGTCGCTTTGGGCCTTGCCTGCCGTCGAGATCATGAAGGCGTAGGGCGACAGGAAGATGATCGCGCCGAGCGAAAGCAGCGTCAGGCGGATGATCCTGCCGAGGGAAAAAGCATTCGTCATCATGTGTAATGCACCCGGCGATCGAGAACGCGGTACTGCAGGAACATCAGCACCACCAGGATCAGCAGAAAGACCACCGTCATTGCCGAGGCATAACCGACGCGCAGGTAGACGAAGCCCTCCTGGTAGATCGTGAAGAGCAGCACCTCCGACGCCTTGTTCGGGCCGCCCTCGGTCAGCGTCTTCACTGTCTCGAAGACCTTGACTGAATTGGTGATGCTGATGGTGATGACGAAGAGCGTTGTCGGACCGAGCATCGGCCAGGTGACGAGCAGGAAACGGTCGAGGGAGGATTTGGCGCCGTCCACCTCGGCGGCCGCATAAAGCTCGCGCGGGATTGCCGTCAGCCCGGCGAGGAACAGCACCATGTTGAATCCGGCCGATTGCCAGACGCCGATGATCGAGAGGCTGTAAAGCACCGTGCCGGAGCTGCCGAGCCAGTTCGGGCCGGGAAGCCCGACGAGGGCGAGCAGCGCGTTGAGCGGGCCGATTGTGGGGTGGAACATATACTGCCAGACGGTCGCCATGGCGACGATCAGCGAGGCGACCGGCAGGAAATAGGCAGTGCGGAAGAAGCTGCGCGCCTTCGTCTCGCTCTCGATCAGCATGGCGATGCCGAGGCCGAGAAGGATCGAGATGGGTGCGACGATCGCGGTATAGACCGTCGTATTCCACAGCGACTTGCGAAACGTGCGGTCGGTGACCAGATGTGCGTAATTCTCGAAGCCGACGAAACGGAACTTGCCGTAGCCAAGTTCGAAATCGGTGAAGCCGAGCACGACGACTGATGCAACCGGCAAAAGCACGAAGAGGAACAGCAGGATCATCGCCGGCATCACCAGCATCCAGGCGATGCGGGCCTCGCTGCGCCGATGCGCAATGGCGGCATCCTGCGGCACGGCCATGGAAACGATGCTAGCCATGCGCCCTCTCCCGCTGGGCATCGCTATTGGCGAGCCCGGCATCGCTTGTAGCGGGTCCGGCATCGGCAGCGCCGAGCCCGGCATCAGCCGTTGCAACGCCGCCGGCCAGCCGGCTGCCGTCCTCGGCAAAGATCAGCGTGCGGCCGGGCGAAAGCCGCAGCCCGACCGGATCGCCGGCCACAAGGCCGGAGGCTTCGGCCGGTTGAACCTTGGCGACGATAGTCTCGCCGATCGCCTCGAGCCGGCAATGGAGGATGACTTCGGAGCCCAGGAACTCGACGCGTTCGATACTAGCGGCAAGGCCGTCATGCCGGCTCTTGGAGACAAAGACGAATTCCGGGCGAATGGCGAGCGTGACCGGCATCTTGCCGCCGGGCGCATTTTCAAGCGCCAGGCGCAGGCCGCCGCAGAGAATGACGCCGCCTTCGGCAAAGGCCGGCAGCAGATTGATGCGCGGCTGGCCGATGAAGCGGGCGACCTCGATATGGGCGGGATCGTCGTAGATGACCTCGGGGCTGGCGATCTGCAGCAACTTTCCGCCCATCATCACGGCGACACGGTCGGCCATGGAAAGCGCTTCCGCCTGGTCGTGGGTGACATAGAGCGTCGGCACGCCGGCGCGGCGATGCAGGTCGACGATCTCGCCTCGGGCGTGAACGCGCAGATTGGCATCGAGATTGGAGAGCGGTTCGTCCATCAGGAAGATGCTCGGCTGGCGCACCATAGCGCGGGCCAGCGCCACGCGCTGACGCTGGCCGCCCGACATCTGGCCGGGCTTGCGGTCGAGCAGGTGGTCGATCTTCAGCGACGTCGCCATATCCCTGACGTCGCGGGCGATCGCCCTACGGGTGGCGCGCTGGCCCGGCATCAACGACCCGATGAAGGGCAGTCGCTGCATCCTCGACAGCCGGCGCATCGCCAAAGGCACGGCGATATTCTCAGAGGCCGTCAGGTGCGGATAAAGCGCGTAGGACTGAAAGACCATGGCAATGTTGCGGTCGGCGGCCGCAACGCCGGACATGTCCTGCCCGTCGATCAGGATCTCGCCTTGGTCGGCATGGTCGAGGCCGGCAAGGACGCGCAGCAGCGTGCTCTTGCCGCAGCCGGAAGGGCCGACCAGCGCGATGAATTCACCGGCGGCGACATCCAGGCTGACGCCATCGAGAATCTGGTTGCCGCCGAACGCCTTGGTGATGCCGCGAAGCGAGAGCGCGCTCATTCGACGGGTTCCCGCTGCTTGACCGCCTGGGGGTAGACTTCGTGCACGACATGGTCGAGCACATGCGCGGTCATGCCGGGAACGGCGACGATCGTGCTTTCGACAGCAGTATCGAATTCGTGGACGACGGCGCCGATCAGGCGTTCGCCCGGCATCTCGCGCTCCATCTTGTCGATGATGAAGGCGGCCGACGGACCCCATGTCAGTTGGGTATTGTCGAAGCGACCCTGCCAGGCCCAGTGAAGGTGGCCGCTCGCAAACAGCGCCACGTCATGGGCCGCGATCAGATCATAGAGCCGCCGGCGCTGAGCCGGGCGAACGCTCCAATATCCGGTATCGCCTTCCTCGGGTGCATCGACGAATAGCGGCTTGTGCGCGAACAGCGCCACCCGCCGCCCTGCCCTGTCGGACAGTACCTGGTCGAGCCATTCGAACTGAGCTTCTTCCTCGTCATCCTCATGACCGAAAAGCAGCGCGTTCAATCCGATGAAGCGCCAGCCGGCTGCATCCTCCAACCAGCGGTCGTCGCCGGCAAGGCTGCGCCAGCGGGACAGCCGCTCGGCATTGACGGGCTGGTCCGATCCCTTGAGGTGACCGACATCGTGATTGCCGGGGACGATCAGCATCGGGATCGACACCTGACGCATCAGGTCCATGGAAAAGGTGATGTCGTCGTCCTTGTCGGCGCCGTCGACGGTGAGATCGCCGGTATGGACGATCAGGTCGGCGCCGCTCGCTTCGATCCAGCTCAGAAGCGGCGCCCAGTTGCCGTTGAAATGCGGCTTGTCGGGGCTGAAATGGGTGTCGGTGATCTGAATGATTTTCATGGGGCGCGTCTCCGAGACGTCGGCAGCGCGTCACGGGCGCTCCCTTCTCGTGCCCTCTCTAGAAGGCTCCCATGTCAATCACACAGCTGAGGTTTTCAGCTGTTTCTCAGTTTTGACATCAATCTGTCATGCAGGCCAAGGCCGCCCGCCGGAACCGGGGCAGCCTTAGCCTGTATTTGGAATTAAGAACACGCGGGCGTTTGCAACATTGCGTTGCAATCAGTGCCGTGGTGCGTTGGCGGGAATGGATGATACCGTTGCCGAGACAGGGTCGCTTGCAGGAAAGCTGTCTTCGAGGCCTTCATCGAGTTCCTCTTCCAGCGTTTGCCTGTCGCCGGCCGAACGCGCACTCGGCTGGCCGATCAAGCCCTTGCTGCCTTCGTCGAAATTGCCGTTGCTCAAGGCATCGTAGCGGTTGATGCTGCCGTCTGCTTCGCTGCCGGCAAAGGCGGTCAGCTGAACCATCATGACCTTGGCGTGGTCGACCGCCGTCGTCTCGTCGAGTTCGCCATGGGAGTTGTCGATTTTGACGGAAATCGATTCCCCTCCCTCGCCCAGGAATTCGACGGTGAAGATGTCGCCGGCCTGTGTTACCCGAGTGTCGATCAGTTGCATGGAAACCTCCTGTGTTCATGCACCTCAACGGCCATCGAGGTCCGGAGTTCCACGGCAACGCCACTGAAGGCTGCAGGTCATCGAGCAATGAGCAGCTCGGAACAAAAAACGCCTATGCGAGTTCACACGCAGTTCAACAGGTCGCATCCATGCCGAAATTGCCGCTGTCGCCTTTCGAGAAACGTTCGTTCTCCACTATTCCCGCAGACCAGAAACTCGCTTTGATATCGAGCTATTCGGAGGCGCTGCGTAAGCTCGCCAGATCGACCGAGGCGGTCGGACGGGCCGATATGCTGCCGAAGCTGATCCAGGTGGCCGACGGACTGGACAGTATGGCAACCGCGATTGCCGAGACGGAGGCGGGTACCGAGGTGATGGCGCGCACGGCGCGGCTGATCCAGGCGACCGAGCGGATGCTGGCGTCGATGTCCTCGTCACCACTCACCCACTAAGTGTCACCCTTGCGAGACTGACGGCATCGAGGTGCGGCGACGCTCCTTGCTCTTAAACCCTATGGTTAATTTATTAATAATTCGGGGTTTATAAACGGAACCAGACGACCTTTCCAAGTGTTGATGCTGCGCCGTGGAGGAACCCTTGATGATCCTGAAAATCCTTGCACCCAAGATCGACGCCGATTGCCATGACACCGGCACCTGGCCCGATGGGATTTTCGCCGAAAACCGCATCGATCTTTCCGCTCGCCGCGACGGCCGCCGTCGCTCGCCGCATGAACGCGACTACGGCAATGACAGGAAAGTGGAAAATCTGCCACTCGGCTTTGCCTGACCGTTCCGCATGCGTCACAGCTTACGAAAGACCAGAACGCCTGATGCCGGCAACACGGCATTCAGCGCTCCCGCCGTTGCTCTGATTCTTCCCTCGCCATTACCGACGTTCCAGCCGCCATATTTGTGAGCATCGCTATTAAAGATCTCCTCCCGGAGATCATCCCCCAGACGTTCGCTGTGCAGCCGATAGCTGTGTTCGAAAGGAGTGTCGTTCAGCGACCCCACGGCAAAGAAACCCTCGCCGCCATCCCATCGATGAAACGCGATCACCCGATTTTCGTCGTGAACCAGAGGAATGGCGATATTGCGCGACCGAATGGCATTCTGACGGATGCTGAGTGCGATCAGATCGCGATAACAGCTGACCATCCCCGCGGCGCAACCTTCCGCTTCGCCGACCAGACCGAAAAGCGGATGCCGTCGGCACTGTTGCGCCTCTCAACCCGGTTCGTCCATAGGTCTGGAATGCCCGGCCGATCCAGTTCGATTCCCCAGCGAAAATGCGTGCCGTTTTCGCCATCGTGAATGGGCACGCGGGCGACAAAAACATCATAGCCATCCTCGTCACGAGAGCGCTGCATCGGATGAGACGTCCATCCGTTCGAGGGACGGCCTTGCTCGTCCCAACTGCCGCGGAGACGGACATTGTCGAAGGCCATTAATGGCAAACCGCAGCGAAACCGAAATTGAACGTTGACGGTCATCGGATCCTCCAAGCCGTGTCGGATTTCGCGGGACCCCGCTCATGCGGCCGTCTCACTCGGCATGATCGGCCGGCTGAATGCAAAAATGCAAGCATAGATTTGGCATTCAATGCGATCCGGAACGGGCCACATTCAGGACAATATATCATGGTTAACCGGCAACACTGCGTAGCCCTCCTCCTGTATTAAATCGAATCGGCATCAGAAATGGGGGTAATTCCCATCGCCAATCCCCTCATGAACTGGGAGAGAAAATTTTGACTCAAGCCGTTAGAATAAACGATATTATTCGTTCCTTTGGAATTGATACGCATATCGACTACACCGACGGAAAATATTCCAATGTCGGAGAAGTTGTTAAGGCTCTTGACTATCTTGGCCTTGATACGGTTCGCGATCACGCCCCCAACTCCGCTTCCGACCCTAACGGCCAAACGCATCTCGGCGATGCCGCTGAAGCCGGCGTGCAATTCGTCTTCAGCGGCCAGCGGGAAGTCGACCCCGCGACTGTCGCCCAGCGGCTGCATGACTTCGTGCAGGCCCATCCCGGATCGGTCGTCGGCATCGAAGGTCCGAACGAAGTCAACAACTGGCCGGTCAGCTATCATGGCCTGAGCGGCCAGGCCGCAGCGGTCGCCTATCAGAAGGACCTGTCTGCCGCCGTCAACGCCGATCCCTTGCTGAAGAATATCCCCGTTCTCGGCTTTACCGGATATACGGTCGCGTCCGCCTCCGACTATACGACGATCCACACCTATGCGAAGGATGGCGACCAGCCATTCACGTGGCTTTCCCGAGAATCCGCCGTTCAGCGCGCTGCCGATCCGGGCAAGCCACTGGCGATCACCGAAACCGGTTACCACACCTCGCTCACCGCCGACACCAATGGCGGCTGGGAAGGTGTCAGCGAAGCGACGCAAGCAAAGCTCCTGCTCAACACGCTGATGGACGGCGCGGCCCTCGGCTCGAAAAACACATTCATTTACGAACTACTGGACGCCTATTCCGATCCGCAGGGCACCAATCAGGAAAAGCATTTCGGCCTTTTTCATCTCGATTATTCGGCCAAGCCGGCCGCGACGGCGATCCACAACCTCACCGAAATCCTTGCGGACGATGGCGCCACAAAATCGAGTTTCAGCGCGGGGAACCTCAATTATTCGATCGACGGCCTGCCGTCCTCGGCCCGCAGCTTGCTCACCGAAAAATCGGACGGAAGCTACCAGATCATCCTCTGGAACGAGCCCGATATCTGGAACCAGTCCTCGGACACGGCCATCCAGGCCGCGGCAACACCCGTCAAGGTCAATCTCGGCGCCTCATTCGGCTCTGTGAAGGTCTTCGACCCGGTGACCGGGACGACGGCGATCAAAAGCCTCAGCAACGTCTCGTCGCTGACACTCGATGTCGTCGATCATCCCTTGATCATCGAGGTAGCAGGCAGCGGCGCCAGCACGCCGCCGCCGGCCACCAACCATCTCTATGGCGGCACCGGCAACGACACCTTCACCGTGACCAATGCGAACCAGATCGTCGACGAAAGCCGGGGTGGCGGTACGGACACCGTCAAGGCTTCGATCAGCTTCAGCCTGGCCGATCAGAAGCATACGGTTGGAATGATCGAAAACCTTACCTTGACCGGGACGGCCAATCTCAGCGCGACAGGCAACAATACGGCCAACATTCTCACGGGCAACGACGGAAACAATTCCCTCAACGGCGGGAAAGGGAACGACCGATTGATCGGCGGGCTCGGCAATGACAAGCTGATCGGCAAGACCGGTTCTGACGTTCTCACCGGCGGAGGCGGAGCCGATTCCTTTGTCTTCGATGTGAAGTCCAGCAATACCAGCGTTGACAAGATCGTGGATTTCTCTTCAGCCGCAGGCGATAAGCTGGTGTTCGACGACTTCACCGGGCTCAAGCCATCGAGCTTTTCGGCCGAGAATTTCGTTCTGGGAACAAAAGCGCTCGAGGCTGATGACAAGCTGATCTACGATCAGGCTAGCGGCATTTTATCCTATGATGCGGATGGAAGCGCAGCGGGCGGGGCAATCCATGTCGCCGATCTCGACAATTCCGCCGCACTTCACTTCAAAGATCTCCTGCTTGTCTGAGCCGGTCGGCCCGCCTCCTTTCGGAGCGGGCCCACAGCATCACGGGCACTCCTGCCTCCTCCTCTTGCCGGAGCCGGAATCCCGGCCACATTCTCCGTTGACGCCACTCATGCCGCAACGGAGAAGCCTTTGCCCTGGATCGCCTATATCGTCCATTTCATCGCCGCGGCATTTCTGACCAATGGCATACCGCATTTCGTCGCCGGGGTCAGCGGCCGGCGCTTCCGCATCCCCTTCGCGCAAGGGGCAAAGCTCGGCTCGCCGACAGCCAATGTCGTCTGGGGCTGGGCGAATTTCCTCATCGCCTTCCTGCTGTTTGCCAATATCGGGCCGCTCTATATCGGCACGCCGGGTGACACGATCTTCGTGGCAGCGGGCATGCTCTTTGCCGGCATCCTGCTCGCCCGGATTTTCGAGGGCGACGCTTGATATAACTAACTTGCATGATGATAGTCACTGCTGTAGTGACATCAGCCATGCAGCGAACGAGTTTCAGCGATTTCAAATGCCCGGCGGCGCGCGCGCTCGACAGCGTCGGCGACTGGTGGAGCATGCTGATCCTGCGCGATGCCTTTCAGGGGCTTTCGCGCTTCGACGAATTCCAGAAAAGCCTCGGCGTGGCGCCGAACATCCTGACGCGGCGGTTGAAACATCTGACGGAAAAGGGGCTGTTCGAACGGCGGCTCTACCATCAGCGCCCAGCCCGCTACGAATATCGGCTGACGGGCAAGGGCCGTGACTTCTTTCCTGTTCTGATGACTCTGTTTTCCTGGGGAGGCCGGCACATCCCGGAAGAGGACCTCGCCTTTCTCTTGGGCGATGCCGCTTCCGGCAGAGAGCGCGAGACGATGCTGGTCGATGCGCGGACCGGCGAAGAAGTGACACCCGAGAACACCAGCCTGCTTGCAGGCCCCGCCGCCGACGACGAGGTGCATGAGCGGATCGCCCGCATGCGCGCCTGGTATCTCGGCATCGACGCATAGAAAGGACAAAAGAATGGATCGCATCGTTGTCACCGGCATAGGACTTGTCTCGCCACTCGGCACCGGCGTCGAACCTGCCTGGAAGCGCCTTCTCGATGGCGGTTCGGGGCTGAGGGTGCTGGCGGAGGATATCGTCGGCGAACTCTCGGCCAAGGTCGGCGGCATCGTTCCCGGTATCGCGGAAGATGCTGAGGCCGGTTTCGATCCCGACCGTTACATCCCGCCGAAGGACCAGAAGAAGATGGACCGTTTCATCCATTTTGCCATGGCGGCAACGGAGGAAGCGGTGAGGCAGGCCGGCTGGATGCCGACCGACGAAGGCGAGCGCGAGCGCACGGCAACGATCATCGCATCGGGCGTCGGCGGCTTCCCGGCGATCGCCGAAGCGGTGCGGATCGGCGAAACGCGCGGCGTGCGGCGGCTGTCGCCTTTCACCGTGCCCTCCTTCCTCGTCAACCTCGCCGCCGGCCAGGTCAGCATCCGCTACGGCTTCAAGGGGCCGCTGGGTGCTCCGGTGACGGCGTGTGCGGCCAGCGTCCAGGCAATCGGCGACGCGGCGCGGCTGATCCGCTCCGGCGAAGCGGATGTGGCGATCTGCGGCGGTGCCGAGGCCTGCATCGACAAGGTGAGCCTCGGTGGCTTTGCCGCTGCACGTGCCCTTTCCACCGGTTTCAACGAGACGCCGGAGCTGGCGTCACGGCCCTTCGACACGGCCCGCGACGGTTTCGTCATGGGCGAAGGCGCAGGCATCCTGGTGATCGAGACGCTGGAGCACGCGCTTGCCCGCGGTGCGACGCCGCTCGCCGAACTCGTCGGCTATGGCACGGCTGCGGACGCCTACCACATGACCTCGGGCCCCGAAGACGGCGATGGCGCGCGCCGGGCGATGGAGGCAGCACTCAGGCAGGCGAAGATCCCGGCTTCGGAGGTCAGGCATCTCAACGCGCATGCGACCTCGACACCGGTCGGTGACAGAGGCGAGATCGCGGCGATCGGCACGGTTTTCGGCCGCAATGGCGGCATAACCGTCAGCGCGACGAAATCGGCGACCGGCCACCTGCTTGGCGCCGCCGGCGGCCTGGAGGCGATCTTCACCATCCTTGCGCTGCGCGACCAGATTGCACCGCCGACCCGCAACCTCGATGAGGTCGATCCAGCCGCCGACGGCATCGATATCGTCGGCAAGACGGCGCGGACGCTGGCGATGGACTACGCCATTACCAACGGTTTCGGCTTCGGCGGGGTGAATGCCAGCGCCCTGTTCCGCCGCTGGCCGTAAAGTCCACTTTCCTTGCGCTGAAAATCGCCTACACTTCTGCTCTATCGGCGATCCTTTCCCCGATAGAGCCGGAGATACACCATGCGCGCCTTCTTCGCAGTTCTTATTCTGTGTGCCGCGTCCTTCCTCTCCCCTGTCTCGGCCCGCGCCGAAGATCCGATCGACACGACGCGGACGATGATTGAGGAACAGATCAAGGCCTTCCTCAAGGACGATGCCGAGACCGCCTATTCCTTCGCCGCTCCCGGCATCCGGGCGCTGTATCCCGACAAGAACCTGTTCTTCGCCATGGTGAAGAAGAGCTACGAGCCGGTCTATCACCCCGGCAATTACGCCTTCGGGCGCAGCCGCTCGATCGACAACGGCGCGCTGATCTATCACGAGGTGCTGATTTCAGGCCGCGACGGCAAGGACTGGACAGCGATCTACCAGATCACCCGTCAGCCGGACAGCAGCTACAGGATCAACGGCGTGCAGATCATGCCGGACGCGGACAGCAAGGGCATTTGACGCGCTGTTTCCACTCTTCGGTGGAAACCCCACCGATTACACGGCTCCGTTGCAATAACGATTTCGAAATCCTCCTGGAGTAACAAAGTGCCAATGGAGGGTTGTTGCATTGGACGCTGGCAAACAATTTTTTACAGCTCTTGAGGCGTTGCGAGGAATAGCGGCTATCATGGTCATGTTCCTCCACACAGGTGGTACGCTGGGTCCGATCCCGGCGAATATCAGTTACCTTGCCGTTGACCTCTTCTTTCTGTTGAGCGGCGTCGTTCTTGCAAACTCATATGAGAATCGACTGACAGCGGGGCAGATTTCACCCACCGGGCTTCTGCTACAGCGTATCATTCGGCTCTATCCTCTTTATCTTCTTTCGCTTCCGATTGGTCTTTTCAGCTATGCGCTTAAAAACGCGTTGGACTATTCCACCCTGACGGACCTTCTGCTGAGGGCAATCCTGTTCATTCCAAGCGCAAGCCAGGAAGGTATCTTTCCCTTCAACGGGCCTAGCTGGTCGCTCTTCTTCGAGCTCTGGGCCGGAGTGCTGTTCTCCGTGCTGCTGATACGACTGTCATTCAGAAGCTTGCTGGCCATCGCCCTGGGGGCGGCGGGCATCACCATGTATGGGGCATTGCTCGCAGGTAACTTCGATATTGGTCCAGAGGCGGTCGACTTCAGATTTGGCTTTTCAAGAGTGCTGTTCTCGTTCTCGCTCGGAATCTGCCTTTACAGGTTATATGAGGTCCAGAAACCGACTACAGTCAATAACGGCAACATTAGCGGCCTTCTTCTCTGTGGTTGTTTGATCTTCATCACCAACATACCAGCCCGCATATTCTTCGGTTTCCCGTTTTTTGATTTCTTAATATGCCTCGTGGTCTTCCCGGCCATAGTCTGGCTTGCGATGCGCACGAGACAGACCGGCCTGGTCGAGCTGATATTCCGTTGGCTGGGGAGGCTTTCCTATCCGCTTTATATCCTGCATGGCCCAATCTTCAGTCTGCTGCAGTCACTGCGGCAAAAGGGCTTTGACCTTCCTGCCTCTCCGGCAGCCGGTATGGTCGTCGTAGTCGGAATTTTCATTGCGGCCGGTATCGCCGCCGTTCACTTCGACGAGCCAGTGCGCAAGAAACTTAGAATAATGGTTGCGCCAAACCCTGCATCCGCAGTCCCCGCGGTAAGCAACGCGGGGACGGAGTAGCCCTACACCGGCTCGAGATCGCCCCTCGCCCATTCCTCCTGCGTTTCCGCCATGAAATCAGCGAAGCGGCCTTCGGCGATCGCCTTGCGGATGCCCTGCATCAGTTCCTGGTAATAAGCGAGATTGTGCCAGGAGAGCAGCATGCCGCCGAGCGCCTCGTTGGAGCGGACGAGGTGGTGCAGATAGGCACGCGAATAGTCGCGCGAGGCAGGGCAGTTAGACTGTTCGTCGAGCGGGCGCATATCCTCGGCATGGCGGGCATTGCGGATGTTGACCTTGCCACGGCGGGTGAAGGCAAGGCCATGGCGGCCAGAACGGGTCGGCATAACGCAGTCAAACATGTCGATGCCGCGGGCGACCGATTTCAGGATATCATCAGGCGTGCCGACACCCATGAGGTAACGCGGCTTTTCCAGCGGAAGCACGGGCAACGTCGTTTCCAGCATCTGCAGCATGACATCCTGCGGCTCGCCGACGGCAAGGCCGCCGATCGCATAACCCTTGAGATCGAGCTGGGCCAGCGCCTCAGCCGAGCGGATGCGCAGCGCCGGGATATCGCCGCCCTGGACGATGCCGAACATCGCCTTGCCTGGCTGCTCGCCAAAGGCGACCCTGCAGCGCTCAGCCCAGCGCAGCGACATTTCCATGGCGCGCTCGATCTCCTTCGGTTCAGCCGGCAGCGCCACGCATTCATCGAGCTGCATCTGGATATCGGAGCCGAGCAGCCCCTGGATTTCGATGGAGCGCTCCGGCGACATATGGTGCAGGCTGCCGTCGACATGCGACTTGAAGGTGACGCCCTGCTCATCGAGCTTGCGCAGACCAGACAGCGACATGACCTGGAAGCCGCCCGAATCGGTCAGGATCGGGTGCTCCCAGCGAATGAGCTTATGCAGGCCGCCGAGACGGGCGACGCGCTCTGCCGTCGGGCGTAGCATCAGGTGATAGGTATTGCCGAGGATGATGTCGGCGCCGGTCTCGCGCACCTGGTCGAGATACATGGCCTTGACCGTGCCGACGGTGCCGACCGGCATGAAGGCCGGTGTGCGAATCTCGCCGCGAGGCATGGAGATTTGACCTAGACGGGCGCCGGCATCGGTCTTTTTCAGCGTGAATTGGAAGTTGTCTGTCATCTGTCTTTCCGGAAAAGAAGGCTCGCGTCGCCGTAAGAGTAGAAGCGGTAGCCCGTCGAAATGGCGTGTTTATAAGCCGCGTGCATGGTCTCGAAGCCGGCAAAGGCCGCGACCAGCATGAACAGCGTCGAGCGCGGCAGGTGGAAATTGGTCATCAGCATATCGACCGCCTTGAAGCGGTAACCGGGCGTGATGAAGATGCCGGTAGCGCCGGCCCAGGGCATGATCTCGCCGCTTTCCGCGGCTGCACTCTCGATGAGCCGCAACGAGGTCGTGCCGACACAGACGATGCGCCCGCCTCTTTCCCGCACGGCATTCAGCCGGGCGGCGATCTCGGCGCTGACATAGCCGCTTTCCAGATGCATCTTGTGATCGGCGGTATCGTCGGCCTTGACCGGCAGGAAAGTGCCGGCACCGACATGCAGGGTGACGAAATGGCGTTCAATGCCGGCCCTATCGAGCGCTTCGAACAGATCAGGTGTGAAGTGCAGGCCGGCGGTGGGGGCGGCGACGGCGCCCTCCTCGCGAGCATAGATCGTCTGGTAGTCGGCGCGGTCGCGTTCGTCCTCGGGACGTTTGGCGGCTATATAGGGCGGCAGCGGGATATGGCCGACGGCGGCGATCGCCTCGTCAAGCGCCGGGCCTGAGAGATCGAACAGCAGCGTCACCTCGCCGGCCTCGCCCTTTTCCTCGACGGTAGCGTCCAGCGAGCCGAGAAAACAGCTTTCGCCGGAATGGCCGAAGGAGATGCGGTCGCCCTGCTTGATACGCTTGCCCGGCTTGGCGAAGGCCTTCCAGCGGCTGGGGCCGGTGCGCATGTGCAGCGTTGCCGACACCTGCTGGCCGCCGGCGCCGTCGCGATGACGGATGCCCTCGAGCTGGGCGGGAATGACCTTGGTGTCGTTGAAGACCAGCGCGTCGCCAGGCCGCAGGAAGGACGTGAGATCGCCGACGCGATGGTCCGACATGTGGCTTTCCGTATTCGGATCGACGACGAGCAGACGCGCGCTGTCGCGCGGCTCGGCGGGCCGCAACGCTATGCGTTCGTCGGGCAGATCGAAATCGAAAAGGTCTACGCGCATCAGGGCACTTTCAGGCAAAGCGAAACCCGCCCCGCGCAGCTATGCGCAAGAGCGGGTTTCAGCAGAAATCACAATCAGACGTCGGCGGCAACCCGCATGGAGACGATCGAGTCCGGATCGGAAACCGGCTCGCCGCGCTTGATCTTGTCGACGTTGTCCATGCCTTCGATGACCTGGCCCCAGACGGAATACTGCTTGTTCAGCCAGGGCGCGTCGGTGAAGCAGATGAAGAACTGCGAATTGGCCGAGTTCGGGTTCTGCGAACGGGCCATCGAGCAGGTGCCGCGCGTATGCGTGGTCGCAGAGAATTCAGCCTTCAGATCGGGCTTCGAGGAGCCGCCCATGCCGGCGCGGCTGGGATTGAAGGTTTCCGAGCCCTTCTTGCCGAATTCGACGTCGCCCGTCTGGGCCATGAAATCCTGGATGACGCGGTGGAAGACGACGCCGTCATAGGCCTTCTCGCGGGCGAGTTCCTTGATGCGGGCGACATGCTCGGGGGCAACCTGCGGCAAAAGCTGAATGACAACCTTGCCCTTGGTGGTTTCCAGAATGACGGTGTTTTCGGGATCCTTGATCTCGGCCATTATCTTCTCCTCTAGTTTTCTCTCTTAACTTACTTCTTGCCCAGGGTGACCTTGATCATCCGGTCCGGGCTTTTAACTTCGCCGTTCTGGCCTTCACCCTTCTTGATCTTGTCGACGTTCTCCATGCCGGAAACGACCTTGCCGACGACGGTGTACTGGCCGTTCAGGAAGGAGCCGTCGGCGAACATGATGAAGAACTGCGAATTGGCGGAATTCGGATCCTGCGAGCGGGCCATGCCGACCGTACCGCGCACGAACGGCGTCTTGGAGAATTCAGCCGGGATGTCAGACATATCCGAGGAGCCGGTGCCGGCAAGGCTCGCGTCGAAGCCCTTTTCCATGTTGCCGTATTTAACGTCGCCGGTCTGAGCCATGAAGCCATCGATGACGCGATGGAAGGCGACGTTGTCGTATTCGCCCTTCTTGGCCAGCGCCTCGATCTGGGCGACATGCTTCGGCGCCATCTCAGGCATGAGCTGGATGACAACAGGGCCATCCTTCAGCTGGATGGTGAGATAATGATCGGCCGACTGGGCGAAGGCATCCCCCGCGAAGGAGGCGAGATACAACACGCCGGCAAATGCGAGATAAAAGAGTTTCATATGAGCTCCATTGCGGCGGGTTCCGCCTAGTCTTTGCGCTTGCTAGTTTGGGCGCTTGGATGTGAGGGCTTGCAAGACGGCGGCCGGCACGAAAGCGCTGACATCGCCGCCCATGGCGGCGATCTGGCGGACCAATGTGGCGGTAATGGGCCGCGAGGCCGTGCCCGCCGGCAAAAAGATGGTCTGGATATCGGGCGCCATCGTCCTGTTCATGCCGGCCATCTGCATTTCGTAATCAAGGTCGGTGCCGTCGCGAAGACCGCGGATCAACAGCGTGGCACCATGGGTGCGGGCGGCATCGACGACCAGATTGTCGAAGGCGACGACGGCGATGTCGCCGGTCTTGCCGGGCAGCGCTTCAGCCAGAGAACGGCGAATCAGCTCGGCTCTCTCTTCGAAGGAGAAGAGCGGCGCCTTGCCGGGATGGATGCCGATCGCGACGATCACCTTTTCGGCGACGTTGAGCGCCTGGACCAGAACATCCACATGCCCATTGGTGATCGGGTCGAAGGACCCCGGATAGAAAGCTGTCGTCATGTGGCCCGACCGTTGGTTTGACGCCTTTTGTCACGGATGACGCCTTCTCGCAAGTGATTTGCCCACCTCCGGCTAGAGCCTTTCCGGGTTAGATTGAAGCATTCTGTTGGCTCAAACGGAGTCGGATGGTCGACCGGCCGGCGCGCGTCGTAGCCCAACTCTACGGCCAAGCCGGCCGGCCCGTTTCAGCCAACCTTCCCGCAGATTTGCCTGGCAAATTTGCAAGACTCAGAATCGCCGGGCGCACCTATCGCTTCGCCATGGCGAAGCGGTGCGGCCGGTGGGCCGGGCATCTTTCCGCCAGGGCAGAGGCGATCGGCTCGGACGTACCAAGGGTATGCCCTTCGCCAATCGCCTCTGCCCTGACGAATACCTGCTCCGGCAGAATGCTTCAATCTAACCCGGAAAGGCTCTACAGCGCCGCGCGTCTTTTCAGACGCGGAAAGGACGTTATGCGCCGGGCGGTTAAACGGCGGATGAATGGCCCGTTCAAGACCGTTTCAGACAGGTTCTGCTTAACTCCGATCATCAAAGCAGCCGATGCCATTCCGGCATCCGGCGCTCCCCGAAAGACCAGGTCCATGCTGATCGTGCTCGTTGCACTTGCCGTCGTTTCCTCCCTCGCCGCCGAGATGGCTTATGGCTATTTCGCCGATCGATACGAGATGAGCTGGGTGCGGCCGGAGCTTGCCGAGCATGCGGCGATCGTGCGCGCTCAGGGCCGGCTGCGTGAAAAAAAGAGCTTCGAATCTGAATGCCAGATGAACGAGACATTCAAGGTCGCTTCAGATCGGCATTGGTAAACACCCGATCAACATCCGGCGGAACCATTTACAGACGGATGCGTTCATTCAACCGATACATAGATGCGGCGCGGAAGGAATAAAAATGCCCGGCAAGATTACGATGATTAACGTGCTCTGGATGGTAATGGTCACGGGCATGCTGACCGCAACTGTCGCTCTCTATGATCAGAAGGTCGATACGTCCAAGGTTTATGGTCCCTATGCTTCGGCCCGGACGGCCGTGCTGGGCCAGTACTGAGGGGCGAGAACGCAACTCCCCAGGAAAGGAATGCCTATGTTCACGATCTTGACAATGCTCACCGCCCTCATCAGCGTCATGTTCATCGTGTCTGTGGCCTCGACGATTTCAGCGCTCCGGCGCGAAGACGAAGAGGTGAAGGCTCTGAACGAAAAACATAGAGCGTTCTGACGTTCCTTTCTCTCCTCTTCCCACCCTTGAGCGGCACCCTTCCGTCGCCAGGGCCATTCAAAGCCGGATGCACCCAGCGTCCGGCTTTTTCTTTGGATGCAGTCCTCAACCATCATCCGGTTTGAAAAGAAGAAGGGCGGCTTGAAAAGAAAAGGGCGGCATGAAGCCGCCCCGTTCATTTGATCATTCCTCGGCAGGCCCGGCCGGATCGCCATCGGCAATCGGCGCGTCGTCACCGGTACCTTCGCCGGCAGCACCCTCGTCGGTAGCGGGGGCGTCTTCGGCGACCTCGACAGCCTCTTCCGTCTCATCCTCCTCCGGCTCGCTGATGCGCTCGACCGAGACGACCTTCTCGTCCTTGGCCGTCGAGAAGATGGTGACGCCCTTGGTGGCGCGGCTGGCAATACGGATGCCGCCGACCGGCACGCGGATCAGCTGACCGCCATCGGAGACCAGCATGATCTGGTCGCCGTCATCGACCGGGAAGGCCGCGACCAACTCGCCGATCTCGCCGGTCTTCGACGTGTCGGTGGCGCGGATGCCCTTGCCGCCGCGACCGGAGATACGGAAGTCATAGGAGGAAGAACGCTTGCCGAAGCCCTTTTGGGAGACGGTGAGCACGAATTGTTCGCGTGCTCTCAACTCGTCATAGCGCTCGTCGGAGAGCTGTCCCTCCTCGGTGACTTCTTCACCGACCAGCGCAATATCCTCTTCGTCCACGCCCGTCGCCCGGCGTTCGGTGGCGGAACGCTTGAGATAGGCAGCACGCTCCCACGGCTCGGCATCGACATGACCAACGATCGTCATGGAGATGATGCGGTCGCTATCGCCGAGATTGATGCCGCGCACGCCGATCGAGTTGCGGCCGGCAAAGACCCGGACGTCGTCGACGGAGAAGCGGATGCACTGGCCGAGCGCCGTCGTGAGCAACACGTCGTCATTCTCAGTGCAGGTCTCGACGGAGAGGATCTCATCGCCCTCCTCTTCGAGCTTCATGGCGATTTTGCCGTTGCGATTGACCTGGACGAAGTCCGACAGCTTGTTGCGGCGAACCGTGCCGCGCGTCGTCGAGAACATGACGTCGAGATTGTCCCAGCTCGTCTCGTCCTCGGGCAAGGGCAGGATGGTGGTGATGCGCTCGCCGGGCGCGAGTGGCAGCATGTTGATCAGCGCCTTGCCGCGCGAGGTTGGCGTGCCGATCGGCAGGCGCCAGACCTTCTCCTTGTAGACGATGCCACGCGAGGAGAAGAACAGCACCGGCGTATGGGTGTTGACGACGAATAGCCGGCTAACAAAATCCTCGTCGCGGGTGGTCATGCCGGAGCGACCTTTGCCGCCACGCCGCTGGGCGCGGTAAGTGGTGAGCGGCACGCGCTTGATATAACCGAGATGCGAGACGGTGACGACCATGTCCTCGCGGGCGATCAGATCCTCGTCATCCATTTCGAGACCGCCATCGACGATCTCGGTGCGGCGCGGCGTGCCGAACTCGTCGCGGACGGCGATGAGTTCATCCTTGACGATGGTCTGGATGCGGACGCGCGAGGAGAGAATATCGAGATAATCCTTGATTTCCTCGCCGATCTTGTTGAGTTCGTCGCCGATTTCGTCGCGGCCAAGCGCCGTCAGACGGGCAAGGCGCAGTTCGAGGATGGCGCGCGCCTGCTCTTCCGACAGATTGTAGGTGAGATCGTCATTGATGCGATGGCGCGGATCGTCGATCAGACGGATCAGGCTTTCGACATCTTCCGCCGGCCAGCGGCGGGTCATCAGCTCTTCGCGGGCCGACTGCGGATCGGGCGCCTGACGGATGACGCGGATGACCTCGTCGATATTGGCGACGGCAATGGCGAGACCGACCAACACATGGGCCCGGTCACGCGCCTTGCGCAGCAGGAATTTCGTTCTCCGGCTAACGACTTCTTCGCGGAAGGAGACGAAAGCGCGCAGCATGTCGAGCAGCGTCAGCTGTTCGGGCTTGCCGCCGTTCAGCGCCACCATGTTGCAGCCGAAGGAGGTCTGCAGCGGCGTATAGCGATAGAGCTGGTTGAGGATGACCTCGGCATTGGCATCGCGCTTCAGCTCGACGACGACGCGATAACCCTGGCGGTCGGATTCGTCGCGCAGATCGG
This sequence comes from Rhizobium acaciae, assembly GCF_025941625.1. NCBI lineage: Bacteria > Pseudomonadati > Pseudomonadota > Alphaproteobacteria > Hyphomicrobiales > Rhizobiaceae > Rhizobium > Rhizobium acaciae. The sequence goes on from NZ_JAPCZO010000001.1 coordinate 651,717, forward strand.
AGATGCCTTCGATGCGCTTGTCGCGCACCAGCTCGGCCATCTTCTCGATCATCGTCGCCTTGTTCACCTGGTAGGGAATCTCGGTGATGATGATCTGCTCGCGGTCACCGCGCATCGGCTCGATGGCAGCGACACCGCGCATGATGACGGAGCCGCGGCCGGTCTCGTAGGCCGAGCGGATGCCGGCACGGCCGAGGATCTTCGCACCCGTCGGGAAATCGGGACCGGGAATGATCTGCATGAGTTCCGGCAGCTCGATTGCCGGATCGTCGATCAGCGCGATGCAGCCGTCGATCACTTCGGAGAGATTGTGCGGCGGTATGTTGGTCGCCATGCCGACAGCGATGCCGCCGGCGCCGTTGACGAGCAGGTTCGGGAATTTGGCGGGCACCACGACCGGCTCGGAAAGCGTGCCGTCGTAGTTGTCGCGGAAATCGACGGTTTCCTTGTCGAGATCGTCGAGCAGCGAGTGGGCCGCCTTTTCGAGGCGGCATTCGGTGTAACGTTCGGCCGCCGGCGGATCGCCATCGACCGAGCCGAAATTGCCCTGACCATCGATCAGCGGCAGACGCAGCGACCATGGTTGCGCCATGCGGGCGAGCGCATCATAGATCGCGGAATTGCCGTGCGGATGGAATTTACCCATCACGTCACCGGTGACGCGGGCGCATTTGACGTATTTCTTGTTCCAGTCGATGCCGAGCTCGGACATGCCGTAGAGGATGCGCCGGTGCACGGGCTTGAGGCCGTCGCGCACGTCGGGCAGCGCGCGGCTGACGATGACGCTCATGGCGTAATCGAGATACGACCGCTGCATTTCCTCCATGATGGAGATGGGCTCGATGCCTGGCGGGAGCTTCCCGCCGCCGGGGGGTGTTTGCTCAGTCAAAACAGATCACGATCTCTTCTAGAATCACTTGAAGATTTATAGCGGAAAGCCTGTTGCCGCGCCAATTTCACAGCGCGTTTTGAACAGGCTTTTGCGGCTTAAAAGGGTAAAACATGCAAGTTGCGCGGCCGGACCGGACAAATCCGCCGCGGCCCGCCGCGGGATATTTGCCAAATCGAAATCCCCGCTTCACAATCATAAAAACCACGCACCCATATGGGGTTCCGGAGAGCCGATGGCAAGCGCCGACCAATTGATCAACGCCTTCACGACGCTGCTCGTCACCATCGACCCACCGGGGCTTGCGCCGATCTTTCTGGGCCTGACGACAGGCATGAGCCGAACCGAGCGCAAGCAGGTGGCGCTGCGTGGCTCGGTCATCGCCTTCATCATCCTTGCCGTCTTCGCGCTGTTCGGCGCAGGCGTTCTCGGCGTGCTCGGGATTTCGATCGGCGCCTTCCGCATCGCCGGCGGGCTGCTGCTGTTCTGGATCGCCTTCGAGATGGTGTTCGAGAGGCGGCAGCAGCGCAAGGAGAAGGCGACCGAGGCGGCGATCACCAAGGATCATATCGAGAATATCGCCGTCTTCCCGCTCGCCTTGCCGCTGATTGCCGGCCCGGGCGCGATCTCGGCGACGATCCTGCTGGCCGGCACGCTGGCCACCTCGATCGGGAAAGCCCAGCTGATCGGCGTCATTGCCGCCAATCTGCTGCTGACCTTCGTCATGCTGCTCATCGCCGAAAGGCTGGACCGTTTCCTCGGCGTCACCGGCCGGGCGATCCTGACACGGCTCCTCGGCGTCATCCTCGCCGCCCTTGCCGCACAATTCGTCGTCGATGGCGCGAAGTCGGCGTTCAATCTGATCAGCGCGACGCCGCATTGAAAATGCGGTCGCCTACCCGGGCTTGAATCATCTGCCGCGAAATCAAAGAAAAAGAGCATGACGCCATCCAAGGCATCATGCTCTCTCACGTCTTTCACAAAACCAGGAAAGGCTACCGATCAGAACGGGATGTCGTCATCGAGATCCCGCGAGAAGTTGCCGCCGCCACCGCCGCGGCTCGGCGATGAGGCGGGAGCCGGGGCGCCGTAATCGTCGCCATAATCGTTGCCGCCACCGGCACTGCCACGGCCGCCGCTCGCACCGCCGCCTTCACCGCGGCCGTCGAGCATCGTCAGCGTCGAACCGAAACCCTGCAGCACCACTTCCGTGCTATAGCGGTCCTGGCCCTGCTGGTCCTGCCACTTACGGGTCTGCAGTTGGCCTTCGATATAGAGCTTGGCGCCCTTCTTCACATATTGCTCGACGACCTTGCAGAGGCCCTCGTTGAAGACGACGACGGTGTGCCATTCGGTTTTCTCACGGCGTTCGCCGGAATTGCGGTCGCGCCAGGTCTCCGAGGTCGCGATACGAAGATTGGCGATCGGCCGGCCATCCTGAGTGCGGCGGATTTCGGGGTCTGCACCGACGTTTCCAATCAGAATTACCTTATTCACACTACCAGCCATGCTTCTCACCCTACCTTCCGCCCTGCCCGGCGGCGTTTAATCGATCGGCGCACCTTAAACCATCACGGACCGCCGATGCGCATGGGCGACATTTAATCCACATGTTTATCCATCAGAAAGCCGCATGCATCCATCAGGAATTTTGTTCTTTATTTGTTCTAGTTTATCCGTATGATCCTGTCAACAGAATCGAAAACCTTGAGCCCTTGCGGATATTCAGCCTCGACTCGCCCGTCGGCATCACTAAATAAGGGCTGTCATCCAGAAAACCAAAGCAGAGACGATGAGCGAACTGAAGACGATCTCCATCCGCGGCGCGCGCGAGCATAATCTCAAGAGCATCGATCTCGATCTGCCGCGTAACAAGCTGATCGTCATGACCGGGCTTTCGGGTTCCGGCAAATCCTCGCTCGCCTTCGACACGATCTATGCCGAGGGCCAGCGGCGCTATGTCGAGAGCCTGTCGGCCTATGCCCGGCAGTTTCTCGAGATGATGCAGAAGCCCGACGTCGACCAGATCGACGGGCTGTCGCCGGCAATCTCGATCGAGCAGAAGACCACCTCGCGCAATCCGCGCTCGACGGTCGGCACCGTCACCGAGATCTACGACTATATGCGCCTGCTCTTTGCCCGCGTCGGCGTTCCCTATTCGCCGGCGACCGGCCTGCCGATCGAAAGCCAGACCGTCAGCCAGATGGTCGACCGAATCCTCGATTTCGGCGAGGGCACCCGTCTCTATATCCTCGCGCCGCTCGTGCGCGGGCGCAAGGGCGAATACAAGAAGGAACTGGCGGAGCTGATGAAAAAAGGCTTCCAGCGCGTCAAGGTCGACGGGCAGTTCTACGAGATCGCCGAGGCGCCGGTGCTCGACAAGAAATACAAGCACGACATCGACGTGGTGGTCGACCGCATCGTCGTGCGCTCGGATGTCTCGGCGCGCCTGGCCGACAGCCTGGAGACCTGCCTGAAGCTTGCCGACGGGCTGGCGGTCGCCGAATTCGCCGACAAACCGCTGCCGCCGGAAGAGACGTCGGCGGGTGGCTCGGCCAACAAATCGCTGAACGAGACGCATGAACGCGTGCTGTTTTCGGAGAAATTCGCCTGCCCTGTCTCGGGCTTCACCATTCCCGAGATCGAGCCCAGGTTGTTCTCCTTCAACAATCCCTTCGGCGCCTGCCCGACCTGCGACGGCCTCGGCGCCCAGCAGAAGATCGATCCGGATCTGATCGTGCCTGAGCCCGAGCGGACGTTGCGCGACGGGGCGATCGCGCCCTGGGCCAAGTCGACCTCACCCTATTACAACCAGACGCTGGAAGCGCTCGGCAAACATTACGGCTTCAAGCTCGGCACCCGTTGGAACGATCTTTCCGACGAGGCCAAGGACGTCATCCTCAACGGCACCAGCGACAAGATCGAATTCCATTATGCCGACGGCGCCCGCTCCTACACGACGCAGAAGAATTTCGAGGGCATCATCACCAATCTCGAGCGCCGCTGGAAGGAGACCGATTCCGCCTGGGCGCGCGAGGATATCGAGCGCTTCATGTCGGCCGCCCCCTGCCCTTCCTGCAACGGCTTCCGCCTGAAGCCCGAGGCCTTAGCGGTGAAGATCGACACGCTGCATATCGGCGAAGTGACCGGTATGTCGATCCGCATCGCCCGCGACTGGTTCGAGACGCTGCCGGCAAGCTTCAATGCCAAGCAGAACGAGATCGCCGTGCGCATCCTCAAGGAAATCCGCGACCGGCTGCGCTTCCTCAACGATGTCGGCCTGGAATATCTCAGCCTGTCGCGCAATTCCGGCACGCTGTCGGGCGGTGAAAGCCAGCGCATCCGGCTCGCCTCGCAGATCGGTTCGGGACTGACGGGCGTGCTTTACGTGCTCGACGAACCGTCGATCGGCCTGCATCAGCGCGACAATGCCCGGCTGCTCGACACGCTGAAGCACCTGCGCGACATCGGCAACACCGTCATTGTCGTCGAACATGACGAGGATGCGATCCTGTCGGCCGACGACGTGGTCGATATCGGCCCGGCCGCCGGCATTCACGGGGGCGAGGTCATCGCACACGGCACGCCGCAGGATATCATGGATAATCCGAAGTCGCTGACCGGCAAATATCTCTCCGGCGAACTCGGCGTTCCCGTTCCCGACGAGCGCCGCAAGCCGAAGAAGGGCCGCGAGATCAAGGTGGTCGGCGCGCGCGGCAACAATCTGAAGAATGTCACGGCGTCGATCCCGCTCGGCGTGTTCACGGCGGTGACCGGCGTTTCCGGCGGCGGCAAATCCACCTTCCTGATCGAAACGCTGTATAAATCGGCAGCAAGGCGCGTCATGGGCGCGCGTGAAAACCCGGCCGATCACGACCGCATCGACGGCTTCGAGCACATCGACAAGGTGATCGACATCGACCAATCGCCGATCGGCCGCACGCCGCGCTCGAACCCAGCGACCTATACCGGCGCCTTCACGCCGATCCGCGACTGGTTCGCCGGCCTGCCGGAGGCCAAGGCACGCGGCTACCAGCCGGGCCGTTTCTCCTTCAACGTCAAGGGCGGGCGCTGCGAGGCCTGCCAGGGCGACGGCGTCATCAAGATCGAGATGCACTTCCTGCCCGATGTCTACGTCACCTGCGACGTCTGCCACGGCAAGCGCTACAATCGCGAGACACTCAACGTCACCTTCAAACAGAGGTCGATCGCCGACGTGCTCGATATGACGGTGGAGGAAGGCGTCGATTTCTTCGCGGCGGTGCCTGCGGTGCGCGACAAGCTGCAAGCGCTGAAGGATGTCGGTCTCGGCTATATCAAGGTCGGCCAGCAGGCAAATACGCTTTCCGGCGGCGAGGCACAGCGCGTCAAGCTTGCCAAGGAGCTGTCGAAACGCTCGACGGGGCGCACGCTCTACATTCTCGATGAACCGACGACCGGCCTGCATTTCCACGACGTCGCCAAGCTGCTCGAAATGCTGCACGAACTGGTCAACCAGGGCAATTCGGTGGTGGTGATCGAGCACAATCTCGAAGTCATCAAGACGGCCGACTGGGTGCTCGATTTCGGCCCCGAAGGCGGCGACGGCGGCGGCGAGATCGTCGCGACCGGCACGCCCGAAGCGATCGTCAAGGAAAAGCGGTCCTATACCGGACAGTTCCTGAAGGAATTGCTGGAACGGCGGCCGGCGAAGAAGGCGGTTGCGGCGGAATGACGATGAGGCCAGCGTCGCCCGATGATCTGGAAACGATCGCGACGCTGACGTCAGCCGCTTATCGGCCCTATAGCGAACTCTTCGGCGCTCCGCCGATGCCGGTGACGGAGGATTACGCGCCGCGGATCGAACGCGGCGAGGTCTGGCTGCGCGAGATCGGCGGGCAAACGGCCGGCCTGGTGGTCGTCGAGCAGCACTCCGATCACCTCATGCTGTTCAGCATCGCGGTCTCGCCGGCGTTTCAGGGTGCCGGGCATGGACTGGCGATGCTGCGCTGGCTGGAAGGCAAGGCACGGGAATGGGCCGTGCCGGAGATCCGGCTCTACACGAATGCGCGGATGGAGCGGAATATCGCGCTCTACAGCACCTTCGGATTTCAGGAAACGGGTCGCCGGCCGAACCCTTATCGGCCAGGATGGACGCTCGTCGATATGACGAAAGAGATCGATGCGGCCTGAGCGGCTGCGAATGGGGAGGACGACATGACGAAATCCGGCACTATCCGCACCGGCATCGGCGGCTGGACCTTCGAGCCTTGGCGCGGCCATTTCTTTCCCGAGAGCCTGAAGCAGAAGGACGAGCTGAATTATGCCAGCCGCCAGCTGAAGGTCATCGAGGTCAACGGCACCTATTACAGCACGCAGAAGCCTGCGGTTTTTGCCAAATGGGCGGCTGACGTGCCCGACGGCTTCATCTTCTCGCTGAAGGCGACACGTTTCGTCACCAATCGGCGGGTGCTTGCCGAAGCCGGTGAATCGATGGAGCGGTTTCTGTCATCGGGCATCAGCGAACTCGGCGATCATCTCGGGCCGCTGCTGTGGCAGTTCGCGCCGACGAAGAGGTTCGATGCACACGATTTCGAGGCCTTCCTGAAGCTGCTGCCGGCAAAACAGGATGGGCTGGCGCTCCGCCACGTGGTCGAGGTGCGGCACGATTCCTTCAAGGTGCCGGAGTTCGTGGCGCTGCTTTCGAAATACGGCGTGGCTCCTGTTTGCGCTGAACATTTCGAATATCCGATGATCGCCGACGTGACGGCCGATTTCGTCTATGCGCGGCTGCAGAAGGGCTCGGACGATATTCCGACCTGCTACCCGGAAAAGGACCTGAAGGCCTGGGCAGGCCGGCTGGAGACCTGGGCCGAGGGCAAGGTTCCTGATGACCTGCCGCTGATCGATGGAGATCGCAAGGTGAAGACCGAGCCACGCGACGTCTTCGCCTTCATGATCCATGAGGGCAAGGTCAATGCGCCGCACGGGGCGATCGCCCTGCAGCAGGCGCTGGCGAAATAGGCTTGGCTTGCCCGCCGATACCGGCAAGCGTCATTTCTTCCCGTTCGCCAGCGCCTCTTTCCGGCGGCGCGGCAGGAGCGATTTGAGGTACCGCCATAGTGGCGAAACGGCGTAGCCTGCGACCGGAATTGCGATCAAGCCGGCGACGATCCCGACGATGCCCGCTCCCGCGGCCTCGACGATCCAGCTAAGCACCGATGCCAGAGCGGGAATGGCATGCGCCGTCGCCTCGCCGGCATCATGGATCAGATGCGCAAGGCCACTGACGCCATAGGCTTCGAGGCCATGAACGATGATGCCGCCGCCGACCCAGATCATGGCGGCTGTTCCGACAATGCCGAGTACTTTCAGAAAATAGGGCATGCCCGTGACAAGCCCTTTCCCTATCGAACGCATGAAGGCGCCCATCGGAGATGCCGCCTGCACACGCGCCAGCATCAGACCCAGATCGTCGGCCTTCACGATAAGCGCCACACCGCCATAGACCAAGACCGTGATGCCCAACCCAACGACGGCAAGGATGACGGCCTGCGTGAACATGCTGCCTGACGGCACTGCGGCGAGCGTAATCGCCATGATCTCGGCCGACAGAATGAAATCCGTCTTGATTGCGCCGGCAACCTTCTCGTCTTCTATCGATTTGGCATCGAGGCTTGTCGTCTCGAGTGCCGATTCATGGGCATGGGCTGCATGCGGCATCACCAGTTCGTAGACTTTTTCCACACCCTCGTAGCAGAGATAAAGCCCGCCAATCATCAGCAGCGGCGTGATCGCCTGCGGTGCGACAAGGCTCAGGATCAGTGCTGCCGGAAGCAGGATCAGAAGCTTGTTCTTCAGCGAGCCGAGCGCGATCTTGCCGATGATCGGCAATTCGCGTGCTGCCGAAAATCCGGTGACATAACGGGGTGTGACGGCCGCATCGTCAATGACGACGCCAGCCGCTTTCGCGCCTGCCTTGGCCGCCTGGCCGGCAATATCGTCGAGCGACGCCGCAGCCACCTTGGCCAATGCCGCGATATCATCAAGAAGGGCGATCAGGCCAACACTCATTCGAGCCTCCGTTGGGAAGACAAACTTACGCAGTAAAAAACGGAAAGCCCGTCGATGAGACGCGGAATCCTCCGCCGGGAAGATGCCACGCAAGGATCGGGACGACAATGGCCGTTATTCAACTGGTCTAGCGGAGGACAGAGCTGCCGTTCCCGTTTCTGCGAAGCCCACGACAAATCGCTCTGCCGGTTCACGGATTTCGCCCCTCGTCGATGCGGATCAGCGTCTCCGCCCGTTCGACGGGGCAGAGAAGCGCCAGGATTGAAAGAGTTAGAGCGTCCTTTGCGCATCCCAAAGGACGCACGGGACGCTAAAGCGGCAGTACCTCGGCTGCAAGCTGCTCCGCCGTCAGCCCCTTGCCGGCGCGTTGGCCGGCCTCGCCGTGCAACCAGACGCCGGCAGCTGCGGCCTCGAAGGCCGGTAGGCCCTGGGCGAGCAAGCCGCCGATGATGCCGGCAAGCACGTCGCCGGAACCGGCAGTGGCAAGCCAGACGGGAGCGTTGGTATTGATGAGCGCACGTCCGTCGGGTGCTGCGATGACGGTATCGGCGCCTTTGTAAATGATCGCGGCATTGGCGCGACGGGCGGCGGCCACAGCCTTATCCACCTTGCCGAGCGCATCATCGCTGCCGATATCGGGAAAGAGCCGCGCGAATTCGCCCTCGTGCGGCGTCAGCACCAGACGCGGCTCACCCCGGAAAAGATCAAACAGCTGTTGCGGATCGTCCTTGAACGAGGAAATGCCGTCGGCATCGAGCACCAGATGACGATCGGCAAGGGCCGAGACGAAGCCGCGCGCCCTGGCGCCGATGCCGAAACCGGGGCCGAGGACGAAGGTCTGCAGCCGCGTGTCGGAGAGCCAGTCGCCGAGGTCGGCCTCGTCGTCGATGGCATGCAGCATGACGGCGGTGAGATGCGCGGCATTGGCTGCCATCGCCGCGCGGGGGGCGGCGATCGTCACCAGGCCGGCGCCGGCCCTCAGGCCCGAGATCGCCGACATGCGCGCGGCACCGGTCTTGTCGGCCTCGCCTGAGAAGACGACCAGATGACCGCGCTTGTATTTGTGGGTTTCCAGGTGCTCGGCCGGCCGCGCACTCTTCCAGGCATCCGGCGTGTTCTCGGCGATGACACCGCCCGCCTCGGCCTTGATGATGCGGGCGGGAATGCCGATGTCGAAGACCTCCAATTCACCGCAAAGCTCCCTGCCCGGCATCAGGAGATGGCCGGGCTTGCGGGTCATGAAGGTGATGGTATTGCAGGCCCGGAAGGCCGCACCCAGCACCTTGCCGGTGCGACCATCGAGGCCGGAGGGCAGATCGATGGCGAGCACGGGAATACCGGCCTCGGTGACGCGCTCGATCAGCGCGTGCACATCGGCCGGCACCGCGCGGCCAAGCCCCGCCCCGAACAGGCCATCGATGACGACGTCGCCGGTTTCCGGCCGATAGAGGTCGAGTTCCTGTCCCTTGAGCGCGCAGCTCATGCGGGCGCGGGCGGCATCGCCCTTCAACCTCAGCGGATCGCCGAGGTGGAAAAGCGCCACCCTCGCCCCGCTCTCATGCAGATGGCGGGCTGCTACATAGGCGTCGCCACCATTGTTGCCGGGTCCGCAGAGTATGACGAAACGCAACGCTCCGGGATAAAGGCGCAGAGCAGCAGCTGCGACCGCGGCACCTGCCCTCTCCATCAAGCCGAAGGAGTCGATGCCGGATGCGGCAGCGGCCGCATCGATGGCGGCCATTTCGGCAGGCGTGAGAAGAAGGTCGGACAGATGTTTGCTCATCATCCTATTCAATCAAAAAACGCCTAAAAAACAACCGCCTGAAACATCAAAGAGAAGGACTCAATTTAGGCATTTGCCTATATTTTCACCTCAGCGTGACGTGTATTCGCAGTTGCGAAAATACATGACTTTTTCCGTTTCGGATGTGATTTTGATCGGAGACAATGTTTTTCTACCTGTTCTACCACCAAAACCACATAGAATTCCCCGCAAACGCGCCGGTTTTGACAGAATCGACGTGTTTTTTCGAGAAGATGGATTTCAAACTGGCACGATATCTGCATCATATCCCGCGAGCGGGAAAATTCCTGCCATAACAAGAGAAGCGGAGAGACATTTTCTCATGAAAAAGATCGAAGCGATCATTAAGCCTTTCAAGCTGGACGAAGTGAAGGAAGCCCTTCAGGAAGTTGGCCTGCAGGGTATCACGGTCACGGAAGCCAAGGGTTTCGGCCGTCAGAAGGGCCACACGGAACTCTACCGCGGAGCTGAATACGTCGTCGATTTCCTGCCGAAGGTCAAAGTCGAGGTCGTATTGGCCGACGAGAACGCGGAGGCCGTTATCGATGCGATCCGCAAGGCGGCGCAGACCGGCCGCATCGGCGACGGAAAGATCTTCGTCTCCAACGTCGAAGAGGTTATCCGCATCCGCACCGGCGAGACCGGCATCGATGCCATCTGACCACTTTGCCAATCGCGCAAAGTCCGTTACCGTCACCGCCGACCTACACCGTCATCGCAAATCGGAGGAAACTCATTAATGGCGACCGCAAGCGAAATTCTGAAGCAGATCAAGGAGAACGACATAAAGTTCGTCGATCTGCGTTTCACCGACCCGAAGGGCAAGCTGCAGCATGTGACGATGGACGTTGTCTGCGTCGATGAGGACATGTTCGCCGACGGCGTGATGTTCGACGGTTCCTCGATCGGCGGCTGGAAGGCCATCAACGAGTCCGACATGGTGCTGATGCCCGACCCTGAAACGGTGCATATGGACCCATTCTTCGCTCAGTCGACCATGGTCATCGTCTGCGACATCCTCGATCCGGTCTCCGGCGAGGCCTATAACCGCGATCCGCGCGGCACCGCCAAGAAGGCCGAAGCCTACCTCAAGGCATCCGGCATCGGCGATACGGTCTTCGTCGGCCCTGAAGCCGAGTTTTTCGTCTTCGACGACGTCAAGTACAAGGCCGATCCCTACAATACCGGCTTCAAGCTCGATTCGACCGAACTGCCGTCGAACGACGATACCGATTACGAGACCGGCAATCTCGGCCATCGCCCGCGCGTCAAGGGCGGCTACTTCCCGGTTCCCCCCGTCGACAGCGCCCAGGACATGCGTTCGGAAATGCTGACGGTGCTCTCCGAAATGGGCGTCGTCGTCGAAAAGCATCACCATGAAGTCGCTGCCGCCCAGCACGAACTCGGAATCAAGTTCGATACGCTGGTGCGCAACGCCGACAAGATGCAGATCTACAAATATGTCGTGCACCAGGTGGCCAACGCCTACGGCAAGACGGCGACCTTCATGCCGAAGCCGATCTTCGGTGACAACGGCTCGGGCATGCATGTGCACCAGTCGATCTGGAAGGGCGGCAAGCCGACCTTTGCCGGCGACGAATATGCCGGCCTTTCCGAGAGCTGCCTGTTCTATATCGGCGGCATCATCAAGCATGCCAAGGCGATCAACGCTTTCACCAATCCGTCGACGAACTCCTACAAGCGTCTCGTCCCGGGTTACGAAGCCCCTGTGCTGCTGGCCTATTCGGCTCGCAACCGCTCGGCTTCCTGCCGCATTCCGTTCGGCTCCAACCCGAAAGCCAAGCGCGTCGAAGTCCGCTTCCCGGATCCGACCGCCAACCCCTATCTCGCATTTGCCGCCATGCTGATGGCCGGCCTCGACGGCATCAAGAACAAGATCCATCCCGGCAAGGCCATGGACAAGGATCTCTACGACCTGCCGCCGAAGGAATTGAAGAAGATCCCGACCGTCTGCGGCTCGTTGCGCGAAGCGCTCGAAAGCCTCGACAAGGACCGCAAGTTCCTGACGGCCGGCGGCGTCTTCGACGACGACCAGATCGATGCCTTCATCGAGCTGAAGATGGCTGAGGTGATGCGTTTCGAAATGACGCCGCATCCGGTCGAATACGACATGTACTATTCGGCCTGATCGGGCCTGAACACAGAAAGTCCCGGTCCGCCGGGGCTTTCGCCTCCCAGGTCATGAACGGCAAATGGCGAGGATATGACGTTCATGTGACGAACCCGCGCAAAAATCTTGATTTGCGCGCACCAATCACCAAATTTGGTGATGAAAGGAAGTCGTACCATGAAAGAAAGAGTAGCAAAGTTCAGTATCGGCGAAGTGGTTCGGCACAAGGTGTTTCCGTTTCGCGGCGTCATCTTCGACGTTGATCCGGAGTTCGCGAATACGGAGGAATGGTGGAATTCCATTCCCGCCGAGGTGCGCCCGAGCAGGGATCAGCCCTTCTATCACCTGCTCGCCGAGAATGACGAAAGCGAATATGTCGCTTATGTCTCCGAGCAAAACCTGATGAACGACGAAAGCGGCACGCCGCTTCGCAACCCGCAGATCTACCAGATTTTCGATCAGGCCCCGTCAGGGCAGTTCAAACCCAAGATGAGCTTCGCCCACTAGCTCCCTCGTGCCGATCGTTGAATCAAGGCCTCGCTTCTCCCGGCGAGGCCTTTTCTTTGCGCAACAAAAAACCCGGCGCGAAGCCGGGTTTCTGTTTCAAAGAAAGCAGCAGGATTACTGCGCCTTGGCTGCCTTCTGGGCGTCTTCCAGCTTCTTGCGGGCTTCTTCGGCCTTCTTCTGCATGCCTTCCTGGAGGCTGCGCTGGCTTTCGGCGAGCTTGGATTCGGAAACCGGTTCGCCGTCATAAGCGCCGGTGAAGCCTTCAAGCGAGATCTTGATCGGGTTCGGGGCCCGGCGGAAGTTGATCGAGGTGAAGATCACGTCGCTGCCCTTCTTGAGGCTGGCGATCATCGCGTCGGTCAGCGGAATTTCGGCGGTGCACTTGTCCGGCAGGCAGACAGCGTAGTCGAGCTTCTGGCCCTTGCCGCCATCGATCTGCATCATGACGCCGGGAGGAACCAGGCGTGCCGTGGGAACCGAGACCTGCAGGAGCTTGCGGTTGATCTTGCCGGAAACCGAGATCAGGCCGACGGCCGTGACGAGTTGGCCGCCATTGGCGAGGATCAGGTTCTGGACAACACAGATGTCGTTGTCTTCCTGCTTGCTGCAGGTCTTGTACCAGCCGAGCTTCGGCGCTCCTGCGGCCTGTGCCGGCGCATCGGCCGGAGCCGGTGCCGCCGCATCCTGCGCGAAGGAGGAGACCGGAGCCGAAGCGCCGAACACCACTGCCAGAACGGACAGTGCTGCCCGCATTTTCTTTTCAGACTTGAACATCATAACGAATTCCGTCTCCTGATATCCGTTCGGGGCAGCGGTTTGCCACCCCAACCATCGGGTCGTTCGGCACTCCACCTCTTAAAAAAATAAGGCAAATGCATGACCCCGAAACTTCGGGTTCACCTGTTACATCGCAGCGTTCAAGATATCCAGCTTTTCTTTGGCAATTTGAGGTGCATTTCGTCGCGATGCCAAAGAAATCGCCGCTCTGTGTTGGAATCAGTCGACCCCATGATAATCTTGACGTGAATCATGCCCCGTTTTCACGGACAAGGATTGCCGAATGCTCCGGATTGTCGTCCCCCTCTTCCTCTCGCTGCTGTGCGGTACTGTCGCTGCCGAGCCGCTGCATGGCATCGCGATGCACGGCGAGCCGGCTTTGCCGCCGGACTACAAGCACTTCCCTTACGTCAATCCCGACGTGAAAAAGGGCGGCAAGATCACCTATGGCGTCGTCGGCACCTTCGATAACCTCAACCCGTTCATCCTGAAGAGCATGCGCACGACGGCGCGCGGCATGTGGGATCCGGATTATGGCAATCTCGTCTACGAATCGCTGATGCAGCGCTCCAGGGACGAGCCCTTCACCCTCTACGGCCTGCTGGCCGAAACGGTCGAATGGGACGACGACAGGAGCTTCATCCAGTTCAACCTCAATCCGAAGGCGAAATGGGCCGATGGCCAGCCGGTGACGCCCGAGGATGTGATGTTCACCTTCGAGCTGATGCGCGACAAGGGTCGCGTGCCCTTCGCCAACCGCCTCAACGTCGTCGCCAAGATGGAGAAGGTCGGCGAGCGCGGCGTGCGATTCACCTTCAACGACAAGGCCGACCGCGAGACGCCTTTGATTTTCGGCCTGTTCCCGGTGCTGCCGAAACATGCGATCGATCCGGCAACCTTCGACCGTTCCTCGCTGACGCCCCCGGTCGGCTCCGGTCCCTACAAGGTGAAGACGGTGAAGCCCGGCGAGAGCATCACCTATGAGCGCGATCCGAATTACTGGGGCAAGGACATTCCCGCCAAGGTCGGCACCGACAATTACGACCAGATCACCGTCCAGTATTTCCTGCAGGACACGACGCTGTTCGAGGCCTTCAAGAAGGGCGATGTCGACATCTATCCCGACGGCAATCCCGGTCATTGGGCCAATGCCTATAATTTCCCCGCCGTCACCTCGGGGGCTGTGGTCAAGGACGTGTTCACGCCGAAACTGCCGAGCGGCATGCTCGGCTTCGTGTTCAATACGCGCCGGCCGATCTTTGCCGATCCAAAGGTGCGCGAAGGCCTGTCGCTGGTGTTCGATTTCGAATGGGCGAACAAGAACCTTTATTCCGGAGCCTATAAACGCACGCAGAGCTTCTGGCAGAATTCCGAGCTGTCGAGTTTCGGCGTTCCCGCCAATGCAGCCGAGCTTGCCCTGCTCGGGCCGATCAAGGACAAGATCGCGCCGGAGATTCTCGACGGCACCTACAAGCTGCCGGTCACCGACGGTTCCGGCCGTGACCGCAATGTGCTGAAACAGGCCGTCGAGCAGTTGAAACAGGGCGGCTATACGATCCAGGGCGGCAAGATGCTCAATGCGTCCGGCCGCCAGCTCGCCTTCGAGATCATGACGCAGAATGCCGACCAGGAGAAGCTCGCCGTCGCCTATCAACGCTCGCTGCAGGCGATCGGCATTGCCGCTTCGATCCGCACGGTCGACGATTCGCAATACCAGAGCCGGACGAACAGCTTCGACTACGACATGATCATGAAGTCCTACACGTCCTCGCTATCGCCTGGAAACGAACAGCTCGGCCGCTGGTCTTCGGCCGCCAAGACCCGCGAGGGCAGCGACAGTTTCGCGGGCGCTGCCGACCCCGATCTCGATACGTTGATCGATCACCTGCTCCGGGCGCGGTCGGCGGAGGATTTCACCGCGGCGGTGCGCTCCTACGACCGGCTGCTGCTGTCCAGCCATTACGTGCTGCCGCTCTATCATATGGGTCAGCAATGGGTGGCGCGCAGCAAACGCATCGGCCATCCCGACACGGTGCCGCTCTATGGCTATCAGCTGCCGCTATGGTGGGATACGAGCGCCCAATAAGAAGCAGCCGAACCACCCCGGCTTGAATGTCTCCCTTGGAGACGCGCAGAATAAGGAAAATCATCATGGAGCGTATCACCATCGACGTCGTCTCGGATGTCGTCTGCCCCTGGTGCTATCTCGGCAAGGCGCGGCTGGAACTCGCCATCGCCGAGGTGCAGGACCAAATCGGCGTCGACATCAACTGGCGGCCGTACCAGCTCAATCCCGACTACCCCAAGGAAGGCGTCGATCAGAAGAAGGCGCTGGCGGAGAAGCTCGGCGGCGAGGAGCGCGTGGCGCAGGCACACAAGATGCTCACCGATTACGGCCGCGAAGTCGGCATCGCCTTCGATTTCGAGGCGATCAAGATCGGCCCGAACACGCTCGATGCGCATCGGCTGATCCACTGGGCGATGATCGAAGGACGCGAGAAGCAGGACAAGGTCGTTGCCGCGCTGTTCAAGGCGAATTTCGAAGAAGGCCGCAATATCGGCGACCATGCTGTGCTGCTCGATATCGCCGAAAAATCAGGCCTCAACCGCTCGGTCATCGCCTCGCTGCTTGCCTCCGATGCCGATCGCGATCTGATCGTCGCCGAGATCAAGGCGGCCCAGGAGATGGGCGTCAACGGCGTGCCGTTCTTCATCTTCGATCAGCAATATGCCGTCAGCGGCGCACAGACGCCTGACGTATTGGCGAACGCGCTGCGCGACATCGCCAAGGCGAAAACCGAGGCGCGGTCGGGGCTGAACTGACGTCGCCGGCCATGCCGATCGAGATTGAACAACTGCGGTAGAGCTGTCCACGAGAGCCAGCCATAGGGTTTATATTTTCAAGCACGACTTGGCGCGAACATGAGTGGCGCCAAAGCGAAGCGTCAAGAGATTTACATAGTTGGTTCCAGCGGGGACTATAACTGGGAATTTTCAAACTGGGACAGGCTGCAATCAAATGGACGTGGGCTCGGCCTCAATTATGGGGGAGCTCCGTGGCCCGATAGTATGCTTGATTTGCCGCGCGGCCCATGGCGGATCCCTGATTACATCGAAACACCAAAACTGATCGTTGATCAAAAGCGAAAGATGAAAGACCTCTATTCGGTCGAGTATTTTCTTTTCGTCTCCGAAAAAATGAGGGGTTACTCGATCAATTCGCTGCAAAGTCCTGCGAATATATGTTGTGCGATACCGAGTTTGCTGACGGAAAACCCGGCCCGGCAATCTGTGCAGCGTTGTCGATTCATACCGGAACGCCGTAGACTTGGAGAAATCTGAAATTCGCGTCAGCAAATGGGGCACGTATTTGATATCCGGCGGAGCTAATTGGCAATTTTTGCCTGCGATCCTCAATGGTGCGCACCTATTCCGCTTGGTCGAGTGTGCGGACTTAACCCTTTGCGATCAAACATTTAAGGACATTTGTAAAAGCCAGGATATCAAAGGTGTTTCTTTCCGACAAGTTGGCTTTTTGCAGAAATAGTAAGGGCCAAGTGGCGCATCCGAACTTCGCTGTAGAGCAAAGCTACAGGAATTTCGGTTTGGCAACAACCCAAGCTTCAGCCCAGAACCGGAACGCAGCGCACCTCGGTTTTCACCGAATTAGCGATGAAACATTCCTCATGGGCGCGATGGTGCAGCGCTTCCAGCTCGCTGAGCGAAGGCTGCTTTTCGCCGCTGAAGACGACATGCGGACGCAGCGTCACGACGGTCATGGCAAGGCGGCCTTCGGCATTCTTCTCCATGATGCCCTCGGCGGCATCGGTGTAGCTGTCGACGCAAAAGCGCTGTTTGGCGGCGATCGACAGGAACCAGAGCATGTGGCAGCTGGAGAGCGAGGCGACGAAAGCTTCCTCCGGATCGACGGCATCCTCGGCGGAATAGGGCAGCGGCACGACATGCGCGGAAGAGGACGCCCTCACCTCGATGCCGCCGTCGAAGGTCCAGCGGTGGGCGCGGCTGTAGCGGTTGTCGGTGAAGGTCTCGCCGTTGCGCTGCCAGGCGATCGTTGCGCCGTATGTTGCCATCCTTGTCTCCTTTTCCACGCAATTCCGGACGCAAAACCGGGGCACAGTTTTGCTGGAATTGCTCTATTTCGCGAGTTCCGCCAATTGCGTCATGATAACAGCTGCGCCCTGCAGGCGTTTTTCCGGCGTCGGCAGGTCGCGGGTCAGGAACAGGCTGTGATCGGGGCGGATCTTCGCCATCGTGCCCTGCTTGCCGATATAACCGACGAGGTTGGCCGGATTGGGGAATTCCTTGTTGCGGAACTGCACGACGACACCCTTCGGGCCGGCATCGAGCTTTTCGACATTGGCGGTGCGGCAGAGCGACTTGATGTAGACGATCTTCAGCAGATGCTGGACTTCGATCGGCATCGGCCCGAAGCGGTCGATCATCTCGGCGCCGAAGCCATCGATCTCCTTGAGCTCGGTAATTTCGCCAAGGCGGCGGTAGAGCGCCATGCGCAGATGCAGATCGGGCACGTAGGCTTCCGGGATCATCACCGTCGTGCCGACCGAGATCTGCGGCGACCAGCCGGTGTCGTGGATCTCGTCGACACCCTTGACCTCGGCAACCGCCTCTTCCAGCATCTGCTGGTAAAGCTCGAAGCCGACCTCCTTGATGTGGCCGGATTGCTCCTCGCCGAGCAGGTTGCCGGCGCCGCGGATATCGAGGTCGTGGCTCGCCAGCTGGAAACCGGCGCCAAGCGTATCCAGCGACTGCAGCACCTTGAGGCGGCGCTCTGCGGTTGCCGTCAGCACTTTGTTGACCGGCAGGGTAAAGAGCGCGAAAGCGCGCACCTTCGAGCGGCCGACGCGGCCGCGCAGCTGATAAAGCTGGGCAAGGCCGAACATATCGGCTCGGTGGACGATCAGCGTATTGGCGGTGGGCACGTCGAGGCCGGATTCGACGATGGTGGTCGAGAGAAGCACGTCGTAGCGGCCTTCATAGAAGGCGTTCATGATGTCTTCGAGTTCGCCGGCCGGCATCTGGCCATGGGCGACGGCAACCTTCAGCTCCGGCACATCCGACTGCAGGAAGGCATGCACGTCCTCGAGATCGGCAAGCCTTGGGCAGACATAGAAGCTCTGGCCGCCGCGATAATGCTCGCGCATCAGCGTCTCGCGGATGACCAGACTGTCGAAGGGCGAGATGAAGGTGCGCACCGCCATGCGGTCGACCGGCGGCGTGGTGATCAGCGATAGTTCGCGCACGCCGGTCATGGCAAGCTGCAGGGTGCGCGGGATCGGCGTTGCCGACAGCGTCAGCACATGCACGTCGCTCTTCAGCTCCTTCAGCCGCTCCTTGTGCTTGACGCCGAAATGCTGCTCCTCGTCGATGACGAGCAGGCCGAGATTGGCGAACTTGATGCCGGCCCCAAGCAGCGCATGGGTGCCGACGACGATATCGGTCTTGCCTTCCGCCACTTCCTTCTTGGTCAGCGCCAGCTCCTTGGCGCCGACAAGGCGCGAGGCCTGCTGGATGCGCACCGGCAGACCGCGGAAGCGATCGGAAAAGGTTTTGAAATGCTGGCGGGAAAGCAGTGTCGTCGGCACGACGACGGCGACCTGGGCGCCGTTCATCGCTGCGACGAAGGCAGCGCGCAGCGCTACTTCGGTCTTGCCGAAGCCGACGTCGCCGCAGACGAGGCGATCCATCGGCCGGCCGGCGCCGAGATCGGAGCGCACGGCTTCGATGGCGTTTTCCTGGTCCTCGGTCTCGTCATAGGGGAAGCGGGCAGCAAATTCGTCGTAGAGGCCTTCCGGCGTCGTCAGCATCGGCGCATGGCGCGTCAGGCGCTCGGCGGCGATGCGGATCAGCGCATCGGCCATGTCGAGCAGGCGCTTCTTGAGCTTCGCCTTGCGCATCTGCCAGGCGCCGCCGCCGAGCTTGTCGAGCTGGGCTTCGGTACCCTCGCCGCCGTAACGCGAGAGAAGATCGATGTTTTCGACCGGCAGGAAGAGCTTGGCCTCGTCGGCATATTGCAGTTCGAGGCAGGCATGCGGAGCGCCTGCGGCCTCAATGGTCCTCAGCCCGATAAAGCGGCCGATACCGTGTTCGGCGTGGACGACGATCGAGCCCTCGTCGAGGCCCGCGACCTCCGAAATGAAATCGGCTGCGCGCTTGCGGCGCTTGGAGCGGCGCACCATACGGTCGCCGAGGATATCCTGCTCGCCGATGACGACGAGATCGCCGGCCTCGAAGCCGGCTTCGAGGCTGAGCACGGCAGCGGCCGCCTCGCCTCTCGCCAGCGAACCGACATCCTTCAGCGCCTCGATCGGCTTGACCTTTTCGAGGCCGTGCTCGTTCAGCACCTGCAGCAGGCGCTCCAGCGAGCCTTCGGTCCAGGCGGTGACGAGCACTTTCGCGCCGGCAGCACGGCGGTCGGCGATATGCTTGACGACGACGTCGAAGATGTTGGTGCGTTCGGCATCGCCGCCGCCTTCGGCATTGGTGCGAGCCCAGCGCTGGCCCTGGCGGGCGTTGACGTTGACGACCCGCCTTGCCTCGCCCTCATGCTCGTTGAAGGGGCTGATGCGGATCGCGCCGAGCGCGTCGAGGGTTTTGACGAAAAGCTTGCTGTCGAGATAGAGCTGGCCCGGCGTCACCGGCTTATAGGGCGTGCCCTGCGTCATCCCCTTGGCCGGCTGGCCGGAGTTCAGGCGGGCGTCGTAATAATCGAAAACGAGCTTGGAGCGCTCTTCGGCTGCTTCACGCACCGTATGGTCGATGATGATACGGAAGCCGCTCAGATAATCGAAGACGGTATCGAGCTTCTCGTAGAAAAGCGGCAGCCAGTGCTCCATGCCGGGGTAACGGCGGCCTTCGGAGACGGCGAGATAGAGCGCGTCGTCGCGTGTGGTCGCGCCGAAAGCGGAGAGGTAATTCTTGCGGAAACGGCTGATCGTATCGGGCGTCAGCGTCACCTCGCTCATCGGATTGAGATCGAGGGAGCGCACCTGCCCGATCGTGCGCTGGCTTGCCGGATCGAAGCTGCGGATGCTTTCCAGCGTGTCGCCGAAGAAATCGAGGCGGACCGGCTCTTCGGAACCCGGCACGAAGACGTCGAGAATGCCGCCGCGCACGGCATATTCGCCGACCTCGCGCACGGTGGCGACCCGCTCGAAGCCGTTGCGCTCCAGGCGTCCGGCGAGATCGTCCATGCGCAGCTGGTTGCCGGGACGAGCCGAAAAGCTCAGGCTTTCGATGACATCCTGCGGCGCCACCTTCTGCAGCATGGCATTGGCGGTGACGAGCACGATTGCCGCATGCGGCTTCTTGCGATGGGCGATGAGGCCGCCGAGTGCAGCCAGCCGGCGAGCCGAGGTGTCGGCACTCGGCGAGACGCGGTCATAGGGCAGACAGTCCCAGGCCGGCAAGGTGAGAACCGGAATGTCGGGGGCGACGAAGCCCAGCATTTGCTCCAGATCGGCCATGCGGTGGCCGTCGGACATGACATAGGCGACCGGCTCTCCCGTTCGGGCGAACTCGGCGAGCAGCAGCGTCTCCAGACCTGCCGGCACATTGCCGATCGTCAGCGGCTCGGCAATGGCCGCAAGCTTCTTCGCATCGAAACCAGGGATCATTCCGGCGTCCTGAGGGGCTTGTCAAAATCGGGCTTGTAGGCGGCGATGCGGGCAAACATCGGTGTCTGGAAACGCTCAGGCACCGGCCATGTTCCCATGATCCAGCGGACGAGATCATTGTCCTCTTCCGCCATGATCGCCTCGAACTCGTCGAGCTCGGCTTCCGACAGCGTCGCGATCTCGGCCTCGGCGAACTGGCCGAAGACCAGATCCATTTCGCGCAGCCCGCGATGCCAGCAGCGGAAAAGGATCCGGCGGCGGCGCGGGTCGAGACCGGCACTCGTGAGCGTGACACCTGTCATGGCATTACCTTCCTGTTGATGCGCCTCTATAGACCCTCGAAAGCGGCTTGTCAGCCTTGCCAACGCCGCATTGTTCATCGCATTTTGGCCGCATGCGCCCCGCCATTCTCGATCCTCTGTTTTCCCCTATTTCGGGCCTTCCGGGCGTCGGCCCGAAGATCGCCGACCTGTTGGTCAAGCTGCTCGGGCGCGAGACGCTGGAGGATTGCCGGGTGATCGACCTGCTCTTCCACGCGCCCTTTTCGCTGATCGACAGGCGCAACCAGCCTGGAATCGCGCGCGCGCCGCAGGGCGCGATCGTGACGATCACGGCGCGCGTCGACCGCCACCAAGTGCCGCCGGGCGGCAAAAGCAATATCCCCTACCGCGTCTTCCTGCATGACGAGACCGGCGAGCTGACGCTGGTCTTCTTCCGCGGACAGGCAGCGTGGCTGGAAAAGCAGCTGCCTGTTGACGCGGAGGTGACCGTCAGCGGCAAGATCGACTGGTTCAACGGCCGCGCCTCGATGGTCCATCCCGATTATATCGTCAGGGCCGACGAGGCGGAGAGCCTACCGCTGGTCGAACCGATCTATCCGCTGACGGCGGGGCTCTCGCCGAAGACGCTCCGCAAGATCATCGACGCCGGCCTGCCGCGTTTTCCCGAGCTGCCGGAATGGATCGACCTGGCCTTGACTGAGAAACAGGGACTGCCGTCGATCCGCGACAGTTTCCACATGCTGCACGAGCCGCGCGACCCCAGCGATATCGACCCGCAGGCCCCTGCCCGGCGGCGGCTTGCCTATGACGAGTTCCTCGCCGGCCAGCTGTCGCTGAGCCTGGTGCGGCAGAGGCTGCGCAAGGTGGCGGGCCAGCCGGTCACTGCGACCGGCGTAATCAGCAGCAAGATCCTGAAGGCGTTGCCCTTCTCGCTGACCGGCAGCCAGAACGAGGCGATCGCCGAGGTTTTGAAGGATATGGCCGGCAACGAGCGCATGCTGCGGCTGCTGCAGGGCGATGTCGGTTCCGGCAAGACGCTGGTGGCGCTGATGGCGATGGCGGCGGTGATCGAGAGCGGCGGCCAGGCCGTGCTGATGGCGCCGACCGAAATCCTGGCGCGGCAGCACCACGCGACGATCTCGAAATTCGCCGCCTCTGCCGGGCTCGGCATCGAGGTGCTGACCGGGCGCACCAAGGGACGCGAACGGGAAGAAATCCTGGAGCGCATCGCCTCGGGTGCCGCCCAGATCGTCATCGGCACGCATGCGCTGTTCCAGGACAGCGTCGCCTACGCCAATCTGATGCTTGCCGTGGTCGACGAGCAGCACCGTTTCGGCGTGCATCAGCGCCTGCGGCTGACCGCCAAGGGCCTCTCGCCGCATATGCTGGTCATGACGGCGACGCCGATCCCGCGCACGCTGGTGCTCGCCGCCTTCGGCGATATGGACGTCTCCAAGCTCATCGAAAAACCGGCCGGCCGCAAGCCGATCCAGACGATCACCGTGCCGATGGAACGGACCGGCGAAATCGTCTGCCGGCTGCAAAGCGCGATCACGGAGGGCAAGAAGGCCTACTGGATCTGCCCGCTGGTGGAGGAGTCCGAGGAACTCGACCTGATGTCGGCCGAGGAGCGGCATGCGACGCTGGTCTCAGCACTTGGTCCGGGCATCGGCCTCATCCACGGTCGCATGAGCGGGCCGGAGAAGGACGCGGCGATGATGGCGTTCAAGAATGGCGAGACCCGGCTGCTCGTCGCCACCACCGTCGTCGAGGTCGGTGTCGACGTGCCGGATGCGACGATCATGGTGATCGAACATGCCGAACGCTTCGGCTTGGCGCAATTGCATCAGCTGCGCGGCCGCGTCGGGCGCGGCGACGAGGCCTCGACCTGCATCCTGCTCTACAAGGGGCCGCTCGGCGAGACCGGCCATGCCAGGCTCTCGATCATGCGGGAGACGGAGGACGGCTTCCGCATTGCCGAGGAGGACCTGAAGCTGCGCGGTGAAGGCGAATTGCTCGGCACAAGGCAATCCGGAACGCCGGGCTTTCGCATCGCCAGCCTCGAGGCGCATGCCGACCTGCTGGAGATCGCCCGCAAGGATGCCGCTTACCTGATCGAGCGCGATCCGGATTTGACCACCGAGAGGGGAACGGCGATCCGCACCCTGCTCTATCTTTTCCGCCGCGACGAGGCGATCCGGTTTCTTAGAGCGGGTTAAAGCGCGCTACGGCGCGCTTTAAGTCTTTGTTCTATGCATGTCGTTACCCCAAAACCGCTGAACACTTTTGGGCGACATGCATCATTCAGCCTTGGAAACCGCCACCGGCTTCGGCCGCGGCAAATGCTTCTGCTTGGGATCGGCCGGTTTGTGTTCGGGCGCCACAAGCCCGCCTGAAATCAGGAACTTGGCGGCGTCTTCCGGCGACATATCGAGCATGACGATTTTTTCGCGCGGCACGAAGATGAGGAAGCCGGCGGTCGGCACCGGCGTCGGCGGTAGGAAGACGGCGACCATATCCTGGCCCATCGCATTGAACTTCGAAGCGATTTCGCCCTTGGCGTCGGTGGCGATGAAGATCAGTGCCCAGAGACCGGGACCCGGATATTCGATGAGACCGACCTTCTTGAAGGAGTTTGCCTGTTCCTTCAACACGGTTTCGAAAATCTGCTTCACGCTTCTGTAGATCGTGCGCACCAGCGGCATGCGCTGAACGATCGATTCGCCGAACCGGACGATGCTCTGGCCAATGAGGTTCTTGCCGAGGAAGCCGACGACGGTGATCAGCACGATGGCAATCAGCAGACCGAAACCGGGAATGGCGAAATTGAGATAGCTTTCCGGATTCCAGCGCGCTGGAATATAGGGCCGGACCCAACTGTCCGACCAATGGATGAAGGTCCAGGTCAGCCAGATGGTGATCGCGATCGGCGCGCAGATGATCAGCCCTGCGAGAAAATTGTTCCTCAGCCGCGTCGCGACCGGCATTCTGGGGGTGTTGTCGGTCATCGTTTCCTGATGATCTCCATCTCAGTCGTGGACAGGCCGGTACGCCGGCCCTTCCCCCTTGTCCGCAGACCAAAATTGCCAGAATTCGGGGCGTCGCACAATATGTTTCGGCGCGACGGTCGCGGCGTTACAGGCTTATTCCACGGTCACGGATTTCGCCAGGTTGCGCGGCTGATCGACATCGGTGCCCATGAAGACGGCGGTGTGATAGGCGAGCAACTGGATCGGCAGCGAAAAGATCATCGGCGCGATGATTTCATCGACCACAGGCAGGGTGATTGTCGCCATGGTCGGCAGTTTCGAAGCGGCTGCACCGGCCTCGTCGGTGATGAAGATGATGCGGCCTCCGCGGGCTGCGACCTCCTGCATGTTCGAGACGGTCTTTTCGAAGAAACGGTCGTAGGGGGCGATAACGATGACAGGCATGTTCTCGTCGATCAGCGCGATCGGTCCGTGCTTCAATTCGCCGGCGGCGTAACCTTCGGCGTGGATATAGGAAATTTCCTTGAGCTTCAGCGCGCCTTCCATGGCGAGCGGGAAGCTGGTGCCGCGGCCGAGATAGAGCACGTCCTTGCACTTCGACAGCTCGCGCGACAGGCTTTCCATCTGCGGCTGGATAAGGTTCAGCACGCGGCTCATGATGCGCGGCATTTCGGCGAGATGGCGCACCAGCGCCCTCTCCTCGTCCGCACTCACCGTGCCGCGCGCCTTGCCGGCGCCGATCGCCAGCGCTGCCAGCACGGCAAGCTGGCAGGTGAAGGCCTTGGTCGAGGCGACGCCGATTTCGGGCCCGGCCATGATCGGGAAGACGGCATCGGATTCGCGCGCGATCGTCGATTCGCGGACATTGACGACGGCGCCGATCTTCAACCCGTTGTCCCGACAATAACGCAAGCATGCCAGCGTATCGGCGGTCTCGCCGGACTGCGAGATGAAGAGAGCGGCCTGCGACGGCGACAGCGGCATTTCGCGATAGCGGAATTCGGAGGCGACGTCGATCTCGACCGGCAGGCGGGCATAACGCTCGAACCAGTATTTGCCGACGAGGCCGGCGAGATAGGCGGTGCCGCAGGCCGAGATCGCAAGGCCGGTCGCCGCCTTGAAGTCGATCGCGGCGGCATTGGCGCCAATCGTGTTCTCGGCGAAATCGACATAGTGGCTGAGCGCGTGAGAGATCACCTCCGGCTGCTCGTAGATTTCCTTTTCCATGAAGTGGCGGTGGTTGCCCTTGTCGACGACATAGGCGGTCGCCTGCGAGATCTGCCGGGCGCGCTTGACCGGCTTGCCGGCGAAATCGAGCACCGCGACACCGTCGCTGCTGAGGATGGCGCAATCGCCGTCGACGAGATAGGTGATCTCGTTGGTGAAAGGCGATAGCGCGATCGCATCCGAGCCGAGGAACATTTCGCCGCGGCCATAGCCGACGGCAAGCGGCGGGCCGGAACGGGCGGCCATGATCGTGCCGGGGTCGGCCTTGAGCATGATGGCCAGCGCATAGGCGCCGGTTACCCGGTTCAGCATCTTCAGCATGGCGGCGCGCGGCTCCAGGCCTTCGCGCAGGTATTTCGCCATCAGATGGGCGACCACCTCAGTGTCGGTCTGGGTTTCGAAGACCGAGCCCTCTTCGGTCAACTCGTCGCGAAGCTCGGAGAAGTTCTCGATGATGCCATTATGGACGACGGCGACGCCTTCGACGAAATGCGGATGGGCATTGGTCTCGTTCGGAACGCCGTGGGTCGCCCAGCGCGTGTGGGCGATGCCGACGGTGCCGGGCAGCGGTTCGCTGTCGAGCCGCTTTTCCAGATTGAACAGCTTGCCCTCGGCGCGGCGGCGATCCATCACGCCGTCATGAATGGTGGCGACGCCGGCGGAATCGTAACCGCGATATTCGAGACGCTTCAGCGCATCGACCAGGCGCCCGGCAACAGGCGCAGTTCCGACGATCCCCACAATGCCGCACATATAGTATCCCCACTCGAGCATTTCCTGAATCCGGAAATGCTCTTCTGTTTGTCTCTGCGCAATTCCGGACGCAAAACCGCTGCGCACTTTTGCTGGAATTGCCTTAGGCTTCGATGAGGCCAGTCCTAACGATTCCTGCTTATTTCTCAATCACCTCGGCGGTCACTTTGAATTTCCGCCGGTTACGCAAGGCCGGTCAGGCTTTCGCCTTATTCGCCGCCTTGATGGCGAGCGCACGCTCACGCAGCAGCGTCGCGCGGCCGGGCTTGATCTCCTGCCGGGCGCGGCCGAGCGCCAGCGCGTCGGCCGGCACGTCGGCAGTGATGACGCTGCCGGAGGCGATATAGGCGCCGTCGCCAATCGTCACCGGCGCGACCAGCGAAGAATTGGAACCGATGAAGGCGTTTTCGCCGATCACCGTCTCGCTCTTGTTGACGCCGTCATAGTTGCAAGTGATCGTGCCGGCGCCGATATTGCTGCCGGCGCCGATGACGGCATCGCCGATGTAAGTCAGGTGGTTGACCTTGGCGCCCTCGCCGAGCCGGCCGTTCTTGACCTCGCAGAAATTGCCGACCTTCGAACCGGTCCCGAGATCCGCACCCGGACGCAGCCGCGCAAAGGGGCCGACGGTCGCGCCCTGGCTGACATGCGCGCCTTCGATATGCGAGAAGGCATGGATGACGGCGCCGCTATCGATCACAGCACCAGGACCGAAGACGACGTTCGGCTCGATCAGCGCATCCTGGCCGATGACGGTATCGTAGGAGAGAAAAACCGTTTCCGGCGCGATCATGGTGACGCCGGAAAGCATCATCTGGTGGCGGCGGCGCTCCTGCCAGAAACGCTCGATGACGGCGAGTTCGGCACGGGTGTTGCAGCCGGTCATCTCGATCTCGGGGGCATCGACGGCGGTGACGCGTCCGCCGAGCGAACGGGCGATCTCGACGAGATCGGTCAGATAGAATTCGCCCTTGGCATTGGCATTGCCGATGCGCGTGAGAAGATCGAGCGCCTTTCTGCCGTTGATCGCCATCAGCCCGCTATTGCACCAGGTGACGGTGCGCTCGGCATCGGTCGCATCCTTTTCCTCGCGGATGGCGATGAGTTCGCCGTCCTTGACGAGCAGGCGGCCGTAGCCGGTCGGGCGGTCGGTGTGGAAGCCGATGACGACGACATCGCTGCCATCGGCAAGGCCCTGGCGGGCGGCCTTCAGCGGTCCGTTGGTCTGGAGCGGCACATCGCCATAGGTGACGAGGATATCGTCATAACCCTTGGCGATCGCTTCGCGTGCCGCCAGCACCGCGTGGCCGGTGCCGAGGCGTTCCTTCTGCAGAAAGGATTCGATGTCGACGCCGGCGATGCTTGCCGCCTTTGCCACGTCCTCGGCATCACGGCCGACCACAAGGGCGACGGACGAGATGCCGGCGGAGGCAACCGCCTCGACCACATGGGCGATCATCGGCCGACCGGCGACCGGATGCAGGACCTTCGATTTCGAGGATTTCATCCGCGTGCTGTCACCGGCGGCAAGGATGACGGCAAGACAAGTGCGTTCCATGATTTGCTCCGCGAATCCGCGCCGTGAGGCGGCTTTATCGCCTCATACTGCATAATTCCCAAAATCGGAATCGATTTAAGGATAAAATTATCCAGCAACTCAAAGCGCTGCAGCGTCCTTTGCGGCTCTCGAAAAGACGCGCGGCGTTGTCGATAAGCAAAGCCTTCACAAAGGTGAAATTGCGGCCGAAATCGACCCTATGACGGTTTCGGAACCGCCGGCCGCGAAGGCTTCATGGACATGATGGCGTCCGTCCAGGATGACGTCTTCCATCGCACGGCGCGCGGCGGCGTTATCGCCGGAAACGATCGCATCGACGATGCGCATATGGGTGTCGGCGATATTGGCGAAGCCGTTTTCGGTTGGCGGCGTACTCATGCGGAACATGCCGACGAGAGCCGCTTCGATAAGGCTGCCGAGTGTCCGCATGAAGGGATTGTGCGAGGCTTCGGCGATCGCCAGGTGAAAACGAAGGTCGGCGAGCGCCAGGCTGTCGGCCGTATGACCGGCCGCCGCCATCTCGAGCGCCAGCTCGCGCAGCGTCTCGATCTCCTCGGTATTCGCCCGTTCAGCGACGAGACCGGCGGCGAAGGGTTCGAAGGCGAGACGAATATCGTAGAGCTGCAGCAGGAATTCTTCCGTCACGCCGTTGTCGAAGTGCCAGGCGATAATCTCGCTGTCGAACATGTTCCAGAGATTCTTCTCGGTCACACGTGTGCCGACCCGGGCCTTGGCGACGACCATGCCTTTGGCGGCAAGCGTCTTCATCGTCTCGCGCAACACGGTGCGGGACACTTTGAAACGCTGCGCCAGTTCCGTATCGCCTGGCAGGATCGAGCCAACGGGATAGGTGCCGGCGACGATCGCCTTGCCGAGTTCGTCGACGACTTGGGCGTGGCTCGTCCGCGTTCTGCGCCCCGTCTTGCGTGTCTCGTCCAATTTGTAGCGCAAGCGATCCGTCTCCCCCTCAGGCGTACCTCTTGTTCAGACTGGAAACGAACAGGATGGCTTTCTGCATCAGAATGAATGCAAACAGCAAAAGGCCAATCAGGATCTTGGTCCACCAGCTCGACAGCGTACCGTCGAAGGTGATGTAGGTCTGAA
Organism: Rhizobium acaciae; assembly: GCF_025941625.1. Lineage (NCBI taxonomy): Bacteria > Pseudomonadati > Pseudomonadota > Alphaproteobacteria > Hyphomicrobiales > Rhizobiaceae > Rhizobium > Rhizobium acaciae. The sequence goes on from NZ_JAPCZO010000001.1 coordinate 680,446, forward strand.
TGAGCCCCTGGATCAGGATACCGATCAAGGTTCCCGCCACGAATCCCGCTCCTCCGGTCAGCAGCGTCCCTCCGATGACGACCGCCGCGATGGCATCGAGTTCGACGCCAACCGCTGCAAGAGAATATCCGGCAGAGGTGTACAGCGAAAAAACGATCCCGGATAGGCCTGCCAGAAATCCCGACAGCGCATAGATCTGGATTGTCGTGCGGCCGACCGGCACACCCATCAGCCGCGCCGTCTGCGGACCGCCGCCGAGTGCATAGACGTTGGTGCCGAAGCGCGTGCGCTGGGCAATGAAGATGCCGACGGCAAAGACCAGAAGCATGATACCGCCGATCAGCGTCAGCCGCCCGCCGCCTGGCAGACGATAATAGAGGCTCGTCAGCGTCGAATAATATTCGTGGTTGATCGGGATGCTGTCGATGGAGAGCACGAATGCCATGCCGCGCGCCAGGAACATGCCGGCAAGGGTGACGATGAAGGCCGGCATTTCGAGATAGTGGATGATCGCGCCCATGATACCGCCAAAGGCAGTCGTGATGACGAGCACCAGCGCGAAGGCGAGCAGCGGATGGATCGAAGTGTTCTGCAGGATCACCGCGAGAAAGACGCCGGTAAAGGCGATGACCGAGCCGATCGACAGATCGATGCCGCCCGAAATGATGACGAAGGTCATGCCGACGGCGGCGATGCCGAGAAAGGCGTTGTCGGTCAATAAATTGCCGATGACGCGCGTCGACAGAATGTTCGGATATTGCAGCGCGCAGCCGGCATAGGCGAGCACGAAGATGACGATGGTCGCAAGCAGCGGCAGGTATTTGGAGTTCATTTCGGCTGCTCCCTACCGCCCTGCCGGCGGCTGGCGAAGATGGCGAGCGATTGTACCGCCGGCGACTGGATGACGAGGATGACGATAATGATGACGGCCTTGATGATCAGGTTGAATTCAGGCGGGAAGCCGGCGGACAGAATGCCGGTATTCACCGCCTGGATGATCATCGCGCCGATCAGCGACCCGAGAATGCTGAAGCGGCCGCCGAGCAGCGAATTGCCGCCGACGACGACGGCGAGGATGGCGTCGAGTTCCAGCCATAGGCCGGCATTGTTGGCATCGGCGCCCTTGATGTCGGCTGCGACGATGATGCCCGCAATCGAGGCGCAGATCCCGCTCAGCATATAGACCGCCATCAGCAGCACCGGTGTTTGAATGCCGGAGAGCGTGCTGGCGCGGCGATTGATGCCGACGGCCTCGATCAGCATGCCAAGCGCCGTGCGGCGGACCAGCAGGATGACGAGCAGGCCGACGAGGAACCAGATGACGACAGGCATCGGCAGGAGAGCCAGCGAACCGCTGCCGAAGAAGGTCAGCCCATCATCGTTGAAGGTCAGGATGGCACCTTCGGTGATGAGCTGGGCGATGCCGCGGCCGGCCACCATCAGCACCAGCGTGGCGATGATCGGCTGGATATTGAGGACCGCCACCAGGAAACCGTTCCAGACGCCGCAGGCAAGCCCGATCGCAAGCGTCAGGATAATAGTATAAGCAACTGAATTTCCTGATACAATCGACGAAGCGGCAACGGCGCCGCAGATCGCGATGACCGCACCGACGGACAGGTCGATGCCCTTGGTGGCGATGACCAGCGTCATGCCGATCGCCAGCAGCGCCACCGGCGCGCCGCGGTTCAGCACGTCGATCAGGCTGCCATAGAGGCGGTCATTCTGAACCACGACATTAAGAAACTGCGGCGACGTGATGAAATTCAACAGAAGAATGACAACGAGCGCAATCAATTGCGGCGCCAGGCGATATGCCAGCGCTTTCAGCGAGGACTTCATGCATCCTCCATCTTGTGCTCGGCCGCAGCGATGGCATCGACGATGCCGGCAGCGGTGATACGCTCGCCTGTCAATTCGGCGATATGTTGCCTGTCGCGCAATACGATGACACGTGAACTATAGGCGACAAGCTCTTCAAGTTCCGAGGAAATCACGATCAGCGACATGCCGCCGGCACAGAGCTCTTCGATGAGCCGGATGATCTCGGCATGGGCGCCGACATCGATGCCGCGGGTCGGCTCGTCGAGGATCAGAAACTTCGGATTGGTCGCCAGCCAGCGGGCGAGGATCGCTTTCTGTTGATTGCCGCCTGACAGTAGGCGGATCGGCTTCTCGCGATCGGTGGTGCGGATATCGAGCGCCTTGATGTAGCGGTCGGCAAGCGTATTCTGCTCGGCGCGCGACAGCGGCCGCGTCCAGCCGCGGCGGGCCTGCAGCGCCAGTGCGATGTTCTCCCTGATCGACAGGTCGCCGATGATGCCATCGGTCTTGCGGTCCTCGGGGCAAAAGCCGAAGCCTTTTGCGATCGCCGCGCGCGGGCTAGAAATCGTCGCGGGCTGGCCGTCGATCGTGGCGCTGCCGCTGTCGGCATGCTCGATGCCGAAGAGCAGTTCGGCGGTTTCGGTGCGTCCGGAACCGAGCAGCCCGGCGATGCCGACAACCTCTCCGGCGCGCACATCGAGATCGAAAGGCTTGACCTTGCCGCGTTTGCCGTAGCCTGAAAAACGGTATCGGACGTCGCCTGCCGCAAGGCTGCGTTCCCTGACAGTCTCTTCGACATGGGCCAGCTCGCGGCCGAGCATCATGGCGATCAGGCCCTGGCGCGGCAGATCGGCGGCGTCGCGGGTGCCGACGAGCTTGCCGTTGCGCAGCACGGTAATACGGTCGCTGATCGCATAGACCTGCTCGAGAAAATGGGTGACGAAGACGATGCCGAGGCCGCGCTTCTTCAGGTCGTCGATGATGCGGAAGAGCAGCGCCACTTCCTGATTGTCGAGACTTGCAGTGGGCTCGTCGAGGATCAGTACCTTGCCTGAGAGATCGACGGCACGGGCGATGGCAACCACCTGCTGGACAGCGACAGAGAAACGGCCGAGTTCGGCGGTAACGTCGATATCGATGCCGTAGCCGGTGAGCAGATCACGCGCCTTGCGGTTCATTGCGCGCACGTCGGTCATGCCGAAGCGCCGTGGCTGGCGGCCGAGAAAGAGATTTTCGGCAACGCTCAGATTGGCCAGCAGGTTGACCTCCTGGTAGACCGTGCCGATACCGAGCTTCTGGGCGGCGAGCGTGTTGGCCGGATTGATTTCCTGGCCGTCCAGCATCAGGCTGCCCTCGTCACGATGATAGGCGCCGGTGATGCACTTGATCAGCGTCGACTTGCCGGCGCCGTTCTCGCCCAGCAATGCATGCACCTCGCCTCTGCGTAGCGTGAAATCGACCTTGTCCAGCGCCACTGCGCCGGGAAAGAATTTCGATATTCCGGAGGCCGCGAGAACGTTCTCGAAATCGTGAATCATAAGGGTTTGTTTTCCTGATATTGACGGCAAAAGCCGCGCCGCGGCCGGACATGACGTCCCAAGGCGGCAAAGGCAGTTCCGCACCGGTCCATGACGGGCCGGTGCGGTTCTACAGCGCCGCCTCGTCTTTTCGAGAGGCATAGAGGACGCTGTAGCGCTTTGAATTGCTGCATAATTTTGTCCGGAAATCGAATTCCGATTTCAGGAATTATGCAGCGGCGTCATATCAGATCAGTAGCCCTGACCCTTCTTCTCTTCGTAGACCTTCATCGGCTCGTCGGCCGGCGTGTAGAGTTTCGACTCGGTCTGGATCCACTTGGCCGGGGCCTTCTTGTCCTTCAGATAGGCTTCGAGCGCATCGAAGGCCGGACCTGCCATATTCGGCGTCAGCTCGACCGTGGCATTGGCCTCGCCTTCGGACATCGCCTTGAAGATATCGGGCACGGCGTCGATGGAGACGACGAGGATATCCTTGCCGGGCTTCAGGCCGGCTTCCTTGATCGCCTGGATGGCGCCGACGGCCATGTCGTCATTATGGGCGTAGAGAGCGCAGATATCCTTGCCGCCATTCTCGGCCTTCAGGAAGCTTTCCATGACTTCCTTGCCCTTGGTGCGGGTGAAATCACCGGTCTGGCTGCGAACGATCTTGAGGTTGTCGTGGCCGGCAAGAGCCTCTTCGAAGCCCTTCTTGCGGGCGATGGCCGGCGACGAACCGGTGGTGCCCTGCAGCTCGACGACATTGCACTTCTTGTCGCCCACGGTCTTGACCAGGAAGTCGCCTGCGACCTTGCCTTCATGGACCAGATCCGACGTCACCGCCGTCAGGTAGAGATCGTCGGGAGCCTTGATGGTACGGTCGAGAAGGATGACCGGGATTTCGGCTTCCTTGGCTTCCTTGAGAACGTCGTCCCAGCCGGTTTCGACGACCGGAGCAATGAGAATGGCATCGACGCCCTGAGCAATGAAGGAGCGCAGAGCCTTGATCTGGTTTTCCTGCTTCTGCTGCGCATCGGCAAACTTCAGATCGATGCCGCGCTTCTTGGCCTGTTCCTTGGTCACGGTCGTTTCAGCCGCACGCCAGCCCGATTCCGAGCCGATCTGCGAGAAGCCGACAGTGAGGCCGGCGGCCGAAGCCGAACCGAACATGCAGACAGCCAGAATCGTGGCACCCAAAAGTGCAGTCTTCAATTTCATGATTTCCTCCCAATGCCGCATCTCGCGGCGCAGGGTCAAAAAATCATATAGTATTACTTTTGTAAATCGGAATCTTGGGATGCATTGCAGCAAAAAAGAGCGCCCAAAAGGGCGCTCTTCGCATCCGCGAGATGGCTTGCGGGATTATTTACCCGGCAGCTTGTCGTCCACACCTTCGACATAGAAGTTCATGCCGAGCAGCGTGCCGTCATCGGCCTTCTCGCCGGCCTTCAACCAAGGCGTGCCGTCCTGCTTGTTGATCGGGCCGGTGAAGGGATGCAGTTCGCCTGATTTGATCTTGGCTTCGGTTTCCTCTGCGAGTTTCTTCACGTCGTCGGGCATGTTGGTATAGGGCGCCATAGTCAGGATGCCGTCCTTGAGGCCATCCCAGCTCTGCTCTGACTTCCAGGTGCCGTCGAGAAGTGCCTTTACGCGCTTGACGTAATAATTGCCCCAAGTGTCGATGATCGCGGTCAACTGGACGTTCGGACCAGCCTTGATCATGTCGGAAGCCTGGCCGAAGGCCTTGACGCCGCGCTGCTCGGCGACCTGCATTGGAGCCGTCGTGTCGGTGTGCTGGGTGAGGATATCGACGCCCTGGTCGATCAGCGCCTTGGCGGCATCGGCTTCCTTGCCCGGGTCGAACCACGTGTTGACCCAGATAACCTTCATCTTGAAGTTCGGATTGACCGACTTGGCGCCAGTTTCGAAGGCATTGATGCCCATCACCACCTCGGGGATCGGGAAGGAGGCGATATAGCCGGCCGTGCCGGTTTTCGAGAGCTTGCCGGCGATAATGCCACTGATGTAGCGGCCTTCATAGAAGCGGGAATTGTAGGTCGCGACATTGTCGGCGGCCTTGAAGCCTGTCGCATGCTCGAACTTCACTTTCGGGAACTTCTTGGCGACGGCAATAGTCGGGTCCATGAAACCGAAGGACGTGGTGAAAATCAGCGAGCAACCGGACCGGGCCATGCGCTCGATTGCGCGTTCGGCATCCGGGCCTTCCGGGACGCTTTCGAGGTAGGGCGTCTCGATCTTGTCGCCGAATTCCTTCTCGAGCTGGAGGCGGCCGTTCTCATGGGCCTGCGTCCAGCCACCGTCGGTGCGGGTGCCGACATAAACGAAGCAGACCTTGGTCTTGTCAGCCGCCTCGGCGGCCGAACCGATGCTCAGGACGAGGGCAGCTGTCGCTGCGAGAGCAAGTGCAAGTTTTTTCATATTGATCCCTGTTGGTTGGAAGTTTCGAAACCCGTCTTGTTTGTTGTTGTTCACCGGTCCGGCACGAAGGCTTTGCCGAGCGAGGCCGGCGTATTGATCAACGTTGTGCGCCGATTATGCGAGATGATGACGAGGACCACAACTGTCGCCGCATACGGCAGCATCGAGAGGAACTGCGAGGGAATGCCGATGCCGAAGGCCTGCGCGTGCAGTTGCAGGATCGTTACCGCCCCAAAAAGATAACCGCCGGCCAGCAGGCGCCAGGGCCGCCAGGAGGCAAAGACGACGAGCGCCAGCGCGATCCAGCCGCGCCCGCCTGACATGTTCTCTGTCCATTGCGGTGTATAGATCAGCGACAGCTGCGCACCGGCAAGGCCGGCGCAGGCGCCGCCGAACATCACGGCGAGGTAGCGCATGCGGATGACGTCGATACCGAGCGCATGCGCCGAGGCGTGATTGTCGCCGATGGCGCGGATCTTCAGGCCGGTGCGACTCTTGAAGAGGAACCAGTTGACGGCGATAACGAGCAGGATCGACAGGTAGAAGATCAGATCCTGCTTGAAGAGGACCGTTCCGACATAGGGAATGGCCGAAAGCAGCGGGATTTCGATCGGCAGCAGCCGGACGCCGGGCGCCCCGACGAAGGCCTCGCCGAGCATGCCGGAGGCGCCGAGGCCAAGGATCGTCATCGCAAGGCCTGTCGCCACCTGATTGGCGACGAGCGTCAACGTCAGGAAGGCGAAGAGCAGCGAAAACAGCGCGCCGCTGACGACGCCGCCGACAATGCCGATATAGGCCGAGCCGGTGAGCTGTGCCGTGGCAAAGGCACCGACGGCGCCCATGATCATCATGCCTTCGACACCGAGATTGAGAACGCCGGAGCGCTCGGTCACCAGTTCGCCGAGTGCGGCGATGACGAGCGGCGTGGAGGCGGTGATGACGGTCAGCAGAATGGCTTCGAAGATGCTCATGCCGCCCTGCCCCTTACCCGCGACCAGACCAGGCGGATTTTGTAATAGATCAGCGTATCGCAGGAGAGCACGAAGAAGAGCAGCAGCCCCTGGAAGACGCGGGTGACCTTGTCGGAAAGGCCGAGCGAAAGCTGGGCTGCCTCGCCGCCGAGATAGGTCAGCGCCAGCACCAGGCCCGATGCGATGATGCCGAGCGGATTGAGGCGGCCGAGGAAGGCAACGATGATCGCGGTGAAGCCGTAGCCCGGCGAGATCGCCGGCTGCAAATGGCCGATCGAGCCGGAAACCTCGGCTATCCCTGCAAGGCCGGTTAGGGCGCCAGAGAAGAGAAAGCTGAACCAGATCATCTTCTTCGACGAGAAGCCGGCAAAGCGCCCTGCCCGCTCCGATTGGCCGAGCACGACGATCTCGAAGCCTTTCAGCGTATAGCGCAGCATGAACCAGGCGCCGACCGCCGCCATGATGGCGAAGATGAAGGCCCAATGGGCGCGGCCCGACTCTTCCCAGATCGCCGGCAGCACTGCTTCCGGCGCGAAATCGCGCGAAACCGGAAAGTTGAAGCCCTTCGGATCGCGCCAGGCGCCGCGGATCAGCCAGTCGAGGAAGAGCTGGGCGATATAGACCAGCATCAGCGATGTCAGGATCTCATTGGTGTTGAAATGCGCCTTCAGCAGCGCCGGAATGGCGGCGAAGAGCGCACCGCCGAGCGCGCCCAATATCAGCATCAGCGGCAACACCAGCGGCGAATGCCAGTCGTAGAAGATGATCGGCAGATACGAGCCGGTGATGGCGCCGATGGTGAACTGGCCTTCGGCGCCGATATTCCAGTTGTTCGAGCGGTAACAGACGGCCAGGCCGACGGCGATCAGGATCAGGGGCGCGGCCTTGATCGCCAGTTCGTGCAGCGACCAGACCTCGAGCAGCGGTTCGACGAAGAAGGCGTCGAGTGCTGCGACCGGGTCCTTGCCGAGCATGGCGAACATGATGGCGCCGAACACCAACGTCAGGACAAGGGCCAAGAGCGGCGAGACGAAAGCGAAGAGCTTCGAGACGTCGGGGCGTTTTTCGAGTTCAATGCGCATGGGGCGCCTCCGGAGCAGAGCTGCTCTCGTGCAGGCCGCCCATCAGCAGGCCGATCTTTTCACGCGTCAGTTCGCCCGCCGGGAACGGGCGGGAAAGACGACCTTCGGAGATGACGGCAATATCGGTCGCCACTTCGAAGATCTCGTCGAGATCCTGGCTGATGACGACGACGGCCGAACCGCTTCTTGCAAGATCCACCAAGGCTTGGCGGATGCGGCTCGCCGCCCCGGCATCGACGCCCCAGGTCGGCTGGTTGACGACGAGCACCGTCGGCTGACGGTCGAGCTCGCGGCCGACGATGAACTTCTGCAGGTTCCCGCCGGACAGCGAGCCGGCAGCGGGATCATCGCCGCTCTTGCGGACATCCATGGCCTCGGAAATGCGTCTTGCGGCGGATTTCACCGCAGCGTGGCGGATGATGCCGAAGAGGCCCAGAAACGCCTTGCGGTCCGACTGGCTGCGGGCAAGGACGAGATTGTCCGACAGTTTCATGGCGGAGACGGCGGCATGGCCGTGGCGCTCCTCCGGCACGAAGCCGGCGCCGAGAAGACGGCGGGCGGTAATGCCCTGGTTGCCAACCGGCTTCTTGCGGATGACGATCGCCTCGGCCAAGGCGACCGGATATTCGCCCGACAATGCGTCGAAGAGCTCGCTTTGGCCGTTACCCGCGACACCGGCAATGGCGAGGATTTCGCCGGAGCGCACCGCCATCGACACATCACGCAGCGACATGGCGAAAGGGGTGCGCGCGGCGACGGAAAGACTGGCGACGGCAAGCTGCACCTCGCCCTTGTCGCTGCGCTCCGGATGCGTGACGGTCGCCACTTCGCTGCCGACCATCATGCGGGCGAGCGAGGCAGGCGTTTCCCGTTTCGGATCGCAGGCGCCGGTCACGCGGCCATGACGCAGGACGGTGGCGCGATCGCAGATGCGCTGCACTTCTTCCAGGCGGTGGCTGATATAGAGAACCGAACGCCCCTCGGCGCGCAGCTTGAACAGCGTCTCGAACAGCCTGTCGGCCTCCTGCGGCGTCAGCACCGAGGTCGGCTCGTCGAGGATGATGAGCTTCGGGTTCTGCAGCAGCGCACGGACGATCTCGATGCGCTGGCGCTCGCCGACCGAGAGATCGGCCACATGGGCATGCGGATCGAGCGGCAGGCCGTAGGCGATCGACAGCGCCCGCGCCTCCTCGGCGATCCTGTCGATCGGGATGGTGTCATCCAGCGACAGCGCGATGTTTTCGGCAACCGTCAGCGCCTCGAACAGCGAAAAATGCTGGAAGACCATGCCGATGCCGAGCTTGCGGGCCTCCCCGGGCGACGCGACCGCAACCGGCTGGCCCTGCCAGAGGATATGCCCGCCCGTCGGCTCGAGAACGCCGAACAGCATCTTCACCAGGGTGGATTTGCCTGCACCATTTTCGCCGAGAAGCGCATGAATTTCGCCCGGCGCTATATCGAGATCGATTTCATTGCAGGCGGCAAAGCCACCGAAAAACTTCGTCAGCTTCTGAACCGATAATAACGCACCGGAATCCGGCACATTCAATGGCGACACGTTCCCCTCATTTCTTCTGCCAACCGGTCCGTTCGGATCTCATGGAATCAGCAGCGTCGTTCCTGTTGTTTTTCTTGTTTCCAGATCCGTGTGAGCCTGCCCAACCTCACGCAGCGGATAGGTTTGATTGATATTGATACGCACTTTGTTGCTTTGCACAATATCAAATAGCGCTTTGGCACTGTCGATCAGTTCCTGACGCGCGGCGATGTAGGTGAAGAGCGTCGGCCGCGTCGCAAAGAGCGAGCCCCTCTGCGCCAGAGCCGCAAGGGTGAAATTTTCGATCGGACCGGAAGATTGGCCGAAGGAGGCAAAAAGGCCGCGCGGTTTCAGACAATCGAGCGACTGTGGAAAAGTATCCCGGCCGATCGAATCGTAGACGACATCCACGCCCTTGCCGCCGGTGATGTCGCGGACACGGTCGACGAAGCTGTCGCTCTTGTAGTTGATCACATGGTCGTAGCCATGGGCGAGTGCCAGCTCGATCTTGTCTTCGGAACCCGCCGTGCCGATGACGGTGGCGCCGAGCGCCTTTGCCCATTGGCCGGCAATCAGGCCGACGCCGCCGGCAGCGGCGTGGAACAGCAGGACCGTCTGCGGGCCGACCTTGAAGGTGCGGTTCAAGAGATATTCGGCGGTCATGCCCTTCAGCATCATCGCCGCTGCGGTTTTAAGCTCTATGCCGTCAGGCACATGCACCAGATGCCGCGTCTCGATATTGCGTTCAGCGCTATAGGCGCCGTCGGCACTGGCATAGGCGACACGGTCGCCGACCTTGAAGTCCTCGACGCCGGGGCCGACCGATGTCACGGTGCCGGCGCCCTCCTTGCCGGTGACGAAGGGCAGACGCGGCGCCTTGTAGGTGCCGTTGCGGAAATAGACGTCGATGAAATTGAGGCCGACCGCCGCCTGCCTGATCTGCACCTCACCCGCTAAGGGCGAGGGAAGATCGATCTCGACATAGTCGAAAACCTCCGGCCCGCCCGTCCTCGAAAATGAAACCGCCTGCGTTTTGGTCATCTTGCCTGTCCTATGCTTCGCGTCCAAGGGCGGGGAAGAATTGCAGCACCGCGCCGATGACGTAAAGATAGGCTCCGGTCACGATGAAGAGAATGAGCGCCCATTCGGGTGTGTCGAAATGCACCAGCAGCGAAAAAATGCCGAGCGCCGACCACAGGAAGAAGACGCCGAGATTGAGCGGGCGCAGCCTTTTGACCCGGACCGGGTGAAGGAAATTGATCGGCAGGAAGGTCAATACCACCGAAACGATGACAACGGTGAGCGCGGTCGTGGCGCTGGCATCGATGACGAACAGCGTGAAGACGATCATGTTCCAGACGACGGGGAAGCCGGAGAAGAAATACTCGTCCGTCTTCATGCCCATATCGGCATAGTAGATGGCGCTGGAGACGACGATCATGCCGGCGGCGACGAAGGACCAGGGCTCGCCGATCATGCCGCTCTGATAGAGCGCGAAGGCCGGCAGAAGCACATAGGTGACGTAATCGATGATATTGTCGAGCGTATCGCCCGACCAGTTCGGCAGCACTTCCTTGACGCGCACCTTGCGGGCGATCGGCCCGTCTATGCCGTCGACCAGAAGGGCAAGGCCCAGCCACCAGAACATGTCGATGAAGCGGTGCTCGGCGGCGGCAACGACGCCGAGAAAGGCAAGGAAAGAGCCGGATGCCGTCAGGATATGGACGGAAAAGGCGCGCATCTCCGCATAGGGAACACGCTTGTAGTTGAAAATCTTCATGTTCCCCCGACCGCCCTATCGCGCTCGCCCCGGCAAGCATCTTTTTTTTAGCCACCATCGCCGGACCCTGTTGCTGAATCGGGTTCGACGCCGTAGGTCTTTGTTGTCGCACCGTTTTTGCCGAAAACCGGCATCCGTTTCCGGCGTGCCGCTCTAATATGCATCCTTTACCGGGCTTCGCCAGCGGGAAATACGACATTCTCCGCCTGCCCCCTGCTCCCCATTGAATCCTGACAATGACATGCATATTTCCCTTTAGAAGCGTCGCGTGGAATGGAATGCCTTTAATTCCGGCCGGATTTGTAATATCTCGCTCGCATACGACAGTTCATCCGACGAAACGGGATCCGCTACCGAAATGAACGCGCCTGCAAAGACCGAAGACTTCGCCTTGTCCATCCCCGCCGGCGTCTATGCCGAGACGGTGCTCGATGTCACGCACTATACCGACCGGCTCTTCCGCTTCACGATGACCCGGCCGCAGGGCTTCCGTTTCCGTTCCGGCGAATTCGCGATGATCGGCCTGATGGTCGAGGGCAAGCCTGTGTTCCGCGCCTATTCGATCGCCAGCCCCGCCTGGGCCGAAGAACTTGAATTCTTCTCGATCAAGGTGCCGGACGGTCCGCTCACCTCCCATCTGCAGGCGATCAAGCCGGGCGACCAGGTGCTGATGCGCAAGAAGCCGACGGGCACGCTGGTGCTCGATGCGCTGACGCCCGGCCGTCGTCTCTACATGTTCTCGACGGGAACGGGCATTGCGCCTTTCGCCAGCCTGATTCGCGATCCCGAGACCTATGAGAAGTTCGAGGAAGTCATCCTCACCCATACGACACGCGATGTCGCCGAACTGAAATACGGCTTCGACCTCGTACACGAAATCCAGAACGACGAGCTGCTGAAGGAAGTCGTCGGCGACAAGCTGCGCCACTATCCCACAGTCACGCGCGAGGATTTCGAATATCGCGGCCGCATCACCGATCTGATCTCTTCCGGCAAGCTGTTCACCGATCTCGGTGTGCCGCCGCTCGACCCTGTGATCGACCGCGGCATGATCTGCGGTTCCTCGGCCATGCTGAAGGATACCAAGGAACTGCTCGAGAAGGCCGGTCTCGATGAAGGCGCCAACAGCAAGCCCGCCGAATTCGTCATCGAGCGCGCTTTCGTCGGCTAAAACATCTCTGACAATAATACCTGTGGCGGCTCCGGAAACGGAGCCGTTTCTATGTCTGGCTGAGGTAATCGATCAGCAGCGCCATGGAGGCGCGCGCTTCATCCGGCCTGCCCTGATGGATGGCGCGGATGACGGCGACGTGCAACGCGATGGCGCGGTCCATGCGCTCCGGGCTTGCCTTGGAGTACCAGAGGCGACGCGAATGGGTCTGCACCGGGCCGAGGGCTGCCGTGATGAAGCCGTTCGGGCAGGCATCCTCGAGGATTTCGTCGAAGGCCTTGTCGGCAGCGAAGAAGCCGTCGAGATCGCCGGTGACGGCGCATTCCTCCATCGCGCGGGCGCAATCGATGAGGCGCGCGCGCTGCTCGTCGCTCGCATGTTCGGCAACAAGGCTCGCCGCGATCGGCTCCAGCTCACGGCGCACCTGCATCACATTGCCATGATCCTCAGCAGCGATCTCGGCCACCTGCAGCCCGACGCGCGGCTTCACCAGGATCAGCCCCTGCCAGGCAAGCTTCTGGATCGCCTCGCGCACCGGCGTACGCCCATGGCCGGCCATATCGATCAGCTGCTTTTCAGTGACAAGCGCGCCTGGCTTCAACGCCAGCGTCACGATCAGATGCTCCAGCGCGAGATAGGCAAGATGGCTCTGAGAAGTCTGCAATAAGGAGCTCCGTCGCCAAGCCTGATATATCACATAGTGACACGGCCAAAAACCGAAGACAAGTCGCCACCCAAATATCAGAATAGAGACAGATAGATAACATTGGCGAGGCTGCTGAAAATCGGCGAACGGCATTGCCGGCACGGGCGTCTACGCCGTGAATGGCTTCTGCCGACCGCCCCACTCTCCGTCGTGCTCGGCCTTGAGCCAAGCATCCGCCCCGTATCCATCAGCAGCCGCGGCATGGATCCTCGGCTCAAGCCCGAGGAGGACGGAGAGTGCGGTTGGCTTTCTCGCCAAACTCGCCCTCGCCTACAGAGGCAAACCACTGCTTCACCAGGCCGGCACCTTCCCACGGTCACTCCTTGCGAAACGCCCGGCTGGAAACCGAGATCGAATTTTGACATGGGTCTTTTGCATTGGCGAACTGATAGCCATCGGCTTTATGGATGGCACCGAACTCCAGGCCGTTTTCCGCGCATCGTCTGCAAAAGGCCTCGACATCCTCCACGTCGAAGACCAGCTTGACGGTGGATTGGCCGCTCCGCTGGCCCTTGGCGGCCTGGTGCAGCATGATATTCGCACCGCCGTCCTGAGCCACCAGTTCAACGATCCTGTCGCCCGGCAGGCTGGTCGCCTTGAAACCGAAGTGCTTCTCATAAAAGCGCGCCGTTTCCTCGACATTCCCCGCATAGATCACCAGCCTGTTGAGCGGCATGATGCTTGGCCCCCTATAACGGTTGCGTTCGATTGACAAGGGTAGAGAGACATCATGCGTTTTGCCATGGCGCATTATTCGTGCCGCAACGCCTCGATCGGGTTCAACTGCGCTGCCCTTCTCGCCGGGAAATAGCCGAAGATCATGCCGATTGCCGCGGAGAACAGGAAGGCGACGGCGACCATGAGCGGGCTGAAGACGAAGGGTACTTTCAGCAGCGTCACGGCGCCGAAGCCGAGGCTCAGGCCAAGCACGATGCCGGTGATGCCGCCGAACAGCGACAGCGCCACGGCTTCGACCAGGAACTGGGTGAGCACCTGGCTTTCGAGCGCGCCGATCGCCAGGCGGATGCCGATCTCGCGGGTTCGCTCGGTAACGGAGACCAGCATGATGTTCATGATGCCGATGCCGCCGACGAGCAGGCTGATCGCGGCGACGGCGCCGAGCAGGCCGGTCAGCAGCGTCGTCGTGCCGGTCATCGCCTCGGCGATCTGCGTCATGTCGTTGACGTTGAAATCGTCCTGGCGGCCGGGCACGATCTTGCGGCGCTCGCGCAGGAGATTTTCGACATCCGACTGCACCTTGGCTGTGGAGACACCGTCGCGCGCCGAGATGATGATCTGCGGCACGTTGTTGCTGCCGCTGATGCGCCGCTGAAACACCTTGACCGGCATGATGACGACATCGTCCTGGTCGTTACCCATGCCGGACTGGCCGCGCTTGGCAAGCACGCCGATGACGGGGCATGAGACCTTGCCGACGCGGATCTGCTGTCCTGTGGGGTCGGCGCTGCCGAAGAGCTGCGAGCGCACCGTCTCGCCGATGATGCAGCGCGCCTGACCGCGTTCCTCGGCGGGCAAGAAATTGCGGCCGAGCGCCAGGTTCCAGTCCTGTGCGATGAAATAGTCGTTGGTGGTGCCGGAGACGCTGGTCGAATGGTTCTGGCCGCCGAAAATCACCGTCGCTGTGGACTGGTTGAGCGGCGCCACTGCCCTGAGGCCGCCGATCTGGTCGCGGATCGCCGCGACGTCCTTGACGCTAAAGCGCTTGGCCTCGGAGCTCGCCCTGCCGGGGCCGAACTGGCCGGGGCGGACGAACAGCATGTTGGTGCCGAGCCGCGACAGCTCGGTCGAGACTTGCGCGGTCGTGCCGTTGCCGATCGTCACCAGCGCGATGACGGCGGCAACGCCGATGACGACGCCGAGCACGGTCAGGAACGAGCGCAGCATGTTGCGGCTGATGGCCCGCAGCGCCAGCTTCAGCGTCTCAAAGAACATGATCCGCCCTCCTCCGATGCTCGACCTCAGTCTCCAACTTGCCGTCGACGAAACGCAGCAGCCGCTGCGCATAGGCGGCGATATCGGGTTCGTGGGTGACCATGACGATGGTGATGCCCTGCTCGCGGTTCAGCCGCGTCATCAGATCCATGATCTCGACGCTGGTCTTCGTGTCGAGATTGCCGGTGGGCTCATCGGCGAGCAGCAGCGCCGGCTCGGTAACGATGGCGCGGGCGATGGCGACGCGCTGCTGCTGGCCGCCTGACAGTTCCTGTGTCTTGTGATGCTCGCGCCCGGTCAGGCCGACCAGCGCCAGGGCCTCGCGGGCCCGCTCGCGCCGCTCGCGCACCGCCATGCCGCGATAGATCAGCGGCAGCTCGACATTTTCGACGGCCGAGGTGCGCGACAGCAGGTTGAAGCCCTGGAAGACGAAGCCGAGCATGTGGCGGCGCAGCAGCGTCAGTTGGCTGCGGTCGAAGCCGCTGGTCGGAATGCCTTCGAAGATGTAGTCGCCGGCGCTCGGCACATCGAGGCAGCCGAGAATGTTCATCGCCGTCGACTTGCCGGAGCCAGACGGCCCCATGATCGCGACGAATTCATGGGCGTTGATCGCAAGGTCGACGTGGTCGAGCGCGCGGATCGCCGCCTCACCCTCGCCGTAGATTTTCGAGACCTGTCTGAATTCGATGAGCGGCGGGCTTGCCATCCCTCTCTCCGCCTAGTTCGCACGCGCCGTGGCGTCGGTCACCAGTGCGTCGTTTTCCTTGATGTCGCCGGAGACGACCTGGGTGAACTGGCCGTCGGACGAGCCGACCTGGATGACAACAGGCGCCGGCCGGCCGTTGCGCAGGACCCAGACGCGGCGCTCAGCGCCCTTCAGCGCCGGACCGGCATTGTTGTTACGCTGACGTGGTGGGCCGAAGATGCCGAAAATGCCGCGGCCGCGCCTTTCGGCCTGCGCCGGGGCATAGCGCAACGCAGCGTTCGGCACCATCAGCGTGTCCTTGACGGCCTCGACGGTGACATCGGCCGTCGCCGTCATGCCGGGGCGCAACAGCAGGTCGGCATTGTCGACGGATAGAACCGCCTTATAGGTCACGACATTGTTGACCACTTCGGAGGCGAAGCGGATCTGCTCGATCTCGGCGGGAAACGTCCGGTCGGGATAGGCGTCGACCGTGAACTTCGCCTTCTGGCCGACGGCGATCTGGCCGACATCGGCCTCGTCGACATCGACCTGCAGCTCCATCTTCTTCAGGTCGCCGGCGATGGTGAAAAGGATCGGCGCCGAAAGCGAGGCTGCGACCGTGGCGCCCGGATTGACGGAACGGGTGAGGATGACGCCGTCGATCGGCGATATGATCTTCGCCTTGGCGAGATTGACTTCGGCAAGCTGCAGGTCGGCCTCCGAGGCGAGCACCTCGGCCTCATTGATCTGTTTGGCGGCGACGGCGGAATCATATTTGTAGCTGGCGTCATCGAGGCTCTGCTGGGTGGAGACATTGCTTCTGACCAGGCTCTTCAACCGCTCGAGCGAGGTGCTTGCCGATTGCATATCGGCATTGGCCTTGACGACGTTCGCCTTGGCCGAATTGAGCTTGGCGCGCGAGCTTTTCACATCCGCCTCGAGCTTGTTGGTATCGAGGAGGGCGAGCACTTCGCCTGATTTGATCGTGCTGTTGTAATCGACATTGACGTCGCGGACCGTGCCGGAAAGCTCGCTCGATATATCCACCTGCTCGGTCGGCTGTACCGAGCCGGTGGCGGTGACGAGCACTGTCAGGTCGCCACGTTTTGCCGGCTGGGTGGCATAGCTCACTTCGCTTTGCCCACGGCCCATATAGAAATAAGCGGCGACCGCTGCGGCAACGATGAGAATCAGCAGGATGAGCAGGCGTCCGCGCCAGCGGCCACGCTTGCCCTGCCGTCCTGATGCGACAAGGACCGCGGCGAGATCGGACGCTGCGCCTGTCTTTGCTCCGGTTTCGCTGCCGCTTACGATTTTGTTCATGTCGTCCTCAATCCGTCAGTGGCCGCCTGCGGCCTCTGCGGTGAAGTAATCACAGTGCAGATGAACCGGCGATTAGCGTTGCCGCCGAACTGGCACGGAATTGCGGATGGGTGAAATGAAATCTTGGTAAGGAAAGGTTGTTCAGGCGCCGGAAGCGTCCGTCAATCCGCATCCTCGGCATATTGGTCCGCGCCGGGCAACGAATGCAGCCAAGGCTCGCGCCGCTTGATCCAGACTTCATAACCAGGCGTAAGGCCGGTCGGCGGGGTGTCGAGCGAGCCCAGGCGGACTTCCGCCTCATCATCCCTAAGGCAGAAAAGCCTGCTGCCGCAGGCAGGGCAGAAGCTGCGCCCGGAGAAAGTGGCGATCTCGCCGCTGTGGGAGAAAGCCTGGCGCTGCCAGACCGCGAAGAAGGTGAAGGCGGAGCCGCTCGATTTGCGGCAATCGGCGCAGTGGCAGAGGCCGGTGCGAAGCGGCTCGCCTTCCACCCTGTAGGCCACCGCCCCGCAAAGGCAGCTTCCGGTTCGGATCCCCATGGGCCCGTCAGGCGTCGAGATTGGTCGGCAGGCCCGGCGGGCGCCGCTTTGCTGCCATCAACAGGTCGAGTTCGGTGGCCGACGGGCCGAACTTGTCGTAGAGGCGCTTTGCCTCCTTGTCGTCGAGCCGATATTTCCTGGCAAATTCGCCGATGCTGTAGGGGCGGCCACGCAACACTCTCCGCGCCGGGGTCGCCGTATTCGGTGCGTCGGTCATGGTTTTCTCCTTTTCGTCACGTCCCCTTTAAGCTAGTGCGACCTGTCGATTTGGAAAGAGCCGGCGCGCCGCATCAAGGCTTCCGGCACGGGTGGATGCGGTTGTTTTCCTGGAACCTTTTCGCCGACATACGCATTTTTTGATCGAGGTTGCGGGCTGCGCCAAGCGGACGCGGCGGTGCTGGAGAACATCGGGATTTTTCCGCTTTCTCCTGGTGGCCAACGAAATGGGCAGACGAGCTCCCTACCCGCCCGGTTCGTTTCCTCATCCCGCTGTTTTCGACCGGAGATCACGAAATATTAAAATGCGGAACGCATGCAGGACCGCTCTCGACCCCCGTCACGCCGAACGCCCTCGACCAATCTTCTTCATCTGTATTGATGATTCTCACTCATAAGTTCATACGATTTGCCGCGCCTAATCATGGTTCGGTACGCGCTCTATATTCAAAGCATGAGATCGGGAAGCGCTACCACGACTGTAGCCAAACTGAGCGGAGAGCGACGATGAACTGGTCGGATGACGAGCTTAGCAAAATCGGTCAGGCCGACGATTTGAAAATCGCGCCGTTCAGGGACGATGGCGCCACCTATGGCACCCCGACCTGGATCTGGGAGGTTGTCGTCGATGGCTCGCTCTACGTGCGCGGCTACCATGGTCAGAAGTCCCGCTGGTATCAGGCGGCGGTCCACCAGAAGGCTGGACGGATCATTGCCGCCGGCATGACGCGCACCGTCGGCTTCGAGCCTGTCGACGGCCCGATCAACGATCGCATCGACGACGCCTACCGTGCCAAATACGGCAAGAGCCAGTATCTCGCGTCGATGGTCAGCGCCCGAGCACGCGCGGCGACCGTCCGGATCGCGCCGCGTGAGGAAACTGCCTGACGGCAGTCGGATCCGGATGCGTCGTCGGTAGCCATCCAAACCAACTCGAGCAAAGGAGACGCAAGATGATCAAGCGCACACTCGGCCAGGGCCCGGAAGTCTCCGCCTTGTCGCTGGGCGCCATGGGCTATGGCAAGGCCCGCGAGCTTCCCGACCGGGCCGAGATGATCGACCTGCTTCGCACCGCCGTCGAACGCGGCATGGATTTCTTCGACACCGCTGAAGTCTACGGCCCCTGGACGAACGAGGAGATGGTGGGCGAGGCGCTTGCTCCGGTTCGCGACAAGGTCAAGATCGCTACGAAGTTCGGCTGGGACATCGATCAGGAAACGGGCGAGCACCGCGGTGGCGTCAACAGCAAGCCGGCGCAGATCCGCCGTGCCATCGAGGGCAGCCTAAAGCGCCTGCGCACCGACCACATCGACCTCTACTATCAGCATCGGGTCGATCCGGACGTGCCGATGGAAGATGTGGCCGGGACGGTCAAGGAGCTGATCGCCGAGGGCAAGGTGCGGTGGTTCGGTCTGTCCGAGGCCGGTGCCCAATCGATACGCCGGGCGCATGCGGTGCAGCCGGTGGCCGCGTTGCAGAGCGAATATTCCTTGTGGACCCGCGATCCGGAGGCCGAAATCATTCCGACAATCGAGGAACTCGGCATCGGGCTCGTGCCTTTCAGCCCTCTCGGCAAGGGATTTCTCACCGGCAAGATCGACCTCAACACCACATTCGACAGTTCCGATATCCGAGCGGGAATTCCCCGCTTCGCCGAGAAAGCGCGTCTTGCCAATCTGAAGCTGGTCGAACTGATCGGCAAGATCGGGGAGAAGCATGGCGCGACGCCGGCGCAGGTCGCGCTAGCCTGGCTGCTGGCGCAGAAGCCCTGGATTGTGCCGCTGTTCGGCACACGCAAGCTCGAACGGTTCGAGGAGAATATCGGGGCGCTGAACGTCACCTTGGACAAGGCCGATCTTGACGAGATCGAGCAGACCAACATCGTCATTCAGGGAGCTCGTTATCCCGAAGAAATGCTGCGCCGATCCGGTCTCTAGCGGCACATTCTGCAGCAGCCAATACCACAGAACCCTGCTTCGATGCTGACGACGGGCGCTTTGCAGCTTTCGTCGTTGCGCCGTTGCAGGCCCATTCCAGGCGATGCCGGAACAACCAAGTTGGAAGGATATCATCATGAAACGAATTTTGGCCGCCACGGCTATCTCGGTCACGATGGGCGAGCCTCTCATGGCCCAGGAAGGAATTGGAGGCGGAAGTGCTTCATCATTGTCGGTCAGCGACATCCAGTCCGTATCGCCGGCTCTTGGCCGATACGCTGAAGAGGACGTACTCGGAAATCTGTGGCAGCGGCCGCAACTGTCACGCCGCGATCGCAGCATCGTCACGCTGGCCGTGCTGATCGCCCGAAACCAGGCGATCGATCTGAAGCACTACGTCGACGTCGCTCTCGATAACGGGGTGACCCCGACGGAGGTTTCCGAGGTCATCACGCATCTGACTTTCTACGCAGGCTGGTCGAACGCGATGTCCGCAGTCGCCGCGACCAAGGACGCCTTCAAAGACCGGGGCATCACGGCCGACCAGCTGCCTGCGGCCTCTCCGCAACTGCTGCCGCTCAACGAAGAAGCCGAGCGCCAACGCGCCACCGGCGTCGAGAAGAGTGTCGGCCCGATCTCTCCGGGGCTGGTGCATTTTACGACCGACCCGCTGTTCCTCGACCTCTGGCGGCGGCCGGGCCTTGCACCGCGAGACCGCAGCCTTGTGACGGTCAGTTCGCTGATCGCATCGGGCCAGAGCGCCCAGATCACCTATCACCTTAACCGCGCCATCGATAACGGCCTGACCGCCGACGAAGCCGGCGAGGTCGTTGCCCATACGGCCTTCTACGCCGGCTGGCCGAACGCCTTCTCTGCGTCGCCGGTTGTCGGGGAGGTACTGCGCAGCCGGGCGAAGTAAAGCACCAGCCTGCAGCAAAAGCACGCTGGTCCGGCGCATAGGGGTCCGGCTTGCTTGCTGCTCCAGAGTTGATTGCTACCATTTCATAGGCGGGCGTTTATGATGGGCGTCGGTCTATGAGGAGGAATCATCATTGGAGCGCCAGAATATCAACGACCTGATGGTGTTCCTGGTGGTTGCGAGGGAGCGCAGCTTCACCAAAGCCGCCGCCAAGTTCGGCGTGTCGCAGTCGGCGCTGAGCCATACGCTCCGTCAACTCGAGCAGCGGCTGGGTGTGCGCCTGCTGACGAGGACGACGCGCAGCGTCTCGCCGACCGAGGCAGGCGAGCGGATGCTGCAGAGCATCGGTCCGCTTTTCGACGAGATCGGATCTGCGCTCGATGGCCTCAACATTCTTCGGGACCAGCCGGCGGGAACTGTCCGGCTGACCGCCGGCGACTATCAGATCCAGTGCTACATATGGCCGAAGCTTCGGACCTTTCTCCAACAATATCCCGACATCAGGCTCGAACTGGACGTGAACTACGGTCTGCAGGACATTGTCAGCGAAGGCTACGACGCCGGCGTGCGCTTCGGCGAACAGATCGCCAAGGACATGATCTCGGTGAGGATCGGGCCGGATGTTCGCTTCGCCGTCGTCGCCGCGGAATCCTATTTTGCCTCACGCGATATTCCAACACATCCGAAGGACCTCATGCAGCACAGGTGCATCAATCTGCGCCTGCCCACCTATGGCGGTCTTTATGCCTGGGAGTTCGAAGAGAACGGCCGCGAGATCAAGGTTCGGGTGGACGGCCAGCTGGTCTTCAACACGATCTACAACGTTCTTGAGGCGGCTCTCGACGGCTTCGGCTTCGCCTATGTCCCGGAAGATATCGCCAAGCTCCATCTTGGAACCGGTCGCCTCCACCGGTTTCTGGAAGATTTTTCTCCCTATTGGGAGGGCTTCCATCTCTATTACCCAAGCCGGCGCCAGTCTTCCCCCGCCTTTTCCCTTCTCGTGAACGCGTTGCGTTATTCAACGTGAGCGGCTGCGACGACAGAGTGGCGAGCCGCCTTTTGCACCGTTGCGCGGCTCCTGCGGGAAATAAAGCGCAAAGGGATTCGCTTCAGACGACGAAACGCTTCGGCAATTCGGTGGCAAGCGCATCGATCGCCAGTCGCGACCGCAACGGACGTCGCGGCGGTCCGGCCAAGAGCACTCGATTAAGGACGGAGTCGCGCTATGGCCGGATAGTCGGCGATAGGTGATCCTCTCTCGTCGCTGCCATGTCGGTAACGCGCATCGCAGCGAGGGCGCCATCTCGCTCCTTCTCCAGCCAAAATAGCGGCTGGGAACATAGGAGCCGACAGGATACCCAGCAGTCGCGCATGACTCTACGTGGCTTCCCTATTCCCCACTTGGTAGATCGGCTCGGGGACGCTCGCGAAGAAGAACGGGACGCTGCAGCATAGCTTGTGCGGAGCTGCATTGTTAGCTTGGTTCAAGAGTGGAGGTGGCTAGTGAGCGTTACGTTGTTCAATGATCGACTTCCACACAGAACGATTGGCCCTCGTCTTCTGTGCAAAATGAGTGCGTGGTCGGCCGCAGCAACGGCGCTCGCTGCATTGCTAAACCCGACAACGGTGTCCGCTCAGCAGGCCGACGGGGAGCGTATGTTCCGACAGCGCTGCGGGGCCTGTCACAGTATGGACCCCGGCCAGAAGAGCGGCCCGCATCTTACCGGGGTGATCGGGCGCACGGCCGGCAGCATCGAAGGCGCTCGCTATTCGGGGCCTATGCGAGCCTCCGGCATCATCTGGGACAAGGCGACCCTCAACACCTTTCTCGCCGCGCCGCGCCGGCTGATTCCGGCCACAACAATGACCGTCGCCGTCCCTGATGCGACGCAGCGGGCGGCAATCATCACCTATCTCGAAGGCCAACAGCCAAAAGCCAATAACTGACGAAGGAGACGCGATTCATGACTGCGTTCACGATCAATGGGCGCGCCGTCGATGTCGCCGCCGAACCCGACACGCCGCTCCTGTGGGTCATTCGCGAGCATCTCAAACTCACTGGCACGAAGTTCGGCTGTGGTGTCGCGCAATGCGGCGCCTGCACGGTTCATGTCGATGGAGTACCGACCCGCTCCTGCGTAACCATGCTTCAGGACGTTTCCGGGCGCGCGGTCGTAACGATCGAGGGCCTTTCGCCGGACTCAGACCATCCGCTACAGCGGGCTTGGATCGCCGAACAGGTGCCGCAGTGCGGTTATTGCCAGTCGGGCCAGATCATGCAGGCAGCCGCGCTCCTTCAGAGCACTCCAAAGCCCACGCGGGAGCAGATCATCGAACACATGGATGGCAATATCTGTCGGTGCGGAACCTATGGGCGGATTATCAGTGCCATCGAACGCGCCGCGCAGGAGGCTTGAGCGATGACAAAAACATCCCTTCCTCGAGCCGTTGCCCTGTCACGACGCAGCTTCCTCGTGACAGTCGGCGGTACAGCCGTGACGGTCGCATTCGCCAGCCTGTCCTCCGTCGCGCTGGGAGCTGCGACCGCTCAAGCGGCGACGGGGGATTTCACCCCCAACGTTTGGGTCACCATCGCGAGCGACGGCATCGTCAGCATCATCAGTCCGGCCTCGGAGATGGGACAGGGTGTCATGACATCAATTCCGCTGCTTATCGCAGAGGACATGGACGCGGACTGGGATATGGTCCGCATCGTCCAGGCTCCGGCGGACGCCGAGAAGTACGGCAATCCCAATTTCGGCGGTGCGCAGCTCACCGCCGGCAGCGACACCACGCGCGGTTATTATCTGCCGCTGCGGCTGGTGGGTGCACAGACCCGCAAAATTCTTCTGGCGATTGCCGCGTCGCGGTTGAAGGTCCCGGTGAGCGAACTTACGACCGAGCCAAGCAGGGTGGTACATCTGCCATCTGGCCGTTCGCTGGGCTACGGCGAGATCGCGGCGACCGGTGAACTTCCCGATGTGCTGCCGCAGGTGAGCGAAGCCGACCTGAAGCCCATCGACCAGTGCCGCTATATCGGCCGCATGGATGTCAACCGCATCGACGTGCCCTCCAAGGTCAACGGCACGGCAAAGTTCGGCATCGATGTGGAACTGCCGGACATGCTCTACGGCGCGGTGCTGCGCTCACCGGTTCCTGGCGAGGCGCCGGAAAGCATTGATGACGCCGCGGCCAGGGCCGTAAAGGGCGTCATCCAGGTCGTTCCCCTGCGTAACGGCGTCGGCATCATCGGCGAGAGCTACGATGCCGCCCGGCGGGCAAAAGAGGTGCTGAACATCACCTGGACAAACTCCTCGTCAGTCCGGCGCTACAACAGCACTCGCCTGGTAGAGGCCTATCGCGATGTCGGCCGCGATCTTGCCCAGGCGGGCGTCATCTCGCATACGCAGGGCGCTGACGCCGCCGCTGCCATCGCAGGTGCAGCGCGCGTCATCGCCGCCGACTATCTCAGCGATCACGTCCACCACGTAACCATGGAGCCGATGAACGCAACGGCGCTGGTCTCGAGCGATAGTGTGGAGGTCTGGGCGCCAACCCAGGGGCCGGGCACGGCGCGGGATGTGGCCGCTCGTATCGGCGGCACGACGCCCGACAAGGTCAAGGTCAACACCACTCTGCTCGGGGGCGGTTTCGGCCGCAGGGCCGAACAGGACTTCGTCATAGAAACTGTGTTGCTTGCCAAGGCGGTCCAGGGCCGGCCGGTCAAGGTCATCTGGAGCCGCGAGGACGACGTCCGGCATGGCAAATACCGGCCGCTTGCGGCCCAGCACGTGGAAGTCGGCCTTGACGCATCCGGCAACATCGTCGGCTGGCACCACCGGCTGGTGGCAGACTCGATCTTGGCCCGCATATCGAAGGACCGGTTCCAGCGCGCCGGTGGCCAGGACAGCTTGGTAACCGACGGCACGATCCACAATTATCGCATTCCCGCGCATCTGGTGCAGTTCGTCCGGCAGGACAATGGCCAGGATGTCGGCTCCTGGCGGGCAATCGGTAACGGCTACACCAAGTTCGCCATCGAATGCGTCATCGACGAGGTGGCCGCCGCGAAAGCGGTTGATCCGGTGGCGTTCCGGTTGGAATTGCTGAGCGAGCAGCCTCGTGCGCGAAAGGTTATCGAGGCAGTCGCCGCGATGGCGGAGTGGAACCGCCCGCGCAACGGACGGGCGTTGGGCATCGCCTATTCCGACGCCTTCGGAGCGCATTGCGCGGAAGTCGCCGAGGTGTCGCTCGACCGGGAGAGCGGCGAGATACGAGTGCACAATGTATGGTGCGCGATTGATCCGGGGGTGGCGATCCAGCCGCTGAACATCGAGGCGCAGGTCGCAGGCGCGATCGTGCACGGCGCCAGCCACGCGCTCTACGAGCAGCTCAACATCGTCGATGGCGAAGTCCAGGAATCAAACCTTGACACCTATCGGGTGATGCGGATGTCCGAGACGCCACAGATCCATGTCAGGATAATGCCGACGCCCGAGAACAGACCGGCCGGCATCGGCGAAGCCGGGATTCCTCCCGTCGGGCCGGCGATCGCCAACGCCGTGGCGCGTCTCACCGGCGGCGTGCGGCTGCGGCATTACCCGTTCCTGCCCGAGAGAGTAAAGGCGGCACTCAGTTCCTGATCCTTGCTCGGTCTGCTCGACCACAAATGGATCACGAATTGGCGAGTCTTCCTCCCCTGCCCCGAACGTCGCCATACGAAGTGGCATGCTGTCGCAAAGCGATTGAGCCGCTTCGTTTTTCCGCATGAGGAGCTTCCGCGACCGACGAGCGATCCGTTCGACCGGCATGATCTGAACTCGTCGTAGACGGTGTAAAACCAATACCAATGGCGGTTGGCGGTATTTCGGAGCGCATTTTCGAGAATCGCCTTTGATGAAGTTCTTTCCGCTCAACTGGCATCCCCGGATATGCGGAGATCGCCGGCTACGGTTTGGCGTTTACCAGCTCCGTTCCCCGATTGTAGTTGTTCCGGATCCGGCTGACGCGGGTGCCATCAACGTGATTGGGAAATCACAATCTGTGTTGTTAGCTTCCTTGTTTTCGCGTTCATCCGGAGGGGGCCGATGGACCCATTGTCAGAAGTGCTCTCGCTGCTAAAGCCACGCAGCTATCTCTCGTCCGGGATCGATGCAGGCGGCGAATGGGCCGTCCAATTCTCTAACCAGTCCGACACGATCAAGTGTTATGCGGTCGTCTCCGGGGAATGCTGGCTCGCCATGGAGGGCGTCCCTGAACCATTACGTCTTGAAAAGGGAGACTGTTTGATATTGCCGAGCGGACGCTCCTTCCGCCTGGCGAGCGATCTGGCGATCCCGCCGGTTGATTCCAAAACGATTTATCGGTCGGTGCGGTTGGGGAGCGTTGTTCGGATAAACGATGGCGGCGGTCTGCTTCTGGCAGGCAGTCGCTTCGCCGTCGCCGGCAAGCATGCCGGATTTCTGTTGAGCATGCTGCCGCCGATCGTACGCATACGCAAGGAATCCGAACAGGCTGCCTTGCGCTGGTCGATGGAGCGCATGATGGCGGAGATGTACGAAGGACAACCGGGCGGCCTTCTCATCGCGCAGCATCTCGCACATATGATGCTCGTGCAGGCCTTGCGGGTGCATCTGACTGAAGGTGCGAGCGGCGACGCGAACTGGATTGTCGCGCTAGCGGACAAGCAGATCGGCGCTGCGATCAACGCCATGCACGCCGATCCCGCATTTCGCTGGACACTACAGGAACTCGCCGACCGCGCAGGCATGTCACGATCGAAATTCGCGCTGAGATTTAGAGAGATCGCGGGCGAAACACCGATGGAGTATCTCGTGCGCTGGCGCATGCTTTTGGCGACTGACAAACTCGAGAACTCCGGCGATTCCATCGCAATGATTGCAATTGCCGTGGGGTACGAATCGGAAAGTGCGTTCCGTACGGCCTTCAAGCGCATCATGGGTTACACACCTCGGCAGTTCTGCCATGGCAGGGAGCAAATCGCGCAAACCGCTGACTTGGGGACGGGGCGTTAAGCCACCAGAGGCTTCGGAAAGGCTAAAGTTGGATGAGCCAGCACCGAAGCGAACCTTCAAGGTACCTGAATAAAATGCCTTTACAGCATATGGCTCGGCTTCAAAGGTCAAAGCGCTTCGGCAATTCGGTGGCAAGCGCATCGATCGCCAGTCGCGACCGCAACGGCAGATATTGGGTGGTTGGCCACACGGCGTAGCATTCCATCGCCGCCCTCGGCCGATCGGTCCAGAGTTCGACCAGTTCGCCTGCCTGCACGCGGTCATGGATCAGCCAGTAGGGAAGCCAAGCCAGGCCCATGCCATCGACGGCGGCATCGGCGATCACTTCGAGATCGTCAAAGCGCAGTCTTGAAGTGACCGACAGGTCGATGAGAGCACCGGTCGCATCGGGAAGCTGCCAGGTCAGGCCATAATCGTTGCGCCAGTATACGAGCGTGTCATGTTCTGACAGATCCGCCAGCGAATGTGGCTCCCCTCGTACGGCAAGATAGGCTGGAGAAGCGCAGAGCGCCTTGCGCGGGCTGACCAGTCGCCGGGCGTGGAGCGCGGTTCCGTTGCCAAGAGCGCCATTGCGCACCGCCAGGTCGAAGCCGTCGGCGATCAGATCGACTTGGCGGTCACTGAAGCTGAGTTCGAGTTCGAGCCTCTCGTGCTGGCGCGCATAGGCACGCAGGATGGGCGCGGCGCAGTAGCGGCCAAACAAGACGGGCAGCGACACGCGCAACTTGCCGACGACCTCACGCCGGCCGGATTCCAGGAGAGATTCGCCTGCGCGCAGTTCCTCGATCGCACGCACACACCGCTCGTAATATTGCTGACCATCCTCGGTCAGGCTCTGCGTCCGCGTGGTCCTGTGAAACAACCGGACGCCCAGGCGCTCTTCGAGACGCGCGATGGCCTTACCGACTGCGGAGCGCGTCAACGACAATCGTTCGGCCGCTTTGGCAAAGCCGCCCGTCTCGACCGCCTCGACAAAGACTTGCACTCCATCAAACCTGTCTCGCACCGAGCGGATCCTCGCGAAGAACGGTCCTGCGATTGGAGAACCTCAGGAACCAAAGAAGAGAAAAACTATTTCTAATCGTCAACTGCATTCTACGATATAAGGCCGGCCAAGCAAAGGATATTTCCTGGCAACAACGGCAGCACAGACGACCTCATCCAGCTCGGAAACTGGTTTGGTGTCATAATCCAATCGAAGACTGACCAGGCGCCGGATGTCGCGCCTGCCGGAAGCGATCTCAGGACGGCGGGCTACCTCGGCCGTCCGCGTGGCCGAGACCGTGCGCCGGTTCCAACCCGCCTGATCCATCTTTCTCAACCAAGGAATCCTGCCATGAAATTGCTTTGCCTCGATATTCCCCGGCCCGGCGCCAGTCTGGAAAAGTACCAGCCGCATATGTCGGATGAAGCCCGACACGCCTGGCAGATGTACAAGGGCGGCATCATCCGCGACATCTATTTCCGCCAGGACCGTCCGGGTGTCGCCATCATCGCCGAATGCGAGTCGGTCGAAGCCGCCAAGCAGGCCCTGAGCGAATTCCCGCTGGCCAAGGCCGGGCTTCTCGACTGGGAGGTCATCCCGCTTGGCCCCTTCCTCAATTGGGAAGCGCTGTTTGCGCCCGGCAACGCCTGAGATTCCTTGTCCGCGATACAACGGAACACTTTGCGCCCGATCGCGAATTTCGGGGGGCGCAGCAGAGCCTACGAGCGCATGTTGAAGAGCGATATGAAGTTCGCGTCGTCATCGACATGGCCTCGCTCAACTCGTGAGGAGCCAAGACAATGGCAAATAACATCAAGCCCATCCTTTGCGTAGTCACCAGCCATCCGATCAGAGGCGACACCGGCGAGCCGACTGGCTTTGCGATGGTCGAACTCACGCATCCGCTCGAGGTTTTCCGCGCGGCCGGCATTCCGGTCGAGATCGCCTCGATCCGGGGCGGCCATCCGCCGATCGACTTCTTCGACCTCACCGATCCAGTCAACGCCCGCTTCTGGAAGGACCGCGGGTTCCGCGATGCGCTCGCCCACTCGCTCATCCTCGACGAACTCGATCCCTCCCGCTACTCCGCAGTCTTCTTCGCCGGCGGCCACGGCACGATGTGGGATTTTGCCGACAGCCCGGCTGTGCAACGCGTGATCCGCGATATCTACGAAACCGGCGGCATCGTCTCGGCGGTCTGCCACGGCCCCGCTGCATTGGTGAACGCAACGCTCTCGGACGGCAGCCATTTGGTCGCGGGCAAGAAGCTCGCCGCCTTCACGGACGAGGAAGAGGCGGAGGTCAAGTACACCGAGGTCGTGCCCTATCTGCTGGCAACGACCCTCAAGGAGCGAGGCGCGCTGCATCAGCCGGCGCCGAACTGGACGGAGAAGGTGGTGGTCGATGGCCGCCTGATCACAGGTCAGAACCCGGCATCCGCATACGGGGTCGGCCAGGCGATCGTCGATCAACTCGCCCAGAAGTCCTGACCGGGGGAATTCACCAATGAAGATCATCGCAATCGAAGAGCATGTCCTGCCCGATGAGGTGAAGCATGGGTGGAACACGATTCCCGGCGCCGACGACGGAACGCTTGGGCTCAATCCAGGTCTGCTCGGCGAACGGCTGGCGGATCTTGGAGAGCAGCGGCTGGCTCTGATGGACGAGACCGGCGTCGATGTGCAGGTTCTCTCGTTGACGACTCCGGGTCTCAACAATCTCGGCCATCACGGCGTCGATCTTGCTCGTCGCGCCAACGACATTCTGGCCGGCGCTGTTTCGGCTCACCCATCCCGCTTCCAGGCGATGGCGGCTCTCTCCTTTGCGCAACCGAACGAGGCGGCGCGAGAGCTGCGACGAGCCGTCGAGGAACTCGGCTGCAAAGGTGCCGTTCTGTTCGGCCGGGTCGGCGACAGGAATCTCGATCATATGATCTTCGAGCCGACATTCGCCAGCGCCGCAGAACTCAATGTCCCGCTCCTGATTCATCCGCAGATCCCGCAGACGAGCATCCGCGATACTTATTATACGGGTTTCAGCGCCCCCATCGATCTCGCCCTGTCCACATTCGCCCTCGGATGGCATTTCGAGGCAGGCATCCAGTTCGTGCGTCTGATCCTGGGCGGCGTCTTTGACCGTCACCCGAACCTCCAGGTCATCCTCGGGCATTGGGGTGAGCTGGTGCTGTTTTATCTCGAGCGGCTCGTCATGCTGGATCGGGTGTCCAAACTCCAGCGGCCATTCCTCGACTATGTCCGCAACAACCTCTATCTGACGGCCAGCGGCATGTTCAGCCCCGCCTATTTGCAGCAGGCGATCGATGCCGTCGGCGTGGACCGCATCCTGTTCTCGACAGACTACCCATACCAGCATCGCCCCGGAGGCGATGCGCGGCGATTTGTCGAAGATCTGGAGCTCGACGCCGCCGACAAGGAGAAGTTCGCGCATGCGAACTGGGAGCGCCTCACCGCGGGCCCCCTGCTCGGCTGATCTCGGCGGAAAGCTTCCGTTCGTGAGGCAGACTCATAAGGTCTTGCAATTTGCCGCCGGTAATCCTTTCCGATGCGTGACCCATTTACTCACGTGAGCGATCCACTGCTTCGCCCTGAGCACCGGTCCCAGCATCGACTATGCCGGCTGACGGACTGCTGAGAGCGCGGAGCCGCGAGACGAGAACCCGTTCAAGCTGTTGTTGGTGGAGCGGACGCTCAGCGACGTGATAGCGCAAGCGAGGGCTGATCCATGAAGTTCGACACACCTGCAGGACCGAACCCCATCGACAGGATGACCGTCGTCGGCCAACCTCACAACCGCTTCGAAGCAGAGCTCAAGACGACTGGGACGGCGACCTACGCCTACGAATATCACAGCGTCGCACCGAACGCTGCCTACGGCTATATCCTTGGCGCGGCAATTGCCAAGGGCCGGATCTCATCGATCGACACCCGGCGCGCCGAGGCCGCGCCCGGCGTGCTGGCCGTCATTACTCACCGCAATGCCGGTCCGCTTGGTGTCGGAAAATTTTATGTCCAGCGCATGTTGGCTGCCCCTGATGTCGATCACTACCATCAGCCTGTTGCAGTCGTGGTGGCCGAAACCTTCGAACAGGCACGCGCAGCTTCCTCGCTGATCCGCGTCGACTATGCGCGCAGCCCGGGCCGCTTCGATCTCGCCGAGCAAATGGACAGCGCGCCGGTTGCACCGCAGATGGAGTTTGGCGGACCGACCGAGACGCAGGTCGGAGACTTCGACCAGGCTTTCGCAGCCGCGGAGGTGAAGGTTGACGAGACCTATACTGTTCCCGACCAGGCGCATGCAATGATGGAGCCCCATGCGACGATCGCGACCTGGGATGGTGATCGGGTGACGTGCTGGACCTCAATTCAGCAGATGAATTGGGGAACCCGCGATCTCGGACTCATTCTCGGCATTCCGCGCGAAAACGTTCGGCTGATCTCACCCTTCATCGGCGGCGGCTTCGGCGGCAAGGGCACGGTGCAGTCAGATCTGGTGCTGGCGGCCGTTGCCGCGCGCATGGTGCGGCGACCGGTGAAGATCGCGCTTCAACGTCCGATAATGTTCAACAATACGATCCATCGGCCGAAGACGATCCAACGGATCCGGCTCGGCGCCTCGCGCGACGGCAAGCTGACGGCGGTCGGGCATGAGAGCTGGTCGGGCAATCTCGCCGGCGGCCGCACCGAGCCGACCACCCTTTCGACACGGTCGCTCTACGCCGGAGCGAACCGGATGACAGCTGTCCGGCTGGCGACGCTCGACCTGGCCGAGGGCAATGCCATGCGTGCGCCGGGAGAGGCACCCGGTTTGATGGCGCTCGAGATCGCCATGGACGAGATGGCCGAGAAGCTCGGCATGGATCCGGTCGAATTCCGCGTCCTGAACGATACCCAGGTCGACCCGGAAAATGCCGATCGGACTTTTTCCTCGCGTCCCTTCGTCGAATGCCTGCGCACGGGCGCCGAACGCTTCGGATGGAGCATGCGGAAAACAGAGACGGGTCAAGTCCGCGATGGTGACTGGTTGATCGGAATGGGCATGGCGGGTGCGATCCGCGGGGCACCGATTTCAAAGGCCGGAGCGCGGGTGCGTCTCGATCGCCAGGGCATGCTGACGGTCGAGACCGACATGGCTGATCTCGGCACCGGCAGCTATACGATCGTGCAGCAGACGGCGGCCGAGATGATGGGTCTGCCGATCGAGCGCGTGGTGGCAAAGCTCGGGGATTCGAGTTTTCCGGAAATGCCGGGATCTGGAGGACAGCAGGGCGCGCCTTCCGTCACCGCAGGCGTCTATGCCGCCTGCACGAAGCTGCGGGCGGTGGTCGCCCAGCGTCTAGGCTTCAACGCCGCAGAGGCAGAGTTCGTCGACGGTGAGGTTCGTTCCGGAAATCGAAGGGCGCTGCTCGCCAGCGCTGCCGCCGATGGCGATCTCGTCGCCGAAGACGTCATGGAATTCGGCGATCTGGCGAAGCGCTTCGCGATCCAGACCTTCGGGGCGCATTTTTCCGAGGTCGGCGTCGACGTCTATACCGGCGAAATCCGCGTTCGCCGCATGCTCGCCGTATGCGCCGCCGGCCGCATCCTCAACCCCAAGACCGCGCGCAGCCAGGTGATCGGCGGGATGACGATGGGGATCGGGGCGGCCCTGATGGAAGAGATGGTGGTCGATAAGAGATCCGGCTTCTTCGTCAATCATGATCTCGCCGGCTACGAGGTTCCGGTCCACGCCGACATCCCTCATCTCGAGGCCGTGCTCCTCGACGAAGTAGATCCAGCGATATCGCCGGTGAAAGCGAAAGGCGTCGGGGAACTGGGACTGACTGGTGTCGCGCCGGCCGTGGCAAATGCGGTCCACAACGCAACAGGCGTGCGGGTGCGGCAATATCCGATCACACTGGAGAAATTGCTCGATCGGTTGCCTCATCGCGAGTGATAGTCCCGGCGAAATGACAAGAGGTCTCAAAGGACATCAGGATAGACGCCGGCCATCCTCGCCAAAAAGGTGCAGGACGGCGGGGTCGAGGTGCAGCGGCAGGCTGTCGCCAGATTTCATCCGCTGCTGGCCGGCAAAAACCGCAATCAATTTCTTACCGCCTGCGTCGGCGTGAACGACGGTTTCCGAGCCCAGTTCCTCGACAAGGGTGACACGGGTATCCAGTCTGCTCGCTGAGGCCGCGTCGGCAAGGGTGATATGCTGCGGCCGGATGCCGATGCTGACCCTTTCGCCCGTCAGGCGGGCCTCCTTGGCAATCACGGAGAGTCGATGGCCGCCGACGGTTTCGACCTCGGCGAAACCGCCCTCGTGACCAACGATCGCACCTTCGAGGAAATTCATGTGCGGCGCGCCGATGAAGCCGGCGACGAAGCGGTTCGCCGGCCTGTTATAGAGTTCCAGCGGTGTTCCGACCTGCTCGATCTTGCCGCCTCTCAGCACGACGATACGGTCGGCAAGCGTCATCGCCTCGACCTGGTCATGGGTGACATAGATCATCGTCGCCTTCAGGCGGGCGTGAAGGGCCGCCAGTTCGGCCCGCATGCTGACCCTGAGTTCGGCGTCGAGATTGGATAGCGGCTCGTCGAGCAGGAAGGCATCCGGCCGCCGCACGATGGCGCGGCCGATCGCGACGCGCTGGCGCTGGCCGCCGGAAAGCTGGCCCGGACGGCGCTGCAGGAAAGGCTCAATCTCCAGCATGCGCGCAGCGTCGGTGATGCGCGCTTCGATTTCGGCTTTCGCCACCTTGGTGTTTTCGAGGCCGAAGGCGAGGTTTTCCCGGACGCTCATATGCGGATAGAGCGCATAGGACTGGAAGACCATGGCCAGGCCGCGATCGGCGGCGCTGATAGCGGTAACATCCTTCCCGTCGATGGCGATGCTGCCGCCTGTGGGCTTATCGAGGCCGGCGATCAGGCGCAAGAGCGTCGATTTCCCACAGCCGGAGGGGCCGACAAAAGCGACGAACTCGCCGTCATTGACATGAAGCGAGACATCGCGAATGACCTCGACGGCGCCGAAATTCTTGACGATGTTCCTGAGCTCGAGCCCGCTCATGCACTCTCCTGTTTCATATGTAAGCTGGCCTATTTGAGCCCCGAGCCGGCAATGCCCGTGGTGATGAAGCGCTGCAGGAAGACGAAGATCAGCACGACCGGGATCATCGAGACGACGGTCATGGCGAGGATGTAGTGCCATTGCACATTGAGCTCGCCGGCATAGACGTTGAGGCCGACCTGCAGCGTATAGAGTTCCTTGCGCGAGAGCACGATCAGCGGCCAGAGGAAGTCGTTCCAGCGCCAGACGACGGAGAAGATCGCCAGCACTGCGAGCGCCGGCGCCGACAGCGGCAGGATGATACGCCAGTAGATCTGCCATTCGCTGGCCTTGTCCATGCGCGCGGCGTCGAGCAATTCGTCGGGGATCGTCAGCATGTATTGCCTGAGCAGGAAGACGCCCGTCGGGGTGGCGACCGTCGGCAGGATGACGCCCCAGAGGCTGTCGAAGAGATTCAACGTGCCGATGACGGAATAGAGCGGCACCACGATGACCGAAAGCGGTACCATCAGCGTCGCCAGGATCATCAGCATGACGGCAGTGCGGCCGGGAAACTGGTATTTCGACAGCGCGAAGGCGGCCATCGAATTGACGAGCAGCGTAATAGCCGTCGCCACGACGGTGACGAAGACGGAATTGCGCAGGAACAGGAAGAAATCGAAGCGCTGGAACGGTTCGGTGTAGTTGCCGCCGGCGAATTCGACCTGGCGCACCGGCGTGCGGTCCTTGATATTCGCCTTGACGATTTCACCCGGCTGTTTCGGATCGACCATCTGGCCGATGATGCCGATGCGGCGGACTTCGGCGAGCACGCGGGTGCTGCCATCCGGCATCGCGACATTATAGAGCGGCAACGGCTTGTCGTAACCCGGCACCACTGCCTGTTCGGTGACATAGGGCAGGAAGGACGGCGGGAATTCGGCAAGGGCCGCCGGCGTCTTGAACGAGGAGAAGACCAGCCACACGGCCGGGCCGAACATCAGGAACACGCCTGATATCAGCCAGATCCAGGTGACCACATCCGTCCAGTGCCAGCCTCGGCCGCGGCGGCGGAGCAGAAAGGCAGAGACGGCGCTCATTGGCGTGCTCCCTTCTTCTCGTTGCGGCTACTGACGCCGAGCTGGACCAGCGTCAGGATGACGAGCACGATGCCCATCAGGATCGAGGCAGCCGACGCCAGCCCTGGATTGCGCAGCGAACTCGCAAAACCGGTCTCATAGATATACTGGGTGATGTACATGGTGCTGGTGCCCGGGCCGCCGCCGGTCAAAACGAAGACCTCGTCGAAGATCTGCACGGCGCGGATCAGCGCCAAGACCAGCACGACGATGAGGTTCGGCATCAAAAGCGGCAGGGTGATGCGCCGGAAGATGCGGATCGGGCGGGCGCTGTCCATCGCCGCCGCCTCGTAGAGATCCCGCGGGATCGCCTGCAGGCCGGCGAGCAGGATCAGCGCATAAAAGCCCATGTGCGCCCAGACCGAGACGAAGACGGCGAAGAAAAAGGCCCAGAAACGATCGCTGAGCCAGGAGAAGGGTTCGAAGCCGAAGGGGCTCAGCGCATAGTTCAACAGGCCTTCGCGCTGCAGGATCCATTTCCAGATCAGGCCGACGACGACGGGCGACAGCAGCACCGGGAAGAAGAAGACGGCGCGCCAGAAGCCGCGATTGGAAAGCTCGCGGTTGAGAATCAAAGCCGTTGCGAGCGCTGCGATCAGCATCACTGTGACCTGGAAGACGACGAAGACGGCGGTGTTGCGCACCGCCGCCCAGAAAGTGTCGGCGGCGCAGGTCGAGGGATCGAGATAGCTGCGGCAATCGAAGAGGATGCGGTACTGGTCGGCGCCGACATAGGTCCTGTTCTGCAGGAAGATGGCGCTGCCGCTCGTCGTCGAATAGATGAAATTGATGACCAGCGGCAACAGCACGAAGACGGTGAAGATCAGCATGTTGGGCGCCAGGAAGACGCCCGCCATGCCGTTCAGCCCGGTCAGTTTCTGCCAGCCACGCATGGGAATATCGACGATCCCCATGGCAAGCCGGACAGGCGCCAAGAGCGCCTGCCGCAGACCGGTTCTGGCCGGTGGTTCAGAAGAAACCGTCTTCGCCGTCATCTGTTCTTCCGTCAGTTGCCGGCGACCTTGGCCTTGATGTCCTCGTCGATGCGGGCATAGGCGTCGTCGAGCTTCATTTCGCCGGCGATCACCTGGCTGATGCGGGCGACGATGGCGCTGTAATAGGCGTCCGACCACTTCCAGCCCGGCAGCTTCATGGCGGGGGCCGCCGTCTGGCCGGCCGCTTCGACGAAGGCCTTCAGCGCCGCCTGCACGTGCGGATTGTCGGTCTTGAAGCTCATTTCGCCGGCGGCGACACCCTTATGCGCGGGAATGAACAGGCTGCGTTCGGCAAATTCCTTCTGCACGTCGGCGCCTGCCAGGTAATCCATCACCTTGGCGACGTCCTTCGGGTTCTTGGTGTATTTGACGGCAACCAGACCGGCGCCGCCCTGCATGCCGGAGCATGCGGCCGTGCCGCAGGGGCTTCCCGCCATCACCCAGTCGAAATTGTCGCCGATCTTCTGGGCGAAGCCCGAAATCTGCCAGCTGCCCGAATAAAGATAGGCAAGGCCGCCATTGATGAAGTCTTCGGCGGCGGAGCGGTAGGTGGTGCCGGCAGCACTGACCCAGACATCCTTGTTGATGATGCCGTCCTCGTTCCACTTGACGAAGCGGCTGAGGAAGTCCTTGGCGCCCTGATCGATCGGCGCCGGCTTGCCGTCAGCGGCGATATAGTTGGCGCCGTAGGAGATGTTCGGGCCGGAGACGCGGTGGCCGGAGCGGTCGATCGCCATGGCGAAGACCTTCTGGCTGTCGGCGACCTTCTTGGCGGCCGCCGCCCAGTCGTCCCAGGTGGCTTTCGGGCCGGGGATTTCGACGCCAGCCTGCTCGAACAGCGTCTTGTTGACGAAGCCACCGGTCAGCGTCAGCTGCGTCATGAAGCCGGTGATGGCGTTCGAGCCGTCCGGACGCATCCAGTCGGCCTGGGCGCCGAAATTGTCCTCCCAGTATTTCGCGTCGGTGAGGTAGGGCCGAAGATCGAGCCAGTGCTGGGCCGGCGCCTTCAGGTTGGTGAGGCGGGCGATATCCGGCCCCTGCCCGGCTTCGAGCTGCACCGGCAGCTGTTCCTTGACGACGTCATAGGAGACCTCGTCGAGGATGACGTTGACGTCGGGATTGGCCTTCGAGAAGCGCGACAGCAGATCCTTGATCACCTCGCCTTCGCCGCCGTCGGAATACCACATGATGCGCACGTCGCCGGCATGGGCGGCAACAGAACTCAAGAGAACTGCAGCAAAAGCCGCGCCGATCGATTTCATTCTGGTCATTTTTTCCTCCTCTTGATCGATCAATTCCTGCGTCCGGCCGGTCCTCCACCTGCCGGACACGTCGTCTACGAGGCCGCGCGCCGAGGCTGCCTGCCCGGTATCTTCAGATGTACCGCGTCTCCCCGCACCGACCAGTCCGTCGGGCGAAGAATGCGGCCTTCGGCGCGCACGGTGCCGTCTTCTTCGAAGACGACCCGGCCATAATCCGGATCGATAACGATCAATGCGCCCTCGTCGTCGCGGCGGGCCGAAAGCGTGGTGAAACGCGCCTGCATGCCGTCAAGGCCACCCTCGCGCCCGATATCGGAGAGACGGACGATCCAGCGGCCCTTGCGGCCGGCCAGTCGCAGCTCGATATCCGTCGTCGGGCCTTGTTTTACCGGCTCCAGTGCGCCGTTGCCGATCAGCATCGCAATGCCGTTGCCGGAGCGGGCGAGCGCCAGATTGCCGTCGACCACCGTGTCGTCGAAGGCCTCGAGCGGGAACCAGGCATGGGTGAAATCCGGCTGGCCCTCATGGATCTCGAAATCGAGAATCGCCAGATCGCGATACTGATGTACGCGCGGCAGCGTTCCGCAGCCACCCCAGAAGCTCGGCCGCCCATAACCGAACTGGATGGTCTCGCCGGGATGGTTGATCCAGATCTGCGCTTCCGGCCGGTCGCCCAAGCGCAGATGCAGCACCGTTTCCTGATAGCCCCAGGCACCCGGGCGATAATGGGCGATGGTGCCGAGCGCGGTCTCGCGGGTCTTATAGTGGTAGAGGGCGGCGAAGCGGTTCTCGCCCTGGGAAAAGGTCCATTCCTGCGCGTCGTCGGACTGGTGCGCCGCAATGGCCGAAAGCGCTTCTGGAAAACGCAGGCCATGATCGCGAATGCAGACGGCAAGCTGCGGCAAAGCGTGGACACGCCGGCCGTACCAGCCGCGGCCCCAGAGCAGCCGGGCGATAGCGGAGAGTTCGACCGAGCGGCCGGGGCGCAGTGTGTGTTCGTAGGAGCGGCCCTGGCTGCCGGTCAGCATGCCGTGATGGGCCGAGCGGGCGACGATCTCCATCAGGCGGACGATGCTGGCACTCGCGCGGTTGCGGATCGTCTCATCCGGCGCACAGGCGGCCAGCGCCGTCAGCCCCTTGAGATCGATCGGGAAATAGGGAACGGAATTCCACTCGGCCATTTCCCAGCGCTCGAAATGATCGAGCCAGGCGCGAACACGCTCTTCGCCGACCTGCATCTGCTCGGCGCCGGTGCGGCCGGAGCGGACGAAGACGGCATCTGGGAACAGCCTGCCGCCGAGATAGGCCGCGGTATGGAAGAGAAGCGCGTGGTTTTCCGAAAAATACCACTGAACGTCGTTGCCGGGCTCATCCATCCAGAAGCGGTAATTGAGGACGGCGTGCTCGATCCTGTCGCGCAGCGCAGGTGACAGCAGATCGCTCCAGCGCGTATAGGCAAAGAGCAGCGGCACCAGCACGAAATCGGCGCAGTCGTGACAATCCTCGATGACCGGCAGCATGGCCGAGATCATCGCCTCGGTTTCCTCGCCGCCCTGCCCCAGCGCAAGGCGCGCGAAAGCGCAGACCGTGTCGGGCTCGGAATGGCCGGCGACCTCAGCCAGCGCCTCGGCGACGCGGTCCTCCAGGGCGGCGGGCGCTTCCCCCTGGCGTTGGGGATGACAGATCTCGACGCCGAGCGTGCGACCGAGCGAAAGCTCGCCTGTTTTGAAGGTGATCCGGAAATGGCGGAAATCGGCGGGCATATCAGCCGAGGTTCCGAGCGCCAGCTTGGTTGCTCCCGCTTCCAGCTCGAAATCATAGTCGAAGCGCTCGATCGACATGAAATCGCCTTCGATCTCGGCATGGCAGCTCAGCGCCACCGGCAGCGGCGCGGGGAAAAGGATCGTCACGTCTTCGCCGAGATAGGCAGTGCGGTCGAAGCGCATGCCTTCGAGGATGACCTCCAGCGCATCCGCATCGCCGGCGGCGATGGGAACGGGCACGGCGGTTTCAACTTCCGGTCCTTCGACATAATCCAGCTGGAAATAGAAGCGGGCGTCGCGCTCGGCGAGATCGTCGAAATAGACGCGGATCTCGTTGAGGCCGGCCACGAGATCGACCTCGAACAGCTGCTCGGCTTCGAGATTGCGCTGGTAAGGCGCCATGAAGCCCTGCTCGCGACCATTGACGAAGAGGATCGAGCCGCCGCAGGTCGACAGGCGAAGCGTGGCACGCCCCACTGAGCGGGCATCAAGGAAGGTGCGCGCCCAGCAGCCGATGCGCGTCGGGCGAAACCAGAAGCCAGAGAGATCGACACGCGGGGAAGCAAAGGGAAGCCACCAGCGGGCGGCCTCGAATTCGACAGCCGGTTGCGGCCGCCGGCCGGAGAAGGATTTTTTGAATTCGGCGCGGCAGGGATATTCATGCGGGATGAAGTTCTTCGTCTTGGTGACGAAGAAGAAGGG
The DNA here is from genome assembly GCF_025941625.1 of Rhizobium acaciae. Lineage (NCBI taxonomy): Bacteria > Pseudomonadati > Pseudomonadota > Alphaproteobacteria > Hyphomicrobiales > Rhizobiaceae > Rhizobium > Rhizobium acaciae. Next base: position 719,971 of record NZ_JAPCZO010000001.1, read on the forward strand.
ATCCATGCTGCCGTCCATCGGACGGTCGGCGACGTCATAGCGCTCCTGCCACAGGTTGGCGAGCTGCCAGTAGGCGATCGGGCTATCCTTCGCCGTTGCGCGGCGGAGATGGGATTGCTGCTCAGTGGTCATATTTCAGCCCGCCCCAGAACAGTTGGAGCATGATGTCGCCCGAAAACCGCTCACACTTTTCGGCATCATGCTCGATCCTTGAGACGCCGGGTAAAACGCCGGCGCATGGATTGGCCCTCTAGCCGCATCTTCAAAGCCTCCCTGCTCTGCCGCTCGTCGCGGACTCCTCAGGCAACAATTGTGCATAGGCATTCCATTTGCGCAATCTGAAAGATTTTTGCATAGTAGTCTGGAGCGAGGAGATGACATGGCGGCGGAAGAGAAAAAAGGCAGGCGTACGCGCCTCGACGACATTGCCGCCAGATGCGGCGTCTCGATCAGCACGGTGTCGCGTGCGCTGGCCGGCGAAAAGGGCGTCAGGCCGGAGATCCGCAAGCTGGTGCTGGAAACGGCAAGTGCGGTCAGCTACGCCCTGCCGGCGAGCGTTGCCGGCAAGAAGGTCATGCTCGTCGCCTCCGGCGCGGCGATGATCGACTATGTCCGCAACCAGTTCACGCTCTATGTGCTCGAAGGATTGAATGCGCGCGCGGCCGCCCTCGGCATCGAACTGGCGATGCGCCCTGTCGCCGACAAGGGGGATGAAGCCCGCGTCGTCGCCGAGATGCGTGATGATCCGAGCTTCGGCGGCATGCTGATCCTGACCGTCGACGAGGAGGAGATGCTGGCGGCGGCCGCCGATCTCGGAAAGCCCGTCGTGCTCGTCAACAGCGACGATCCCTATATGCGGCTTTCGAGCGTTACGCCCTGCAACCGTTCGGCCGCCTTCATCGCCGCCGAGCGGCTGATCAAGGCCGGGCATCAACGCATCCTGTTCATGCTGAGGCCGGGGCGGCGGACGATCGAGCGGCGTCTGGAGGGCTGGCGCGATGCCCTGCAGCACCATGGGCTGACGGCCGATGCCGATCTGGTGCTCGAAGTCGACGACTGGCTGCCGGAACTCGGCGCCGAAGCGGTCACCCGTCTTGTCCGAGAAAAAGGCCTCCCCTTCACCGCCATCCTGACGGCGGGCGACAGTCTTGCCAATGGCGCGGTGCGCGGATTGCAGGCGATGGGTTATGCGGTGCCGCAGGACATCTCCGTCATGGGCATAGACGACCTGCCGCAGTCGGCCTTTCTCAATCCGCCGCTCTCGACGGTGCATATTCCGATGCGCGAACTTGGCGCCACCGCGCTCGATCTGCTGCGCGACATGATGCTCGGCCTTGCGGCCCCACGGCGGCGGGTCGAGCTTGCCTGCCATCTCGTCGAAAGGGGCAGCGTCGCGGCGGTCAGGCATGTGTCTGCTGTGACGGAGGGGCGCTGAACCACACCGCGATCGAGGATATCAAGCCTCGATGAAACTCGCTTCGAACAGTTCCCGCGCATAGGCATCATGCGTGGTGCCGGCCTGCAGATCCGCTTTGGTGAGTTCGTCGACGAAGCAACCATTCTTCATGATCAGCACCCGGTCGCACATATGGGCGATGACCGCGAGGTCATGGCTGACCAGCAGATAGGTCAGGCCCTTTTCCTCGCGCTGGTCGGCCAGCAGGTTGAGGATTTCCGCCTGGACCGAGACGTCGAGCGCCGAGGTCGGCTCATCGAGCAACAGGATGGGCGGCGACAGGATCAGGGCCCGGGCGATGGCCACCCTCTGCCGCTGGCCGCCGGAAAGCTCATGCGGAAAACGGTTTGCGAAGCTCGCCGGCAAACCGACCTGGATCAACGCTCTCTCGACCTTGGACCAGATGTCGGAATGGCGCATGGCGCGCAGCGGTTCCGCCAGGGCGGTGCCGATACGATGGCGCGGATGCAGGGAGCCGTAAGGGTCCTGAAACACCATCTGGGCAAATTTCAGCTCCTCGCGGGAGCGCTTCTTGCCGATCGGTTTGCCGCCAAGCTCGATGTGACCGGTCCAACCGGCCTCCATGCCGGCGAGGCACCGCAGCACCGTCGATTTGCCGCATCCGGATTCACCGACAATGCCGAGCGTCTCCCCCTGGCCGACCTGAAAACTGATGCCCCTGACGACATGGTTGCTTGATTTGCCGGAGGCAAAGACAACATCGAGGTCACGCACATTGATCATTGCGCCATCTCCAGACCGAGTTTCGTCCTGTCGAGAACAGCAAGCCGGCGAACCGGGTTCCTGGGGTCGGGCAGCGCAGCGATCAGCCCGCGGGTATAGGGATGGCGAGCATCCTCGAGACGGGTCAGGGTCTCGACGATCCGGCCGGCATACATGACGATGATGCGCTCACAAAAGGCTGCCACCATGCGAATGTCGTGGCTGATCAACAGCAGTCCGGAATTGTTCTCGCGCACCAACTCATCGAGCAGCAGCAGCACGTCCTTTCGGACGCTGACATCTAGCGCCGAGGTCGGCTCGTCGGCGATGACAAGCTTCGGCCGCGCCAGCAGCATCATGGCGATCATCACGCGCTGGCCCATGCCGCCCGAGATCTGATGCGGATAAAGCGCCATGACCCGCTCCGCATCGCTGATGCGCACGCGCTCCAGCATGGCGCGGGCAGCCTCAAACGCCTGTTTCTTGTGAAGACCGAGGTGAAGGCGGGCAGCTTCGGCGATCTGTTTACCGATCGAAAGCACCGGATTCAGCGAATAGCGCGGATCCTGCATGATCAGCGCAATATCCTTGCCCCGCAGCGCGCCCATCTGACGCTCGGACTTCGAAAGCAGCGGATCGCCGCTAAGATCCATGCGTTCGGCGGAGACCACCGCGGCCGGCGGCAGAAGACGCATGATGGCGCGACCGGTCGTCGATTTGCCGGAACCGGATTCTCCGACGATCCCGACACGTTCGCGCCCGACGTCGAAGCTGACATTGGAGACAGCAGGCACGGCGCCTCGGCCGAAACGGACGGTCAATCCTTCGACGGAAAGAACGGGCTGCAGATCACGATCTTGCATGGCGGGGATCCAAAAGGTCGCGCAGAGCATCTCCGGCGATGTTGAAGGCAAGGCTGGTGAGGAGGATGGCGATACCCGGCATGACGGCAACCCACCAATAATCGAGCATGAACTTGCGGCCGCTGGAGATCATCGCGCCCCATTCCGGCGCCGGCGGCTGAGCGCCAAGCCCGAGGAAGCCAAGCGAAGCCGCCGTCAGAATGATACCCGCCATGTTGAGCGTCAGGCGAACAATGACGGAGGGAACGCACATCGGCGCGATATAGAGAAGAAGGATGCGCATCGGCGATGCGCCGTAAAGGCGGGCGGCGACCACATAATCGGCGTTTCTGACGACAAGCGCCTCGGCGCGCGCGAGCCTCGCAATCGGCGGCCATGCGGTCAGCGAGATCGCGATGATTGCGGTGGTCAAGCCGGCGCCGAGTGCCGCAGCAAAAGCCAGGGCCAGGATCAGCGACGGGAAAGAGAGAACGATATCGGTGGCGCGCATCAGCAGCGCATCGGTGCGCCCTCCGAAGAAACCAGCGACAACGCCGATCAACAGGCCGATCGGGCCGACGATCAAGGAGATCGACAGCACGGTCTGGATGGTGATGCGCGTGCCGAAGATGAGGCGGCTCAAGATGTCCCGGCCGAATTCGTCCGTGCCTGCCAGGTGCGCGAGGCTCGGCGGCTGCAAGGCATCGCCAAGCGACTGTATGACCGGATCGTAGGGCGCCAGGAGCGGCGCAAAGATCGCGATCAAGCAAAGCAGACCAAGGATGACGAAACCGGCAAGACCAAGCGGCTCGTGGGCCAATTTGCGGCCGGCGCGCGCAAACGACGCCGCGATTCGGGTCGACACACTTGGAGGGCGGATCTCTATTTCGCTGCGGATGACATCGCTCATCGGGCCGCCTCCCGCATGCGCGGATCAAAGACGGCGTAAGCGACGTCGGCCAGGAAGTTCAACAGCATGAAAATGAATCCCACAATGATGGTGCCGGCGACGATGGCGTTCATGTCGCCGATCATCAGCGCGTTCGTCATGTACTGGCCAATGCCGGGCCAGGAGAAAACGATCTCGGTCACGACAGCGCCTTCGAGCAGACCGCCATAGGAAATGGCCAGGATGGTGATCAGCTGCACCGCAATGTTCGGCAGGACGTGGTGCCAGATCGTGCCGAGCGGGCTTACACCCTTGGCTCGGGCCGCAATGACATAATCCTGGCTCAACTGCTCCAGGGTGAAGCTGCGCGTCATGCGGGTGATGTAGGCCATCGCCGCATAGGCAAGGATGACGGCCGGAAGAATGATATGGCCGAGTGCATTCCAGAAGATTTCCGTCTCGCCCTGCAGCAGGCTGTCGATCAACAACAGCCCGGTGCGCGGCGTGACGAGGCCTTCGTAGAAGACATCGATCCGACCCGGCCCGCCGACCCAGTTAAGGCCGGCATAGAAGATGACAAGGCCGACGATGCCGAACCAGAAAACCGGGATCGAATGACCGACGAGCGCGACCACGCGGGCCGTCTTGTCGATGAAACTGTCGCGAAACAGCGCTGCGACCAGTCCGAGCGGGACACCAACGAAGGTCGAAATGATCACCGCCAGCGTCGCGAGTTCAAACGTCGCCGGAAAGGCTTGGGCAAGATCCGAAGAGACGGGATTGCCGGTGAGGACGGCCGTGCCGAAATCACCATGCGCCAACCCGTTCAGATAGAGGAAAAACTGCTGGTAGATCGGCAGATCGAGCCCCAGACGCGCCCGCATCGCCGCATAGGCTGAGGGATCGGCGAGCTCGCCGACGATTGCGCCGACCGGATCGGTGGGCAAGACGCGGCCGATCACGAAGGTCACACATAAGAGGATGAACAGGCTGACCAGCAAATGCGCCAGGCGTCGGCCAAATTCGGCTACGGAGAGTTCCTTCATGATCGGCTGTCCTGGGAAGTATTACTGGGTTTCGACCTTGGTCACGTTCTCGAGACGCGTCAGCTGAGACGGGTGCCCCACATATCCCTCGACCTTGCTGTTGAGGACGATCGGCTCAAAGCGCTCGAAGAGCGGAAGCACCGCAGGCTTCTGTTCGACGAACATCTTCTGCATCTGAACATAGATTTCGCCACGCTTCTTGGCGTCCGGCTCCATCGATGCTTTCGCCGTCAGGGCCGTGAGTTCCGGGATGTCCCAGGCCGAGCGCCAGACGAAGTTGCCGGCATTGTTGGCTTCCTTCGAGTTGTCGGGATTGGAGGAGAACTGCTCCATCGAACCGAGAACGTTCGGCATATAGGCGCTGGTCTGCGGGATCAGCAGATCGAAATCCCTGGCGCGATGGGCGGCGATGATTTCCGAGCCGTTGCCCTGCTGGATGTCGATCTTGATGCCGATCTGGGCAAGCGATGCCTGGATGGCGGTGGCCAGATCGATGCGCGGCGTTTGCGCGATGGTCTTCAGCGACAGCGAGAAGCCGTCCTTGAAACCTGCCTCGCTCAGCAGCTGCTTGGACTTTTCGACGTCGAGATGCCAATCGGGGTTCGGGATGGCGTATTCGAAATTCTCCGGAACGGGAACGTTTCTGGCCCGGCCGTAAGGGCCCATGATCGTCTTTTCGATGCCCTTGTAGTCGATGCCATAGGCAATGGCTTCGCGAACCTTCGGGTTGGCGAGGTATTTGTTGCCGGCATTCATCGACAGCACGTAGAAACCGCCCGTCGGAATACGCTGGATGGCAAAGCCCTTCTTGTCCTGGAAGGTCGCAAGATCCGATGCGGTCAGCGCGCTGGCAATATCGATATCGCCGCGTTCGAGCATCAGCCGCTCGACCTGGCTTTCAGGCACATGCCGGACGATGACGCGGCGCATCTTCGGCGCGCCGGCCATATAGTCCTTGTTGGCATCGAGGATCACCAGTTCGTTCGGAGACCAGCGATTGAGGGTGAACGGACCGGAGCCGGCCGAATGGGTTCGCATCCAGGCGTTTCCGTAGTCGTTATCGACGGCGTGGCTCTCGACCTCGACGCTGTCGACCACGCTGGTCGTCGTCGTCGTCAGCCGGTAGAGCAGAAGCTCTGCCGTCACCTGCTCGGAGAGATCGATCCGCACCGTCTGATCATCGACGGCCTTGACGAGCTTTTCGACATTGTCCTTGTCGTAACCGACGCGCTTGAGGTTGGCGGCGGCGGCCTGGTCCATCTTCAGGAGCCGCGCCAGCGAATAGACGACATCCTTCGAGGTGACCGGGTTGCCGGAGGCGAAATTGGCCTTGCGCAGCGTAAAGGTGATGCCCTTGTCGTCAACCTTCCAGCTTTCCGCCAGCTGCGGAAGGATCTTACCATCAGCCGTGCTGGCGACCAGCCGATCGTACAGATTCGACATGATCTCGACCGCCTTGCCTTCGGTCGCCTGCTGCGGATCCAGCGACAGAACCTGCGCCAGCGATGTGCCGACCACCAGCTGGTCCTGCGGGGTGGCGGCCTGCGAGAGCGGTGCAGCGATCGTCAGGGCGCCGATCACGGCGCCGACGAACAAGCCCTTAGAAAAATGCTTCATTGTCAGTCCTCCCTAGACTACTATAAAAGACATATTATGTCGCCCGTATGTCGTATTATGATTTATCGAAGTCTGATATGATTTGCAAGACCCGAGCGGGAGACGTGATGCAAAGGGATTGGGGGAACGGACAATGACGACACTCGGCGGTGGCCGGCAAAGACTGGCGCAGCAGGTCATCGATCAGTTGCGGGCGCAGATCGAGACGGGGAAGCTACGGGTCGGCGACCAGCTGCCGACCGAGCCGCAGCTTGAAGCGACATTCGGCGTCAGCCGCACCGTGGTGCGCGAGGCCATTGCCGATCTGAGGTCTGCAGGCTTCGTCAAGCCTATCCAGGGCAAAGGCGTCTTCGTCGCGGATCCGAAGGCGCATTCGGTCCTGTCACTAACGCCGGTGGAGATCAAAAGCATTCCGGAAACCCTGGAATTGCTGGAGTTTCGCATGGCGGCCGAGGGTGAAGCGGCGGCAATTGCCGCCTATCGCCGCACGGCCGAGCAAGAGGCGGCGATTCGCGAAGCCAACCGCAGAATGGCGCACCTGATCGAAACCGGACAGCAAACGGTGGAGGCGGATTACGCCTTCCACATGGCGATTGCCGCCGCCACGAACAACCGATTCTATGTCGATGTGCTGCGCCATTTCGGCCCCAGAGCCATCCCCCGCGGCCAGTTTCCGACGCTGCCTGAGGCCAATGACCGCAGCTATCTTCAGAAGGTTTATGCCGAACATGTCGAAATCCTCTCGGCAATCGCCGATCAGGATCCCGAACGCGCCCGCCAGGCAATGCGCGCCCATATGCTGGCCAGCCAACGCCGCTACCGCATGCTCGCCGAGCAGCAATAGGGCTCGACACTCTTCAAAATTCATATTATGTCATATGACATTGTGTAATTTCGAAAGAGACTCAAATGTATCTGGGAACACAGGTCGCAGCGCGGGATGACGACGATTATCGTATCTTCGCGCAACTGGGTGTGAAGCATATCAACGCCGACCCGCCGGGAAAGCCGAGCAGCTGGACGCTCTCCGATCTCGAACGTCATCGCGACAAAGTCGAAAGCTTCGGCCTGATCCTCGACATGATCCAGTTGCCCCTACCCTCGCAGCCGATCGAGAAGGCTTCCTATCCCGATATCCTGCTTGCCGGCCCCGAGCGCGACAGACAGATCGACGCCGTCTGCAAGCTGATCGAGAATGCCGCAGCCGCCGGCATTCCTGCGGTGAAGTATAATCTCAACCTGATCGGCATTCCCCGTACGCCGGATGAACCGGGACGCGGCGGATCGCTGAATGCGAGCTTCCGCTGGGACAAGACGGACCAGCAGGCCGAGCCCGGCCTTGCCGGCGTGCTTTCCGAGGACGAAAACTGGGAGCGGATCGACTATTTCCTCGAACGCGTCGTTCCTGTCGCTGCAAGCAACCGCGTCCGGCTCGCCTGCCATCCGCACGATCCTTATACGCCGCCGGGTTATCGCGGCGTCACGCGGGTGCTGGGTACGGTGGAAGGCCTGAAGAAATTCGTGCTGATGCGTGAAAACCCGTATCACGGCCTCAATTTCTGCCAGGGTTCGATCGGCGAGATGCTGGAAAATCCCGGCAAGGAAATCGACGATGTCATCCGCTGGTTCGGCCAGCGCGGCAAGATCTTCAATGTTCACTTCCGCAATATTCGCGGCGGCAAGCTGTCCTTCATGGAGACCTTCCCTGAAGAAGGCGACATGGACATGGTCCGCTCGGCCAGGATCTACAAGGAAGTGGGCTTCAAATACATGCTGATGCCCGACCATGTGCCGACCGTCAGCGGCAAGGATCCAACCGCCACCGCATTTGCCTTCTGCTACGGCTATATCGCCGCACTTCTGCAAGTGCTCGAGAGCGAGTGAGCCGGTTTTCAACACGTCAAGAATAGGACTTCATGATGAACCCGATTGAATTGAAGAAGGCCGTCGGTAGTGGTCTCCTGTCGTTTCCGGTGACCCATTTCGACGATCAACTCAAATTCGACGAAGGCAAATACCGCCGTCACGTCGAGTGGCTTTCCGGTTATGACGCTGCTGCACTGTTTGCCGCCGGCGGCACCGGGGAGTTCTTCTCCCTCAATCCGGCCGAGATTCCGCAGGTTGTCCGGGCCGCCAAGGCGTCGGCCGGCAAGACGCCGATCATTTCGGGAACCGGCTACGGTACATCGCTCGCCATCGAGATCGCAGTCGCGGCCGAGAAGGCCGGCGCGGACGGACTGCTGCTGCTGCCGCCCTATCTGATGTTTGCCGAACAGGCGGGTCTCATCGCCCACGTCAAGGCAGTCTGCCAATCGGTCGGCATCGGCGTCATCGTCTATAACCGCGACAACGCCGTCCTGACCGCCGACAGCATCGCGCGCCTGGCGGAGGAATGCCCGAACCTGATCGGCTTCAAGGACGGCGTCGGCGATGTCGACAAGGTGATCGAGATCACCACCCTGCTTGGCGACCGTCTCGTCTACGTCGGCGGCATGCCGACCCATGAGGTTTATGCGCAAGCCTATTTCGCGGCAGGCGTGACGACCTATTCATCGGCCGTTTTCAACTTCGTGCCCGCGCTTGCCCAGCGCTTTTACGGCGCCTTGCGCACCGGCGATCAGGCAACTGTCGACGAGATCCTCAAAGGCTTCTTCTTCCCCTTCGTCGCCTTGCGCAACCGCAAGAAGGGATACGCCGTCTCGATCATCAAGGCCGGCCTTCGCGTCCTCGGGCAGAATCCCGGCCCCGTGCGCCCGCCTTTGACAGATCTTACCCAGGAAGAGCTCGTGCTGCTGGAAAAGATCGTCCAGGCCAACGGCGTCACACGGATCGCGGCGGAATAATATATCGCGGCAGTCGGCCGCCGGGGTGGCCCGGCGGCTGTCCGGTTCGCAGCAACTGCGGCCGGTGGCTTGATGACCCTAATGAGGCGCGTTGTGGACTGACGGCCTACTACCATAGGGACTGCTGCTAGATCATCGGAGGCTTCAGAAGCGCCCCAATCCGCGAGATGCTAACTGAGGGAATAAAATCGAAGTCGGCGCAGATGGCCATCGCCTGATCTTTGGTCAGTCCCGCTGTCGAGGCAACGTTCGTGTCACCGTTGCCAGCGGCCCACGCACTCTCCCACAGGACCGCCAGCAGGTGGGCGCCGCTTTGCATGTTCTTGATGGTCTTGTTTCCGAACTTTCGCCATAGGTGCTCCGCGCGCTCCTTCGGCTTGCCCACAAAGTTGCCGAACTCGTTGACGACGGCCATCGGCGGAATTGAGGTGAAGGTCTTGCGCATCATCTCAATGGTTAGCTTGGCAGCCTCGAAGCCGGTCGTGATCATCTCCCCAGCTTCGGTTTTTGGGGTATTGAGCAGACCGGCCAGGACCTTTTCACGGAAGGCGCTGATCATGGCGTCTTCATACCCCCCATGGACGCCTTCGCCGAAACGTCGCATCTCGGTCTGGCCCTTCCGCTCGCCGCGCGTGAAGGTGTACTCGACCAGGCGCAGCGGATCGCCGTCGTGCAGATATGAGATATGGAGCGGCTGGCACGCATCCCCGATGTAGTGGGTGAGCGTGCCCGCGGCGCAGACGAATTGCCCGGGCTTGTTGGCGGCGGCGAACTCGGCCATCGCGTCGAATGTTTGCCAGACCCGGAATGGCAGCAGCCCGCGATACTTCTCGGCGATCGCGTCGCCGCTCTCAAGATCGGTGACTGAGTCGTAAAAGGCTGCCCATTTTCGGGGGTCGATGAACGTGGTCGGGTCGTCCTTGCAAAGTTCCAGGAGAGTCTTCCCATTGGGATCGGGCTGGTCCATGTCGGCGAAGTGATTAGGCCCCTCGAAGGTGCGGGCGAAACCCTGCTTGGCGATGCGTGGCTTCCAATAGAAGTCCGGCACATCCGCCAGCGCCACAAAATCCGCCGAACCCATTCCTGAGAACTCCCCCGCAAGGATGGTGGCGTCATCGTGACTGATGATGTCGGCATTGTTTTTCATCAGCGTGTTGAGTTTCGGCGACCGGTTCGACAGCGCCACCTGGGCGCGATTGGCGATCGAGAAGTGACCGATGGCACTCCATGTGTCAGGCTGATCAAGATTCCAGTTGCGAACCGGGTCGACGTCTAGCTCGGCGCACACACGCGACAGGAGCGTTGCCAATACATAGCTCTGCGGGCGCGCTTCGCCGGCCGAATAGAGCATGTTTCGGCCCCACTGCATGGCCAGCGGCCGGTAGTCCTTGTGCTTGGCCTTGGACTTGGTCGATTTGTCCTCGTCGTCGGGCTCGAGAAGCCAGAGTGTTCCTGAATCACCGGGATGGGTTGCGAACGTGGGTTCTTTCGCCTTGCTGTCCTCAGCGGGACGGGGGCCGATGAGCAGGTCAGCGACGTACTCAAACCCGCCATTGGTCTTGTAGCGGTAAAAGAGCGCGGCTATCTCGCCCTCCATCTCACCGCTCGCCGCACCGGTGCCACGAACGTCGCGACCGATGAGCGCCAACGAAATGGTATGGACGGAGAGGTCGACCATCTTTCCCATTTGGCCGACATGGCGGATTTCGGCGGTCCAAAGGTCGAGATTGTCGATGTCGATAAGGCCGACATCGAGATTGACGTAGACGTCGCGGCCCGGCCAGCCGGGGTAGTGCGTCGCGAACAAGGCGCGCGTCAGGTGCTTCTCGGAGCTTACGCCAATGCGTTGCTCCTTGCCGCCTAGCCGCGAATAGATGATCTCACCCGCTTCGCCGGCCACATGTCGGTTCGTGAGGGCATAGACGGTGTGACCATCGCTCACCAGGCACGCGATCGTGGCAGCGTAGTCCTGGCCCTGATTACGCGCGATGACGGGCCACCCGCCGCCGATATTGTTGACCGGAAAGACCGTGTTGAGCGGACGGGTCTCGTTCCTGTCCTCCTTGGGCGCTTCAATCACGCATACCGGAACGCTGCGGCCGTCCGGCAGGTAGAGCGTCTTCGGCACGAAGTCGCCTGGCTTCAGGTCCTTTTCCGGAACCCAGCGCTCGACGAAAACGAGTATCGCTGGCCAGGAGTAGTAGCGAATTTGCGAGTTCGCGAGCGTGCGCGCATAAGTGCCGTGGACTTTGCCCTCGCCGCGCTCGGTCGGCCAACTATCTTTGGTGCGGATGCGGTAGAGACCGATAGCCGTCGCGACCACGTTCGCGTGGCGCATGAGGTGGATGTGGTACTGGTCCCTCGCATCGAGAAGATCGCGCAACGAGAGTTGGTCGTAGACTCCACCAAGACGTTTCGTAGCCATGCTGCCCCCCAACAGAATTGCGATACTAGTATCGTCCCATCAATCTTCACCGTCTAGGCCAATGCCTCATGAGTTCCGCGATTGAATCTGCATTTGACGGCTTTTCGGAATAGCGGCAACGGACAGCGCCGCACTGGCAAACGCCGGAATAGCACTCAGCCATCAGGCCCCCTCACCGCCCATGAGGTGGTGTCGTGATCGGGGTGCTGGTTGTTGCTCTCCTTGATCGCCGCGGCCCAGTCGGCGCCGTTGTTTTCGGTCGCACCGGTATTTTCTATGCCCGTGATCGTATCGAACCATGCCACCATGTTCTCGGTGCAGGTACTGGCAAGCGGCGCGAAGGCGTGCGGATCGTCAAGCGAACCGATCATCAGGTTGGTGCGACCGTTTTCGAGGTGGTGGAAGAACAATGGCGTGCCGCAATTGGCGCAGAAGCCGCGCTCGACAATCTCCGAACTCTTCCAGATGCTTGGCTTGCCGCGTGTCCAGCTGAGCGCATCATCGGGCGCGGCGACGAGCGCGGCAAAGATGTTGCCCGAGGCTTTCTGGCACATGCGGCAATGGCAGAGATGCGAATTGTCAAGCATAGCGGTTGCGTGGTAGCGCACGGCACCACACTGGCAGCCGCCGCTCACCTCCATCTCGATGCGTTTCATTTTTTCTCCTCCTTCAAGAGGCGGGTTTGGGCTTAATCTCTTTAGGTTTTCGTCACTTTCCCGCTGCCCGAAGCTGTCATGCTGCCTTAGTGGTACGTCACGACGGGATTGAACACCCTTTGCAGAAAGGGCCTGAGAGCTCCCTGCATATGGTTCCTTGGAATTTGATGTCCACACTCAAAGACGTGAAGCGTCGCCAAGACTCCGGCATTGGACAGAGCTTTTGAGAAGAGTTCGGCTTGGGCAACAGGAGCGCGGTCGTCATGCTTTCCATGCAGCAACAGCGTCTCAGACCGAACTTCGAGCGCATAATGCAACGCAGAACGAGCCAGAAAGGCCTCTCTCGATAGGCCCGCCTCTTTCTCGATAGCCCACCGCAAACCGTCTGAACTCTCGTGATAAGCGACCTCAAGATCGTAGACACCGCTGGATAGAATGACTGCTCGCAGATCAGAAATCTGGGTGGCGACCATGGCCGATGCAACGGCACCACGACTGTTTCCGTAGAGAACAATTCGGTCAGGATCGACGGAAGGCTGGCCCCGCAGGAAAGCGAGAGCAGCTATGATCGCTTGCTGGGTTTTGGGGCCGCAGAAATCTGGAGGGCCATCTGACGCCCCAAAACCGGGCTGCGAGACTGCCGCCGCAGTGATATTCAAACCAGAACAGAACCGAAGCAACGCGCCGCTGTCGACCGCCTCTATCCCTCCAAGGAGACGGCCACCCTGATTGCCGTGGACAAATAGAATTGCTCCTGCGGGCGTTTCGCTTGCGGCTTGAGCTTGAAAAAGCTCGACCGTGGCTCCATCACCCCGGTCAATGAGATGTCGAGTTACTACCGGCATAACCACCATCAGGTTTTCGCGTGCCGAACAGACAATAGTGCAACTTGTGGCATTGGCAACGTCCGGTGGCGGGAGATATCGTTGAGAAACCAAATGGCTTAGCGGCTCATCCGTCCGTTTCGGTCTTTCGAGCAGGTAGGAGCTGGTTATCCGCCCTATTCATTGGCCACCGAGTAGGCAGCTGTGAGTTCCTTGGCCAAGGCTTCAAGGGCTTCCGGGTAAGCTACATCAACACACTGAAGTTTGGCGTCTCGCGCTGCCTCTAACATTTCCCTCTTGTCGCGGATCGAACGCTCCACAAATTTATCGATGATCAAAGCCGCCGATTGAGTGGCGTCCTTGTAGCCGGCTTCTTCCATCATGCGGGCACGTAAGAAGTCGTCTTCTGCGTACAGAAAGACAGCTCTGACAAGGTTGGGATCGAGTTTCGTCATATACTCTGGCCGTAGTGCTGACCCTTCAAGTATGAAGGGCTTCAAAAGCCGCCTCTGATTTTCGATGACCTGACATATGTACGGCCACATATTCTCGTGATGAACCTTCAAAAACCAATGCACTGTATCGTCGGAGAGACGTGAATAATATTCAGCTACCTGAGGACGGAGCGTCGGCCACGGTCTACCGGGGTGGCGGCCCAATTTGTCGGTGGAAATGAGTTCCCTACCAAGCGAGACAGCCAAGCTCTTTGCCAGTGTGGATTTTCCAACATGCGAACTGCCACCAATCAAAATCCCCAAGTGGTGTTGCTGCATTCTCTGACCTCCAATATCGCGATCAATTGGCAACTAATATTCGCAGTTGATGACTGCTCTTGGCGAATTGCCAGCGCTCCACAGGCGGTGGCGTGGAGCTATTTCCAGAAGGAAATCCTCAGATAGAGCACAGCTGGTGGTTTAAAAGTGCCGGAAGCTGGCTAGAACCGCGGCATCAGTCCATAGCCGGTGAGTGCCAATCGCTCGGTCACGTTAAGGACGGTCACATTGCGGCCGATTCCGCCCAGGAGGCCATATCGGCATTACCTTGTATGGGGAAACCATCGGATTTGTTCATCTCAGAAATGGTTGCGATCACCCACGGCAAAGGTGGCGGCAGCCGGATGACGGGCTGGTTTCGGCGATCTCCTGGGCCGAGGATTCGTATGCCCCACCGGTTCTAGCGCGCCTACAGCGCCACGCCGGTGCCGCGATCGAAGACGTGGACCTGATCGCTGGTGATGCTGGCCTCGAAGACGGCGCCGTACCGGGCGGGGTATTCGCCGTCGACGATGGCGGTTACCTGCTGTCCGGCGAGATCGAAGACGACATGGGTCTGGGCGCCTGTCGGTTCCACCAGCATCGTCCGGCCGGCGAGCGGCGTGCCGGCGGCGACGCCTGGAACGAGATGTTCGGGGCGCAGGCCGATGGTGACCGCCTGGCCGGCCTTGACCTTGCGGTCGGGCGCGATGCGGATTGCCGTGCCGTCGCCGAGGCGGGCGGCGGGCTCACCGTTTTCGCCGTCGACCGTGCCTTCGAGCATGTTCATCGCCGGCGATCCGATGAAGGCGGCGACGAAGAGATTGGCGGGCTTCCGGTAGAGTTCGAGTGGCGTTCCCTCTTGCTCCACCCTGCCCTGATTGAGCACGACGATGCGGTCGGCAAGTGTCATCGCCTCGATCTGGTCGTGGGTGACATAGATCGAGGTCGTCCTGACCTTCTGGTGCAGCGTCTTGATTTCCGAGCGCATCTGCACGCGCAGCTTGGCATCGAGATTGGAGAGCGGCTCGTCGAACAGGAAGACGGCGGGGTTGCGCACGACGGCGCGGCCCATGGCGACGCGCTGGCGCTGGCCGCCGGAAAGCTGGGCCGGTTTGCGGTCGAGGAGGTTGGCGAGATCCAGCATGCGGGCGGCTTCGGCCACCCGGGCCTCGATCTGCGGTTTGGCAACGCCGGCGAGCTTCAGATTGAAACCCATGTTTTCAGCAACCGTCATGTGCGGGTAAAGCGCATAGGATTGGAAGACCATGGCGATGTTGCGTTCGCGCGGCGTCATGGCGTTGACGACTTTGCCGCCGATAGCGATCTCGCCATCGGTGATCTCCTCGAGGCCGGCGATCATTCTGAGCAGCGTCGATTTTCCGCAACCGGACGGCCCGACGAGGGCGACGAATTCGCCATCCTCAATATGAAGCGAGATGCCGTGAATGACATCGACGGCGCCATAGGTCTTGCTGATATCGGTGAGTTCAACGGATGCCATGATTGTACTCCAACAGTTCGGCTCAGGACTTCACGGCGCCGGCGGTCAGACCGGCGATGATGTGTCTCTGGGCGACGAAAAAGACGATGATGGTGGGAAGGATGGTCAGCGTAATGAAGGCCAGCACCAGCTGCCACTCCGTGCCGTACTCGCCGCGATAGACCATGATGCCGAGCGGCCAGGGATATTTCGATTCCGAGTTCAGCATGATCAGCGGCAGGATGTAGCTGTTCCAGCTGCCGACGAAGGAAATGATGCTGACGGTGGCGACGATCGGCCGGGAAAGCGGCAACGAGATATGCCAGAAGAATCTGAGATAACCGCAGCCGTCGACGAAAGCCGCCTGAAACAATTCTTCCGGAAGATTGCGGAAATAGTTTCGAAACAGCAGGATGCTCATGCCGAGACCGAAAGCCACCTGCGGCAGCACCACGCCCCAATAGGTATCGAGCAGGCCGAGATCGCGGATGCGGATGAACAGCGGCAGGATCGCAGTCGCCGCCGGAAACATCAGGCCGAGCAGGAAATAATTGAGCAGGAATGACGATCCGAAAAAGCGGACATGCGCAAAGGCGAAAGCCGCCATCGACGACACGATCAACGTCAGGAGGACGGTGAGCGAGGCGATCACCAGCGAATTGCCGATCTGCAGCCAGTAGCGTTCACCGAAGAGGATATCGGTGTAGTTCGCCCATTGCCACTCCGTCGGCAGGCCGAAGGGATTGGTGCGCAGGTCGCCCAGCGTCTTGAAGCCGCCGAGCGCCGTCGTCAGCAGCGGCACGAGCACGATCGCGGCAATCAGGCTCAGCGACACGTAGAGATAGACGCGTGTTGATGTGCTCATGCGGATGGAAGAGCTCATATCAGTCATGGCGCATGAATATCCTTTTGTAACCGAAGGCGAGCGTCACGCAGATGATGAAGAGCACCACGCCGACGGCGCTGCCGAGGCCGACCTGCATGCGCATGACGCCATAGGTATAGAGGAAGGTGACCATCGTCTGGGTGGAGTTGGATGGCCCGCCGCCGGTCAGCGGCATGATCATGTCGAAGAGCTGCAGCGAGCCGACGACGGCAAAGAAGATGGAAAGACGCAAGGTCGAGCCGAGCAGCGGCAGCGTCACGTAGCGGAACTTCTGCCAGCCGGTGGCGCCGTCGATTTCGGCGGCCTCCAGCACACTCTTGTCGACGGATTGCAGGCCGGCGATGAACAGCATCATGTGGAAGCCGAAATATTTCCAGACGATGACGCCAAGCACGGCATAGATCGCCACGTCCTTGTCGGCGAGCACGTAAGGGTTGGCGAAGCCAAAGAAGTTGGAAACGGCGGCAAACAGGCCATAGTCGCCATCATAGACGAAGCGCCAGATGAGGCCCGCGGCAACGTCCGCCAGCACATAGGGCAGGAAGAAGATCAGGCGGTAGCCGACGACACCGGGAATACGGTGTGCCAGCATGGTGGCCAGCCAGATGGCGAGCGGCACCTGTATGCAGATCGAGATGACGATGATCAGGCCGTTATTGACCAGCGCCTGCGTGAAGGCCGCATTGCGGAACAGAACCTGGAAATTGCGCAGCGCGATGAACTCGGTCGGCGTGCCGTAGCCGTTCCATTTGTAGAGGCTGTACCAGGCCGCCTCGCCCATCGGCATGATGACGAAGAGCGTGAAAAGCAGCAGCGCCGGCGGCAGGAAGATCAACAGCACCGCCAGCCGGTCGTGTGCAACCGAGCTCTTGCTGTTTGCGGCTCTTTTTGCCGGCCTTGCGGCCGAGGTTATCGATGGGACTGAAATATTGGCCATGGGTCCTGCTTTCGCGTCTCGTCGGCAGCAATGCTGGCGCTCCGCTCCTAGAGCGCCCCGCGTCCAATAGGACGCGGTAAGGACGCTCTAACACTTTGAATCTGCGCATAATCTTTTCCGAAAATCGATTTCGATTTTCGGGGTTATGCGCGGAACGGAGCGCCAGGAAGGGTCTGCAGACGCTGGTTATTGTTCCAGTTCGAAAGCGTCCTGGATCATCTGGGCGCCGTCCTTGGAATTCATCTGACCGGAGACGATTTCCACCGACACGTCGTTGACGACACGCCCGACCGCAGCGCCAAGATCCTGGTCGAAATAGTTCTGATGCCAAGTCGAACCGGCCAGCTGTTTTGCCGATTCGGCAAGCAGCGGATTGGTGACGCCATCGCCGGCGCCGACGGCAACGGGCAGAAGCATGCCGGCCTTGGCCATCGCCCGCTCATTGTCCGCATTGGTCAGGAAGGCGAGGAAATCGAGCGCTTCCTTGGATGCCTTCTTGGTAACGGCCCAGCCGTTCAGACCGCCGAGCGTATCGGTCGGCTTGCCGGCGCCGCCATCAACCGCCGGGAAGGCGAAACGGCCGATATTTTCGGGTGCGAGACCCTTGCCGTCGCCGGCATTCTTGCGCTGGTTGGCCTCGGTATTTTCAAAGCCGAGGATGATTGCAGCCTTGCCGTCGCCGAAAACGCCGAGCGCCTGCGGCCAGGTCGAGCCGAGATAGCCGGGCTGGAACGGTTCGAGCTTTCCAAGTTCGGCGAGATCGTCGCCGGCCTTGATGATCGCGGGATCGAGGAAACCTTCGCCCTGGCCGGTCTTTGCCGCCTCGAAGACCTTCTGTCCGCCTTCGCGCATGACGAGATAGCTCCAGTAGAAGTGGATCGGCCATTTCTCACCGCCGCCGCCGGCGATCGGCACGATGCCTGCCTCCTTGATTTTCTTCACCGTGCCGAGAAAATCAGTCCAGTTCTTGATGTCCTCGGCCTTCACGCCTGCCTTGGCAAAGAGCTCCTTGTTGTAGAAGAAGCTGACCAGACCGACCTTATAGGGAATAGCCCAAGCCTTGCCTTCGAATGTCAGGCCGCTGATCGAAGCCGGGCTATAGGCGCCGCGCAATTTGCCGCCATCGGCATCCAGCGCCGGCGTCACATCCTGGAGGGCGCCGGTCTCGGACTGCTGCTTCAGGACGCCGCCGCCCCAGCTGAAAAAGAAATCCGGCACGTCGTCGGATTGCAGCAATGTCGGAAGCTTGGCCTTAAAGGCCTCGTTTTCGAGAAACTGCATCTGGATATCGACGTCGGGATGCTGGGCTTCGTATTTCTTGACGATGTCTTCCCAGGCCGCGACGTATTTCGGGTCGAGCTCGAGATGCAGCCATTTGACGACCGTCGCCGCCGAAGCGGCACCTGCTCCGGCCAGCAACATGCCGGCAGCAGCGGCCATGGATGCGATACGCCTGCCGCCAAAAGCGGCGCTCTTGAACCTAAAAGTCATGATTTTTCCTCCCAGGGGTCCTGTCCTCACAATTTTTCCCCTATGCGGATTAATTCAACGGAGCTTTCGCATATTGTCAACCCAATGCCTCTATTTTTATCAAATGCGCTTGACAGGACCACTGAATTCCCTGCTATTTATTTCGTAACCCGTTAAAAATATTTGGGTTCCGCCCCAACGAAACGCTCGCCTGGCTAGTTCCCATGAAGACCGCAGATCCCGAATTAATGCGCGCGATCAATCGCTTGAATGTGCTCGATACCATCAGGCGCCATGGTCCGATCTCGCGGATAGAGATCAGCGAGCGTACCGAACTCTCCACCACGACCGTTTCGGCCATCACTGCCTCATTGCTCGACGACGGGCTGATCCTGCCGCGTCACGAAGGCGATATCCGCAATGAGGCCGTGCGCGGACGGCCGCGGGTGATGCTGGAGCTCAATCCGGATGCCGCCCGCGTGGTCGGCGCCAAGATCGCCGCCAACAGGATGGTCTTCGTCGTCACCAATTTCCGCGGCGACGTGCTGTCGAAGCTCGCCTTGCCGATCCGGATCGACCGGCAGCCGATCGGCGTCATCGCCGATCTGGTCGAGGATGGCGTCCGGCGCTGCGTCGTTGATGCCGGGCTTTCGCTGGAGGATGTCGACAGCGTCTGCCTCGGCTTTCCCGGCGTCATCGAGCACCGCACCGGCTATATACGAAGCAGCCCGATCTTTCGCGACACCAATGTCGATTTCGCCGCCGAGATGTCGACGCGACTGGCGACGCCGACCATTGTCGAAAGCGACGCCCACGCCATCACGCTTGGCCATCACTGGTTCGGAAAGGCCCGCGATCTCGAAGATATGGTGCTGATTTCGCTGGAGCAGACGCTGGGGCTGGGCGTCCTGCACGGCAACAGCCTGTTTCGCGGCGCCGGCGGCCTCAGCCACAATCTCGGCGACCTCGTGCTCGGCATGGGACCGAATGGCGTCGTCCGGCTTTTCAGCCAGGCCGGCGAAAGCGCCATCCTCGGCGAACAGCAGGCTGACGGGCGTTTTGCCGAAGCAATCCGTCTCGGCCGCGGCATGAACCATGCCCAGGCGCTGATCAAGGCCGATGACGACCGGCTGATCAGTGCCGCCATCCGCGCCGGCGAGGCGGTGGGTTTGACCATTGCCAACATCGTCACACTGTTTGCGCCGCCGCGAGTCATCCTGGTCGGATCGAGCCTGGCGCTCGGCGAACCCTTTCTCAACAGCCTGCGTGATGCCTATGCGCTCGCCATTCCGCCGTCACTGCGCGGGGTGAGCGAACTCGTCTTTGACGATTCGACCGATGATTTCTGGGCGCAGGGTGCCGCAGCGGTGGCGCTCTACGAACTCTACGAATCGCCCTGGAGCACGACGGGGCCGGCGCTCTGACGGGCGCCCCAATCAAGATCAACGGCACCATCAATGGCAAGACCAATGGAGGAATTCATGGACAAGGTCGGTATCGGCATCATCGGATGCGGCAATATTTCGGGCGCCTATCTCACGGCGATGGCATCCTTTCCCATCCTCGACATCCGCGGCGTGGCCGATCTCAACCGGGAGCTGGCGGGCGCAAAGGCTGCGGAATTCAACGTTCCCGTCAAGACGGTTGAGGAGCTTTTCGCCGATCCCAAGGTTGAAATCATCGTCAATCTGACGATCCCGAAGGCCCATGTTGCCGTGGCGCTGCAGGCGCTCGATGCCGGCAAGCACACCTATTCGGAAAAGCCGCTCGGGATTAATTTCGTGGAAGGGAAAAAATTGGCGGAAGCCGCCAAGGCGAGGAATCTCCGCATCGGTGCTGCCCCCGACACCTTCCTCGGCGGCGGCCACCAGACGGCGCGCGCCTTGATCGACCAAGGCGTCATCGGCCAGCCGGTCGGCGGCTCGGCAACCTTCATGTGCCCGGGCCACGAGCGCTGGCATCCGAACCCGGCCTTCTATTACGAAGTCGGCGGCGGGCCGATGCTCGATATGGGTCCTTACTACATCACCGATCTCGTCAATCTTCTCGGGCCGGTTTCTCAAGTTGCGGGCTTTGCAACGACGCCGCGCGCGGAACGGCTTATCACCAGCGAACCGCGAAACGGCGAACGCATTCCCGTGCATGTACCGACCCATGTCACCGGCATGATGGCCTTTGCCAACGGCGCCGTCGTCCAGATCGCCATGAGCTTCGACGTTGCCGGCCACAAGCATGTGCCGCTCGAAGTCTACGGCACCGAGGGCACGCTGATCGTTCCGGATCCGAACAAGTTCGGCGGCCCGGTGGAATATCTGAAGAAGGGCGGTTCGTTCGAGGACCAGCCGGTCACCGCGCCCTATGCCGACGGCAATTATCGCTCGCTCGGCGTTGCCGACATGGCGCATGCGATCCGCTCCAACCGGCCGCACCGCGCCAATGGCGATCTGGCGCTGCATGTGCTCGAAGTCATGGAAGCATTCCACACCGCCGCCGCGACCGGCCGGACGGTCGCGATCACCACGGCAACGGAGCGTCCTGCCCCGCTGTCCGATTCCATCGTCGACGGACGACTGGCGAAATAAGTTTCAGGAGGAAAGACTATGCGTGAAGCACTGATCGTCTGGGGCGGCTGGAGCGGGCATGAGCCGCAGGAGTGCGCCGAAATCATCAAGACCATGCTCGAGGAGGATGGCTTCAAGGTCTATCTCGAGCACGGCACCGAGGCGCTTGCCGACCCTTCCGTTCATGATCTCAGCCTTGTGGTGCCGATCATGACGATGTCGAAGATCGAGAAGGAAGAGGTCAAGAACCTTGCCACGGCGATCGAAAGCGGCGTCGGTATCGCCGGCTATCACGGCGGCGCGGGCGATGCCTTTCGCGACTCCGTCGACTACCAGTTCATCATCGGCGGCCAGTGGGTGGCTCATCCCGGCAACATCATCGACTATACCGTCAACATCACCCGTCCCGACGATCCGCTCATGGAGGGAATTGCCGACTTTCCCTATACCTCAGAGCAATATTACATGCATGTCGACCCCTCGAACGAAGTACTGGCGACGACCAAGTTCACCGGCGAACATGCCTACTGGATCGACGGCGTCGTCATGCCGGTCGTCTGGAAGCGGAAATACGGCAAGGGCCGGGTCTTCTATTCCTCGCTCGGCCATCAGGCCAAGGAATTCGACGTTCCCCAGATGAAGACCATCTTCCGCCGCGGTGCCAACTGGGCTGCGCGGTGAGGCTGTCCGGTTCGTAGACATCCAAGAAAGGCCCCTCCCCAACCCCTCCCCACAAGGTGGAGGGGCTAACCTGCGGCCAGAGCCAGCAACAAATGCGAGCTCTTGCTCGCTGTGACCGTTCGACGGATTATTACGATAGAGGTTATCGCAAGCGGTGGGGCATCTTAGCCCCTCCCCCTTGTGGGGAGGGGTTGGGGAGGGGTTTTGGCTGGTTTTCAGCCGATGATCAGCGCCGTGCCATAAAGCCCCAGCGCGAAAACCGTATGAGCGAGAAGGTTGAAGCAGCGAACCTTGTTCGGGGTCGGATGTTTGGAAGCGGCCCAGCCGATGCCGAGGCCCGGCTGCAGCAGGAACCACCCTGCCCCGACGGTGACGATGCCGAAGATCCAGGCGGGAAGAAATGTCGGGGCCGCCAGCCAAGCTGAGCCCATGATGATGGCAAAGATCACCCCATAGAGAATGCCTACGGCGTAATGGCTGATCCAGCCGAGCGCCAGTTCATTGGCATAGGGCTCAGCGTCGGCAATGCTCTCGTGAAAGACCTTGCCGCGGCGGAGGTGCCAGAACCATCGTCCCACAGGTGCCCAGTTGGGGGCCGACTGGCCGAACTGGGTGAGCAGGATCGCCCAGAGGTCCATGAGGATGGTTGCGCCGGCGCCGATCACCAGGCCGCGCCACAGAATATCGAACATTGGGAATCACCGGAAAACGTTGCGATTGCAGGTCGCTACAAGATCATCGCAGACGCGCCGGCGCAATGGCTCCGGTGAATTCAAAGGCCACATAAGGGAAGGATTCCGAGGCTAATCCGGCTGCGGTCCGCCCTCGCCCTCAGTTTCTCCCGCGCCATTGCCAATATCGCCACTGATATCCTCCGCAAACTTCCGCATGAGGCGCACGAGTTCATTGAAGTCATGTTCCTCCCAGCTCTCGAAGATGGCGCGGCCCATCCGCTCGCGGGCGACGTCGATGCGATCGGTCATTGCCTTGCCCTTCGGGCTGATGACCGCCTCGCGCACGCGGCGGTCGACAGCATTGCCGCGGCGCTCCACCAGATCGAGACTTTCGAGCTTGGCGACCTGACGGCTGACGGTGGTGTAGTCGCGCCCGGCGCGGTCGGCGAGTTCGACCACCCCGATGGGACCGAGCCGTTCGATCGTGACCAGCAGCGGAAACAGGGCGCGATCGAGCGAAATCCCCGCCTCGCGGACCATCTGTTCGTCGCGCTGCGGGCGGTTCATGACGCTGACGATCTCGATCAAAGCCCCATGCAGTTCACGCAGCTTTCCGTTTATGTGTGTATTTTGCACATTCTTTGTTGACGTCATGTCGATTCTCCTATTATGTTCATAATACACATATGGAGAAATCAATGACAGAGAATTCCACAGTCGACGTGCTGATATCAGGCGCCGGGGCGGCCGGCCTGACGCTGGCGATCGAGCTGGCGCGGCGCGGCGTCTCCTTCCGCCTGATCGAGAAATTGAACGACCCATTCCGCGGCTCCCGCGGCAAGGGTATTCAGCCGCGAAGCCAGGAGGTGTTCGAAGATCTCGGCATTCTCGACCGGATCGTCGCACTCGGCGGCGCCTATCCCAGGCAGCGGGAATATCGCGACGACGGCAGCGTCAGCGAATCCGACGCCGTGGTGCGTGAAGAGCCGACGCCGGCCGAGCCCTATCATCTTCCGCTGATGGTGCCGCAGTTCCTGACCGAAGGCGTGATGCGCGAGCGCCTGCTCGAGCTTGGGCATCGCCCTGAATTCGGATGCGAACTTATCGGCTTCGAACAGGATGAGGCGGGCGTGACCGCGCAGCTCAAGGGCACATCCGGTGAAGAGACCATCCGCGTGCGCTGGCTCGTCGGCGCCGATGGCGGCCGCAGCTTCGTGCGCCATGCGCTGGATATCGGCTTTCCCGGCAAGACGCTCGGCGTGCGCGCCATGGTCGCTGATGTCATTCTGACGGGATTGGATCGCGACGCTTGGCATCGCTTCGGCGATGGCGGCATGCAACGACAGATCGCCATTTGCCCGCTGGCGGGCACGGATCTGTTCCAGATCCAGGGACCCATCCCGCTCGACAGCGAGGTTGATCTCTCCGCGGCAGGCTTGACCGCCCTGGTGAAGGAGCGCACCAGCCGCAACGACATC
Organism: Rhizobium acaciae; assembly: GCF_025941625.1. NCBI lineage: Bacteria > Pseudomonadati > Pseudomonadota > Alphaproteobacteria > Hyphomicrobiales > Rhizobiaceae > Rhizobium > Rhizobium acaciae. Next base: position 744,214 of record NZ_JAPCZO010000001.1, read on the forward strand.
GAGGTCCAATCGGTCTCCTGGGCGTCGGCCTTCCACATGAACGCCCGGCTTGCCGATCGCTACCGGCTCGGCCGCGTGTTCCTGGTCGGCGATGCCGCCCATACGCATCCGCCGACCGGCGGACAGGGTCTGAATACCAGCGTTCAGGACGCCTATAATCTCGGATGGAAACTGGCTGCGGTCACTGCCGGCGCCCCTGACGCGCTGCTCGACAGCTATGAGGAAGAGCGCCGCCCGGTCGCCGCCGCCGTGCTCGGGCTGGCGACCAATCTTCTCGACGCCATGAAGCGAGGCGATATGCGGCGCGGCCGCGATGTGCATCAACTCGATATCGGCTATCCCTCCTCCTCCTTCGCGCTGGAAAAGCCCGAGCGGAACGCCGGCCTACTTGCGGGCGATCGTGCGCCCGATGCGCCGCTCAAAGGTGTCGCTGGCCAGCCGACGCGTCTGTTCGAATTGTTCAGGGGGCCGCACTGGACGCTGCTCGGCTACGAGGTCGAGCAAGCCGCCGTGCTGCCGCGCCCAGGCCTGCATATCCACAGGATCGGCGAGCGCGGAGATGTCATCGACGAAGGCGGGCATTTCCATGATGCCTACGGTCTGGCATTGGGCGACTGGGTGCTCGTGCGTCCGGACGGCTATGTCGGCGCTATCATTGCGTCTGCTCACGCCTGGGCGCTGGAAGCCTATCTCGCAAATGTCGGCCTCGCTGCGTAAGTGGCAACTCAAAGCGCCACGGCGTCATCGGCGCGTCTGAAAACAGGTGTGCCGTAGCCAATCGCCACGCCGAGTAGCGCGCTTTCGTTTTCTAGCCGCCGAACAAGGCCCAAGAGAGCCTCAGGATGAGGAGCGTTGGAGGATGCCGCACCATAAGACCAAGCGGCATCGAATCTTTCAGAGAGCATCCCGCTCGTATCGCGGCGCCCATCCGCGGGCCATCCCGCGGCTCATCACGCTTTCCGCCAGCGCCAATTGCTGGCGGAGATGTTTGCAGTCATCGAGCAGCGAGCGTATCGCCGCCTTGGCATTGTCGTCATGCCAGGCAAGCACGGCTTCGATTTCCCAGGCTTGATCGGGCCAGGTTTGATCCGGCCAGGTTTGACCAGGTCCAGTTTGTTCGGGGCGTGCCCGATGGGGTTCCAAGGCTTTTGCCGGCTGCATCAGTTCAGCGCCAATGGCAATTGAACCGGGCGCGGCAAGGGCGGCAGCGGCCGGCTGAGTTCGACCTTTCTCTGCCAGGCGGCACGCCGCTGCCGATCCCGCTCGCGGGCTGCGCGGGACGCTTCGACAAGCGCGAGGGCGTTGGCGATCACCTGTTCCGTATGCGTCATGATCATCTCCAATGTTCCTGTTTTGTTCTAAGTTAGAACTTCGGCAGGAAAAGTCAAGCGTCGGGACGACATGGCGTTGGGGATAGGTGGGGAAGCGCGGAGAGTATTCAGTCCGCCGCTTCTATGACGGCAATGCCGGCCTCCTGCGCCGCCCTGATGAAGGCCGCCCGCACATGTTCCGGTGGGAGATCGCCGATAATCGCATCCAGGCACGATTTGACGGCCTCGAAATACTCTTCGCCGTCGTCTACCGGCCAGTCGCGCAGGAGCGTGCGCGCGGCGTCCCATACAGAGTTAATAACGGCATAATGACCAAGCCCCATTGAGGCCAAGCCAACCGGTCGAAAATGTGCCGTCTGTTTCACTTTGCTACAGCTTTTCCCAATTTCGGTGGAGCTATGGAATACGATGCAATTTGCGTGCCGTTGGCAAGCCGCCTACCGGCCGAAGCGTGGCTTTGGATCCTAGAACAGGATGATTTTAGACCGGGTCGGCCTAAAATCTGAAACCTCTTCTACATTATAGAGTTAGAGCATGACGTCGCCCGAAAACCGCTCACACTTTCGGCATCACGCTCTGGTCACTCATGGCCGTCACACAAACGTGTTTCTCCATCCCTCCCGGGTGCGGTTGCCGCCGCGCTTGAGAACATGGAACGCCTGAAGACCCCGACAGCTCCCCCGACCAGTCATTAAGCGACTGATTATGGTAAATATCGGGCTTCCATCCCACGCGCGCTGATTAAAACTCAGTCTTTCCTTTTATACTCTATAAGAATTACAGCAACTCATATGCTTTTCTGGAAGCAAGAACCTCTCTAATCATTCATGGATTGTGCCAGAGGTGGACGGAGTTTCGTCCTGGTCGTACAATGCCATCTCCTGCACGCGGCGGATCTGGGAGGAGCGCGCGATGCCTATTTTCATGGACCGGCACTTTCTTGAAGGAACCACAGCCGCCGACGTTGCCCGGGCGCATCGCATGGATCTCGACATTCAGGACAAGTATGGCGTCAAGTTCCTGACCTACTGGTTCGATCAGCGGCGCGGCACCGCCTTTTGCCTTGTGGATGCGCCGGATGCGGAAACCGCGCAATGTGTGCATCGCGAGGCCCACGGCTTCGTCGCCGGCGAGATCGTCGAGGTCGCCCTCTCGGCGGTCGAGGCTTTTCTTGGCCGAATTCACGATCCTGAGCCGGCGCCTGGCCAATCGTCCACCGACGTCGATCCCGGCCACCGGGCAATCCTCTTTACCGACATCGTCGGATCGACGGCGATGACATCGCGCCTCGGCGACCGCATTGCGACCGAAATGGTCAGGGCCCATGACGCTATCGTACGCAGATGCCTCAGCCAGAATTCAGGCCGCGAAGTGAAACACACCGGCGACGGCATCATGGCGGCCTTCGCCGCGACGACGGCAGCCGTCGCATGCGCCATGGCGATCCAGCGGGAATTCGAGCGTTACAACGGCGGAAACACCGAGCCTATCCATATCCGCATCGGCGTGGATTGCGGCGAACCGGTCGAAGACAGCAACGACCTCTTCGGTTCGACCGTGCAACTTGCCGCGCGACTCTGCGCGGCAGCCTCCAGCGACCAGATCCTCGTCTCGGAGAATATTTTTCGGGAATACGGCGCCGCCGAGCTTTTCGCTCACGCAACGCGCCGACGGTTCAAGGGGTTCTCGAAGCCCATGCTGGTCTTCCGATGCGACTGGACCAATGCCGCGGTAAACTAAGATCTGCTGGATCCGACACCCGAATAGCCGGCTGCCTCTTGGCAAGGCTTGCCGCGGCGCTTCGTGGCCAAGAAATGGGCGATCCTCCGATTTTTAGATATCTAAACCAGAACGCGCCGCAACTGATGTCACGGCGCGCCCTCACCTGCCATGCAGACGGTCCCGATAGGCCTATATCTGACTAAGCATTACCAATTTGGTGGTTCATCGGTCCGTCGAATTTGGGGCCACCCTCGACCTTCGCAAGGACGCCAGCCATCTTCAGGAACCGCCGGAAATTCTCGCGCGCAGCGCTCAGCGGGAAACGCCCGTTGGCCGCATCTCTGCACGCCTTCAACAGCGTGTCATATGCCAAACCCCGTTTGTCCTCCGGCCACCCGTCCAGAACATCGAAGATTTCATCGAGGCACGTGACCTCATCGATGATATGTTGACGATGAAGCAGAATCGGATCAAACCGAGTTGACGACATAGTATCCTCCCATTTATATTACTTTTTATGGTATAATTTTACGCAAAAACAGCAATCTATTCAAGTCGAAATCGCGTCATCCTGACTATTAACGTCACGAAACTACTTCCATAACGACAGAATAGCCCGACCAGGTTAGACTTACGCGACTTTAATCATCGACTGAGGCGCGACGCATCACGATTATAGATTGATTGATCAATCGTGCGAATGTTTCGGCTCAGGCAAGCGTGATCTAGCGGGCCAGAAGTTTTCCTATAGGCTCGCGTTGGCATGGTAGATTGCGACCATGACAAGCTTGTGAGGAGACGATCAGATGAACCGATTTTTTCCATTGGTAGCGGGAGTGCTGATCGGTGTGTCCGCGTTCACGTCTTCCTGCACGTCGCCTGTAAGGCAGGATCACCAGGACTTTCAATATCAGCGGAATACATCGGTAAACCCGGCATGCGCGGATGGGTTCAGACCCAGCAATGCTCGCTCGTGCAGTTATTGAAAGGCATAGAGCCGGAAATTGGTTTTGCGCCGAAGGCGGCACGCTGCAGCAATTGGACCGGTTGGGAACTCCAAGCCCTGCCTCACCGTTAAGTGATCGGGTCACAATGGCCCGACACTCAACAGGAGAACGGTTTCCCATGAACAATTTGATCTGGCTTGTCGGCGCTGTCGTTATCGTGCTCGCGATTTTGAGTTTCTTCGGCTTCCGCTGATTGCAGACGTGCTGATGGCATGCGGCGGCTCAACCGCGTCTTCTTCTCCCGGCGATCGTATGGACGAGGGAAGCCGGAGCACGCGCCTGGTTGAAAACACTTCGCGAAGCGCGATTGATCCGCCAACGCCTCTGACAGGTTTCGAGAAAGCCGAGTTGGCTGTTTCACCGAAGGAATTTTCGGTCGTCGGTTGTGACGTATTCACGGCATCGGCGATACCGCCCAGTTGCCGCCCAGCAAGCATCAGCCACTTGCCACCGGACATACGCGTCCCATATCGGAGATCTTGAGCATTGGAGGAAAGGGAGACCGACAATCCTGCGATGTCTTGTTCCGTTCAGTGCACTCGTTCTTGCGGGTTGCAGCGGTCAGCAGTCCGCGCTTAGTCCCGCCGGCGAGGAATCCGAGGCGGTCTATCAGCTGTTCATCGTCATGGTTATTGGCGGCATTTCGATTTGGCTCGGCGTAACCTCCCTGCTCCTTCACGCTGCGCGCCGTCGACGGGAAGCATGGCCGGCGGAGAGGGCCGGCGCGCTCATTGCCTGGGGTGGCGTTGGATTTCCGAGTGTCGTCCTTCTGCTTTTGCTGGGCTGCGCAGTCTGGCTGATGCCGACGATACGGCCTTGGAACCCGCTTGCAGAAAGGGATGGGGCGATCGAGGTGACGGGGGAGCAGTTCTGGTGGCGTATTCGCTATCCGGCCCTCGGCGACCAGCCCGCTTTCGAGACCGCCAACGAAATTCGCCTGCCCGTCGGCCGAACCGCGACCTTTGCTCTCAAAGCAACCGACGTTATTCATTCTTTCTGGATTCCGGCGCTTGGCGGCAAGATGGACATGATTCCCGGCCGGACCAATTTCCTCACGCTGACGCCAACGCGCACCGGCAGCTATCGTGCCCCTTGCGCCGAATTTTGCGGTGCCTCGCATGCCTATATGGCTTTCTCGGTCGTCGTCATGGAGGAGGACGAATACAACGCCTGGCGCAGCAGGCTGGCCGATGGCCACGCCAGCGTGGCGGCTGAAGGCGGACGCCTCCTGCAGCGCCATGGCTGTGTGGGCTGCCATTCACTGCGTGGACTGCAGATCGCCGGCCAGACCGCCCCGGATCTCTCCTTGATCGGCGCCCGCCTCTCGATCGGTGCGGGCGCGCTTGCCAACACGCCGGAAAACATCGCCCGCTTTATTCGCTCACCCTCATCGGTGAAACCGGGCGCGAAGATGCCCGCTTTCGACATGCTTCCTGACGATGATATCGAGGAAATTGCCCGCTATCTCGGGGGGCTTAAATGACGGAACCCCCTGCTTCGGTCCCAGCCGAAACATCCGCCGCCCAGGAAGCGGAACTTCGGCGCGTATGGGCCAATCCAAAAGGCTGGCGCTACTGGACCTCCGTCAACAACACTCAGATCGGCCTGTGGTATGGATCGGCCGCCTTCATCTTCATGCTGTTTGCCGGCATGCTTGCGCTGCTCGTGCGTCTGCAGTTGGCGGTCCCCGACAACGACTTTCTCTCTGCCGATTTCTTCAACCAGGCCTTCACGCTGCACGGCACAGTCATGATGTTCCTGTTTGCCGTTCCGATCTTCGAGGCGGTCGCGATCTTCCTCTTGCCCTCCATGCTCGGCGCGCGGGAACTGCCATTTCCGCGGCTTTCCGCATTCGGCTTCTGGAGTTTTGCGCTCGGCGGCGTGTTTGTCTGCGGGTCGATATTTTTTGGGGCGGCGCCCAATTCGGGCTGGTTCATGTATCCGCCGCTTGCCACCGACAAGCAATATTCCGGCATCGGCGCGGATATCTGGTTGCTCGGCCTTTCCTTCATCGAGGTCGCATCCATCGCCGCAGCCGTCGAGCTCATCGTCGGCATCATGAAATGCCGGGCGCCAGGCATGCGGATCAACATGATGCCGCTCTTTGCCTGGTATCTGCTGATCGTGGCGGGCATGATCCTCTTCGCTTTCCCGCCGCTGATTGCCGGCGACATCCTGTTCGAGATGGAGCGGATGTTCGACTGGCCTTTTTTCGATGCAGCACGCGGCGGCGATCCGCTGCTCTGGCAGCATCTGTTCTGGATTTTCGGACACCCCGAGGTCTACATCATCTTCCTGCCGGCCATCGCGCTGATGGCGATGATCGTTCCGACCTTCGCGCAGCGTCCGATCATCGGCTATTCCTGGATCGTGCTGGCCGCGGTCGGCACGGGGTTCCTGAGCTTCGGGCTCTGGGTCCACCACATGTTCACCACGGGCCTGCCGCAGATTTCACTGGCCTTCTTTTCGGCGGCATCCGAGGCCGTCGCAATCCCGACCGGGGTGCAGATCTTTGTCTTCATCGCCACCATGCTGGCCGGCCGGGTGATCTTTTCCCTTCCCATGCTCTTTGGCGCCGGGGGACTGGCGATCTTCATCATTGGCGGGCTGACTGGCGTTATGGTGGCGCTCGCCCCCTTCGACTGGCAGGCACATGACACCTATTTCGTCGTCGCCCATCTCCACTACGTGATGATCGGCGGCATGCTGTTTCCGGTGGTTGCCGGAATCTATTATTATTATCCGCTGATCAACGCGCGAAAACTCTCGGATCGATGGGGCAAGATCGCCTTCTGGCTCATGTTCGTCGGTTTCAATACCGCCTTCTTCCCCATGCATCTGACTGGCCTGCGCGGCATGCCGCGGCGGGTCTTCACCTACCCTTCCGATGTCGGCTGGAACCTCCTGAACCTTGTCTCCACCATCGGCGCTTTCATCTTTGCCGCGGGTGTCGCTGCAATCGTCGTCGATATCCTGCGTCCCAGACGTCGCGAACCGAAAGGCGAAATGAACCCCTGGAATGCCGGAACGCTGGAGTGGATCAGCGAGCCGGAAGAAAATTGGGGCGTGCGGTCCATTCCGATCATCAAAAGCCGGTATCCACTCTGGGACCAGCCCGAGCTGATCGATGGCATCAAGGCAGGTCGGTTCTATCTGCCGGACGCGGCCGATGGTCGGCGCGAAACGCTCGTGACGTCGGTTCTGGACGCCGAACCACTGCAATGCCTGCGGGTTGGCGGCACGTCGCTTCTGACCATCATCTCCGCTTTGGCACTTGGCGGCGCATTCATCGCACTGACCTTCCATTGGTGGATCTTGACGGCGCTCTGCGCCACCGTAACGCTTGCCGCCATCCTGGTCTGGCTCTGGACCGGAACCGGCGAGATACCAAGGCAAAACCTCAGGGATATCGGGCTGGGCAAGCAGGTTCCCCTTTACGTCTCCGGCCCGGCTTCGGTCGGCTGGTGGGCGGTATTCATCACCATGGCCGGAGACGGTACGGCCTATGCCAGCTTGATGTTCGGCTATTTTTTCTATTGGACCATCCATCTCGATTTTACGGCAGGATTGCCGGGGCCGGGCAAGCTCTGGCCGCTGATGGCGGCTGCGCTCTTTGCGCTTGCCTGGCTTGCCATGCTGTTTGCGCGATATGTCAATTCGAAGAGCCGGATGGTATCGGCCCGCCTTTGTCTCCTCACCGCCACGATCCTCACACTTGGCGCCTGCGCCGCCGGTCTGGCGGGTCCCTATCTCTACGACATGCAGCCGACGGCGCATGTCTATCCGGCGATCGTCTGGGTCATCGTCCTCTGGACGGTCATTCATGGGCTCGTTGCCGTGATCATGCAGTTCTATTGTCTGGCGAGTAGTTTTGCGGGTCGTCTGACGGCGGAATATGACGCCGACCTGCGCAATGTCGTGCTTTACTGGCACTTCCTGGTCATCACTGCCCTTACCTCCTTCGGAGTGCTGGGCTTGTTTCCAGAGTTGAGGTGACGAGATGCGCCTGATTCCGAAAGAGGCGGAAACGCTCTGGACCCTGTTTACCGGGCCGGCCGTCTGGGCTCTGCATTTTCTTGTCTGCTATGTCGCAGCGGCCGTCTATTGCGCGAAAGCATCGGAGATCGCTTTCTCTTTCGGCACGCTCCGCTTTACCCTGTTCATTGTGACGGTGTTCGCGCTGCTTGCCATTCTCGGTGCCGCCTGGCTCGCCTGGCGGCAATGGGGCTTCGGCAGCGGCGATCCGCCCCATGACGAACCGACGAGGCAAGACCGGTTGTTGTTCCAGGGCTTTGCAACGCTGCTGCTGTCGGGCCTGAGTTTCGTCGCGGTCATCTTCGTATCGGTCCCGCTGCTTTTCATCGAGGCCTGCGCAAGATGAAGAACCTTGCTCTTGTCGCCGGCATCTTTGCCCTTTGTCTTGCGCTGGCGCTTCTTGCGACGAGCTGGAACGGCGGATCGCTGACGGCGCATATGATCGTTCACATGACGACCGTCGCCATTGCAGCTCCGCTGCTGGCGATGGCCGTCAGCGGCAGGCGGCTCGATCCCGCCGTCCATCTCCCCTGGTTCGGGCCGGTACTCGCCTCGGTCGCCGAGCTCATCGTCGTCTGGCTCTGGCATATGCCGGCGCTCCGTCGCCTGGCGGAAACGCGGCTTGATGCGATGCTTATCGAACAGGCAAGCTTCCTTCTTGCCGGCATTCTGTTGTGGACCGCGTGTTTCCGGCGCCATGATGAAGGCGCCCAGCGGCTGGCGGGCATCATCGGCCTGCTCTTCACCTCGATCCACATGACGCTGCTCGGCGTCCTGCTGACACTTGCGCCCCGCCCGCTTTATGGGATCGGAGATGTCACCTGTCTCGGCTTCGCCCTTAGCCGTGACATCGATCAGCAACTCGGAGGTGTCGTCATGCTCCTAGTCGGTGCAGCCGCCTACATGCTCGGCGCCATCTTCCTGCTTGCCAACGTCCTCAAGCCCACGTCTTCAAGGGGCAGCCAATGCGGATAAGGTTGAGACGGATAACTGCCGGCGCCGCAGCGCTTGCCGCGGCGGGCCTGTTCGTCGCCTGGGCCGGCGTTATCGACATCCGTGCAAGCACCGGGCATTGGCGCGTCACGGACTGGTTCCTGCATTGGGTGATGCGGTCATCCGTGCGCACGGCAGCGCTCGGCGGGCATGCACCGCGGTTTACGGCCGCCATTCTGCCACTTGCCGCAGGTCACTACGAGACCGGATGTGCGGGCTGTCATGGTTCGCCGGCGATGCCGCGACCCGCCACCGTCGAAAACATGCTTCCTGCTCCGCCCAACCTGCAGCATGTCACCGGGACATGGAACGATGCCCAGCTCTTCGAGATCGTCAAACATGGCGTGCGCTATACCGGCATGCCCGCCTGGCCGTCGCTGGAGCGGGACGACGAGGTCTGGGCCATGGTCGCCTTCCTGCGGGAATATCCAAGCCTCGACCAAGCCGCCTATCAGCGGCTCGCCGGCTTTTCCGCTACGGGATCCCGGGACTTCGCGACGATCGTGAAAAGCTGCGAAGGCTGCCATTCGTCGGCAGGCCTCGATGAATCCAGTCTCATCCCGCGTCTCACAGGTCAGTCGGAGACTTACCTCCGCGACAGTCTTGAGGCTTACGCCGCCGGCAAACGTCCAAGCGGCGTCATGAAGGTTGCGCTCTCGCAGACATCGAGCGAAGACCGGAAAAACCTGGCCAGCTATTTCGCCAGCCAGAGCGTAGCCACTGAAACGGACCGGCCTTCGGAAATACTCTCTCGCGTTAAGGTCCTTGCGGAACGCGGTGACCGGACGCGTGGCATCGCAGCCTGCGCCGCCTGCCACGATGCTGCCGGTGTCAACGAGGCCTATCCACGCCTTGCCGGCCAACCGGTACCCTATCTCGAAAACCAGCTCGGTCTTTTCCGCAGCGGAAGTCGTGGCGGCGGCGCCTATGCGGGTGTGATGACCAGGGCTGCCGCAGGCCTGAGCGACGACGATATTCAGGCGCTCGCGACCTATTACGGGGCGTTGCCCAAGGATTGAAGCTTTCCCGCGCGACGATGTTCGCCGATCGCAAAAAGTGGATGATCACCCCCCGGCCCTTCCTTTACAATCAGCCGTTTTGGCCTTGCAAGGCAGATGGTAAGGGAATTCGATGGCTCGGCTTATTGGCGCAGATGAAGCGGCTCGATCGGAAAAGCGGACTGCAAAAGCCGATCGGCTGGAGGGCTTGGCCCGGGATGTGACGGCCATCAAGATCGGCGACTGCCTGCTCGGTTACAAGGCCGTCCAGCGCCGCATGCGGGCCAGCCGTTGGAACCATTTCCGCGGCAGGATGCGCGAGATCGAGAAATTGATCCGGCATCGCCATGGAGACATCGTGCCGGAGGCCGATGATGCCTTGATTTACGTCGAGGTGATCGCCGGCCTCGCCCTTGTCGAGTTCAAGGAAGAGTTTGTCGAGGTGGTCCTCGGCTGGGCGGCGCGATGGCTTCCATGGGCTGGGAAAGCCGACATAGAGGACGTGATCTTCGAGCGGACAAAAGTGCGCTTTTCTGACTTGTCCGCCGACGCGCTCGGCCATGCTCTGCACCTCAGCTACTTAGAACGGAGCGCCCTCGATATCCGCACCATCGGTGCATTCGATGTGCCGAAACGGAAGCGAGCAAGACTTCAAAAGGAAAAGCGGCGGCAGCGGGACCGAAACCGAAAAGAGGAGCAGCGCCGTGCCGCCGGCGCTCTTTCCAGAGCCGATTATCTCGCCAATTCTTTCAGCCAAGCGCGCCCCTGGGAGGCTTTCGGCATCAGCCGCCGAACATGGGAACGCCGCGGCAAACCGACGCCGGATGCCGCGACGACATCGGATTGCGATCCGATATCGCTCGCCGCTTAGGTAAGAACTTTTTCGGCTTTTAGCCGAGTGGGCCGAACCAGCTATTCACAGCCTCTTGCAGACCATCCTGCGTCCCGTTACCGACCCACGCCACATATCCATCGGGCCGGATCAACACGGCCGTTGGCGCGGAGACCACACCCAGCGCAGGCAGCTCCCATGCATCGTCATATCTGCCGTCGACCAACCTGATGCGATCCGACCACCGCGGGATGCCGACGTTGCCGGGCGCACCAAGGTTCAAGAGCACCGGCCGCGCATCTTTGAGCAGCGTAAAAACACGCACAGGACCATCTGAGGTAACCAGGTCGAGGTCGGGCATGCGGCGGCCGAGCAGCGGATGCCCCTCGCCGAACTCGTAGTGGATTGCCAATCCGGACATTTCGGCTGCGATCCGTTTGCGCGGCTCCTCCATGCCAAGCAGCTCCGTTACCACGTCACGCAGGGCTTCGGTGCGATCATCGGTCCGCTGCAATGCGACCTGCGCCATTGTCATGCGCAACACGCGGGCAGCAACCGGATGCCGCTCGACGTGATAGGTGTCGAGCAAGGCTTCAGGCGACGTGCCTTTCACCACCTGGGCCAACTTCCAACCGAGATTGACGGCATCTTGCACACCGGTATTCAGGCCTTGCCCGCCGACCGGGGAATGCACATGGGCGGCATCGCCGGCGAGGAATACCCGGCCCTTGCGGTAGGCCGTCGCCTGCCTGGACATGTCGGTGAACCGGGAAATCCAGTTGACGCGATGGATGCCGTAATCCGTTCCGAATGCGGCGATGAGCGCTTCCCTGAGATCGCTGAGCGTCGGTTCGGTCGTGGCGCCGGCATTCTTCTCCGGCACCATCACGCCGATCGGACCTTCCTTGGCAAAGACGATCTTGCCGTCGTGAATTTCATACTCCTCCCTGCCGAAGGCATAGATGCCAAGGGCCGTGCGATGGATGCCCAATGGCGGCTCCTCTTCGATCTCCACTTCGGCGAGAATGTTGCCGGTCGTCGGATCCCATCCTGGAAACTCAATGCCGGCAGCCTTGCGAACCAGACTGCGGCCGCCATCGCAGCCGGCGAGATAGCGCGCCCTGAGCGAGGCGCCATCGGAGAGTGCGATGGTGACGCCGCTGTCATCCTGCGCGAAACCCGTTACCTCAAGGCTGCGATAGATCGGCACCGCCAGCTCGCCGACCCAGCCGGCCAGAATGCGCTCGATATGCTTCTGCCGCAGCGCCAGCCCGTAATTGTGCCGGGTCGGAAAATCGCTGATATCCAGACGTGTGACCGCAAACCCCGTGACCTGGGCTATCTGCCCTTCCGCGAGGAACCGGTCGACGATGCCGCGCTGATCGAGAATCTCGAGCGTGCGTGCGCTCAGTCCGCCGGCACGCGTACCGGCAAGCCCCTGGTCAGGTCGGCGCTCGACGATGGCGACATCGACGCCCGCCAAGGCCAACTCGCCTGCCAGCATCAGGCCCGTCGGCCCTGCCCCGGATATCACGACCGCATGTTCCATCATCCGCAAACTCCCCTATTTCAATTGTTCCAATGCAATATCTCAGGTTCCAGATAGAGCTGGCCCTACTGCTTCTCTCCAATCTCATCGCTCCTGCGCAGATGCCGATTTTCTCTGTCGCAGGTTGTTCTCCCTATAATTAGAGTTCCATACTGGTTGGAAGGACTTGCGACAGGATCTCGGGCTTGCTCTCCAAAGCCCTATTCGCTGCGACGTGCGGGTCTCTTGCTGTGGAGCCCAAGCTTCTCAATACGACCTGACCGGGTGGGCGCTGGAGTGTGGCAGGCGCCTTCCCTCGTCATCGCTCCTCTCGAAGGGCGATCATCAAAAACTTGGAAGGACGTATCTCACTGCGGAGCTGGAGCTTTTTGCGGAATCGTCTCGGCCGCTGGTCGCTCGGACGGATCAGCGGGATGGCCATAGATCGTGTAGGCGGCGCCCGCCAGCACCCCCAGGACGAGAAGAGCGAGCACGTACAACATCATTCCGCGGATTGCCGTCTTCGGTGTCTTGTCCATCAGGATCTCCAGGATTACTCAGCGTTAAAATTCAACGCGAGCGCTTTTGGTTCCGACCTGGAGGTTGTTCAAGTGCGTAGCCATTCACGGAACGATCAGCTCCGGATCTGGTTTACCCCACATCCTTGTCGCTAGCGGAGGCCATCATGTGGGCAATCCTGATCGGAGCCGCTCTCATCATCGGCGGACTTCTTTTTCTCTTTACGTCGGCGCTTGGTCGAAGACCGAGTGACCCGCATCAAATGCCGCAAGGCGGCACCACGCTGGAACCACGGCGCCAAGGCCTCAGATTTCTCGGTATATCTAAAAACTGGCCAGCCCTGGCGGTTATCGCAATCGGCGCCCTTCTATTGGCTTTTGGTGGATATTCATGACATCCGAGGGCAGTTAGCCGCTCCAAAAGCACTCAGAGGCGATACACGATGCAATTCCGGCATTATGAGCAAATGCCACACGAGGAACGACGAACGTCGATTGAAGGCAATATCAGAGCCGCCGGTCAATGCTTGAGGCATTTGCGGCCCATTGCCATTGCTTTGTAAGTTCCGTTCAAATCGACGACAAAGGTCCCCTTGGTTTCCGGAAACACGATCATTTCATATTTCTTCGCCAGGTCGCGCTTGAACTCCGGGCTGTCCGTCAAGATGTAGCCGCCAGAATATCCGCCCTTGAGTTCACCGCGGGTGCTGGTGGCAACACCACTGTAGAGATGACCTCCGATGGAGACGAAGACTTCCGACTTGGTCCCATTCTGAAGGCCGATATCAGCCTTCGAGAATACGCCAAGATATCCCACCTGCTGATCTGCGGTAACACCCATTTGCACAGAACCTGCACCATAGTCGCGCACGATCAAGCAATCTCCGCGGGTTTGATTTGTGTAGACGGTCCAGTTCTCAACCTCCCCATATTTGACAAGCACATCACTGGCTTTGGGAACGGGATTTTGTCCATAGGCCGCCATCGCCGACATCGCTAGTGACGTCGCCGCGATCAATGTCAAGAAACTTCTCATTGATATCCCCTTTTCGTGCGCAGGCTGAATTGCTCTGTGGCCGTGGCGGTGATCTGCGCGACCCACGTGATGACCTGGAAAATTTGAGCGTCAGATCAAATTGGAACTGCAAGGCCGTCGAGAAATGCTTGGGCACTGTTCTGGCGGTTCGGCATCCCACCGATGCCGTATCTGGATGTGTGGAACTTGCGTTCCAAATTACCGCGATCGAGACTGCCCGTGACCATATATATGAATACTCTAAATAAGGAAACGAGATTGACTTCGATTTCAACAATAAAGCACTTGAAATCTTGTAGCAGTAAGCGGATCGAGAACTGTTGGCCGCAGGCACAGACAGCAAAAACCCGGCTTTCACCGGGTTTTTGTTCAGGCACTACCAAGTCTGGCGCCCGGTCCAGTCATCGATGTCGCGTTTAACACGATCCTTTTCGATACCATACCGCTCCTGGATCTTGCCTTCCAGCTGCTCGCGCTTGCCGGCGACCTGGTCGAGATCATCGTCGGTGAGTTTGCCTCACTGCTCCTTGATCTTGCCCTTCGCCTGCTTCCAGTTTCCTTCGATGCGATTCCAATCCATGGTGGATTTCTCCTGTTGTTGATGAGGAGAAAACGGACCGCAGCGGAATTTGGTTCCTGAGTCTCAGCGGATTTCCGCGAAGCTCAATTCCAGCGGTAAAGCCGAAAGGCGCCGCCCATGTCAAATATCCACACCCCAATGAAGAAAACCATAAATAATTCGTGAATAACGAATAGATTTATAAAATATTTATATATGCATAAAGCAAACATTCCTCTCCTCTTGTGTTATACTGTCTTGCGGGGAGAACAACAATGGCACTCGATGTATTCGTGAACCTCTACAATTTAGGTGGTCTGGACGCACTTAACGTTTCTCTACGGAGCCTGCCGGATGAAGAAAGGCTTGGCGCATTACTCTCGCTGGAGAAAATAGGGTACGAAGTGATCTGGAATGCCCGGAGGAAGCCGGCTTCTGCATATGTGTGGAGCGGCCCAAACGAACACTAGTTGTCAGATAGGAACAAAGACCTATCCGGAACATAGGGATAGACCTCACGACCTTGTGTCTCCCTTCACGTGCTTAAAAGGGAGAGGTTCCATCCTCCTATCGATCCGAAGGAAGTGAGGGCGATCATGATCCGATCCCAGATAGCCGACGCACAAACCGTGTTGAGCGACGAAGAAGTTGCGCTCTGCCAGAGAGTCTTTGACCACATCAGCTCGGTGCGACAAATCACAACAGACACCGAGCGCGAAGATCTGGCTCAGCGGGTTATCCATTCGTACCAGCATGGGGTGAAGGACGAGGCCGCGTTAATGCGACTGTTGATCTAAGATCGCTTCTTTCCGTGAAATTTATACCGGCGCTTGCCAACTCGTTCATGATTACGAGAAGCAATGCTTCGTGAGGCTCGGGCTTGCGGCGGGTGCGGATAGAATCCGTGACACACGATGTCCAAAGAGATGATGACTTCGTCGTGAACGCCAAAAATCACGTTAAGTCAGATGGTGTGCAGTTTAATGTGCTAAAATACCCGTAGGCGGAGATGACACAAATCAGGGAGAGAAAACGATGGCCGACTTAGGCGACCGCAAAAAGGCGATGGAGGATCAATACTTCCAAGACGCCGAGAGGTCCATCAAGCTCAAATCTCGCATGGACAGGCTTTTGGCGCAATGGATTGCAGGCCTCATTGGTCGGGATGATGTTGCGGGCTACGGCGCTGAAATCACTGATGCCCGCTTTAAAGGTGGTGGAGACGCTGGAGTTCTCTCGAAAGCTATATCGGATCTTCAAGCGGCTGGTCAAAACGTCAGCGAGCAGGACGTGGCAGCAAAGATGCGTGAATTTCTGGTCGAGGCCGCTGGACAGCCTTGAGCATGAAGCGCTCCTGCACTGCGGGCGCGTTCCATACGGTATCTAGCCGTCGGCCACACCAGCCGGCTGTTGTTTTACATGCTCATGTGTCATGTGCCAATCGTGTGCCGTAAAACCGCGTCCTGCGCCGTAAAGTGCGTAAAAGGGCCCCAATCGCTGCCGCCCTTTACACACTACAATATTGATATTGCTTGCAAATTATGGTGAGAGCGTCGGGGTTCGAACCCGAGACCTACTGATTAAAAGTCAGTTGCTCTACCAGCTGAGCTACGCTCTCCCTCTCCGCGGGTGTGACCACCCCGGCTGGAAGTGGGCGGAACATAGGCAGGCGACCCATGCCGGTCAACCGAAAATTTTGCCTTTTGCAAACGTTCGGCACATTTCTTGCGGGCGCCAAGACAAATGTCTTGCGTGCAGAGACAGATTTCTTGCGCGCGCAAAAAGGTGATTGGCAATCGCTTGGCTGCAAAGCTAGGAACATCACGCAGATTGCAGCCGGAGAGAATGCGTGTCGATTGCCGATATTTCCCTGTGGAGCGCACTGATTGCCGGGGCGC
This sequence comes from Rhizobium acaciae, assembly GCF_025941625.1. Classification (NCBI taxonomy): domain Bacteria; kingdom Pseudomonadati; phylum Pseudomonadota; class Alphaproteobacteria; order Hyphomicrobiales; family Rhizobiaceae; genus Rhizobium; species Rhizobium acaciae. The sequence goes on from NZ_JAPCZO010000001.1 coordinate 760,671, forward strand.
TTTCCTTCCTGTCGCCCTGCGTGCTTCCCCTCGTTCCGCCCTATCTCTGCTATATGGCCGGCATTTCAGTGGAGCAGTTCCGCGGCGGCGGTGCGGTGGCGGTGGCGCCGGACGTCAGGCGCGGCGTGTTTTTCTCGGCACTGCTCTTCACGCTCGGCTTTGCCACCGTCTTCGTGGCGCTCGGCGCCGGTGCTTCCAGCATCGGCATGGCGCTTCGCCAGCATCTCGACCTTTTGTCGAAGATCGGCGGGCTGATCATCATCGTCATGGGATTGAACTTCCTTGGGCTCTTTCGAATCGGGGTGCTGGCGCGTGAGGCGCGCTTCCAGAGCAGCGGCAAACCGGCAACGCTGACGGGCGCCTATATCATGGGCCTTGCCTTCGCTTTCGGCTGGACGCCCTGCATCGGCCCGGTGCTCGGCGCCATCCTCGGCGTTGCCGCCTCGCGCGAGACGGTCGGCTCCGGCGCCGGGCTGCTCGCCATCTATTCGCTTGGCCTTGCCATCCCCTTCTGGATCGCCGCCGGCTTTTCCGGCGCCTTCATGCGCTTCCTGTCGCGCTTCCGCCGCCATCTCGGCACGGTGGAAAAGGTGATGGGTCTCTTCCTCGTGCTGACCGGCCTCGCCTTCCTGTTCGGATGGGTCAGCAATGTGGCGATCTGGTTCCAGCAGACCTTTCCGATCCTGATGCAGATCG